>NZ_BAABCA010000004.1:0-560830 GCF_039538365.1 Postechiella marina
TAATAGTGTATTGCGTTATAAAATACTTTATTATTTTTTTTACAGTAAACTACTTTCTTTTTCTAAAAAATATATTTCCCTATTTAATATGGGACATCCTTTTTTAATTTAATAGACTGTTTACTTACTTAGTAACTAAAAATTCTCAAGCTTTAATCTTAATATTATAATTATCTTAAAGAAAATTTAGTAATAAGCACATTACTATATAACAAAAAATATCAACTTAGAATAAAAATATTAATTAGGAAATGTTTAAACATAAATATTACCAACATATATATTGTATGTAACTTTTTATACTCCTATCTTTGTGAACTGAACTTAATTTATTTTAATGATAGATATTACTTTACCAGATGGCACTGTAAAAACGTTTGAAAAAAACGTTACGCCAATGGATGTTGCGAAGAGCATTAGTGAGGGGTTTGCTAGAAACGTTATTTCTGCGAACTTTAATGGTACAACTGTTGAAACGGTAACTCCGCTTACCACTGATGGTTCTTTAGTTTTATATACATGGAGAGATAATGAAGGAAAAACTGCTTTTTGGCACTCTAGTGCACACGTTTTAGCTCAGGCAATAGAGGAACTTTATAGTGGTGTAAAACTTACTATTGGACCTGCAATTGAAAATGGATTTTATTATGATGTTGATTTTGGAGAACATAGCATATCTGAAAAAGATTTTAAAGCTATTGAAACTAAAATGCTTGAAATTGCTAGAGGCAAACATGAGTTTAATTTAAGATTTGTGTCTAAAGCTGATGCTTTGGAGGAATATAAAGATAATGAGTTTAAGACTGAATTGATTGAAAACTTAGAAGATGGCACTATTACCTTTTGCGATCACTCTACGTTTACAGATTTATGTCGTGGAGGCCACATACCAAATACAGGTATTATAAAAGCTGTAAAAATACTAAGCGTTGCTGGTGCCTATTGGAGAGGTGATGAAACGAAACAGCAGTTAACTAGAGTTTACGGTATATCGTTCCCGAAGCAAAAGGAACTTACTGAATACTTAACTTTATTAGAAGAGGCTAAAAAACGTGACCACAGAAAACTAGGTAAAGAATTGGAACTTTTTACGTTTTCGCATCGAGTGGGTCAAGGTTTACCTTTATGGCTACCAAAAGGCGCAGCTTTACGTGAGCGTTTAGAAAATTTTTTAAAAGCAGCACAAAAAAAAGCTGGATACGAAATGGTATCGACCCCACATATTGGACAAAAGGAACTTTATGAAACTTCTGGACATTATGCAAAGTATGGCGAAGATAGTTTTCAACCAATACTTACACCTAAGGATAATGAAGAGTTTCTTTTAAAACCAATGAATTGTCCGCACCACTGTGAAGTTTACAAAGCATTCCAGTGGTCTTATAAAGATTTACCTGTACGTTATGCCGAATTTGGTACCGTATACAGATACGAACAAAGTGGAGAATTACATGGTTTAACACGCGTTAGAGGTTTTACTCAAGATGATGCGCACTTATTTTGTATGCCAGAGCAACTGGATGAGGAATTTAAAAATGTAATTGATTTGGTTCTTTATGTTTTTGGATCTTTAGGTTTTGAAAACTTTACAGCACAAGTTTCTGTAAGGGACCCTGAAAATCCCGACAAATATATTGGTGACGTTGAAAAATGGGAAAAAGCTGAGCAAGCTATTATTAATGCTGCTAGTGATAAAGGTTTAAATTATGTTGTAGAAACTGGAGAAGCTGCTTTTTATGGCCCTAAATTAGACTTTATGGTAAAAGATGCTTTAGGTAGAAAATGGCAATTAGGGACTATACAAGTAGATTATAACTTACCAGAACGTTTTGATTTAACATACAAAGGAAGCGATAACGAATTACACCGACCAGTAATGATACACCGAGCTCCGTTTGGTAGTATTGAGCGCTTTATAGCCATTTTATTAGAACACACCGCTGGTAATTTCCCTATTTGGCTAATGCCTAAACAAGTTATTATATTGTCTCTTAGCGAGAAATATGAAAAATACGGCGAAAAAGTTTTAAATTTGCTAGAAAATAACGAAATTCGCGCCCTTGTAGATAACAGAAATGAAACTATGGGTAAAAAGATTCGGGAAGCCGAAATGCAAAAATACCCTTTCATGATTGTTATTGGCGAGAATGAAGAAAAAGAAAACAAAATAACTGTGCGAAAGCATGGTGGTGAAGATTTAGGAATGATTTCGATAGAAGTATTTTCTGAAATTATTAAAGATGAAATAAGCAAAACGTTAAAAACGTTTTAAAAAAGTTTAACTTAAAAATATAAGGCCATAGCAATTCGTAGAAGACAGCAAAACCGTAGGGTTTCGCAAGAAGACAAACACAAAATTAACTCTAAAATTACTGCCCAAAAGGTACGTCTTGTTGGAGATAATGTAGAAATTGGTATTTATACCAAAGGAGATGCTATGAGAATAGCAGATGCTCAAGGATTTGATCTTGTAGAGATATCACCCAATGCAGACCCTCCTGTTTGTAAGGTTATGGATTATAAAAAGTTTCTTTACGAACAAAAGAAACGAGATAAAGCCATAAAATCTAAAGCTACTAAAGTAATTGTAAAAGAGATTCGTTTTGGTCCACAGACCGACGATCACGATTATCAATTTAAAAAGAAGCACGCAGAAAAGTTTTTAAAAGAAGGTGCAAAACTTAAAGCTTTTGTATTTTTTAAAGGACGATCTATAATCTTTAAAGAGCAAGGACAAATATTATTATTACGTTTGGCACAAGATCTTGAAGAATTTGGTAAAGTAGAGCAAATGCCAAGACTTGAAGGTAAACGTATGACAATGTTTATTTCTCCAAAGAAGTAATTGACATTTATAAACATAATATGCTTTAGTAAAAACTAAGACATATTATGTTTAAAATATATTATGCTGGAGATTAAGACCAGCATTAAAATAATTAAGCGAAATAATTAAAACTAGGAAAAGAAAATGCCTAAAATGAAAACAAAATCTAGTGCTAAAAAGCGTTTTAAGCTTACTGGTACTGGTAAATTAAAAAGAAAGCACGCTTTTAAGAGTCACATCTTAACAAAGAAGTCTAAAAAGCGTAAGCTAGCACTGCGTCATGATACATTAGTACATAAAGCAGATGAGAATAACATTAAAACTATGATGCGTTTAAAATAAACACATCATTTTTTTAACGTTGGTTAAATAAATTATAAACCCTGGAGTTAGGCTCAAAAAACAAAGTGTCTATTACAAGACCGCCTACTACAAAAAACATTTAAAATTATGCCAAGATCAGTAAATTCTGTAGCAAAAAGAGCCAGAAGAAAAAAGGTTCTTAAACAAGCAAAAGGTTACTTTGGACGTCGTAAAAACGTTTGGACAGTAGCAAAAAATGCGGTTGATAAAGCGATGCAATACTCGTACAGAGACCGTAGAAATAAGAAAAGAACATTCCGTGCTTTATGGATAACGCGTATTAACGCAGGAGCCAGAGAATACGGTTTATCTTATTCGCAATTTATGGGAAAATTAAAAGCTAATGATATCGAATTAAACCGTAAGGTTTTAGCCGATTTAGCTATGAATAACCCAGAGGCTTTTAAAGCTGTAATTAACAAAGTAAAATAAGGCACTTCGCCTATTGTAAAACATATTATTCGCTTAATAGAAAAATCCGATTCGAAAGAGTCGGATTTTTTTTATACATATATTTTAGGCCTTATTATAAATAAGTTTGTCGATAGTTGTTTATTTGTATTGCATGTTTGCCAAATAAAGAACTTGATGAACTTTTGTTGCCCCTGAATAGAAAGATTGTCTTACTTAATGCAAACCAATTTGTTTAAGTGTAATTAAACCCTTTAAATTCCGAAGGCTGTAATAACAATATTTCTAGAACCACCGTAATCTCTATGTTCGCATAAATAAATACCCTGCCAAATCCCCATATTTAGTCTTCCGTTGGTAATTGGCATGGTAATAGAAGCCCCTAGTAAAGAAGCTTTAATATGCGCAGGCATATCGTCTGGACCTTCGTAAGTGTGTTTGTAATAGGGTGCATTCTCTGGAACCATTTTATTAAAATGACTTTCAAAATCTTGTCTAACAGTAAAATCTGCATTTTCGTTAATTGATAAACTTGCCGAAGTATGTTTTATAAAAACCTGACATTGCCCAGTTTTAATTTCAGACATTTCTGGAATTGCACTAAGCACAGCTTCTGTAATTAAATGGAAACCTCTTGTATAAGCCTTCAATTTTAATTCCTTCTGAAAACACTTCATCTTAACTATTTTGTTTTAAACTTTGTTTATAGTAAATACATTTATTTTTACTTGTTTTCCTTTTAACTCTAGCGCTCCTACTTCTTTTACAACATAATTTAAGTTTAAATTTAATGGCAATAACAAATCTTCAGAAATTAACAAGGTCGCATCAAGTTTATTGCACTGACCTTGAATTCGAGCCGCAGTATTAACTACATCGCCATGAAAAGCTAACTCTTTTTTTACAGTTCCAACTTCTGCAACCATTAACTTACCACCATGTAAACCAGCTTTAAATTCTGGGAAATAATTATACTTTTTAATATAATACAATTCTCTTTTCTGTAATTGACTTTTAAAATCGAAGAACAAGGTTACACAATTAAATTTATAGATGCCTTTTTTAAATTTCCATGTTAAGACAGCTTCGTCTCCTACATATTGATATACTTGGGCATCGTATTTGTTTACAATTCTATTTAAATCTAGAAAACAATCTTGAATAAATTCACTGTATAAAAAATGACCTAATTTCTCTGCAATTGTAGTAGAATCTTTTAAGTCTAAAAACATAAAAATACGTTCTTCTTCTATTGGCTTTCTGTATTTGCCCAGCAACATATTTGCAAAAACACCACTACCGAAATTATCGCTGGCTATTTTTAAGAATGAAAATACGAGCGAGCTCATGAAAAAATAGAGTACAGATACCCAAAACACTTTGCTTGTTTGCCACCAACCTTGATTATTAGGTAGGTCTATATCCATTCTATGTTCAAAATAAAATGTAGTTAAAGTT
The DNA here is from genome assembly GCF_039538365.1 of Postechiella marina. Lineage (NCBI taxonomy): Bacteria > Pseudomonadati > Bacteroidota > Flavobacteriia > Flavobacteriales > Flavobacteriaceae > Postechiella > Postechiella marina. The sequence continues at coordinate 5,060 of NZ_BAABCA010000004.1, forward strand.
GTTACTAAAATTAAAGCAACTAAGTAAATTACAAGTTTTATAAGCAAGATAAAGCCTAAAGAAAACTTATTATTAATAATTTTTTCGAGAAAAAACTCTACCAAAGCATACAAAAGCCCCAGAAGAGCACCAGCATAAAGTAAAATATCGAACCATTCTGTTATGGGAACCTCGTAGTTTTCTCTAATGGTTCTTCCCTCCTCTTCGCCTATGCCATAGTAACGAATTACAATGAGGAGAAAACAAGCAAAAATCCAAAAAAATACAGACCTGAAAAGTAAGATTGAAAAATCTTTAAGGTTTTTGTTCAAAGTAGAATATTAAAATTAATTATCTTTATCTGTAATATTTTCAATAGCTAATTTGAACTCTTCCCAGTCTATTAATCCATCTCCATCTTTATCATAACCTTCAATTAGCTTAGATGACACCAACCCTCTTATAAAACCATTAATCTCGGCCTCTTTTAATAATGCCACTATTTCTTTCTTCTTTAGTTTTCCATTTTCATCTTTATCAAAAAAAGAAAAAGCAGCTTCTGGAGTTTCAAAATGATTTGTAATTAGGATTTGAATTTTATTAAGTATTATTTCTTTAGTAGCCATATTAGTATATTTATTTGTAATTAAATTTAAGGAAAAGTTTCTATAACATATAAATAAAAACTTCTAAATTGATTAATTATTATACGCAACCATTTAAGAAAATATTCATCTAAAAATAAAAGCTTACTTTATGAAATATCCTTTTTATCTTATTCTTTCTTTAATATTTATTGTTACAAGTTGCTCTTTAAATGATAACGAAAACAGTATTGAAACAGATCAAGTAATTACTATAGAATGGCACCTTACAAAATCTTCTGGCGGTATAGCTGGCGAAGATTATGAATTTGATTTAGATACAATTATTTGGGATTTTGATTCGCAAAATGGATCTTTAACCATTTCTAATAATAACACAGACGATAACAAAGAAGATGCTTTAAGTTCTGGAACTTATTTATATGAGTTGTTAGAGCTTAATAATTTAGTATACATAGTAATTGATGGAGAAGAATATGGTGAAATTATATTTTCGAGTAACAATGATGCTATAACAATAAACCAAAACCATACATCTACTGGAAATTCTAGTGATTTATTTGTTTACAATTTTACAAGAAAACTTATAACTACAGACTCTTCTGGTAATTAAAGCTTAACAACATCTTAGCTAATCTAAAACAGATATCCAGTAATAGTTATTTATATTTGTACTTATAGCAAGCAATTATTTTTTATAACATATAAAAATAATTGCTTAGTGTTTTAATATATTAAATATATAGTATGAATCTTTCGAAAATAAAACTTATTGCTACCGATATGGATGGCACTTTATTAAACTCTAATCACGAAGTAAGTTCTCGTTTTTTCAAATTATTTGATGCTTTAAAAAAACATAATATTCATTTTGTAGCTGCTAGTGGCAGACCGTATTATAGTATATTAGAAAAACTACAAGACATAAAAGACGACATTACTATTGTTGCAGAAAATGGTGGTGTAGTTATTAAAAAAGAGGAAGTTTTACTTACTACACCAATAGAAAAAAGTAAACTAGATAATATTATTTCTATATTAAACAAGTTAGATGATATTAATGCTGTTTTTTGCACCCAAAAAAAAGCTTATTTTAAAACCAAAGATGCTAATTTATTAAAGGTATTAACCGAGTTTTATCCAGAGTTTGATTACTTTAAAACTACAGATGACATACCAGAAGCTATTATAAAAATAGCGTTATACCATAAGGAGTGCTCTGAAACCCATATTTACCCATACTTTAAAGATTTAGATAATACATACGGTGTAAAAGTTTCTGGTAAAAATTGGGTAGACATCTCTGATAATTTAGCAAATAAGGGGCACGCTATAAAAATGCTTCAAAACAATTATAATATTTTACCAGAAGAAACCTTAGTTTTTGGCGATTATAATAATGATATTGAAATGTTTAAGCAATCTACACATGGTTTTGCGATGGAAAACGCACATGAAAACATAAAAAAAATCGCAGATTTTAACACAAAAAGTAACGACGAATTTGGTGTAGAGCTTGTTCTAGAAAAATTATTAGAAGCTAAAGAAACTCTGTAATTAAGTTTTTTGTTTCTTTTTTTTAGCTGCAGGAAATAAAACATTATTTAATATAAGCCTGTAACCAGGGGAGGTTGGGTGTAAATCGAGCTCGGTTTTAGGATCGCCCACTTTATGCTGATAATCTTCTGGATCATGGCCTCCATAAAAAGTAAAAAAACCTTTTCCTTTTATGCCATGTATGTATTTGGCTTCTCCATTAGATTTTGTTTCTCCCATTACTAATACACTCGATTTTATTTCTTCGCGAGTAAACGATGTTGTTTGCCCCATAAACCCCTTTACTAAAGCGGTATGGTTTTGACATAACATAGTTGGAATAGGGTCCCATTTTGCAGAAAACTCCATTAAAGAAAAATAATCTGAATCTTTAGTTACACGACGTTTTCTTGTCATGTCTATTGACGAAAACTCATAAATTAACGGACTGCGCTCTAAGGTATAATTTGTAAAAGCAAAAGTTTTAGAAAAATCGATTTTATTTTGATAGCCAGCATCTGTTCCATCTCCATCAAACATAGGCTCGCAAATATCTAACCCTTCAACCGAAAGTGCAATATCAAAACTATCTGTTGCGCTACACATGGCAAACATAAAACCACCTCCAACAACATAGTCTCTAATTTTAGAAGCCACAGCACTTTTTTCTTCAGATACTTTACTAAAACCTAAAGCATGTGCTAATATTTCTGCATTTTTTTTCTCTTCAATATACCACGAAGAAGCTCTATAGGCACCATAAAACTTACCATATTGCCCCGTAAAATCTTCGTGATGTAAGTGCAGCCAATCAAACAGTAACAAACCATCGTTTAAAACTTCTTCATCGTACACCGTTTCGTAAGGAATCTCTGCATATTGTAAAACCATAGTAACTGCATCATCCCAAGGCAATTTTCCTTTTGGAGTATACACTGCTATTTTAGGAGCTTTTTCTAAAACCACTGCTTCCATATTTTTACTTGGACTACTAATTTCTTGTAAAATACTTTCGGCATTATTATTAGATATCACCTCAAAAGATACACCTCGTATTTGGCATTCTTTTTTAATTTTATCTGTATCTGGAAGTAAAAAAGAGCCACCTCTATAATTAAGAAGCCACTTTACTTTAAGCTCTTTATTAAGCACCCAATAAGTTACGCCATAAGCTTTTAAATGATTTTTTTGACTCTCTACATCCATAGGAACAAGAATGTATGATGCATAAGTTTTTAAGCTAAAACTTATAAATAATATGATTATAAATATCTTTTTCAATTTGAAGCGGTACTTTACAAGGTATCTAAATCGTTTTAATTAAAACGATTTAGATACCTAATTTTATAAGTGAAAGATACTTAAAAAGAAAACCTAAATAAAATCTTTATAAAAATATTAAGTTAAAATGGTACGTCGTTATCCTCATTATTAAAAGAACTACCAAAAGCTTGATCTGGACTTGCTTTAAAATCGTCTGTTTTAAAAGTGTCGTCGTTTGCAGCTGCATTCATTTTAGAATGAAATTCGGTATCAAAAGGCGAATCGAAATCATCTAAATTATCAAACTTACCTAAGTGTCCTAAGAATTTTAGACGAATATTCTCTAAACCACCATTTCTGTGTTTTGCAATAATAAACTCGGCTTGGCCTTGGGTAGACGAACGTTCGTCATCATCCCATTCATCAATTTTATAATATTCTGGTCGGAAAATAAAGCTTACAATATCTGCATCTTGCTCTATCGCTCCAGATTCACGTAAATCTGACAGTAAAGGTCTTTTACTTCCTCCACGCGTTTCTACCGCACGCGATAATTGCGATAATGCAATAACTGGTACCATAAGTTCTTTTGCCAAGGCTTTTAAGTTTCGAGAAATCATCGAGATTTCTTGCTCACGGTTTCCTCCATGATTACTACCTCCCGTCATTAACTGCAAGTAATCAATCATAATTAATTTTATACCATGTTGCGAAGACAGACGCCTTGCTTTTGCTCTTAAATCGAAAATAGAAAGTGACGGTGTATCATCTATAAATAAAGGTGCTTTTTCTAAGCCTTTTACTTTTACGTTTAGTTGTTCCCATTCATGTTTTTCTAATTTACCAGTACGCAACTTCTCTGATGACAATCCTGTTTCACTAGAAATTAAACGGGTAATTAATTGTACTGAAGCCATCTCTAAAGAGAAGAAAGCAACAGGTATATTTTGATCTACAGCAATATTTCTTGCCATAGACAGTGTTAAAGCGGTTTTACCCATACCTGGACGCGCTGCAACAATAATTAAATCGGAAGGTTGCCAACCAGACGTTAATTTATCTAGTTTAGTAAACCCGGTAGGAATACCACTTAAGCCTTCTTTATTAGAAATCTCTTCAATTTTTTTCTTTGCCTGAATTACTAAGTCTTGAGCTGTTTCACTCGATTTTTTAATGTTACCTTGGGTAACTTCGTATAATTTAGTTTCTGCTGTATCTAATAAATCGAATACATCCTTAGTTTCGTCGTAAGCTTCTTCTATAATTTCACTAGAAATTTTAATTAAACTTCGCTGAATAAATTTTTGTAAAATAATACGAGCATGAAACTCGATATGGGCAGAAGATGATACCTTTTGAGTTAAAGATATTAAGTAAAAATCTCCTCCAGATAATTCTAGCTTTGCATCCTTCTTTAATTGTGTAGAAACCGTTAATAAGTCTACAGGCTCACTGTTTTCGAATAAGGTAAATATGGCATTAAATATATGCTGGTGTGCTTCTTTATAAAAAGCATCGGGACTTAAAATATCGATAACCTCGTCTACCCCTTTCTTATCAATCATCATTGCCCCAAGAACAACCTCCTCTAAATCAATAGCTTGCGGAGGTATCTTTCCTTTTTCTAGACTAATTAATGTGCTTTTGTCTACTTTATATCCTTTGACTTGGTCGGGTTGTTTCATAACTACAAAAGTAACTAAATATGCTTTGGCTTAAAGCGTTTTAAATTTATCGTTGTTAACTGTCAGTTAACAATTTAACTGTTAATAACTTAGAAATATTGTTAATATCCATAAAAAAAATCTGAAGCATGACACTTCAGATTTTTTATTATATGATTTTAAACGAATTATCCTTTATAGACACCCATGTTTAAATATTTATCCATACGCTCAGAAATTAAATCTGTTGGTGATAAGTTTTTAAGGCTTTCGTAAGTCTTAACAATTGTCTCGCTAACGGTTAAAAATGTTTTTTCACGATCTCTATGTGCACCTCCAATAGGCTCTTTAATAATCCCGTCAACAACTTTTATTTTCTTAGCATCGCTTGCTGTAAGTTTAAGTGCTTTTGCAGCCTTTTCTTTGTGCTCCCAACTTCTCCATAAAATAGAAGAACAGTTTTCTGGAGAAATTACTGAGTACCAAGAATTTTCTAACATTAAAACTTTATCTCCTACACCTATACCTAAGGCTCCACCAGAAGCTCCTTCACCTATAACAATAGCAATAATAGGAACTTTTAAACGAGCCATTTCTAAAATATTTCTAGCAATGGCTTCTCCCTGTCCTCGTTCTTCAGCTTCTAAACCTGGGTATGCACCTGGAGTATCTATAAAAGTAACTACAGGAATACCAAATTTTTCAGCAGATTTCATTAAACGTAATGCTTTTCGATATCCTTCTGGATTGGCCATACCAAAATTTCTGTATTGTCTTGTCTTGGTATTATATCCTTTTTGTTGACCGATAAACATAAAACTTTGATCGCCTATTTTACCTAGGCCACCAATCATGGCTTTATCGTCCTTTACATTACGATCTCCATGAAGTTCTAAGAAACTATCTCCACAAATAGCATGAATATAATCTAGTGTATATGGTCTATTAGGATGCCGTGAAAGTTGTACCCGTTGCCAAGGCGTTAGGTTTTTGTATATATCTTTTTTTGCTGTTGCAAGCTTCTTTTCTATTTGAGTACAAGTTTCTGTAACATCTACTTCACTTTCCTCGCCTATCACTTTACATTTTTGTAATTGATCTTCAAGCTCTTTTATTGGAAGTTCAAATTCTAAATATTCCATAGGAATTTTTATTTCAATATTTGGTTTAGTTTACAAAACTACATATTTTATTTCGTTTACCTTTTAAAATAAAAATGAAATAACAGTATAATTTTAGTTTGTATGATTTAACTTAATCATTTTGAACATATAAGTATTAGCTACTTTTTTTAATTTTTTTCATATTTTTAAGAATGCCATTACATAATACTGTAATGATAATAATTAAAGCTCCGTAATAAAATGCTGGGCTCATTTTTTCTTTATCAGGAAAAAGTAATACAGCTATAGCAATACCGTATATGGGTTCTAAGTTATAGGTTAGCACAACTGTATACGGACTTATATCTTTCATAATATACACCGAAGCTATAAAGGCATACGTAGTACATATAGAAGCTAAAATAAATAGGTAACCAAAATCTGGCACACTTAGGTTAAAAAAGTTAATTGAAAACCCTTCTGTAAAAAGCATTATGTACATAGATATAAAAAGTACACCACTTAAAAACTCGTAAAAAGAGATAGTAGTTGCAGAGTGTGTTTTTAAAAACTTACCATTTAAAACTGCAAATAACGACGATAATAAAGCCGATGTTATACCTAAAATTATACCTGTAATATACTTTAATTCGCTTTGGGTTATAATGTAGACTCCAATTATAACAATAATGCCAAATAAAATTTCGTACCAAACAATGGCACGTTTATAAATTATGGGCTCTATTATAGATGCAAAAAAAGCACCTGTAGAAAACATTGCTAAAGCTATTGATATGTTGGCTACTTTTATGGCTGTAAAAAAGGTTATCCAATGTAAGGCTATAATTACGCCAGCAAAGGCAAATTTAGTAATTGCTTTTGATGTTATTTTAATATTTATTTTAGCAACTTTTACATAAACATACATTAAAATTAACGCCATGAGCATTCTAAACCACACCAACGGAATGGCCTCTATAGAAATTAACTCGCCTAAAATAGCTGTAAAACCAGCTATAAAAACTAAAACATGTAAGTGTAAATAACTTTTAAATTTAGCGCTTAGCATTATATAACAGGTAAGCAGCTAGCACTCCAAAAATAATGTTTGGAAACCATACAGCAATTATTGGGTCGAAGTTAGACTGTTGTGCCATAACCCCAAATATTTTATCGAAAAATACAAACACCATGGCTATACAAATACCTATAGCCAAGTTTACACCCATACCACCACGTCTTTTGTTTGATGATACTGCAACACCTATAATAGTTAAGATAAAAACAGAGACAGGCAAACTCCATTTTCTATATTTTACCAATTTATATCTACCAATGTTAGATGAGCCCCTTTGCTCCTCTTTTTCAATAAACTCTACTAATTCTCCGTATGGTAAAACCTCTGCTTCATAAATTTTAGGAATTAAATCCTTTATTTCAAAAGCAAACAAGGTGTCTTTTTTACGTAATATTTCTAAAGAATCGGGCAAATTTCCAATGGTACGCTTTACATAATTTGTCATTCTGTAAACCGAATCTTTTTCTATATACCTAATATTATCAGCTGTTATTTTATACACTAATTTATTACCGTCAAAATGCTCAAAAGTAAAATCGTGTCCTACATTATTTCTATCGTCAAAACGACTAACATAAATTTGATCGGACTCGCTAATTTGCCTGTAAACATCTCGATCTTGACTGTCTTTAGAATGAGATTTAAAATATTTATAAGTAAAATCGTTAAAGCCCTTACTTGCTCTTGGTGCTAAATACAAACCAAGTATTAATGCCATAAAACCTGTTATTGTAGCACCTATTAAATACGGTCTTAAAAACCTAACATAAGATACTCCAGAACTTAAAAAGGCAATAACCTCGGTGTTATTTGCAAGTTTTGATGTAAACCAGATAACTGATAAAAACAAAAACAAAGGAAAAAGTAGGTGTGCAAAGTAAATAGTAAAGTCGAAAAGATAAACAGCTACCTCGCCAAAAGGGACTTCTTTATCTAAAATTTTTCCAATTTTTTCTGCTAGATGTACTGTTATTCCAATAGGAATAAACAAAAGTAACATCATAAAAAATGTAAATAAATAACGTTTTAATATGTACCAATCTAGTATTTTCAATGTTATCTTAAATTTTATTTATGCTTTTATAGTCGGTTATTCATTTGCTTTACCATTTTATCTTTCCAAACAGAAAAATCTCCTGCTAATATATGTTTTCTAGCTTCGCGAACCAACCATAAATAGAAACCTAAATTATGTATAGTTGCTATTTGCTTACCTAATAATTCGTTTACGGTAAACAAATGTCTTACATATGCCTTGGTATATGCTTTATCTACAAATGTTATACCCATTTCGTCTATAGGCGAAAAATCATCAGCCCATTTTAAATTCTTAATATTTATAGTACCATGTGCAGTAAACAACATACCATTTCTAGCATTACGTGTTGGCATAACACAATCGAACATGTCTACACCTAACGCTATATTTTCTAAAATATTGATAGGCGTACCAACACCCATTAAATATCTTGGCTTATCTTCTGGTAAAATACTACAAACTACATCGGTCATGGCATACATTTCTTCGGCAGGTTCTCCAACAGATAAACCGCCAATAGCATTACCTACTGCTCCAGCATTAGCTATATACTCTGCCGATTGTTTACGCAAATCTTTATACGTACTACCTTGTACAATAGGGAAAAAGGCTTGGTTATAATCGTATTTTAAAGGTGTTTTTTCTAAATGATTAATACATCTATCTAACCAGCGATGCGTCATGTGCATAGAGCGTTTAGCGTAATTATAATCGCAAGGATATGGCGTACACTCATCAAAAGCCATAATAATATCGGCACCAATACTACGCTGAATTTCCATAACATTTTCGGGTGTAAATGTATGGTAACTACCATCTATATGCGATTTAAATTTTACACCTTCCTCTTTAATTTTTCTATTTGCAGAAAGTGAGTATACTTGGTAGCCCCCAGAATCGGTTAAAATATTTCTATCCCAATTCATAAATTTATGAAGTCCGCCAGCCTTTTCAATAATTTTTGTCTGTGGTCTTAAATATAAATGATAGGTATTACCCAAAATAATATCTGGATTTATATCGTCTTTAAGCTCGCGTTGATGTACACCTTTTACTGTTGCTACAGTACCAACAGGCATAAAAATTGGAGTTTCTATAACACCATGATCGGTTGTTACTTTACCTGCTCTAGCTTTACTTTTGGGGTCTAACGCGTTTAATTCGAACTTCATTTAAATAAAATTTACAGTTTTATATTAACGCTTTAAATAATCTAAAAAGCATTAATGCGCAAACCTACATATTTTTTTAATTTAAATTTAGTTTTACCCAGAATTATATAGAATAATACGTATTAGTAGCACCTAAAAATAAAGCTTTTCTTATTAATGTTTAATTTACTAAAAAAAGTTAAATGTTTACTTAAATTAGGTTGTTAATACTTTGTAAAAGAAACATAATAGACTATTTTTGTGTCGCAAAATTTAATAAATTAAACATGCCAAATACACAACAATTAGAAGATTTAACCACGCAAGTTCGTAGAGATATTATACGAATGGTTCACAAAGTAAATTCTGGACACCCAGGAGGTTCATTAGGATGTGCCGAATTTTTGGTTACATTATACAATGAAATCATGGATAGAAAAGAAGGTTTTGATATGGATGGAATTAACGAAGACCTATTCTTTTTATCTAACGGACATATTTCTCCAGTATTTTATAGCGTTTTGGCAAGAGCTGGTTATTTTCCAGTTGAAGAATTAAGCACCTTTAGATTAATCGACTCTCGTTTACAAGGACACCCAACAACGCACGAAGGTTTACCTGGAGTAAGAGTAGCTTCTGGATCTTTAGGTCAAGGCATGTCTGTTGCTTTAGGAGCTGCCGAGGTAAAAAAGATGAATGGAGATAAAAGTATTGTTTATTCTTTACATGGCGATGGCGAATTACAAGAAGGACAAAACTGGGAAGCTATAATGTATGCTGCTGCAAAAAATGTAGATAATATAATATCTACAATTGACTTAAATGGTCAACAAATTGATGGAGCAACAGATGACGTTTTACCAATGGGAAGCATTAAAGGTAAATTTGAAGCTTTTGGGTGGACTGTTATAGAAATTGAAGCTGGAAATAATATTGATGCTATTATTAAAGGAATGGCTGAAGCTAAAGCTAAAACTGGACAAGGAAAACCTGTTTGTGTTTTATTAAAAACAATAATGGGTAATGGTATAGATTTTATGATGCATACACACGAGTGGCATGGTAAAGCACCTAACGACGAGCAATTAGCTATTGGCTTAGCACAAAACCCTGAAACTTTAGGAGATTATTAATCTAGCAATCAAAAAAGAAAATGAAAACTTATACATATACAGAAAAGAAAGATACACGTAGCGGATTTGGTGCTGGTTTAGCAGAATTAGGAAGAACAAACCCTGATGTTGTTGCACTTTGTGCAGATTTAACACCTTCGTTAAAAATGGGGGAATTTATTAAAGAAAACCCTGAGCGTTTTTTTCAAATAGGAATTGCTGAAGCCAATATGATGGGTATTGCTGCTGGTATGACTATTGGAGGTAAAATTCCTTTTACTGGTACTTTTGCAAATTTTGCAACAGGTCGTGTTTACGATCAAATTCGTCAATCTATAGCTTATTCTGGTAAGAATGTAAAAATATGCGCATCGCACGCAGGCTTAACTTTAGGAGAAGATGGTGCAACACACCAAATTCTTGAAGATATTGGGTTAATGAAAATGCTTCCAGGCATGGTAGTTATTAATCCTTGTGATTTCAATCAAACAAAAGCTGCAACCATTGCTATTGCAGAATATGAAGGCCCTGTTTACTTACGTTTTGGACGTCCATCTGTTCCTATTTTTACTCCAGCAGATCAAAAATTTGAAATAGGAAAAGCAATACAGTTAACAGAAGGTACAGATGTTACTATTGTAGCTACAGGACATTTAGTATGGGAAGCCTTAGAAGCATCAAAAGTTTTAAACGAACAAGGTATATCTGCCGAGGTTATAAACATACATACTATTAAGCCTTTAGATGAAAAGGCTATTATAGATTCTGTTACTAAAACAGGTTGTATTGTTACTGCAGAAGAGCATAATATTTTAGGAGGTTTAGGCGAAAGTGTTGCACGTACTTTAGCTACTCAAAAACCAACTCCGCAAGAGTTTATTGGTACTAACGATACTTTTGGAGAATCTGGTACTCCTGCGCAATTAATGGATAAATACGGATTAAATAGCGCATCTATTGTAGAAAAAGCACTTGCTGTTATAAAAAGAAAATAACAATTACTATAACTTACTTAAAGGGTTCTTTTAAATTTTAAAAGAACCCTTTTTGCTTTAAAATACTATCTTCAAGAAAATAATATTCGTTTGGCAACGTTTTTGATATTAGGTACATTCAATCTTAAAAACGAATAATTATGAACATTTTTAAAACATGTCGCAAATCTATTGCAACACCTAGTAGCAAGAATAAGAATTCTTTTTTTATAGCTTTACTTGCTATTTTATTTAGCTCTGGAGCCTATGCGCAAACTGCTACCGGAATAGGAATTAAAGGCGGGGTAAACTACAATGCTAACGGAAACTATTTTGAATCTATTGGAGATAATGCCAAAAAGCCCGAGAGAAATGTGGGGTATCACTTTGGTTTATTCGGAAAAATTGGAAACAAACTGTATTTAAAGCCAGAAATTGTATACACTAGCACTAAAAGTGATTATGATGACGATAGTTTTGAAATGCAAAAAATAGATGCTCCTATTCTTATTGGTGTAAAAGTACTTGGTCCTATTAGTGTATTTGCAGGTCCTTCTTTTCAGTATATTTTAGATTCTGAATATGATGGCATAGCTATTAAAGATGTTGAGGAAGATTTCTCTGTTGGAGCTAATTTTGGAATTGGTTTAAACTTTAAAAAAGTAGGTATAGACCTAAGATACGAAAGAGGCTTTAATGATAACGAAGCTAGTTTTATAAACAATAACATATCTACTAACGCAGTTAGCAGACTAGATACAAGACCAGATCAACTTATATTAAGTTTGTCGCTTATTTTATAATATACATGCTTTATAAAACAAAAAAATCTCGCAATAGCGAGATTTTTTTGTTTTAATTTATATTGCCAAACTAATTACTAGAGTTGTAATTAATAGTTATTTCTCCATCTAAATAATCATCTACACCATCATTATTAGAGTCCATTATAGTTACTGTATTTATAGTAATAACACCTGCTTCTTCAGTTCTGCTAATTTCAAACTCCCTATTAGCTACCAATACAGGCTCTGTACCTCCATTATTAGTATCAACCGTATAAGTCTTAGGTTCTAATTCGTTAATAGTTGCAATACCATCTGCATCATCGTCTGCATCAAAATAATTTGGAGTAAAATCACCATCTGTATCATCATGAGTTACAGTATCGTCATCTGGATCTGCAATAGTAAATTCGCCATCTCCATTTAAATCTTCTAAATAAGAAGGAATACCATCACCATCATGATCGGTTACGTAAGCATTCATTAAATCAAACTTAAAAGCAATTGGTGTATAAGTAGAAATACCTGTAGACCCGTTACTAAAGTAAGCCAAACCAGACGGAATAAACATAACACCAGCACCATGGTTCATATAATCTACAGTACCATCGCCACCATCTTCAAAAGAAACAGCGGTATTAAAAAGCGGTAAAACTTTTCTCCATCCTGGTATTAACGATGTTAAATCAAAAACAACAGGGTTTACAGCGCTATCAAAAATGGTAGCATCATCATCTAATAAAAAACCTTCGTAATTAACTCTTACTTCGTCTGAGAAATTTGGAGATTCCTCTCCGCCACCTGCATTTAATTTAAGTACATAAAATTCGTAAGTAGTGTTTGCGTATGTCTTGGTTTCTTTTGTTAAAATTGGGTTTGATTCACTTAATAAATCCCATAAAATAGTATGTCCTTCTGGAGCTTCGGTTTCTCCATTAGCAAGTGCACTTATTTCTAAATCAGAACTACTTGGATCTCCTATAGCTTCTAGCTCACTAGAATTATAATAATGGTTTGCTAAATAGGTTTCAATCTCTAAAATATCTTCTTCCTGTACTTCATCTCTATCTCTAACTTCTATAGTAATTACATCATCACTATCATCATCTTTTTTACAAGAAAAAAGACCTATTGTTAAGCATAATGTTAACAAACTTAATTTTACTATTTTCATATACTTTGGTGTTTTCCTTTTCTAAGCAAAATCAATCTTAAAAATTTATAACTTTAATAATGCTTGATTATTGCTTATTTTTGACGCGCAAGATACAATTTTAATATAATTTTGCACAAGAACATTAACGTAGTTTTACATAATTATATGCGAATAGACAAGTATTTATGGTGTGTTAGGTATTATAAAACAAGAACACTAGCTACTACAGCTTGTAAAAAAGGCCAAGTTAGAATTAATGACGAAATTGTTAAGCCCAGTCGAGATGTATATCCTCAAGACGTTGTACAATTTAGAAAAAATCAAATTAATTACAGATTAAAAGTTAACGATATACCTCCAAACAGAGTTGGCGCCAAACTTGTTGATTTATATAGGATAGATACTACGCCTAAAGAGCAATTTGAAGCTCAAGAACTTTTAAAATACTCTAAAGATTATTACAGAAAAAAAGGTGTTGGTAGACCTACTAAAAAAGACAGAAGAGATATTGATGATTTTAATGAAGAGAGTTTTTTTGAAGAAGATTAATTCTTGTATACCAATTTTATTTGCCCTTTAAAAGGTAAAATAAACAAATAAAAAAGTGTAATTTTATATTTTAAAAAAGAAAAACGGGTATATGACTGTAGCAACAAATGTTATTTTAACACACGCAGAAATTAATCATAAAATAAGACGTATTGCTTTTCAAATTTACGAAAGCAATGTTTACGAAAAAGAAGTTATTCTAGCTGGTATAGATAGTAATGGCTATGTGTTTGCTAAGAAAATTAAAGCTGTGCTTCAAAAAATATCGAACATAAACCCCGTGCTTTGTAAAGTTATTATAAACAAAAAAAATCCTTGGGAACCTATTAAAACATCTTTATCTGCAGAAGATTACTCTAATAAATCTATTGTTTTAGTAGATGATGTTTTAAATTCTGGTACTACGCTTGTTTATGGTGTTAAACACTTTTTAGGCGTACCATTAAAACAGTTTAAAACAGCGGTACTTGTAAATAGAAATCATAAAAAATACCCTGTAAAAGCAGATTTTAAGGGTATATCTTTATCTACATCGCTTCACGAACATGTAAATGTTGTTTTAGAAGGAAAAGTTTATGAGGCCACTTTAGAATAAAGTAGTAACAATTTCGTTTGCTATTTCTTTCTTCGTTTTATTATCTATATTTATTATAATCTCTGCTTTATTATAATAATAACTACGCTCAAACAGGTGTTTACCAACAAACTCTGTCATAGCCTCCTCGGTTTCTATGTGAGCAATTAAAGGGCGCGTACTTTTCTTTTTAATTAATTTTGAAACTAAAGTAGGAATAGCTCCTTTTAAGTATACACTTTTAACATTATTGGCTTCTAATATATAATCCATATTAGTGCCATAACAAGGTGTACCACCACCAAGCGATAATATTAAATTTGTATTACTTTCTATTTGATTTTTTAAATAAAGGGCTTCTTGTTTTCTAAAATAGACCTCGCCTTTCGTTTTAAATATCTCGCTTACAGACAAATGCTCCCTTTCTTCTATTAAATCATCTAAATCAACTAAATTATAATTTAATTTTTTTGCTATTTTCTTTCCTATAGACGACTTTCCTGAAGCCATATATCCAATTAACACTATAATCATTACTACCTTATAAATTGATTATGAAAAACATACGTTTACAAGCTACAAAAAAACGAAAAAAACTTAAAAAAACTATTGTTTAATTAAGAAAACATTATATATTTGCACCCGCAAACAGCAATAATGTTTGTTAACTAAATTGACCTGGTAGCTCAGTTGGTAGAGCATCTCCCTTTTAAGGAGAGGGTCCTGGGTTCGAGCCCCAGCCCGGTCACTAAAATAAAAATTAAAATCCCTAGTAACTATAAATTTATTAGGGTTTTTTAATTTAACAACCGTCTCGATTTAGTAACATTTTTACTAATATTTTAAATTAAGACCTGGTAGCTCAGTTGGTAGAGCATCTCCCTTTTAAGGAGAGGGTCCTGGGTTCGAGCCCCAGCCCGGTCACTAAAAAAAGTTAAGTTTGTCGCTTAACTTTTTTTGTTTTATACTCTTTTTTATTTTAAGCGCACGTGGCGGAATTGGTAGACGCGCTGGCTTGAGGGGCCAGTATCTGTTATAAGATGTGGAAGTTCGAATCTTCTCGTGCGCACTTTTTTATTTATCCTTCTTTTTTATTCTTATTTATTTTCCTTAATATTGTTTAACTTTTTACCATAAAAAATGAACAATATACAAGTTGATTTTAGCATTAAAGATTTAGAAAATCTAACAGGCATTAAAGCACATACTATTAGAATATGGGAAAAACGCTATAATTTATTAAGCCCAAACAGATCTGAAACTAACATTAGAAACTACAATATATTGAGTCTTCAAAAATTATTAAATATATCTTATTTAAATAATAATGGTTTTAAAATATCTAAAATTGCAAAGCTTAAAGAAAACGAAATACCTTTAAAGGTTAAAGAAATTGCATTTACATCTAAAACAGAAGACCACGCCATAAATGCATTAAAATTGGCTATGATTAATTTTGATCAGTCTCTTTTTTATAAAACCTATAACGACTTAACTAAAAACCAAAGTTTTGACGACATATTTTATAATGTTTTTATACCCGTTTTAAACGATATTGGTCTGCTTTGGCAAACAAATACAATAACGCCTGCTCACGAACATTTTTTGTCTACGCATATTAAACAAAAAATATTATTGAGCATAGAGCGCATTGAGTTCGAAGAACCAAAACCAAATTCCAAAACCTTTGTTTTATTTCTTCCAGACAACGAAATTCATGATATTGGATTACTTTTTATAAATTATCAACTTAGAAGAAAAGGATATCATACTATATTTTTAGGAGAAAGTGTACCAATGGAAAGTCTTACAGACATTGTAGGCTATTTTAACGACGTTACCTTTATTTCTTACTTTACAGTGTACCCAGAAACCAACGAGGTTTTAAATTATTTAAAACGTTTTAAAAATTTACTACTAAACAAAACTAATACTAGCTTAAATGTTTTAGGACCTAGACTAATAGACATGGAACTATCTGATTTTAAAAACAAAATAAAATCTTTTAATTCTATAAAAATACTTGTAGAGAATTTGTAAGAGAGCTTAATTTTGTTTAACTTTATAAAATATTTGTTAAACAAAATGAAAAAAACAGTAATTATAATTGGCTCGGGGTTTTCGTCATTATCCGCTGCTTGTTATCTCGCAAAATCTGGTTACAATATTAGTATTTTAGAAAAAAATGCAACTATTGGGGGCCGAGCAAGACAATTAAAACGAGATGGCTTTACTTTTGATATTGGTCCAACTTGGTATTGGATGCCTGATGTTTTCGAACGTTTTTTTTCAGATTTTAATAAAAAACCATCAGATTACTACACTTTAGAAAAGTTAAACCCTGCATACAGTGTCTACTTTAAAAAAAACGACTATATCACTATAGAAGACACATTAGATAAAATTTACAAAGCTTTTGAGAAAGAAGAACCAGGAAGTGCTAAAAAATTAAAAAAGTTTATAAATAGAGCACAAAGCAATTACGATATTGCAATTAAAGATTTAGTTTACAACCCAGGTGTATCGCCTTTAGAGCTTGTAACAAGTAAAACTGTAACTAAACTAAATGAGTTTTTTAGCAATATAAAGCGAGACGTTAGAAAAGAATTTAAAAACGAACGTTTGGTAAAAATTCTTGAATTCCCTGTGTTATTTTTAGGAGCAAAACCAAGCGACACACCATCCTTTTATAGTTTTATGAATTATGCCGATTTTGGATTGGGCACCTTTCACCCTAAAAAAGGTATGTATCAAGTAATATTAGCTTTAGAGAATTTGGCAAAAACATTAGGTGTTAAAATAAAAACAAATACGCCCGTAGAAAAAATTGTAACTAAAAACAAAAAAGCGGTTGGTGTTATTACTAATAAAGAAAAACTGCATGCCGATATTGTTTTAAGTGGAGCCGATTATCACCACACCGAAACATTACTAGAAATACCATTAAGGCAATACTCAGAAAATTATTGGAGTAAAAAAACATTTGCGCCATCATCTTTATTATTCTACGTTGGTTTCGATAAAAAAATAAAAAATGTAAATCATCACACTTTATTTTTTGATGTTGATTTCGATACTCATGCCAAAGCTATTTACGACAACCCCAAATGGCCAGAATCGCCACTATTTTATGCAAGTTTTCCTAGCAAAACAGATAACTGCGCTGCGCCAGAAAATAAAGAAGCAGGTATATTTTTAATTCCGCTTGCTCCAGGCTTAGAGGACACTCCTGAATTAAGAGCGCAATATTTCGATAAAATAATGACTCGTTTTGAATCTTTAACCTCACAAAATATAAAAAAACATGTTATATTTAAAGAGTCCTTTTGTATTAACGATTTTATAAAAGACTATAACTCGTATAAAGGAAATGCGTATGGAATGGCTAATACATTAATGCAAACTGCCTTTTTAAGACCAAAACTTAAAAGCAAAAAGGTAGAAAATCTGTTTTTTACAGGACAACTAACTGTTCCTGGCCCCGGTGTTCCTCCTGCTTTAATATCAGGAAAATTAGTTTCAGAATTAATCATTAAACAAAATAGTTAAGCCATGAAATCTCTCTTCGATACCGTTTCTTACAATTCTAGTAAAATCGTTACCAAAACATATAGTACATCGTTTTCATTAGCTACAAAAATGCTTTCAAAATCCATTAGAATGGATATTTATAACATCTACGGATTTGTGCGCTTTGCAGACGAAATAGTAGATTCTTTTCACGATTACAATAAAGAGCTTCTTTTCAATAAATTTTCTGATGATCTTGAAGATGCCTTAAAACATAAAATCAGCTTAAATCCCATATTAAACGCATTTCAACATACCTTTTATAAATATAATATTGACAAAACTTTAGTCGATGCCTTTATGAAAAGTATGCGATTAGATTTACACAAAACAGATTATCTAACAAACCAAGAATATAAAGATTACATATATGGCTCTGCAGATGTTGTTGGTTTAATGTGCTTAACCGTTTTTGTAAAAGGCGATCAAGAAAAATACAACAACCTTAAAGACAAAGCTATGGCTCTAGGCTCAGCCTTTCAGAAGGTGAATTTTTTAAGAGATTTAAAAGATGATTTCGATACGTTAAACCGAAGCTATTTTCCTAACACAGACTTAACACATTTAAACGAAGCCTCTAAACAAGATATTATAGATGATATAGAATCTGATTTTAAAAATGGATTGTTAGGTATAAAACAATTGCCTTTGGAAGCTAAGTTTGGAGTTTTTATGGCGTATAGGTATTACAGCCAATTATTAAAAAAACTAAAAAAAACACCTGCTTTACAAATTAAAGAAGCCAGAATACGAGTTTCTAATCCAAAAAAAATAGAGCTTTTAATGCGTAGTTATGTAAAATATCAATTAAATTTAATTTAATTTTAAATTATGCAAACCGCACTTTGGATACTCGTTTTTCTATCAACCTATTGTTTTATGGAGTTTATGGCGTGGTTTACCCATAAATATGTAATGCACGGTTTTTTATGGTCTTTACACAAAGATCATCATAAAAAAGATCACGATAGTTGGTTCGAGAGAAACGATGCTTTTTTTATTTTTTACGCCATAGTTAGCATTACTTTTTTTCTTTTATGGCGCTATAACGATTTATGGATTGGCCTACCTATTGGCATTGGTATTTTTGCCTATGGGCTTTCGTATTTTATAGTACACGATATATTTATTCATCAGCGTTTTAAACTATTTAGAAACGCAAATAATTGGTATGCAAAAGGTGTAAGACGTGCACACAAAATACACCACAAACATTTAGGTAAAGACAAAGGAGAATGTTTCGGGATGCTTTTTGTGCCTTTTAAATATTTTAAAAAACAATAATAGTATATGACGAAATTTCCCCATTTCGATTATATTATTATAGGAAATGGTTTAGCTGGTTTACAACTGGCTTTAAAAATGGCCTCGGACGAGTATTTTAAAAATAAAACCATTGCCCTTATCGATCCTAGCACCAAAAACAGCAACGATAAAACTTGGAGTTTTTGGGACACTTCGCATTCTAAATGGCATAACATTAGCTACAAAACATGGAGCAATGCTAAGATTTACACCTCAAGAAAAGCAATTTCATTACAGTTAGCTCCTTATCAATATTTTTCTATTCGCTCCATAGATTTTTATACTAATGCAAAATTAGAATTAGGCAAACATAAAAATTTTCACTTTATAATTGATCGAGTTACTTCTGTAACTGAAGGTAAAGTGGTAAAAGTAACAACAACAAACATAACTTATAGTTGCAAGCACGTTTTTGATAGTAGACTACCTCTCGATTTTTACAACCATAATAATAGCATTAATATAACGCAACATTTTAAAGGCATTGTTATAAAAACAGATACTAATGTTTTTGATATTGATACTTTAGTAATGATGGATTATCGCTTAAAAGATGGTAACAAAACTTCTTTTATGTATGTATTGCCTTTTGCTAAAAATAAAGCCCTTATAGAGTTTACCTACTTTACTAAAAACCTAGTAGAAGAGCACGTTTACGACACCTATATTGCAACTTATATTAAAAACTATTTAAATATTGAAACATACGATATTTTAGAGTCTGAAAAAGGTAAAATACCAATGACAACCTTCCCTTTTAATTCCTATAATACACCAAATATGACAAAAATAGGCACTGCTGGTGGCTGGGTAAAACCCTCTACAGGATATGCCTTTAAGCACTCCGAAAATAAAGCTACTCAAATTATTACTAATATAAAGGCTAACAAAATCCCTTCTTATAAATTATTTAAAAAAAGGTATAAGTTTTACGACAAAATATTCTTAAAGGTTTTACAAGACGAAAACGATAAAGGAGAATGGATATTTCAGCAATTTTATAATAAAAATAATGCAAAGACGATGTTTCGTTTTCTAGATGAAAAATCGACCCTTTTAGAAGAATTTAAAATTATGAAATCTTTGTTTTCATGGACTTTTATTAAAGCCTTTTTTAAAACACTTTAAATTAGTTAATAACAAAACATGTTTTAACAGCTAAAACCCAAAAGATAACAATTTTAAATTTTAGTATAGCTAATTTTATAATCGTTTAGCCTCTTCCCAAAACACATCCATCTCTGCAAGAGTCATGTCTTTTAAAGATTTGTTAAGGCTTTTAGCTTTTTCTTCGAGGTACAGAAAACGCTTTGTAAATTTTTTATTGGTGCGCTCTAAAGCGTTTTCTGGGTTAATATCTAAAAAACGAGCGTAGTTTACCATAGAAAATAAAACATCGCCAAATTCACTTTCCATATTATCTATGTTTTTGGCTGCTACTTCTGCTTTAAATTCGCTAAGTTCCTCCTCTACTTTTTCCCAAACTTGCTCTGGTTTTTCCCAATCGAAACCTACACCTGCTACTTTTTCTTGAATTCTGTTGGCTTTTACCAAAGCGGGTAAACTTTTAGGCACTCCTTCTAAAACGCTCTTTTTACCTTCTTTAAGTTTTAAGTTTTCCCAATTACGTTTTACATCTTCTTCATTTTCAACCTTTACATCGCCATAAATATGCGGATGCCTATGTATTAGTTTTTCGCAAATTTCGTTACATACATCAGCAATATCAAAATCGTTGGTTTCACTTCCTATTTTAGAATAAAACACAATATGCAATAACACATCGCCCAACTCTTTTTTAACCTCTTCTAAATCGTTATCTAAAATAGCATCTCCTAGCTCGTAAGTTTCCTCAATAGTTAAATGGCGTAAGGTTTCCATAGTTTGCTTTTTATCCCACGGGCATTGTGCGCGTAACTCATCCATAATGGTTAATAAGCGATCGAATGCTTTTAGTTGATTTGCTCTAGAATTCATGTATTGAAGTTTTTGTAAAAGTACAACTTTGATGTTTTAAGCGCTAAATACTGCCTCTAAAAATTCGCTTAAAAGCCTAAATAGTAGATAATACTTTTAATAAAAATATGTAAGAAAAATTAAATATATTTACGAGATAGCAGTAACACAAAACGGACGATAACCAGTTTTATTTCCATATATCCACGATAAAAGTTTTGATGTAACAAGTTATCTGCAATACCCAAATCCAATATCTGAAGACAAAGAATTTAGACTTGTAATAACAAAAGAACATTATCGGGTTCTGAATTTTAAACAAGACGAGTATCTAAAAAAAAAGAGAATAAAGTACAGTAGCCAACATGCCTATATCGCAAATAAAAACCAAGTAAAAGCTTACAAAAAATATTCCGTTTAAATTTTCCGATTATCAACAAAGATTAAACACTTTTGTAACAAAACGCCATGTTTTGCAACTAATTAATAAAAGAAGTTTAATTAAAAGAAAAAAACATGTTTATTAATAAAGGAACATTATTGTTAGGTGCATTAATTGGTGCAGGTATAGGTGTTTTGTTAGCACCAGAAAAAGGTAAGGAAACCCGAAATAAGCTAAAAAAAGAAGGCAAGATTATAAAAGACCAAATTACAGAAGATTTTAGTGAAGTAAAAGACGATGTAACAAAAGCTGCTAATTCAGGAAAAGATAAAATAAAAGAAGATATAAAAGACTTTGCATCTAGGGCAAGTTATAAAACCGAACATGCTATTTCTTTTTTAGAAAAGCAATTGGCTATTTTAAAAGAAAAGAATAAAGGTTTACAGCAATCCAGTTAAATATAACATCTCGATTTTATAAAATTATCCTATTTGAGCTGCGCCGTTTTGGAAACCTTACAGGAGAATAAAAAATGCGTTTTATACATTCGTATGAATGACTTTGTTTTAAAGACCTATCGGGTCTTTGCTTTTAATCTAAATTAAATAAAAAAACCTGCTAAATTATAAATCTAGCAGGCTTTTTAAATTTTCTAAATACATCTACAAGATATAAATCCCTGTAGGTTGTTTATAGATTATGCGTTTTGCTTTTTAATTAAATTAAGTGCAGAACCTTCGTTATACCAAGCAATTTGAGCTTCGTTATATGTGTGATTTAATTTGATGGTATCTTTAGATCCATCGGTATGCACCACTTCAAGCGTTAACTGTTTATCTGGAGCAAATTCGTTTAAATCTAAAAAGTTAAAAGTATCATCTTCTTGAATTAAATCGTAATCGGCTTCATTATCAAACGTTAAACCTAACATACCTTGTTTTTTAAGGTTTGTTTCGTGTATACGCGCAAACGATTTTACAATAACTGCTGCCACTCCTAAATGACGTGGTTGCATTGCAGCATGCTCTCTAGAAGAACCTTCTCCATAATTATGATCGCCCACAACTACAGTTTTAATACCTGCTTTTTTATACTCGCGTTGTACATCTGGTACACCACCATAATCGCCTGTTAATTGATTTTTAACAAAGTTAGTTTTCTGGTTATAAGCATTTACTGCTCCAATTAATGTATTATTTGCAATGTTATCTAGATGCCCACGGAAACGTAACCAAGGCCCTGCCATAGAGATATGATCGGTGGTACATTTACCAAAGGCTTTAATTAATAGTTTTGCACCTGTTATACTGCCTCCAAGAGGTGTAAATGGTGTTAGCAATTGCAAACGTTCTGAGTCGTCTTTAACCGAAACCTGCACATGGCTACCATCTGCTTCTGGAGCTAAATACCCATTGTCTTTTACCTCGAAGCCTTTTGGTGGTAATTCCCATCCTGTTGGCTCATCGAACATTACTTCTTCTCCGTTTTCGTTAATTAACTTATCGGTTAATGGGTTAAAATCTAAACGTCCCGCAACTGCTATAGCAGCGGTTAACTCTGGAGATGCAACAAAGGCGTGTGTGTTTGGATTTCCATCGGCACGCTTAGCAAAGTTTCTGTTAAACGAGTGTACAATACTATTTTTGGGTGCATTTTTAGGATCGCTATATCGTGCCCATTGTCCAATACATGGTCCGCAAGCATTTGTAAATATTTTAGCATCAAGATTTTCGAAAATCCCCAAGATACCATCACGTTCAGCTGTGTAACGTACCTGCTCCGATCCTGGATTTATCCCTAAATCTGCTTTTATTTTTAATCCTTTATCTAAGGCTTGTTGTGCTATGGATGATGCACGCGATAAATCTTCGTAAGATGAGTTTGTACACGAACCAATTAATCCCCATTCTACTTTTAAAGGCCACTCGTTAGCTGTTGCTTTTTCGGTCATGGCTTTACCAACTTCTGTTGATAAATCTGGTGTAAATGGTCCGTTTAATAAAGGTCCTAATTCAGATAAATTAATTTCTATTACCTGATCGAAATATTGTTCTGGGTTGGCATACACTTCTTCATCTGCAGTTAAATGTGCTTTTACTGTATTTGCAGCATCGGCAACGTCTGCTCTATCGGTAGAACGTAAATAACGCTCCATAGAGGCATCGTAACCAAAAGTAGATGTTGTTGCGCCTATTTCGGCACCCATATTACAAATGGTTCCTTTTCCTGTACAAGACATAGAAGTTGCTCCAGGTCCAAAATATTCTACAATAGCTCCAGTCCCTCCTTTTACTGTAAGAATTTCGGCTACTTTTAGTATTACATCTTTAGGTGCTGTCCAGCCTGATAATTTACCTGTTAATTTAACACCAATAAGTTTTGGAAATTTAAGTTCCCAAGCCATACCTGCCATAACATCTACTGCATCGGCTCCTCCTACTCCAATGGCTACCATTCCTAATCCACCAGCATTTACGGTGTGCGAATCGGTACCAATCATCATCCCTCCAGGGAATGCATAATTTTCTAATACAACTTGATGGATAATACCTGCTCCTGGTTTCCAGAAACCAATACCATATTTATTTGATACAGACTCTAAAAAATTAAAAACTTCGCTACTTACGTTGTTGGCGTGTTTTAAATCTTTTGCTGCACCTTCTTTTGCTTGAATTAAATGATCGCAATGTACCGTTGTTGGTACTGCAACTTTAGGTTTTCCGGCTTGCATGAATTGCAACAAGGCCATTTGCGCTGTTGCATCTTGACATGCTATACGATCTGGAGCAAAATCTACATAATCTTTTCCACGGGTGAATGCTTTTGAAGGTGTTCCATCCCAAAGGTGAGAATATAGAATTTTTTCTGAGAGTGTTAATGGTTTACCTACAATGCTGCGTGCCTTATCTACACGTTCTGCCATTTTGGTGTAAACCTCTTTAATCATATCAATATCGAATGCCATATAATTTCTTTTTTTGTTCAATTATTATTATCCTAAAGATACAAAATAAAGCATGGTTTTGAAAGTGTACACATACTTCCTTTCTGGATTTAATATTTATTTAACGACTATCAAGCTTTTTGTATGCTTTCTACAGAAATTTAGCACTATAATTATAGCTTAAAAGCTAAAACAACTTGATGCGACTTATTTTCTTTAGAAGAAAAAAGTAGAGAATAATATATATTAAACATTAGAGCTAAGGCATGTTTACTTCCTCTATAAAAACATCAAAATTATTAATTGTTTGGTTTTCTGGAATCGATATAGAATAGACAGTTCCTTCTTTGTTTTCAAAAATTCTTATAGGATAGCCTTTTATTTTTATTGTTTCGGTTTGACTTGTTTGCGTATCAAATAATATAATTTCTCGTTTTAAAAATTCTGTTTTTGTATCACTACCAAACCAATCTGGATCTATAGTAGATGCGAAGATGTATGATCCATTATTAGACAAGCCTAAAGCAAACAAATCTTCAGGCATTTCTACTTCTGATTGAAATGTTAAAGTTGAATATAATGTTCTAGCTCCATAATTTATGAGCGAATGACTTGAATCACTATAGAATGAATCATTTTTATACTTAGCGATATAACTGGAATTTAAAGACAGGTTAATCACTCTTCTGTTTTGCAAAAATCCATTATCATCAATTTTATATACAATACTTGCATTATCATATTTATGCCCCACTATAATTTCATTATCATTTACTGTAATTAATCTATAAAAATTATCTCCGTGGTGGGTTTCGTAATGAGTTTGTTTATCAATAAGTGTTAATTTATCTTCACTTCTCTGAAAAACAAATATTGAATCTGTATCAATAACTACGAAAAAGTTATTATTTGTATAAGCAAAATCAACAATTCCTGATAATTTAAATGTTTCTGCCAAATAGAACGATTCAAAAGAGAAATTCTCCTTTAATGAATTTGGATTAAGAAAGTGCAAATTATTTCGCCCATTTACAACCAACTCTCGCCCGTTTGGAAACCCCATTGGTTTTCTAAACGGAAATTCTCCAGCTACATAAACCTCGTTTTCGGTGGTTTCAAGTGAAGTTAATTTATAATTAACTCCTAAAACTGCATTTGTATTGTAAGTAGCCCAATTTGGAATTTTACTACTTCCATGCAAATAAACTATAGGTTGCTCGTTATCTACCTCTATGTGATTTAAATATATAGGGCCTATAAGATCCTTTCGTCTAAAGTTAACTTGTTGATAGTTGGTAACTTTACTAGTTCCAAAGATATTATATACATAAACTGCAAAATAGGGGTTTTCTAAATACGGAGGATCTACATTTAGATAAGTACTATTATCAATATTATAGATAGAAGTAATACTTGC
The DNA here is from genome assembly GCF_039538365.1 of Postechiella marina. Taxonomy (NCBI): domain Bacteria; kingdom Pseudomonadati; phylum Bacteroidota; class Flavobacteriia; order Flavobacteriales; family Flavobacteriaceae; genus Postechiella; species Postechiella marina. Next base: position 31,202 of record NZ_BAABCA010000004.1, read on the forward strand.
TTCTTCATGAAATAGTAAGTTAGTTCCGTTTGTATTAGCATAAACTATTTCGTAATGTGAAAAGTAAGGTATCTCATCTATTTGCCATTCTAATTCAATGTTTTCTTTATTTACTGTTGGCGTGTTAAGGTTCATATTAGCCACAATAACTAACTCTTTGGGGTTTACATTTACCAAACTACTTTCGCCTACCAAACCATTATTAGAATAAACTCTTAAAAAATAGCATAAATTCTCTTGGGTTGCTGGCGGATTATAATCTATAAAAGATGTTATAGCAACCTCACTAATTTCTGTTATAAGTATGGCATTTTCTTTACTACATGTTCCTTTCTCTGACCGGTATATTTTGTAACTAACAAAGTCATCTAAACTAGTAGCAGCTTCCCAATTAAACTTTAATAATGTATTTTCACTTAAATCTCGCTTAAAAGAACTTGAAATATTGTTATTAGAAACCGGATTATATCGCCTTAAGTAAGCTTTAGAAACTTCTTGTATTCCATCATTGTTATAATCATATTTAAAATTAACAACTAACTGAGAAGAGTCATATTCAATAACAGGAAAGCTTTCATTTTCTCCATTTGTACTAGAAATATTTATTATTCCATTTTTAAAGTTCCAATTACCAGTGATAATAACAGGAACACAATCTGAATTGTTATATAATACTTCTTTATAATTCCCATCATCAGAAAAAACAATATAATCAAAGCCACACTCTACAAAATTAGGAGAAGTAACCGCATAATTATCTAAGTATTCGCCTGCATAAACGAACCATGTTCCTGCAATGTCTTCGCTTGTAACACTTGTATCAACTATAGAGGTAAACGTATCACTTTGCTCTTCTGAACACGCTAAAGCAACCAGTGCTGCTATAATGAGATAATATATTTGTTTTTTTAACATCATTAAATTTATCTTAAATAGGTAGTAAAAATAAGAACTTTAAAATTTTATTTGATAGAAACTTCGCTAAACATTGTAAACATGAAGATTAAGTTAGCCTTTGCGTTAGGGATTGTAGTGGATAGCCCACAGCCTGTGACGTAGGAAGAGCGAGGACTTGCAACGGAAAGCCCGCCCCTTGCGGTAACGCCCAAGAACATAATAAAGAGATGCTGAAACGAGTTAGGCACAAGAAAAAAATCCCGAGCCTAAGACCCGGGATTTTGAATTATTTATGTAATAATTGATTATCTAACCAATTGCTTTGTTGATGGCTTAAACTTAGTTAAGACAATACCATCGACCGCTGCTTCGTATTCTGCCAATGTAGGTGTTCTTCCTAAAATAGTAGATAATACTACGACTGGTGTTGATGATAATAATGACTCTCCTTTTTTCTCGCCTGCATCTTTTACTACACGACCTTGAAATAAACGGGTTGATGTTGCCATAACCGTATCTCCTGGTTCTGCCTTTTCTTGGTTACCCATACATAGGTTACACCCTGGACGCTCTAGGTATAGCATGTTTTCGTACTTGGTACGTGCCAATCCTTTTGGTGCGCTATCGTCAAATTCAAACCCTGAGTATTTTTGTAATACTTCCCAATCGCCTTCTTCTTTTAACTCGTCTACAATGTTGTACGTTGGAGGTGCAACTACTAGAGGCGCTTTAAATTCTACCTTACCGTGTTGTGCTTCTACGTTTTTCAACATTTGAGCTAATATTTTCATGTCTCCTTTGTGAACCATACAAGACCCTACGAAACCTAAATCTACTTTTTTGGTACCACCATAGTAAGATAACGGACGAATATTATCGTGTGTGTAACGCTTAGAAACGTCTTCGTTATTTACATCTGGATCTGCAATCATTGGTTCAGCGATTTCATCTAAATCAATAATAACTTCTGCGTAATATTTAGCGTCTGCATCTGGTCTTAAAGATGGTTTGATACCTGTTTTAAGCTCTGTAATTCTAGTTTCTGCTTTATCAACAAGACCTTTAAGCACACCTTTTGCATTGTCCATACCCTTATCGATCATGATTTGGATACGACCTTTTGCGATTTCTAAAGATTCGATTAAAGTATCGTCTTCTGAAATACAGATTGAAGCTTTCGCTTTCATTTCTGCTGTCCAGTCTGTAAATGTAAAGGCTTCATCTGAAGTTAATGTCCCGATATGTACCTCGATTACACGACCTTGGAATACGTTTTCGCCACCAAATTGTTGTAACATTTGCTGTTGTGTAGCATGTACAACATCACGGAAATCCATGTAAGATTTCATTTGTCCTTTAAAGGTTACTTTAACTGATTCTGGAATTGGCATTGAAGCCTCTCCTGTTGCTAATGCTAAGGCTACTGTTCCTGAATCTGCACCAAAAGCAACACCCTTAGACATACGTGTGTGCGAATCTCCACCAATAATGATGTCCCAATCACCAACAGTAATATCATTAAGTACTTTATGAATAACATCTGTCATTGGAAAATATTTCCCTTTAGGATCACGACCGGTAATTAATCCGAAATCGTTCATGAAGCTCATTAACCTTGGTATGTTTGCTTTAGATTTATCATCCCAAACTGATGCGGTATGACAACCTGATTGGTAGGCACCATCTACAATTGGAGAGATAACTGTTGCTGCCATCATCTCTAATTCTTGAGAGGTCATTAAACCTGTAGTATCTTGAGAACCTACAATATTTACTTCTGCACGAACGTAAGATCCTGCGTGTAATGTAGCTCCTGAAGTTCCTACTGCGTTTTTATTGAATATTTTTTCAACTGCAGTTAAGCCTTGCCCTTCGATAGAAATTTCTTTTGAAGGTGCGTAAACTGGCACCACATCGATACCTAATACTTTGCAGGCAAATGTTTGTAGTTTTTTACCAAAAACAACAGCGTAAGAACCTCCTGCTTTCATAAACTCCATTTTTTGTGGTGTAAATGCTGCAGAAATATCTTTTAACTCTTTATCTCCGTTATATAATTTTTTCTCTTTTGTATTTATTGTAAGTACTGTTCCTGTTGCTACAGAATAAGTTTCTTTTAATACTGGCTCGCCATCTTCATCACGAATAGTTTTTCCTTCTGCATCTTTTTGGATTACCCAGTTTTTTAAATCTAAACCAATACCACCTGTTACACCTACTGTTGTTAAAAAAATTGGTGCAATACCATTTGTTCCTGCAATTACCGGAGCAATATTAATAAATGGCACATATGGGCTAGAAGAAATACCTGTCCATAATGCCACGTTATTTACACCAGACATTCTAGAAGACCCTACTCCCATAGTTCCTTTTTCTGCAATTAACATAACACGCTTATCTGGATGCGCTTCTTTTAATGCTAATACTTCTTTTTGCATCTCTTTGTTATGCTCGAAAATACACTGACCGTGTAATTCTCTATCTGAACGTGAGTGCGCATCGCCACCTGGAGATAATAAATCTGTAGAAATATCTCCAACGCCAGCAATATATGTTACGACCTCTATTTCTTCTTCTATTTCTGGAAGCTTCGTAAAAAACTCTGCTTTTGCGTAGCTTTCTATAATATCTTTTGCAATTGGATTTCCTGCTTTAAAAGCTTCTTCTAAACGATCTGTATCTGCTTCGTATAAGAATACTTGTGTTTTAAGAACTTCGGCAGCTTTCTTAGAGATTTCTATATCTTTTTGATCTAGAACTAAATCAATTAAAGCCTTAACTGAAGGTCCCCCTTTCATGTGTGATAATTGCTCTAAAGCAAATTCTGGCGTAATTTCTTTAACAACTTCTTCTCCTAAAATAATTTCTTTTAAGAACTTCGCTTTTACACCAGCAGCACTTGTGGTTCCAGGTAAAACATTATAGATAAAAAAGTTTAGAGAATCTTCTCTATGGGCGTTATCTAAATCTTTAATTTGGGAAATGATTGCGCTTAACAAATCTGCGCCATCAATAGGCTTTGGATGAAGACCTAAACCTTTACGGTCTTCTATCTCCTGCATGTAATCGTTATAAATGTTCATAAAAGGATTTTTTACAATTTTAAAATGGCAAGAATAACAAGATTCTAAACCAAATAATTTATATTAAAGTTAGTTTTTTAAGTATCTACAAACTTAAAAAAATAAAAGCAAAGTTTTAAAAAGAAAACGCCTAATACAATAAGTAATTATATTAATTTATTATAGCTTCATTAATAATAAATATGACTATGTATTTAACAAAAAAACAGACCTATAATTACATAATTAGCAACAAACAAGAATGCATTATACTTATTTTATTGTTTTTTTAACAAAATACACGAAAATTACACATATTAAAAAACGTGATTTATGTAATAGATAAAATTTTTAATGCTAAGATTCTATTTAGATCAAGGATGTTAAGCAAAGTATTAAGAAAATAGTGGCTATATATTTACCCTCTAATAGCGTTGGTTTGTAGTAAATTAAAATAAACTTTTAATAATGTCTTCCTCTGAAACACCTTCGGCTTCTGCTTTGTAGTTTTTTATAATTCTATGACGCAAAATGCCAATAGCAACAGCTTGTACATCTTCTATATCTGGAGAAAACTTACCTTTAATAACCGCATGTGTTTTAGCAGCCAAAATTAAATTTTGAGACGCTCGAGGTCCTGCTCCCCAATCTAAATAATTTTTAACAAGTTCTACTGCCGATTGACTTTGAGGTCTTGTTTTACCAACCATAGCAACTGCATACTCTATAACATTATCTGTTACCGGTATGCGTCTTATTAATTGTTGAAAATCAACAATCTCTTTTGCCGAAAACAATGCGTTTACGGTTGATTTAGAATCTGTAGTAGTTGCTTTTACAACCTGAACTTCTTCTTGGTAAGTTGGATACTCTAAATTTATTGCAAACATAAACCTATCTAATTGCGCTTCTGGTAACGGATACGTTCCTTCTTGCTCTATTGGGTTTTGAGTTGCTAAAACAAAGTAAGGTAAATCTAATTTATAATTATGTCCTGCCACGGTAACAGAACGCTCTTGCATGGCCTCTAACAAAGCTGCTTGCGTTTTTGGTGGTGTTCTGTTAATTTCGTCTGCTAAAATAATGTTAGCAAAAATAGGACCTTTTATAAATTTGAAATGGCGGTCTTCGTCTAAAATTTCACTACCAAGAATATCGCTTGGCATTAAATCTGGGGTAAATTGTATACGTTTAAAATCTAAACCTAAAGCTTGAGCAATGGTGTTTACCATTAATGTTTTTGCTAAACCAGGCACACCTATAAGTAAAGAATGCCCGCCAGAAAAAATGGATATTAGAATTTGGTTTACAACTTGGTCCTGCCCAATAATAACTTTGGCAATTTCAAGTTTTAATGTTTTATATTTTTCTACAAATTGTTTTACCGCAGCAACGTCTGACATAGATTTACTTTTTTAACCAGTTACTAGCAAACTCACAGTCTCTATATTCTCCAGTAACTTTAATATATGTATCAAGAATTTTTTCTTTTTGCCATTTCTCTATAGCAATAACTTTTTTCTCGTTAAGAGCTTGTTCTTTTATCTTTAAAAAATCGCGAGCATAATCTGCTTCATGCTCATCAATTCTATCTGTAACTGTTAATATTTTAAATTTTCTCTTTTGATTTCTATCTTGATCTGCTAAAACCAAACTCACTTCACCATCTTTTAAATCTTGAATTTGAGCATATAATTCTGGATCCATCCTTGTTAATTCAAAATTATAATCTTGAGTTTCTGGATTTATAAGTTGCCCTCCATCATTACGTGTTTCTTTTTCGTCACTAGCTTCTCTTGCTGCATCAGCAAAACTAATTTCGCCATCTACAATACGTTTTCTAATTTTTTCTAATTTTTCTTGAGCTTCTCTAACAGCTGCTGTAGATACTTTAGCTCTAAGTAGAATGTGACTTACATCGTATTCTTGTCCTCTTATTTTTTGAAGGTGAATAATATGAAATCCAAAATCGGTTTCAAAAGGCTCAGACACTTCACCTTCTTGTAAAGAGAAAGCAACCTGTCTAAACTCTTTAACCATTCTAGGTTGTTTTTTATTAAGAGTATAAATGTAACCTGATTGTTTTAACCCTGGATCTTCACCATATAATATAACTTTAGATCTAAAGCTAGCTCCATTATCAACTTCTTTTTTAAATTGCTTTAAACGGTCTATTACTTTTTGTTTCTCTTCTTGAGATACTTTAGGTTCTATAACTATTTGTGCTACTTTTAATTCTGTACCAAATGTAGGACGCTCGTTTTCTGGAATTTTATTAAAAAACACACGAACTTCTTCTGGAGTAACCTCAACTTCTTCAACAATTTTAGCTTGCATTCTTTGCGCTAACATGTTACCTTTATTAATTTCGAACATTTCGTCTCTAAAACTTTGCTCGTCTTCTTTTTTATAGAATTCTAAAAGTTTTTTCATATCGCCACCAGTTTGTTGTAAAAACTGCTGTATTTGATAATCTACACTTTGACGAATTTCTGCATCTGCTACAGGAATACTATCTTGTATGGCATGGTGTGCGTACAATTTATCTTCTAACAACTTACCAAATAATTGGCAACGTTCTATATCTTTTGTATTAACACCTTGAGCTTGTAATTGTAAAAATGCTTTATCGATATCAGAATCTAAAACAATATAATCTCCAACAACAGCAGCAACACCATCTACTTTTCTAGCTCCTGTAAAATCTATAGAATCTGCTTTTTTCTCTGCCTCTTCTTTTACCTCATCTTGTATAACTTCTTGAGCTTTAACACTATTAATAGTTAATAATGATATTGCTAAAATAAATACTTGCTTCAAATTAATTGTAAATTTCAAATTGTTTATTTTTAATCGCATCTTTTGTAATATCCTTTTCTAATTCTCTAATTAGCTCTAACTTCCTTTTATTTATAACGATTTGGTCTATTGTAGATTTAACATACTCTAAAGGAGCTGTATCGTTACGCAGCAAAACATCGTTAATTTGCATCAAATATACTCCTAATGAATCTTTGAGTTGTACAAAATTAGATTTTTTTAACAGTTCATTTTTATTTTCAGAATTAATACTTGGTATTTTATCAACAACTTGCTTAACTTTTATCCAAATACTATCGTTTAAAGAATACGATTTAAACTGTATAGATATAGAATCGAGTTCTTTTTTATCCTCATCATTAAAACGTTTAAACTTTGTTTTTATAGCATCAAAATCTATCATGTTCTCGTCTACATGTATGTATCTAAACTTTAATAATTCTTCATTAAGCTTAAAAACCTCTTTATTTACGTCGTAATAGGCATTAGCCTCGGCTACAGATACTGCAGTGTCTATATTTTTTTTTACCAAAGCTTCTATATACGCCTTTGTATATAAATCGTTTTTATATTGCTTTACCAATTTATTAAATGCTTCTTGCTCGTCTTCACTTAAATTAAGCACTGCGCCACTAACAAGTAACTGCTCTGTAGCCCAATTATTAATATAATTTTGCACTAACAATGTACTGTCTTCTTTGCTAACTCCGTCGGCAACTAAAGACTCTATGTCATCAAAATACAAATAGGTATCATTAACTCTAGCCACCGGAGTACGTTCTTCTGTTTTATTAAAAAACGTACAAGACGACACCATTAAAATTAACAAAAGTGTACTTATTCTTGATTTCAAATTATTGATTTTTTATTTTTTGCTTAACCTTTGCTAAGGCTTCTTTGTTAATCTCGACTTTATACTTAGCTCTTAGTGTTTTTAACCAGTTATCTTCTTTAAAAACCTGATAATCGCTGGTTACCAAACCTTTTGCTTCTTTAAGCGTTTTTTGTTTTTTGGGTAAAACCTCCTTTACTTTTACCACTATAAAAGCATCGTTATGCTTATATATTTTAGAAATTCCTTTTTCGAATTTAAAATGATTTGGCAATGCTTGGTGGTTGGCTTCCATTTCTCCTGTTGTAAAAATAACATTAACGTCTCCGTTAGTATTTACAGTTTCTTTAATTTCTGACAACTCCTTGTTTTTGGCTAATAATTTAGATACTTTTTTTAATACATTTTGATTAGCCGAAGATGCCACTATGGCATCTACACGTTCTGGCCAAATATAGTTATCTTTATTTGTTTTATAATAATTTTGAATTCCTAACGTATCGTTTTTTGCAGAATTCCAAATGGTTGTCTCCATTAAATCGAACAATAATAAACCATCTCTATACTCGTTTACAATGTAAGCAAACTCTGTATTTTCGTTTTCTAAATTATCTTCTTGATAATTTACTAAACTTGTATTTAAAAAATTATTATATGCATTAGACACTAAATTTACAAAAGGCTCTTTATTTCTTATTCCTTTTTGATTACGTACCAAAGCATCACCAAACGCTTTATACGTAATTTGCTTATTACCTATTTTTACTAAGGGTTTATCGTTATCAAAATTATTTGGTAAACGCCACGTTCTTTTATAATAATCGTCGTTTAATATAGAAGTAAAATAAGCTAACGCTTCTGGGTTAGGCTTTACACTATACTTTACTTTTAATTTATCGTGTAAGGCATCATCTATTAATTTAGATCTTGAGTCTCGTTTTACTTTATTCTCCAACTCGCTTTTCATATCTTTAAAAGACGCAATTGGTTTTTTATCTATTAATTTTATAATGTGCCATCCAAATTTAGACTTTATAGGTTGAGATACATCTCCATTATTTTTTAAACTAAAAGCTGTGTCTTCAAATATTTTAGAACTTATTTGTCCACTAGAAAACGGTGCCATTTGTCCGCCTTTTGATGCCGAGCTTCTATCGTCTGAAAACTGTTTAGCTAAAGCCTCAAATACTTCTCCTTGGTTTAATTTTTTATAAATTTCGTTAATTCTAATCTCAGCATTATTTGCAATGGTATCTTCCTTTTTATCTACAACCATAATATGAGCAACAGTGCACTCGCCTCTAGATTTGCGTTTTTCTATTACGTTTATAATATGATATCCAAATTGGGTTCTAAACGGTTTAGAAATTTCTCCTACTGGTGTATTAAAAGCCATACTCTCGAATTTATAAACCATTTTAAAACCAGAAAAATACCCTAGGTCTTCTCCATAAATAGATTTGCCATTATGCACGCTTGTTCTTACATTTTCGAATCCTTCTTGCAGTGCTCGATTTCTTAAACTTACAATATTGTTATAAGCAACAAGTGTATCTTGCGGACTCGCATTTTCAGAGACTTTTATTAAAATATGCGATGCTTTTATATCGTAAGAAATACGCTCGTAAGCCTCTTCAATCAATGCATTGGTGACTTTAGTATCTGTTAAAAAGTTTTTTGCAAGTTGCTTTTTATAATTTTTAAGCTCTCTTAAATATGCTGGTTTTTTATCGAAACCTAGAGCTCTTGCTTCTTTTAATTTTAATTTATAATTGGTAAACAATTTTAAATACTCATCGACATCTTTTTGAGATTCGTCTTGCACCAAATCTAAATTCTTATTGTAAACACGAAGAAACTCTGATGTGTAAACAGGCTCACCTCCAACAACAAAAAGTACATCGTTATTTGTTTTTTGGGCATTTAATTGAGAAAATAGCAACACAAAAAAAAGAATAGAAAAACACTTTAATTTCATACTAATAAACTGTTATTTAAAAATGAAACGAACTACGCAAAAATACTAATATAAACCTATTATACAAGTTGCATTTACAAACGTTTCTAAACGCTATTTATTTCTTAATTTAAAGTATATTTGAAATAACCTTTTACTTTATTTATAATACGATATGAGACAGCTTAAACTTATTTGGGATTTTCGTGGTCCAGATGCTCTTAAAATTGCAGAACACCACGAAATTCATTTAAAAGAATATATACAACTTGAAAAGTTAGAATTAAATATAACAGGTTTTGAAGCTCTAACCGATGTGCATGCTATTGCTTTTTTAGTTGTTACAGAAGCCAATATGAAACCAATACGCGATGCTTTAAAACCACATCGTGGGCAAGTATACGCGATACAAGATTAACTTATTGTTAACGTTAATTTTCTCTATTACGCATAAAACTTATGCTACATTTGTTTTGCTAAAAAAAGAAAATGAAAAACATAAAACTTAAACTAATTGCTTTATTTACATTATCTATAGGCTATACAAGTTGCTCTAATGATGATGAAAACACAGAAAATAATGCTCCTACAATTTCTATTCAAAGTCCAGAATTAAATCAAACCTATATAGGATATTGGGGTGGCGCATGGCCAGATGGAGATAAAATAATAGTTAAAGCACTTGGTACCGATGAGGATAAAGTAACCAGTATGAATTTAACTGTTAAAAATGCTGACGGAACAGTTGTTTTAGATAAGACAATTAACAACACAACTAATAATGATAAAGCACTAACCATTTCTGAAAGTTTTGAACCTACAGATGCAGGAAATTACAATGTTATATTTAGTGCAACAGATATAAATGGGAATATTGAAACTTCTAAACCTCGCTTTTTTCTAGTTAAATAAAAAATAATTGAAATACAATATAAAAGCAGAAAGCACAATTTAAAAATTGTGCTTTCTGCTTTTATAAGTATAATTTAAACCTACCTAGAATAATTTGGAGATTCTTTAGTAATAGTAACATCATGCGGGTGACTTTCGTTAATACCACTTGCTGTAATTTTAACAAACTGCCCTGTTTCTTTAAGTGTTTCTACATCTTTTGCACCACAGTAGCCCATTCCTGCACGTAAACCTCCAACAAACTGATGAATACTTTCGTTTAATTCTCCTTTATAAGGTACACGACCAACAATACCTTCTGGCACTAATTTTTTAATATCATCTTCTACATCTTGGAAATAACGGTCTTTACTACCTTGTTTCATAGCCTCAACAGATCCCATACCACGATACGACTTAAATTTACGTCCTTCGTAAATAATAGTTTCTCCTGGAGACTCTTTTGTTCCTGCTAAAAGCGACCCTAGCATTACGGTATCTGCTCCTGCTGCAATGGCTTTAGGAATGTCTCCTGTGTAACGAATACCTCCATCTGCAATTACAGGAACACCTGTACCTTTAATAGCAGCAGCAACTTCTAACACTGCAGAAAACTGAGGAAAACCAACACCTGCAACAACTCTTGTTGTACAAATAGAACCAGGTCCAATTCCAACCTTTACAGCATCTGCGCCTGCTTCTACTAAATATTTAGCTGCAGCACCTGTTGCTATATTCCCCACAATAACATCTAATTCTGGGAACTTAGATTTAATTTCTTTTAAAACATTAACCACACCTTTTGTATGTCCGTGAGCTGTATCTATTACAACAGCATCAACGCCTGCGCCTACCAAAGCTTCTGCTCTATCTACTGCATCACCAGTTACTCCAATTGCTGCAGCAACACGTAAACGTCCAAACTTATCTTTATTTGCATTAGGTTTTAAAGTAAGCTTTGTAATATCTCTAAAAGTAATTAATCCAGAAAGTTTATAATTATCGTCTACTATAAGTAATTTCTCAATTTTGTGTTCTTGCAAAATTAATTCAGCATCCTTTAAAGATGTACCAACTGCAGCTGTAACTAAATCTTTGCTAGTCATTACTTCTGTTATACTTCTTGTATTATCGTGCTCGAAACGTAAATCTCTATTGGTAACAATACCTTTTAATGTACCATCTTCTGCAACAATAGGAATACCTCCAATACCATACTCTGCCATATATTGCTTTGCATCTAACACTTTGGCTGTAAGTGGTAACGTAACAGGGTCTATTATCATACCACTTTCTGCACGTTTTACTTTTCTAACTTTAAGGGCCTGAGCCTCTATAGTCATATTTTTATGAAGTACACCAATACCGCCTTCTTGTGCCATGGCAATAGCCATTTTACTTTCGGTAACCGTATCCATAGCTGCAGATACAATGGGAACGTTTATTGTAATATTTCGTGTAAATTTTGATTGAATACTAACTTCTCTTGGAAGAACTTCAGAAAAAGCTGGAACTAAAAGTACGTCGTCGTAAGTTAGACCTTCTCCTACTATTTTGTTTTGATGTGCTATCATGATGCAATTACGTTATAATTGCGTGCAAATATACAATATAAATACCAAATAAAATTATTATTTGCTATGGCTTTTGGTTTGAAAGCATTACTAAACTGTTAAACTTTATTAACGCCTTCTAAAACTACCGCCAGAACGCCCACCTTGGCCACGTTGTTTTCCTCCCATTTTCATTTTTTGTCCAGCAAAGTTTCCAAACTTGTACACAAAAGTCATCATAAAATATTGCTCTAATATTTTATTCTCGACATCTTGAATATAGGTTTCTGTAACAGACCTCCTATAGCCATTATTTTTGCCTAACATATCGTACCCAACAAGTGTTAATGTAGCTTTATTGTCCCATAACTCGACCCCCAAACCTGCATTCCAGAACACAGCATCTCCATCAAAAGTATCTCCTACTCTGCTATTATAACGGTAAGATATTCTGTTAGATAAAAATGCGTTTTTAAAAAAGAACAAAGATGTGTTTACATCTAAATTCTGAATAAAATATTTATTATCGTTTAAATTATCTGTATCAAAAACACTTTTGTGGGTTGCGTAACTATAACTTGTACTTACATCGACTTTACTATTATAAGAATATTTAAAAGAAAATGAAGGTTTTATAACCGTAGTTTTTGCTGTAAAAGTTACATTGTTTTGAACAGATAGGTTGTTGTTATAACTCCCCATAAAACGTGCATTTAAATTTATGTTGGTTTTCTTATTGTAATACGATTTTGATATGGCTACATTACCAGTATACGAGTAGTCTCCATTAATATTTGTGTAGGTGGTATAGCGATTTAAATCTGCATCGGTTGTAGTAGAGTTAATTATTTTATCTTGAACAAATTGAGCTTTCGCTCTTCCTGTAATATTTATATTGTTATAAGCTAAATTATTTTGATATTCAAAATTTACATTATGGCTTATTTCTGGTTCTAGTAACGGGTTTCCTACTCTAATATGAGTTATGTTACTTACATCTTCTACAGGTTGAAGCTGATTAACAGACGGGATATTTACACTCTGATTGTAATTTAACGATATGTTTTTATAACCTTTTGGATCTCTATATCGAATACGACTAGAATAGGTAACATAGTCGAAATCTGATTTAAAATTACGGGCTGTAACAATTGCGTCTTTATAACTTCTATAGGTGTTTGTAAAAGCACCTTCTACCTCAAAACGTATGTTTTTATATTCGTATCTCAATTTTAATGCTGGTCTTATAGTTGTGGTTACATATTTACTGTCTGAACTTAAAACGTCGTTAAAATCATCATATCTGTTAGAGTTCTCATCAAAATCGTAAATATATTTCTCGTTATTTTGAGTGTTTACTGTAGCGCTGTACCTTGGCATTAATCTAAAATTAGGAAATAATGCTTTACTCCAAAATGCCGATAAATTGATATTACTACTCGCATTATTAGTTTCACTAATTTGATCTTGCGTTATGGTTGTGTTACTATTATACAATAGGTTTTCTGAAAACTTTTGTGAGTTTGTATCTGCTTTATTAAAATTGGTATTTAACCTAATGTTTAAATAATCTCTACCACTGTTTAAAATTGGCGTTACACTAAACGCATTTTTTATTTCGTAATTTGAAGATGTTGATGCATTAGTAGAATTATAATCGCTAACTAAATCGCCATTACTCTCTATAGATGTTCTTTCTTCTGATGAACCATATTCGCTTGTAGAGCTATTAAAATCTATTTCGTTTGATAGTTGCACCTTTTTAGAACTTTTATTTTTTGGTAAGATTATAAACTTTAAATCGGCTCCTCCTTGATGCTTGTCAGAATCGTTATAACTACGTGTTTTGGAGTCTGTGGTATAATTTAAATTAGGTAAGAAGTTTTCTCTGTGGCTTAATTGTTCAAAATCTCTATTTTGCGTACTATATTTATAATTCCCATTAATTCGGGTTTCGTTCCATTTTCCTTTGGTAAAATTAGCTCCTATAAAATCAGATTCTATATACCCGTTACTAGTATCGGTATCTGGCAGCGCATTAAACCCACGCGACATATTTATATTATTTGTACCAGATATTAAACCCAACTGTTTACCATCAATCAACTTAAAAATATTAGCATTAGCTTGGTATTTATCATCTGTACCATAACCCGCTTTTATATCGCCAAAGGTGGCTCTATTTTTTCCTTTTTTAATTTTTAAGTTAATTTCTTTTGTACCAGAATCAGACTCCTCACCTGTAAATTTTTGCATATTAGTTTTATAGTCTGTAACCTGTACTTTGCTTATTACATTACTTGGTAGGTTTTTTAATGCAATCTCTCCATTTTTTTCGCCAAAAAACTTCATGCCATCAACATTAATAGCCTCTACATCTACTCCGTTTACGGTTATGTTTCCATCTAAATCTATTTCTACACCAGGTAGTTTTTTTAACAAATCTTCTGCTTTATCGTTAGGTAGTGTTTTAAAACTATCTGCATTATACTCTATAGTATCTCTTTTAATTAAAACTGGTGGTGCTTTTGCTATAATAGACACAACATCGAGTTCTTCTATTTGGTCTTTTATAATAACATCTCCCATATCTAAAAAATCACCAGATGGTACATTTAAATCTTTTATGTATGGTTTATAACCTAAATAAGCAATGTTGAATATGGTTTTTGAATCTAAACCTGAATTAACTCGCATAGAAAACTCACCCATTTTATTAGTGATACTGTAAGCTATGGGAATACTGTCTTTTATACTTTGAAGGTATACCGTTGCACCTTCTAACACATTAGCATCTTGATCTTTTACAACTCCTTCTAACGTGAATTTTTGAGCAAATAAAGAAGTTGTAAGTAATAACGTGAGTAATACTAGTGTTTTTTTCAATTTGTATTGGTTAGGTTAAAGTGTTTAGACCCAGCCAATTTCTAATAGTTTAAACCACAGATGTTAAAAAAAACACAAAATTTAATATGATAAATTATTAGTTATAAAAAATTCACTTTAGTTAAAATCTATTTTAAATTATAGCCTAATCTTACCTTTTTAGCCCAATCAATTAAAGCTTCTTTTTCTTGACTTGTAATACTCCCATGTAGCCAAGTATAAGAATCTAGAGGCATTTTTCCCTCTTCTAACTCCTCTATAAGTTCGTCAAGTTTATGATCTCGTTTTTTAATTTTATACATATCCCATTTAGATACATTAAAATGCTTGTTACCGTCTTCTACATGATGATTTATCCAAAAAGATACTGGTGCCACTTCTGCATACCAAGGATATTCTGTTTTATTACTATGGCAATCAAAACAATGCTTTTCTAAAATAGCAACCACATCTTCATCTGGTTTAGTATCTTCTATAAAAGAGGCTACGTCTCTATATTTTGCATCATTTTTTTCGGGTCTATACAATTGAATTAGAACTAATAAAACCAATAAAGCAATAAGTGTTTTTTTTACAATTTTCATGGGCTTTCTATTTAAAATTTAATTTGCAGTGTGGTATAAAAATTTCGAGGTGCTGATGGAATTATTCCTGGTCCAGGATACCCAGTTGCTCTTCTAGTAAAATAACTATTATCTAAAACATTATTTACTCCTGTTTCCAATTTAAAGTTTTTATAGCTGTATGATAAAGAAACATCTAAAATATCGTATTCTGGTATTTCGCCTATTACACCACTTAAACCAGCTGCTGTAGAATTAGTTGCATCTGTAAATTGTTTACCTAAATACGTATATTGAATACTCCCTAATAAATTTTTATAACCTCCATTTAATCCTGTTTTAATATTTAAATCTGGTACAAACTCTACTTTATTTCCTTTTATACCATTCTGCTCTGAAGCTGTATACTCAGAATTTATTATTGAAGTGTTTACAAAATAATTTAATTGAAAATTGTTATTTAAATCCAATATTTTCTTTAAATTAAAATCGAATAAAGATTCTATACCATACATCATTGCATCTCCAACATTTCCTCTTTCACTAACAACTCTTCCATCTGCTAAGCCTTTTTGAACAAAACCTATTCTCCCGTTATAAAACAAACCAAATGCTCCTAAATCGTATGATAATAATCCTTTATAATTTCCTCTTACACCAACATCTACAGTAAACCCTTTCTCATCTGTAATATCTGGGTTTATTGAAAATGCAGGATTAGTAATATTTATATCTGAAAAAGTGACGGAACGATAATTCTGCGAAACATTTCCATAAATTTCAAAATTAGAATTTGCCTTATAACTTAGACCAACCCCTAATAAGAGAAACGACCGTTCAAAATCTTGGTTATCTTCTATATTTTCTTCAAAAATAACATTGCCCGCTCCATCTGTATTTATACGTTTAAAGAAACCTTCACTTTCCGTTTTTATATATTCAAACCTAAACCCAGGAGTTATAGAAAACTGTTCTGTCAAATAAAAAATATTTTCTCCAAATACAGACATATTTAAGTTTGGCAAATCAAATTGAGACTGATTAGGGTAATTAGGAAAATCATCTGAAGCAAAATTAAAATCGGCCCCAATACCATCACTTCCTGGTCCTTGTTTTTGATAATTATCGGCTTTATAAAACTTCGTCCCTATTAAAAAAGTAGCATCTTTACTAAAAACTTTATACTTTGTTAACAAACGAGACTCAAACCCAAAATTTTTAAAATCTCCTTTTATTAAATCGCGTTCTTGTCCTGGATCTATTTGATTAACTCTGTTCGTTCTAAACCCTAAAGCTTTTCGCGATGCATTTAATCCAAAAACATTGAATGTAAAGTTTGTTCTTTCAGAAAACTCATGAGCAAACTTTAAATTATAAAGTAACCAATCTACCTGAAACCAATTTCTTTCTCTATTACTTTGCAAAGGGTCTTCTTCAAACATGGCATCTGTTAAACCTCCTCCTTGTTGCGCTAAGTAATTTAAATAAGTTGTTTCTAGACTTAACTTTGTTTTTTTATTAAATTGATATCCTAAATGTGCAAATACATTTTTAGACTCAAATTCAGAATTTGGTCTAAAACCATCTCCTTTTTTGTAATTGAAATAAGTATAATAACTAAACTTATCTTTAGTACCACTAAAGCTTGTAAAATTTGTATACAAACCAAAACTTCCTAATGTATTTCTTGTTACAACTTCTAAAGCCTTATTTGGATTTGGCGATTTCATTTTAAAATTAATTAACCCTCCAAATTGTGTTCCATATTGTAAAGAGGCAGCACCACGAATAACTTGAATTTCTTCTAATCCTTCTGATGCTGGTGTGTAATAACTTTCTGGATACCCCAAAACATCGGCACTTATATCATAACCGTTTTGTCTAGTATTAAAGTTGGCTGTTCTATTTGGATCTAGTCCACGACCCCCAATATTTAATTGTAATCCGGCATCATCGTTTTGATAAATATTTAACCCTGCAACCTGACTATAAATTTGACGTGCATTGTTTGATGCCAAATTAGCCATAGATTGATCGACTAAAACAACTTCAGTCTTTTTTCCTGCATAAATAGCTGTCTCTTCAACATCATTTAATCGTTTTAATTCGAAAACACGTCTTTTTCTTGCTGTAATTTCAACTTCACTTAAAGTTTCAGATAAATCATTCAAAATAATTTTTAAATCTGAAGCATTATTGGTATTTATTTTAACCTCATTAACATCATATTCGTAAGAAAAGAACACCAATGTTATTTCTTTTTTAGCAGTTTCAAATTGAAAATAACCAGAAGCATTTGTAGTAGTTAAAATACCTGAAGCTTTATCGTAAACTTTTACATTAATTAAAGGTTTATTATTTTTTGAATAACTTACTACTCCAGACACCTTATTTTGTGCAAATATTGCAACACTAAAAATTAGTGCTACAATTATATTAAAGTCCTTTAATCTCATCTTTAAATGGTAAAATCCAATGTTTTGTTTTAAATGATTCTTTTTCGCGATGCAAATCTACGTTTTTATCTATAAATGGTTGACTTAATCTTCCGTTTAATGCCACATAACTTTCAACAAAAACTTGTACGTTTTCATGCCCTTGCGATGTAAAGTGATCTCCTAAATAATGGGCATATTCCAAAATAAAATCGGGTTGAAAACTCATTTGTTTTTCTTGAAATGGTGTTAAAAAATCTTTGTTATCTACATAAAAAAAATCTCCAGTTTCTCCGTTCACTATTTTGAACGTGCAAATTCCCATTTTTTCTATAAGCATAACACGCCATGAAAAACGGAAACCTTCTTCGGTCCAAAACAATTCATTTTTATAAAATATATTTCTAAACGGAAAAACAAGTTGAATAATAAAAAAGACGGTTAATAAACACACTATAGGCTTTCTAAATTGATACGTATAATTAGTTCTTACTGTATCAATTAAGCTTGAAGCCTTATATTGAAAAATACGTTTTACTATACTAATGATTTTTTTATGCAAACTCGCATCAAAGAATATTAATGTGGACACTATCATGATAAACGGAAACATGCCTATAGGAAATAGCACCCTAGTAAACACATGAAAAATCACTACTAATATAAAAGCAAAAACTCGTGTTCTTTTGTACAACAATAAAAACGGAATTAACAAATCGTAGAGCATTCCACTCCAACTCATCGCATAATGAAACCATTCTTTATGCATTAGCGTATCTCCTATTAACGGTAAATCGTATTTTGAAGGTAACCATATTTTTAGAGGCATGGCTCTAAGTAACCAATCACTATTTATTTTAGCTAAACCAGCATAAAAATATACAATTCCCAAAAGGAGTTTTATACTATCTAATGTCCATTTAGGTATGTTTTCGTAACGCCTTTTCTTAATGATATTATCTACTGAAAAATGGGCATTGGCAGGTAGAAAAATCATTAAAAAACTTAATAAACTTATAAAATAGTAATGGTTAAGATAGGTTGTTTTATCCATAAGTTCTATATAAGTAAAACTTAAGAAAAACGTAATTATAGCTAATCTGTATTTAAATCCAATTGCTACAAAAAAAGCAGCAATTCCACATAAAACAAATAATAAATAAGTATAACTACCTATAGGCTTAACCCATTCGAAACCATAATACGAAAAATGAAATTTTGGTTGAATGTATAATGTTTCTATCCATCCGTGATACCAAAAACGAATAATACTAAAACACATCATGATACCAAACGCTATTCTAAACACTGCTAAAGGTGCCGCATTTGTATTTTTATTTAAATATGTTTTTATATTGAAATCCATAAGTACAAAAAAGGTTGCCCTTTGTTAGACAACCTTTTTAATATATACATAGTTTGGTTATCTTTCTATTGGTATTGTCCTAATAGGTTCTGATCCTTTAAATATTTTTATTTTCTTTATATATTTATTATTTACATGAATAGCATAAATACCTGATGATAAATGATAAGTATTAATTACTGAGCCTGCTGTTATATTTTTATTTACAACTAATCTATTTCCAATAAGTTTAAATATTTTAAGATTATATGTTGAAATTGGACTAATGTAATCATCAAACCGATCAATTAGAATTTTGCTTTTATTTTCTTTTAAAGAAATATTTTGATTTATTGGACTTGGCAAAGGTTCTCTATCAAAAGGGATTGATAAATAATTATCCAAAGGAATTTCAATCAATCCACTCTTAGTATTTAGATAAGCTTTTTTACTAGTACCTGATTTACTATACTTAAAAGGAACATACTTAATATTATCTGAGTTTTTCTCATTTGATTCGTCAACACTTCCGTTATAATCAATATCAAAAATTAAATAATAAGTTTTATTCTCTTTTAAATTTAGCGAAGATATATAATCATAAATATATGTTGAAAAAGAATCAGATTTTTTAGAATTTCCATTAATAGCACCTATATTATCCCTTCTATATTCATAAGCAGGTTTACTACCAAAATCTGGATATTTAGCTTCTTCTGAAACCAAAACCATATAATTTGAAGATAAAGCGCGACCATCATCATCGTTTTTTATTGTTATTGTAAAAGTATGATTCTCGCCTTTTTTGAATATTGGAGTATCATTTTTATTAGTTTCTGAATCAATGGTATATGTTTTCTTTCCTACTTTAACAACTACTTTTGTTAAAGTTAAATTAGGTTTATTAAATTCCTCATCACAAACATCTCCTATCCCATCTCCATCTATATCTGTCTGATTGGCATTTGGCTCATTTGGACAATTATCATTTACATCTAAAACACCATCATTATCCGAATCAAAATCACATAAATCACCTATACCATCATTATCATTATCTTCTTGATTTGGATTATAATTAGTTGCACAGTTATCAATATTATTAAGAATTCCATCACCATCTATATCATCATCACAAAAATCTCCAATACCATCACCATCTATATCAGACTGATTAGGGTTGTAATTATTAATACAATTATCACAAATGTTTCCAACTCCATCATCATCAGTATCTAATTGATTAGCATTCGATACACTTGGACAATTATCATCTTCATTTAGAATACCATCATTATCTTTATCTACCGATATACTCCAATCCAATTCTACATACTTATACCCATTTGAGTCAATAGAATTTTCATTTCCTTGATAAGTTCCCTTTCCAAATTGATAAATTCTATTATTAATTCCGCCTGGATATAAATGTGCATATTCTTCCTTTACATAAATGTAAACAGAATATCTAATTTTTCTAAATATCTCATTAGAAGGGAAGTTATTTTCTCCTCCCAAAAAAAAGTTTATACCAGATTGATCAAATACCACAGAAGTATCAGTATTACTGTAATAGGCATAATTATTTTTACCTACACCTAATCTAGTATTTATTTTGAAAAACGAATCAAAGGTGTTTGGATAATAATTGACTCCCCACCCATTCAAATACTCACCATTACTTATATTATTGTTTGATGGATTATTACTATCAAACCATATCTTTTCTCTAACTTTTTCTATATGACCTTTAGCAATTATAGGTGCTCCATCAGGTGTAACTCCTAATTCATCTGGAACTATTATATTAAATCCAGTGTAAACTTTTTTTTGGAATACAAAACCATTCCTCTCCAATTTACTATTCTCAACTTCAAAAGTACTAATACGCACTGAGTTAAAATTACCACAATCTTGGGTGGTAATCTGAGAATTTACCTGATAAGTAATTACAAAACTTAATAAAATTATTATTTTTTTCATTGATCTAAATTTAAAATATTGAAAGTATTTTCATCGATCAAATACAAGAAAAAACAATAAATTAATCGCCGTCATTATCTTGAAACCCTTCATCAATAGAAATATCAAAAGCACTCATCATATCTACTTTTAAAGATACAACAACAAGTTGAAGTGCATCATAAGCCTCTGTCATTTTAGTATTATCAGTATTTATTTGATTAAAAAAATTATTATCTAAAACCTGAATCTTTTCTCTGGCAGCATCAAACTTTGAATTAATAAGTGTAGCTAAATCACTTCTATCTAAAGCAATTAAATAAGACTTATAGCTTTCGCCATTAGTCGATCCATTATAAGCTTTACCATTAAAAAAATCTTGAACAGCTTTTAAGGCTTCTAAAGCCAATTCTTTTGAAACATCTTGCTTATAAAATGCTTCCACTGTTTCTGGTAATGGGCTATTCGAAAAATTCCCTGCTGGTATTCCAAATTTATTCGCACGTAAGCCTCTCTCATAATAAGAAACATAATCATTTACAGTTTTGTTAACTGAACCCGTTTTTGAGCTTTCAACATTAGCAACAAAACTATTTCTATAACCATTTTTCCAATCATTAAGAATAGTGTTGTTTAATGAAATCATTCTACTAACAATATCAGTAAGATAATTTACGTAACCATCTTTATTTGTATTTGTAGTAAACTTTTCAATGGAGGTACCATCTGCATCTGCTAAACCATGAATTAAAAAATCTAAAGCTGGAAAACCTTGCCCATCATGATAATTAGAAGTAGTTAAATCATAATTACCATTATCAGCACCGTTTTGTACATCGGCGACTTCTAAAGGGTAAATATTAAAAAAAGACACAAAACCAATGTGATTTGTATTGTCTATACCCTCAGCTTTACCAATATTAAACATTTCAACATATTGCCACACTTTATAAGCCTCTAACCAAGAATTACTTAAGGCATCTAAGTTAGTTTGATTTATATCATTAACAAAATTTCCTCTTGCTACATCTAAAGCAGATAGTTTTATTTGAAAATCTTCAAATGCAGGAATAATAATATTATCAGCAATATTCGCTAATAATAAACCTCTATCAAATGTATCTGTTTTCCCTGAAGGTCCATCATCGGAAGACGAAGAACTACAAGCCACTATAGAACCTATAGCCACTAAAGCTAAAAAAATCTTTCTAATTGTAATCATAATCTTATTAAAATAAATATTTTGCAAAAATACTAAAAGTAGTCATTGTATATGGTAATACAATGACTACTTTTAAAGTTAAAAAAACAATTCTTTTTTAACTTCCTGCTTGTGCAGTTGTAAAATTAAATTTAGCAGATATTGTATCAGACATTGTATCTAAATCTCCTGCTGTAATATCCCAAAAACCATTTCCGTTTAAAAGTGTAGCTATAAATGCATCAACTTCTGTTTTTGTAAAATATGGTTCATTTGTCCCTGGTTTTCTTGTAAATTGTAAGCTATAAACAAACCCAAATCCTTCAGATAAATCGTGAAAGGCAGAAGCCATATCTGTTCCTAAATTTGCTTTACCTTGCTGTAAATAGTAAACTGCTCTTACACCAATAACTTCAGAAATTTTTTCTCTAATAATTTCAGCTTGTTCATCTCTTAAATCGTAATCTCCAGCAACAATTGCTGCTCTACCTAATTTAAATGCTTGGTAAACATCGTCAGCAATTCCTGCAAAATCAGTATCACCTTCAACTCTACCTAAATATTTATTTAAAAAGTTATCTGCACCTAAATCTGCGTTAGGATTTGCTGGGTCTGCATTTGCTCCAAAAACGTAACCATAAGCTTCGTCCCATTTATGCTCCATTGTAGTGTACGTTTTACCATCTTCTACAGTACCTGCATCGTTATTTGCAATATTATTTCCTGCATCTAAAACAGCTGTACTTAAGTAGTTATTAAGTGCTTGATCTGCCATTAAAGCTCCTATTAAACCTTTATTAATAGCTTGGTTTAGTTCTAACCCTTTTGCATTTACATAACGCGTAGAACCACCACCTGCTTCTTGAATTTTCCCAGCAGTTCCTGCTACAGCATCAACATTCCAGTTAGGAAAAACTTCATACACTTGTGCTTTTATCCAAGTATCAAATTCTGCTTTAATTTCATTAGCATCTGTAGTGTTTGCAGAAAAATAATCAGACGAAGCTGCTGTTTTACTTCTTATACTTTTATCTGAAGCATTCAAGTCTGCATCACTAAAATCTGCATCACCTTCTGCATGAGCAAACATACCATCTAAATCTGCTTCACTCTTTGATGTATCTTTTAAGGCATCTATAAATTCTTGCCCCATTTCTATTCTAGTAGTTTGACCACTAAAGCTAACAGAAGATTCGCCTTCTCTTTCAAAACTATATGTTGCAGGAGCAACTACTTGGCTTCCTCCATCTCCACCATCATCGTCACTTGAACATGATTGAAATAATGCTGATACTACAAAAATACTTAATACTAACTTTTTCATTTTTAGCTAATTAATTTGTTTTTATTTAGACTTATTACAAATAAAACATTGTTTAAGGCTGCAAATATAAAACACGAAAGTAATTTTGCAAAGTTTATTTAGATTAAATTTAAATAAATATTAGAATTTAATCATTAAAACCTGCAAATAAGAATATTGTACTATTAAAATGAACTTTAATGATAAACGTTGAAGATTTTTGATGCCTCATTATATGCACTTTCAAAACTAAGAGCATTTAAATTATTAACTTTTTGAGTCGTAAAATAAGATAATAATTTTTCTGTTGGCATATTGCCTGTAAGCTCATCTTTTGCCATTGGGCAACCGCCAAACCCTTGAATAGCACCATCAAAACGCATACAACCTGCTTTGTAGGCTGCGTCAATTTTTTCGAACCAAGTTGTAGGCGTGGTATGCAAATGCGCTCCAAATTCTATATTTGGATAAATTGGAATTAAATTAGAAAACAAATAGTCTATATTCTCTGGGTTCGATGTGCCAACCGTATCACTTAACGACAGTATTTTCACACCCATCTTTGCTAATTTCTCGGTCCAATCGCCTACTATATCAACATTCCAAGGGTCTCCATACGGATTACCAAACCCCATAGATATATATACAACCATTTGTTTATTATGCTTATTTGTTAACTCTAACATATCTTGCAAAAGACTTACAGATTGCGCTATGGTTTTATGGGTATTTCGCATTTGGAAATTCTCTGATATAGAAAACGGATAGCCCAAATAATCTATTTCTTTTTGAGCACATGCATTTTCTGCCCCTCTTAAATTGGCAACTATAGCTAATAATTTACTTGATGTTTTAGATAAATCTAGCCGAGATAACACCTGTGCTGTATCTACCATTTGCGGGATTGCTTTTGGAGACACAAAACTACCAACATCTATAGTATCGAAACCAACACGTAGTAACGACTGAATATATTGCACCTTTTGCTCTGTTGGTATAAACTGCTTTATACCTTGCATAGCATCTCTTGGGCACTCAATTACTTTAATATTTTTTAGCATTGTTGGATATAATAAGACCATAAATGTACTATTATTTCCTTAAACAAATACTTAATATTTACTTAATAGATTTCTATAAATAATTAATAAACTATAATTAAAACTAAACGTTTTGGTAAGTTATGTCGTGTTTTTTCGACGATTATTAAATATAAAAGCTATAACCATGATAAATTTTACACCTGCGCTTAAATTATATTTTGTAATCTTTTTTGCTTTTATAAGCTCCAAATTATTTAGCCAAAGTATTGCCAATTATAATATATCTGTAACAACTATATGGAACAGTGAAAACCATACGTCTGTTCCTGCTGGCGCACATTGGTCGCCTCTGGTTGGTGCTACACACAAAAACATAAACGATATCGTAAATTTAAGTAAACCATCACCATTAACAAATGGCTTAAAAGACGTTGCCGAAAGGGGAATAAACACTAATTTTAATAACGAAATTAACACAGTTATAGCTTCTGGAAATGCAGATAAATACTTAATAGAAAACTTTTCGAGTGGTGCTATTGCAACAGCAACAATGCACAATGTTATGGTAAGCGAAGATTTCCCTTTAGTTACTTTAATAAGTATGGTTGCGCCTAGTCCAGATTGGTTTATTGCAGTTACCAACGAAAATTTAAGATCGGGTTTACTCACCCTTAATGGCTGGAAAGATACTTATACCATAGATGTATTTGCATACGATGCAGGAACAGATAATGGTACAAATTACAACGCTTCAAACAGTGCTAATACCCCAAGAACTAACATATTTAAAATTAATAACGCACCTATAAATGGTAATAAAATGGCAACTCTTACTTTTACCTATAACGCATCAACATTAAGCAATAGAGAACCTAACGCCATTGCAGGTGTAAAAATATCTCCTAACCCTACAAATTCTATAATAACGCTATCAAACATTCAAAATATCAATTTAAAAAACATAGAAATATATAGCACAATAGGAAATATGGTTAAGCAAATTTCAACTTTAAAGTCGCTTAAAACTATTAAAATAGATGTTTCTAATTTAAATAAAGGTATCTACTTAGTTAAACTGAATTTGGAAAACGGGAGTTTTAAAACTCAGAAAATAGCTATTAATTAGAATCATATTTTCCTCCTTTATTATATTTAACGAAAATAATAGCGGGTTTAACGTTTAAATTATCGAGAAGTTTTATTTAGAAATACATTTGAAAAAATGTTTTACCCCAAATGAAGCTTTTTAACCTACATAACAACCTCTTAGCATCGTTATTACTAGTTTCGATGTTTATCTACTGTGCTTCTGCAGAAAGCCAAGAAGAGCAACTACACTGTGGCACAAGTTATGGCGCAAGTTATCAAGAATATATAAAAAGCATTAAGCCACAAATTAAACAATACGAAAACCAGTTTTTAAACTTAGCTTCTCATCATGGTAAATCTTCACACCCAGGGCTAAGAAATTCTATACCTATTAAAGCACATGTTGTAAGACAATCTAATGGCAAAGGCGGTCTATGTAAAGCCGATTTAATACAAATTGTAAACAACCTTAACCATTTGTTTGCTGACGCCTATTTAGAATTTTATTTAATAGATAGTATAGATTTTATTAATAATGATGCCTTTTGTCATTTTAACAAAAAAAATGAAACCGATTTAACAACAAATAATAACATAAGCGGTGTTGTTAATGTTTATTTTACAGACTATTTAGAAAACGAATTGGAAAACAAAATTTGTGGTTACACAAATAATGTAGGCAGAACCGATGTAATTGTAATGAAAAACGATTGTGCTAAAAATGGATCGTCTTTAGCCCACGAAATAGGACATTTATTTTCGCTAATGCATACACATGGTCCAGACGAAAATAAGTTAACAACAGAATTGGTAGATGGTAGCAATTGCGACACAGATGGCGATGGTATATGCGATACACCTGCAGATCCTAAAATTAATGCAACAAGCGTAAACAACTTTTGTGCCTACACAGAAACTGTTTTTGATGCCCATGGCGATGTGTTTAAACCAGACACCCAAAACATTATGTCGTATTCTAAAAAGGCTTGTCGTTCTCATTTTTCTAAACAACAATTAGCCCGCATGTTTGCTTTTTATAAATCGGCAAAAAACTATTATAGCTCTAACGACTTTAACGCCGATTTTACTACCGATGTTAATCAAACCTGCGACAACACACTAACTGTAAATTTTAATGCTAATTACAAAAACGCAACCTCTTGGCAATGGGATGTTAACGAAGATGGCATTATAGATTACACCACTAAAAACCCTACTCACACCTTTACTTCTGGTGTTTACAACGTAACGCTAACGGTATCTAATAAAACAAAATCTATAAATAAAACCTATTACAATTATATAAAAGTTGGCATGCTAAAAACATCGCCTTTTACAGAAGGTTTTGATAATTTTACAACAACCAACGATGCAGGTTGGAGTACTATTGATGCGTCTCAAAACGGATATAATTGGTTAGTTAATAAAGGTAATACACCTACAGAAAAAACAGGTCCGTCTAACGATAATTCTAAAAACAAAACTTCTGGTACTTATATTTTTGCCGAGGCTTCTGGCGCTCAACCAGGTGATATTGCAGAATTTATTTCGCCTTGTATAGAAATAAATCAATATAACACCTTATTAGAGTTTTCTTATCACATGTTTGGAGAACATATGGGCGAATTACATGTAGATATACAAACCGATTCTGGTTTTGAAAACGATATAATAACGCCTTTAGTAGGACAAACACAAAACAAAGCTAATGATGATTATTTAGTAAAAGAAGTTAATTTATCTCAATACAGTGGTCAAATTATTAAAATACGCTTTAGAGCCATTCGTGGTACAAGTTGGGATGCCGATATTGCCATAGATAATATTAGTATTAAAGAACAAAATATTTTAGAACCTACAGATTCTAATCGCTTTAATGTAAAAGTTTACCCCAACCCTGTTTCTGGAGATGCACTGTACATATTGGCAGAAAACACAAACGATGTTATAACCTACAGCATTTTAAATACAATGGGACAAAGCTTAATGCAAGGTGTTGTTACCAATAACAGTATAAATATTAATAGACTAAATAAAGGCACTTACCTTTTAAAAGTAAATAGCAATACGTCTACTGTAATAAAAAAAATAATAAAGTAAATGGCTTTGTTACTTTAATATAGCCTTGTTTATTTTTTTAATAAGACTTGGTCCTTCGTAAATAAACCCTGTGTAAATCTGTACCAAATCTGCTCCAGCTTCAATTTTATCTAAAGCATCTGCAGCAGAGTGAATTCCACCAACTCCAATAATAGGGAATGCTTTATTGCTTTTATCTGCTAAATACTTAATTACTTTAGTACTTTTATCTTTAATAGGTTGTCCGCTTAAACCTCCATTACCAATATTTTCTAGCATTTCTTTAGATGCTTTTAAACCCGTTCTATCTGTAGATGTATTACTAGCTATTACACCATCTAGTTTTGTTTCTAAAACAAGCTCTACAATTTCGTCTAACTGTATATCATTTAAATCTGGTGCAATTTTTAAAAGAATAGGCTTTTGTTTATCGAACGTTTTGTTAGCCTTTTGTACCGTGCTTATTAACTCCAACAAATAGTCTTTATCGTTTAATTTAGCATGACTTCCCACATTTGGGCAACTTACGTTAAGTACAAAATAATCTACATAATTATGCAAAGCATTAAAACACTCTAAATAATCTTTGGTATATCCTTCTGGTTTTGTGTCGGTATTTTTACCAATATTACCTCCTATTATAAGTTTTCCTTTATTTTTCTTTAATTGTTCTATGGCAACCTCCATACCTTCGTTATTAAAACCCATACGGTTAATAATACCTTGGTCGTCTTTTAATCGAAATAATCGTTTTTTTGGGTTTCCTGCTTGTCCCTTTGGTGTAACGGTACCTATTTCTATAAAACCGAATCCAAAATCGGCTAACTCATTAAATAAAACAGCATTTTTATCGAAACCTGCAGCCAAACCAACCGGGTTTTTAAATGTTAACCCAAATAAGTTTCGCTCTAATCTAGCGTCGTTTACTTGATATAAACCTCTAAATATAGCAGACACTCCTGGTATTTTAGATGAAAATCGAATTAAAGAAAAAGTGAAATAGTGAATTTTTTCAGGATCGAAAAGAAAGAATATTGGGCGAAGTAGTAATTTATACATCAAAAATTATTTGTGCAAAAGTACTTCTAAATAAAAAATCAACCAATTCAAAAGTCAAAAAAATATTTAATTCACTTTAACCGCTTAAATTATATATACAAAATACTGTTTTTCATCTTTATCAAAATCAAAAAAACTATCAAAATTATAACCTTTAGAAATGTTAAATCGATTAATTTTCTCAATTAATAATCGTAATTTAGATGCCATAAAGAGGACGTATTCACCTCGCTAAATTTCTTAATTTTTATTTTAATGATTTCAAAAGAACACATTATAAAACGCTTTATAGGTTACGTTACCATTGACACCGAATCTGACCCAAATTCTGAGACTACACCAAGTACAGTTAACCAATGGGATTTGGCAAATAAACTTGCCGAAGAATTAAAAACTATTGGTATGGAAGATGTTACTATAGATGACAATGCATATATTATGGCCACATTGCCTAGTAATGTAAACCACGAGGTGCCAACTATAGGTTTTATTTCTCATTTTGATACTTCGCCAGACTTTACTGGTGCAAACGTAAAACCTCAAATTATTGAAAAATATGACGGTAAAGATATTGTATTAAATAAAGAAGAAAACATAATTTTATCGCCAAGTTATTTTGACGACTTATTACTTTACAAAGGTCAAACTTTAATTACTACAGACGGAACAACATTATTAGGAGCAGATGATAAAGCTGGTATTTGCGAAATTGTTTCGGCTATGGAGTATTTAATTAATAACCCCGAAATTAAACACGGAAAAATACGTGTGGGCTTTACACCAGACGAAGAAATTGGTAGAGGTGCTCATAAATTTGATGTAGAAAAATTTGGAGCAGAATGGGCTTACACTATGGATGGTAGTCAAATTGGAGAATTAGAATACGAAAACTTTAATGCTGCAGGTGCTGTTGTTAAAGTAAAAGGTAAAATTGTACACCCAGGTTATGCCAAAGGAAAAATGATAAACTCGATGTACATTGCTACAGAGTTTATTAACTCATTACCTCAATTAGAAACACCAGAGCACACATCGGGATACGAAGGCTTTTTCCATTTACATAATATGAAAGGAGAAGTTGAAGAAACCACTCTAGAATATATTATTCGCGACCACGACAAAGGGCATTTTGAAGCTAGAAAAGCAGTAATGACCAAACTTGCTAACGAATTAAATTCGCAATATGGACGCGAGGTTATTACGGTAGAAATAAAAGATCAATATTTTAATATGAAAGAAAAGGTAGAACCTGTAATGCATATTGTTGACACTGCAGAAGAAGCCATGAAACAATTAGATATAAAACCACTTATAAAAGCTATTCGTGGTGGCACAGATGGCTCTCAGCTAAGCTATATGGGCTTACCTTGCCCAAATATATTTGCTGGCGGTCATAATTTTCATGGACGTTATGAATATGTTCCTGTAGAAAGTATGATAAAAGCAACACAAGTTATTTGTAAGATTTCTGAATTAACAGCTACTAATAATAAATAATATTAAACAAAAATTATCATGAAAATAAATAATATATTAGAAGGCATAGGTAATACCCCAGTTGTTAAACTAAGTAAGTTATTTCCTGATGCTAATGTTTGGATGAAACTTGAAAAAGCAAATCCTGGCGGAAGCATAAAAGATAGAATAGCATTGGCTATGATTGAAGATGCCGAAAAGAAAAACCTGATAACTAAAGATACCGAAATTATAGAACCTACTTCTGGTAATACAGGTGTTGGTTTAGCTATGGTTGCAGCCATAAAAGGTTACAACCTTACTTTGGTTATGCCAGAATCTATGTCGGTAGAAAGACGAGCTTTAATGGCTGCTTATGGTGCAAAATTGGTGCTTACACCTAAAGAATTAGGTTTAGGTGGTACTATTGCCAAAGCAAACGAAATGGTTGCTAATAACAAAAATGCATGGATGCCTTCGCAATTTACAAACCAAGCCAATCCCGAAATACACCGTAATACAACAGCCTTAGAGGTTATAGAAGATTTTCCAGAAGGATTAGATTACCTAATTACAGGAGTTGGAACTGGAGGACACATAACTGGCATGTCTAACGTTTTAAAGAAAAAATATAAAAACCTAAAAGTACTTGCTGTAGAGCCAGATGGATCGCCTATTATTTCTGGAGGCGAACCAGGACCACATCCTTTACAAGGTATTGGACCAGGTTTTTTCCCTGATGTATTTGACAAAAAGGCTATTGATGGCGCTGTAAGAATTACTAAAGAGGAAGCTTTTGACGAAGTAAAAAACATAGCAAAAACAGAAGGTATATTAGTTGGTATTTCTACAGGAGCTTCTTTAGCAGCGGTTAGAAAACAATTAGCTACTATAAATAGCGAAGCCACAATACTTACCATGAATTACGATACTGGAGAACGTTACCTATCTATAGACGGGCTTTTATCTTAAAAGTTTTTAAGAATATATTTTAGACCTTAAATCTCATAAAAAAAGCTTCCTAATTTTAGGAAGCTTTTTTTTGTACAAATAAATTTGTTTTATTTTTTTGCAGGAGCGTTTAATTTTGCACTCATCTCCATAGAAATAGCAGACTTATCAAACTTTAATTTTCCAGACATTGTTTCTATAACACAAGTTCCATCTTTATCATTAAGTTCTAAAACCTTACCGTGTAAACCACTTTTGGTAATTACTTTATCACCACGTTTTAACTCTTCTGCAAACTTCTTTTCTTTCTTAGCACGTTTCATTTGAGGTGCAATCATAAAGAAATACACGACTACAAACATTAAAATGAAGGGCAAAAATTGCCCAATACCTTCTCCCATTTTTATAGTTATTGTTGTTAGTTATTTTTTAGCAACTGGCGATGCAGAACCTCCAGCATTAGGATCTGCTTTTACAAAAGCTTTAATTTTTACAATCTCTGATCCTTTTTCTGTATTAGCTGTTACCGTAATAGATTTTGTAATAGCACCGTTACCGCTACCATTATACTTTACAGTAAATTTACCAGAATCTCCTGGTAATAATGGCTCTCTAGACCAATCTTTTGGTACAGTACAACCACACGTAGTAGCTATATTAGTTATTACTAATGGTGCAACACCTGTATTTTTATAGTTAAAGACTGTTTCTACTGAGTTTCCTTTTTCTATTTGACCAAAATCGTGCTCAGATGCTTCGAATTCAAGTACAGGAAATTTTGAAGAAACAGCATCTCTTGCAGCAGCTTCTGCCACATTAGTTTCGTTTATTTTTTTTGTTGCATCTTCTTTGCAAGATGTAAATGCAATTAGGCAAACTGCGCTAAGGGTTAATGCTAATTTTTTCATGTTAAAGTTTTTTATTTGTTGGCAAAAATAACAATATTTTAATCGTTTTAAAATTTTTATAATCTTCTTAACACAAATTACATTAAGCCTCTTCCTATTTTATTCAAGGCATTATTGCTTTCGTATTCTTTTACCAATTTATCTAAAATTCCGTTTATAAAAATGCTACTTTTTGGAGTAGAGTATTCTTTCGCTATTTCTAAATATTCGTTAATAGTTACTTTTACAGGAATAGAACTAAAGTTTTTTAATTCGCAAATAGCCATTTGTAAAAGCACATAATCTACATTTGCAATACGGTCAGAATCCCAGTTTTTAGTTTTAGACTCTATTTCATTGTTTAATGCTGTTCTATTTAACAAGGTCTTTTTAAACAACTCTATAGCAAATTGTTTATCTTCTAAATCTTTGTATAACTTAGGTGTAAAGTGGCTATCTATAGATGTTGCTTTAGCTTTTCTAAGTAATTTTAAAATGGTAGTATTTACTGTTGGTAAATCGTCTAACCATGTTAAGTTTTTATCTTCTATATAATCGTACAGCTTTTCGTTTGGTGCTATAATATCTTTAAAAATATCAACAATAAAATCTTTATCCTCCTTAAAATCAGACACCCTAGTTTGCATGTAATCTTTATACAAATCACTAGATACAATGGCTTTAAAAAGTACATCTATATACTCTTGATCTAGCTCCCAATTGTTAATTTGGTGGGTTTGTATGTCGTCTTCTAAATTAAAATTATCTTTTAATTTTTTTAACAACTCATTATTAATAAACTTTCTGTTTGGATTTTTATCTTCGGCAGTAGCCAAATGCTTTTTTTGCTTTTTTTCAATATCACTTTCTGCTCTTTTCTGAATTTCTATAAGAATAGATATTATTAACAAATACAGATTGTACATGTTATCTATACTAAACAATAAAAATTTTTGGTTAGTACTAAAATCATCACTTTCACCTCCTTTAAAGGCATAAATGGTTTGCATTACTTTTACACGAATATGTCTTCTGTTTAGCATAATTACAAAGAACTTTATATATATAAATTAAAGCGTTTTTACTTTCGAGTGCAAAAATAATACTATTTTAAAAAACTACTTCATATTCTTCATGTTATTATTCAATTACTTTACATTACATCTTAAAAGTTAAAAACACACTTCATACTTTAGGGTATATTTAACAATTGGAATAAGTATAGCCAATACGTTTTTACTTTTAATACTTTATATTTGTGCCTATCTTTTAAACCCATAAATGAAAGAATTAAAACACCTTAATAAATACTTTTTAAAATACAAAACAAACCTCTTAGCAGGCGTTGTAATTACTGTAATAGCAAGAATATTTATACTATTTACTCCGCGTTACGTAAAAGAAATTTTTCTAGTAATAGAAAAACGTATGGCTGGCACTATTACCGAGGATGTTTTTAAAGCAGATTTAACTCAAGCCATTCTTTTTATTATTGGCGCATCTTTAATTGGAGCTTTACTTACCTTTTTTATGAGACAAGCCATAATTAATGTGTCGCGTTATATAGAGTTCGATTTAAAAAACGAAATATACGAGCAGTACCAAAAGCTCTCTTTAAACTTTTATAAAAAGAATAGAACTGGCGATTTAATGAATCGTATTAGCGAAGATGTTGGACGAGTACGCATGTATGCGGGGCCTGCAATTATGTACAGCATTAATACTATTACGCTTTTTTTAATTGCTTTTATTTATATGTTTAACGAAGCTCCAAAACTAGCTTTTTACACTATTATACCTTTACCTATCTTATCTTTAGCTATTTATAAACTTAGTAAAGAAATACATAGAAGAAGTACAATTGTACAAGAATATCTTTCTAAATTATCGACATACACACAAGAATCTTTTAGTGGTATTTCTGTAATAAAAGCCTATGGTATAGAACATCAAACCTCTACAAATTTTACAAACCTATCTGAAACAAGCAAACAAAAACAACTCAGTTTAGTTAAAGTACAGGCTTTCTTTTTTCCTATGATGATATTACTTATTGGAGCTAGTAATCTTTTAGTAATTTATATTGGAGGCATGCAATATATAAACGGAGAAATAAAGAGTTTAGGCACCATTGCAGAGTTTATTATTTATGTAAATATGCTAACATGGCCAGTAGCAACCGTTGGTTGGGTTACCTCTATTATACAGCAAGCTGAAGCTTCGCAAAAAAGAATTAACGAGTTTTTACAAATTGAACCAGAAATTAGAAACACAACCAAAGAACACACAAAAATTACTGGCGACATTGCTTTTAATAATGTCTCTTTTACTTATGATGATACTAATATTAAAGCTTTAAAAAATGTTAGTTTCTCTATAAACCATGGAGATACTTTGGCTATAATTGGAAAAACAGGTTCTGGAAAATCGACTATTTTAGATTTAATAGGTAGACTTTATGATATTGACTCAGGATCTCTTATTATTAACAATATAGAAATTGCAAAACACAACTTATCTGATTTAAGAAACCAAATTGGCTATGTACCACAAGATGCATTTCTTTTCTCTGATTCTATTAAAAACAACATTAAATTCGGGAAAGAAAACGCGACCGATGAGGAGGTAATTAATGCTGCGAAAAATGCCCAAGTCCATAAAAACATTAAAAAGTTTAATAATGGATATGATACCGTTTTAGGAGAACGCGGTATTACACTTTCTGGAGGACAAAAACAACGCGTTTCTATAGCTAGAGCGATTATAAAATCTCCAGAAATTTTATTATTCGACGATTGCTTGTCTGCTGTTGATACAGAAACAGAAGAAAAAATTCTTAAAAATTTAGCTAAAGTTTCGGCTAATAAAACAACTATTATAGTAAGTCACAGAATTTCTTCAGCTAAAAATGCTAATAAAATTATAGTTTTAGATAATGGAGAAATTGCACAAGAAGGCACGCACGACGATCTTATTAATATAGATGGATACTACAAACACCTATATTTAAAGCAGCTTAGCGAAACAGCATCTAAATAAATGTAAGTCTCTAAAAAACTTCATCTTACATATTTTTATATTCATTTTTCTTCTATATTGTTATAAAATACAAAAAGAATCTGCAGGTTTTGTTGGTTTCTATATATTTTTTTTAGATTTTTGATACAAATAATGATAATATTACAAATTCAATACAACTATGTATAATAATGATATGATGGAGAAAGAGGAGATATTTTCTAAAGTATTAAGAGCTGGAAGACGTACTTATTTTTTTGATGTAAGAGCTACAAAAGCTGAAGATTATTACCTTACGATTACAGAGAGTAAAAAATTTACAAATGACGATGGATCTTTTCATTATAAAAAACATAAAATTTATATTTACAAAGAAGATTTTTCTGAGTTTAGAGAAATTCTTTCTGAAATGACAGATTATATTATTCGCGAAAAAGGCGATGAAGTAATTAGTGAGCGCCATCAAAAAGATTTCAAAAAAGAATACAATAACAACGATGCTGTAACACCAACAACTAACGAAATAGCTAAAGAAGATACACCATCTACAGATAATTTTACAGATATTAGCTTTGACGATATTTAGTAACTAAGCGCAAAGATTTTAAAACCATTACAGTAATTGTAATGGTTTTTTTATGCTTTTACAGCAAGTAAAGCAAAAAACAAAACCATAATTAAGTATGCCAAACTAAAAGTCCAACCTATTAGCACTAGTATAATTAACATAAGTAAAACCACCCAAATTGGCACTAATGTAATAGCTATTGCAAACCTAAAGGTATCTATAAATTCGTTTTCTTTTATTTTTGGTTTTGCAACAAATCTCCAACAAACGTAAGGTAAAATAAGGCATACTATAAGCAATACTTTAAACAGTGGCTTTACAAAAAGAGAGCTTTTTTCTTTCTTAAAACCGTCTACTTCAACACCTTTTAAAATAAACTTGTTTATAGCATTAGGGTTTAAAAAATTCGCTTTTTTTGTTTTTAAAACATTTAAAATTTTATTGTAATTTTCTACTGGAATATGAGTTGTAAGCAATTTTAATTCATTAAAAACAGTTGCTTTTAAAGCTGATGCTGCTTTATTTTTATTTGAAATATCTATGTCTTTTAAAGCTATTGGCTTACCGTAAATAACAGTACAACTATCTCCAAAACAAGTTGGTTTTTTATAATTTAAACCTATAGGAATAATTTGTAAATCTGTTTCTGGAAAACGCTCTAAAGTTTCGAATACAACCCTTGTAAAACCTCTACTTAGTGGTCGCACTGTTCTTTTTAAACTATGATTTCCCTCTGGAAAAACACCTAAAGATTCGCCAGAATGCAATAAAGAGCCACTAGTTTCAAAAATTTCTTTATTATTTTTAATAGTAGACCAGCCATCTCTTACTCGGTACACGGGTAATAATTGTAAACCCTTTAAAAATTTACTCACAAAATCACTTTTAAAAACTCCTGCTCTTGTTAAAAAATATGGCATTAAATTGCAACTAGTTACTATTAACAAAGGATCTAATAATGCATTTTGGTGGTTAGACAAAAATAAAACAGGCTTATCCTTGGGTATATATTTTGCATTAATAACCTTTATGTTTTTATAATAAAAAAACAATCCTAATTTTATATAAAAACGTACGCTATGTAACCAAATGTTTTTCAAAAATTTTTATTTTAATTCCCCTTATTAGACCAATAAAAAGCTAATAACAAACCAGAAACAATGTGCCAAATACCCCAAAAGGCAGCAAGTATAGCCATTCCTCCTAAACCATCAAAAAAAGTAAAAATAAGCAACAATCCAAGCCCCGAATTTTGAATTCCTGTTTCTATAACTAAGGTTTTCTCTTCTTTAAAAGGTAACCTAAATAGTTTAGCAACGCCCAAACCTAAAAGAATGGCAAGTACATTATGAGAAATACCAATTAATAACACCCTATCTATATAATCGCTAAACACATCTATATTGTTAAAAAGAGCAATACAAACTATAACGCCGAATATTAAAATGGATAATGGTTTTAATATTTGTGATAATATATTTGCCCACTTTATATTAATATGCCTTATAAACATACCTAATATTAAAGGTACACCCAAAATTAAAACTACAAGTTTAAGCAACTCAAAAGGGTTTAGAGCTACGTCTTTTAAAATAGAGGATGTAGGTTGATATAAACTACCGTAAAACTGAAAATTAAAAGGCGTCATAAAAACAGCAAAAAAAGTGGCGAATGCTGTTAAACTAACAGACATAGCTGTATTGCCTTTAGCCAAATGCGTCATAAAATTAGAAATATTTCCGCCAGGACAGGCTGCAACCATTATCATTCCTAGAGCTATACTTGGTTGTGGGTTTAACACCAATACAAAAAGAAATGTTACAAAAGGCAGTAATATAAATTGCGATAAAAAACCTACTAGAAGCAGTTTAGGCTTTTTAAACAATAGCTTAAAATCTTTGGTAGAAATACCTAGAGCAACACCCAACATAACCACAGCTAGCGCAATATTTAAAACCCAAAGACTATTGGTAGAAAAATTAATATTAACGGTATCGAGTTCTTGCATTATCTAGCTTACAGAAACTCCATTCTTTACACGTTTTTCTGGATTTAGTAAAATAACATCTTTTCCACTTACAGCGCCAAGCACTAAGCATTCGCTCATAAATTTTGCTATTTGCTTACTAGGAAAATTTACAACTGCTATTATTTGCTTATTTAACAAGTCTGTTTTAGAGTATAAAGTGGTTATTTGTGCAGAAGATTTTTTAACACCTAAATCTCCAAAATCTATAATTAATTGATATGCAGGATTTCTAGCTTCAGGAAAATCGTTTACTTCAATTATAGTTCCAACTCTTAAGTCGGTTTTAGAAAAATCTTCGAATGTTATCGTTTTTGTCATCCTTAAAAATACAATTTACACCTTTAAATATAAATAGAACTACTAAAAATTTTATCAAAAAAAATTAAAATAAATTTAAGACAAGGTTCTTCCTAATTTTACGAACTTTGTATAAAACTAATAAAATGGCAAGAACATCTTCTAACATGCTTCCTCTGGGCACTGTAGCTCCAACTTTTAATTTATTAGATACTGTATCTAATAAAGCACGTTCTCTAGATAGTTTAAAAGGAAGTAAAGGTACCGTTATTATGTTTATTTGTAACCATTGCCCTTTTGTTATACATGTAAATTCTACTTTAGTTAAAATTGCTAACGCTTATGCAGGTAAAGGCATAAGTTTTATTGCTATTTCTAGTAATGATGCTATAAATTACCCCCAAGATAGCCCAGAAAAAATGACTATTCATGCTAAAACGGAAAATTATCCTTTTCCTTATTTATATGATAAAACACAAAATGTAGCAAAAGCCTATGATGCTGCTTGTACTCCTGATTTTTATATTTTTGATTCTGAGTTAAAACTAACTTATAGAGGGCAATTAGATAATTCTAGACCAGGCAATGGTTTTCCTTGCACAGGAGCAGATGTAACACATGCTTTAAATTGTTTATTAGAGAACAAAACAAACAGTAACACACAAAACCCAAGTATTGGTTGTGGTATTAAGTGGATTAATTAGCGAAGTTTTAATTGCCAAAAAGCAACATCTAGCCAAGTATCGAATTTACGTCCTACTGCTTTAAAATGAGCAACTTGCTCAAAACCAAATTTTTGATGTAATTTAACACTAGCATTATTTGGCAGTGTTAACCCGCCTAAAACCACATGGTAATCTTCTTGCTTAAACAAGCGCAATAATTCTTGATATAACTTTGTGCCTATTTGTTTACCATGAACTCCGTTTTTAACATAAACCGTAGACTCTACTGTTTGTTTATAGGCTGGTTTTGGTCGCCATTTACTACCGTAAGCATAACCTAAAACTTGATTATCTTCTTCAAAAACAATAAACGGATAATCGTTATTAATTCGGGTTACTTTTTCGGTAAAAGTACTTAAAGAAAGAGGTTCTATATCAAAAGTAACAATAGAATTTAACACATAGTAATTGTAAATATCTAATAGCTGTTTTATATCTTTTTTGTTAAAATCCCTAATCATAAAATGACTACCAATTATTACTTTTTATTAAATTCTCGATATGTGCGTAATGGTGATTACTATGCCAAGCATAATTACCAATATTAAAACCTAATGGTACTTCGCTGTTTGTTTCTGGGTGAATAAAAACTTTATTTAAATCTTTTTCTTCCAATCCATTTAGCAAATAAACAAGTTTAAAATGTATGGCTTTAATATGATTTAAAGACATTTCTATAGGAGCAGATTTAGAGTCGAATAACTCTGCCCATAGCTCTTCAAAATAAGCTTTTATAACTGGCTTATCTTCTGTTAAAGCCCATTTAAAACGAGTGTAACTATGGTGATGACTATCTGACACATGATGAACAACCTGCCTAATAGTCCATCCGCCTGGTCTATAAACAGTATCTAATTGCTCGTCTGTTAAGTCTTTAACTAGATTTTCTAATCTGCTAGGAAAGTTTTCTAATACAGATATCCATTTTTTTAAATGGTTTGCAGTAATTTTTTCGGGACTATTAAACTGGCCAATAGGATACTTTAATTTTTCTAAATTAACATTATTCAAAATACAAATATTTAAAATTATTAATACGCATTAATAAAGATAAACATAAATACTTATTAAGCAACCTCGTCTAACCTATTATGAACCCAATTTATTGCTGTATATATACAATTAAATCTTTTTATTTTTTTATTAAAAAACAAATTTTCTACTAGCCAACTTAATTTTGTTGTTTCTTTATCTGAAACTATACAATATTCTTGAAGCGCATAAGTGTTTTTTATAAATTTAAGCCAATCTGATGGCACTACAGAATAAGAATTAACTCTATTAGAAATATAAACCAAATCGTTTCCATTAGTGCCTAAAAACATAGAGATATCTTCTACAACTTTTTTTGCATGGTTTTCCCAGCTAAACGAAATGCCTTTGTTTATTTCTGATACAACAAAGCCTTTAAAAATAAAGATTGTTCCAAAGGGATAATTGAGTTCTTTTAGAACATCTGAATAAATTTCTGTTTCTTTTATACTTACCATTATTTGCTATTAATCGGAAGATAAAATTAAACACAAAAAATTAAATTGTTAAATATATTCGACAAATTAACTATTTACTAGCTGTAGCTAGTATTTTATTGTTGTTAAATAACTCTTTTATATATTAATTTAACAATGAAACTTAAAAAAACTAAGAATACCCAAGACTAGTTTGTGTTTTTAATTTTTACTCTGCTGGTCAATAAAAAAAGCATCATCTTTCGATGATGCTTTTAAATTATAATTTTATCCTTAGTTTAAGTATTTGTATATGTTTTTACCTAGATACAGAATATCTTAATTGTAAAAAAAGATACTTGTACTCTGCTTACTTTACATCCATTAATTCTACATCAAAAATAAGCGATGCATCTGGAGGAATAACTCCTCCAGCTCCTGCACTACCATAAGCTAAATCGCTAGGTATTACAAAACGAGCTTTGTCTCCTACTTTAAGTAAACTTACACCTTCGTCCCATCCTGGAATAACTTGTCCAACGCCTAAAGCAAAATCTATAGGTTGGTTACGTTTGTAAGACGAATCGAAAACAGTACCATCCGTTAATTGTCCTTTATAATGTACAGACACTGTTTTTCCCTTTTCTGCTTGCGCTCCAGATCCTTCTTGAATAATTTGGTAACGTAAACCACTATCTGTTTTTTTAAATCCTGTAGCTATTTTATCTAACTCTGCTTCTGCTTTAGCTTTTGCTTCTGCTAACATTTGCTCTCTAGATCCTTCAAAAGTTCTAAAGGCTTCAATAGCATTATATGCTTCAGCTTCTGCTCCAACTCTTACAATTTCTAAGCTTTCAATAACATCGCCTTGTGCTATAGCGTCAACAATGTCTTGTCCTTCTGTTACTTTTCCAAAAACAGTATGCTTACCATCTAACCAAGCTGTTTCTATATGCGTTATAAAAAATTGACTTCCGTTTGTTCCTGGCCCTGCATTTGCCATAGATAAAACACCTGGTCCGTCGTGCTTTAAATCTGGATGAATTTCGTCTTCAAATTTGTACCCTGGGTTTCCAGATCCAGATCCTTGAGGACATCCTCCTTGAATCATAAAATCTGGTATTACTCTATGAAATTTTAATCCATCGTAATAAGGTGTTCCCTGAGGTTTTACAGAGTTTTCCATGTTTCCTTCTGCTAAAGCAACAAAGTTACCAACTGTTCCTGGTGTTTTTTTGTATTCTAAAGCGACTATAATTTCGCCTTTTGTAGTATTAAATTTTGCGTATAAACCGTCTTGCATTGTTCTAATTTTTAAGAAAGTGCAAAGATAGGAAAGTTAGTTAAAAAGTTAATAGATAGAACTTATTAGTTTTAAAATATATAGCAAACTCACCTTCTTTATATTTATGTGATTTGTATTTTATCTATAACCTTTACAAACTAAAATAGGCTGTAAATTTACAACCAATTAACACCTATGGCATATTACCATGTTAGCTATTGAGGCTCTCCCCATTTTTCTTTGGGAAGCAACTGCTAAAAGCCCGACCTTTAGGTAACGCCCCAATATTAACTTATGTTTTTTAATTAGCTACTTCGCTAATAAACTTAATTCTGTACAACCTTAGCTCTTCATCGTCATAATCTCCATCAAACTCTTCTATAGCATCACCTATACTATCTGTTTCGCATTCCATAAAGTAATCATGGATTTCTTCTTGTTGGTCTTCATCCAAAATATCGTTAAGCCAATAGTCTATATTCAATTTTGTTCCAGAATAAACTATAGCTTCCATTTCTTTAATAAACTCTTCCATAGACATACCTTTGGAAGAAGATATATCGTCTAGAGGTAATTTTCTATCTATATTTTGAATAATGTATAATTTGTTTGCAGAATTGCTTCCTGTAGATTTTACAACCAAATCGTCTGGTCGTGTTATATCATTTTCTGCAACATAAGTTGCAATTAAAGCGACAAAATCTTTACCATACTTTTTTGCTTTTCCGTCGCCCACTCCATGAACATTACCCAACTCTTGAATAGATATAGGGTATTTTAACGCCATATCTTCTAACGACGGATCTTGAAAAATAACAAAAGGCGGAACGCCTAGTTTTTTCGCATTCTTTTTACGTAAATCTTTTAACATGCCCATTAAAGTAGCATCTGCAACAGCTCCTGCTCCTTTAGCTGCGGTTATAATGGTTCCATCTTCTTGTTCGCCATCAAATATATGATCTTCTGTCATCATAAAAGACACTGGCTTTTTAATAAATGCTTCTCCAGACTCCTTAAGTTTTATAACACCATAAGTTTCGATATCCTTTTTAAGATAACCAGCAACTAATACTTGGCGCAATAATGCCATCCAATACTTATTGTCTTTATGTTTACCTTTGCCAAAAAAGGGCTGATCGTTAGTTTTATGAGAGTTTATTAAGGCATTTTCTTTACCTGTTATAACATTTACTAAATCTTTTGATTTATATTTTTGATTAGTGTCTCTAATTACTTCTAATAAAATTTTAGCATCATCTTTAGCTTCAACTTGTTTTTTTGGATGACGAATATTATCATCCATATCGCCTCCTTCACCAGTTTCGTTATCAAATTCTTCACCAAAGTAATGTAGTATAAATTTTCTTCTAGATATTGAGGTTTCTGCAAAAGCAACAACTTCTTGTAGCAAAGCATGTCCTATTTCCTGCTCGGCTACTGGCTTGCCAGACATAAATTTTTCTAATTTCTCTATATCTTTATAGGCATAGTAAGCTAAACAATGACCTTCGCCACCATCTCGACCTGCTCTACCCGTTTCTTGATAGTAACTTTCTATACTTTTTGGTATATCGTGATGTATTACAAAACGAACATCT
This sequence comes from Postechiella marina, assembly GCF_039538365.1. Classification (NCBI taxonomy): domain Bacteria; kingdom Pseudomonadati; phylum Bacteroidota; class Flavobacteriia; order Flavobacteriales; family Flavobacteriaceae; genus Postechiella; species Postechiella marina. The sequence continues at coordinate 74,440 of NZ_BAABCA010000004.1, forward strand.
GGCTTATCTATTCCCATACCAAATGCAATAGTAGCTACAACCACATCGACATCTTCCATAAGAAACTTATCTTGATGACTACTTCTTGTTTTTGCATCTAAACCAGCATGATATGGCACAGCCTTAATTCCGTTAACTTGTAAAACCTGCGCTAATTCTTCAACACGTTTTCTACTTAAACAATAAACAATACCTGATTTACCATCGTTTTGTTTTACAAAACGAATAATATCTGCATCTACAGTTTTCGTTTTTGGTCTTACTTCATAATATAAATTAGGTCTGTTAAAAGAGGCTTTAAATGTTGTTGCGCCAGAAATACCAAGATTTTTAATAATATCTTCTTGTACTTTAGGTGTTGCAGTAGCTGTAAGCCCAATAATTGGAATATTATCGCCAATGCGTCCTATAATATGTCTTAGGTTTCTGTATTCTGGTCTAAAATCGTGTCCCCACTCACTAATACAATGCGCCTCGTCTATAGCCATAAAAGAGACTTTAACAGTACGCAAAAACTCTACGTTCTCTTCTTTGGTTAACGATTCTGGTGCAACATATAGCAGTTTGGTTATACCATTTACAATATCTTCTTTTACTCTTTTTACTTCGGTTTTGTTTAAAGATGAATTTAAAACATGTGCTACGCCATCTTCTTTAGAAATACCACGAATGGCATCTACTTGGTTTTTCATTAAAGCTATTAAAGGCGACACCACAATTGCTGTACCTTCTTGCATTAATGCTGGTAATTGGTAGCATAAAGATTTACCTCCCCCTGTTGGCATAATCACAAAAGTGTGAGAACCAGACAACAGGCTTTCTACAACATCTTCTTGTAAACCTTTAAACTTGTTAAAGCCAAAATATTTTTTTAACGCTGCGTGTAATTCACTTTTATCTATTGACATGAATTGAAAAAAATTTATTTACTTATTATACAAACAAAATAACCTATTTTAATAGATTAATTTTAGTAATGCATTTCGAGAGCCCTCATATTTTTTTTCATTAGTTTTGTAACGAAATTTTAAATTTAATATTAAATTAAATTTGAGCGAGATTAAAGATAATAAAATCTTTAAAAGCATCAAGTAAAAAAATTAACAAATTTTGAATAGCACAGATTCTATCATAAATATCGCTAAACAAACTATTGAAACCGAAGGTAAAGCCATTTTAAATTTATCTAATTTAGTAAATAACGATTTTAGCGAAGCTGTACAACTTATATATAACGCTAAAGGTCGTGTTATTATTACCGGTATTGGTAAAAGCGCCATTATTGCAAGTAAAATTGTAGCCTCGTTAAACTCTACTGGTACACCATCTGTTTTTATGCATGCTGCAGATGCTATACATGGCGATTTAGGTTTAATTTTAGAAGACGATGTTGTTATTTGTATATCTAAAAGTGGTAATACTCCCGAAATTAAAGTGTTAGTACCTTTAATTAAAAGAGCAAAAAATAAAATGATTGCTATTACTGGTAATGTCGATTCTTTTTTAGGTAAAGAAGCCGATTATATTTTAAATGCCTTTGTAGATAAAGAAGTTTGCCCTAATAATTTAGCTCCAACAACAAGTACTACTGCACAACTAGTAATTGGTGATGCTCTTGTGGTATGCTTATTAGAGTTACGTCAATTTTCTAGTTCAGATTTTGCTAAATATCATCCTGGTGGCGCATTAGGTAAAAAACTATACTTAAAAGTTGAAGACATATCTAAGGTTAACGAAAAACCTAAAGTTTATACTAATGCGAGTATAAAAGATGTTATTTTAGAAATGACAGAAAAAATGTTAGGTGTTACAGCAGTAATTGAAAATGATGAAGTTTTAGGGATAGTAACAGATGGAGATTTAAGACGAATGCTTACCAAAACATCTAACTTTACAGGTTTAACTGCTAAAGATATTATGACGCCTAACCCAAAATGTATTAATAACGATAAAATGGCTGTAGACGCAAAAGAAGTGATGGAAACATATGGCATATCGCATCTTCTTGTAGAAAACGATGGTAAATATGCGGGAGTTATTCACATACACGATTTAGTAAAAGAAGGTATTATATAATGGCAAATAAAAACATAAACGAGATGTCTTTTCTAGATCATCTTGAAGATTTAAGATGGCATTTAATTAGAGCTGTAGTTGCTATTTTAATAGCTGCAACTGCTGCTTTTTTAATGAAAAGTTTTATTTTTGACACCATAATATTTGGTCCATCAAAATCAGATTTTTTAACCTACGACTTATTATGCAAAGCATCGCAATTATTAGGTTTTGATAGTTTTTGTGGTACAGAGTTTAATTTTGAAGTACAGAGTAGAACCATGGCAGGGCAATTCTCTGCTCACATATGGACCTCTATAACCTTTGGTTTTATAATATCTTTTCCATACGTAATTTATCAATTGTGGCGATTTATAAGTCCAGCCATGCACGAAAACGAACGCAAACATTCGCGTGGTTTTATTATAATATCATCGCTTTTATTTTTTATGGGGTGTCTTTTTGGATATTATATTATCTGCCCACTCTCTATTAACTTTTTAGGCACCTACCAAGTCGCAGATAAAGTACACAACGATTTCGATTTAAATAGCTACATTGGCTTAATTAGAGCATCTGTTTTGGCTTCTGGACTAATATTCGAATTACCAATAATTATATACTTTTTAACAAAAGTAGGCTTAGTAACTCCAGAGATTTTACGTAAATACAGAAAATTTGCTCTTGTTGGCGTATTAATACTAGCTGCTGTTATTACACCTCCAGATATTGCAAGCCAGGTTATTGTTGCTATTCCTATTATTATTCTATACCAAGTAAGTATTTATATTTCTAAAATTGTAATTAGAAATCAAGAAAGAAAAGAACGTAAAGCAAGACAAAAAGCCTAAAACATATAATTTCGCTTTCGCGAAAACTAGTTAGTAAACCAACATAATTTTACAACCTGCTATAATAGTGTATATGATTTTACTATTTTTAGCGTTCACTATAAAGATATGATTTTAAAAGCCGAAAATTTAATGAAGTCCTACAGTGGACGAAAAGTTGTAAAGTCTGTTTCTCTTGAAGTTAATCAAGGCGAAATAGTAGGTTTACTAGGCCCTAATGGTGCTGGAAAAACAACATCTTTTTATATGATTGTTGGACTGATTAAGCCAAATGGAGGACAAATTTTTCTAGATAATACCGAGATTACAAAATTTCCAATGTACAAACGTGCACAAAACGGTATTGGTTATTTGGCACAAGAAGCATCTGTATTTAGAAAACTAAGCATAGAAGACAATATTTTAAGTGTTTTACAACTTACCAAACTAAGTAAAAAAGAACAACTCCATAAAATGGAATCTTTAATTGACGAGTTTAGCTTAGGACATATTAGAAAAAGTAGAGGCGATTTATTATCTGGTGGAGAACGTAGACGTACCGAAATTGCTCGTGCTCTAGCTACAGACCCAAATTTTATTCTTTTAGATGAGCCTTTTGCAGGGGTAGATCCTGTTGCTGTAGAAGATATACAACGTATTGTAGCCCAACTTACCAAAAAGAATATTGGTATTTTAATTACAGATCACAACGTACAAGAAACACTAGCTATTACAGATAGAACTTACTTAATGTTTGAAGGTAGTATACTTAAAGCAGGAAAACCTGAAGAACTAGCTAACGACGAAATGGTACGTAAAGTCTATTTGGGTCAAAACTTCGAGCTTCGTAAAAAGAAAATTAGAGAGTAAGCTTAACCACCTTAAAAAAACATTTCCTGTTATTTTACATGATATTGATTTCTTTGAGGTAAATATAACAGTTTTTTATAGCGTTTTTAATGGCTACTAATTCTAAAATAGGAAAATTAGCCTTTTCTTCTTTCTAACAAGATCATCATCATCAAACCTAAAATAATACGTTCTTGATCATCCAAATCAATATCATTTAGTTTCGAAATTTTAAATTTTCTTCCAAAAAAAGAAGCTTCTTTTGTTAATTTAACAATAGCTTTATTATTTAAATCTAACACACTGTAGCTAGGGTTAAAAAAATACCCTGTAAAAAAACCTAAAACCGGTATTTCTCCCAATAAAGAATCTAACACCTTAACCCAGGCATTGTCTTCTCTAATATGATATTGTAATTTTTGATGCTGGTCTATTAATTCGTATTCTGTTTTCCATATAGACCTCCAACCTTTTCTCGCTACCTTACCTATTTCTTTGTCGTTTTTATCTTTAATACTATATGCAGCAGAAAAATCGATCCATCTATCTGCATTAATTCTATAATCTAAATGTTGCTTAGATGCGTTGTTGTAAATAAGAATATCCTCTTTAAACTTAAACATTTTTTGCTTTACGTAAGCAATAGTTTCTCCTAGCGAATCTGTAGCTGTAAAATCGTTAGAGAGTGTTCCAATATTAAATTTAAAATCTACAGGATAATTAATGTCTTTCATCTTATTTGCTTAAATTATTATTACTCTTGAGCAGCTTTTTCTTTTAATAATTTCTTTTGGTATTTTCCTTGAACTACATCTACAATAACCAAAACAGCTAGAACAAAATAAAAAGTTGTTTTACTCATTGGCACAATATGGTTTCCAAATAATTCTAAATGTGCTAAATGCCCTCCTTCTGTAACCAACATAATACCAACAATAAAAAGGATAAATAAGCCTAACACTTCGTACATTCTATTTTTAGCTAAGAACGTCGAGATTTTATCGGCTAATAAAAGCATTAATAAGCCACTAGCAACAATAGCAATAGCCATAATAATAAATGCAGTGGTAGAGTTTTCTATATCACTTGTTAGCCCAATTGCTGCTAAAATAGAATCAAAAGAAAACACTAAATTCATTATAACAATACTTGTAATAACTGCATTAGAGCTTTTACCTCGTTTACCATCTCCTCCTTCTAGATCATGATTTAAGTCGGTAGTGCCTATCATATGCCATATCTCTTTTATGGCTGTATAAATAATAAATCCGCCACCAGCTAATACAATTATACTATGCCCATTAAAAGCAAAATGTACAATATCTTTTATACCTCCACTTAAAAACGCAAATGGTTCTTGAAAAAAGCCTATTATAGACACCAACACAAAAAGCAATACAATTCTTAAAACAATAGCTATTAATATACCTACTTTTCTAACTCTTTTTTGATCTGTTACAGGAGCTTTTTTACTCTCTAAAGAAATATATAATAAGTTATCGAAGCCCAAAACTGCTTGCAAAAGCACTAACATTAATAATGTAAAAATATTTTCTAACATTGCTTTTTTTATTTAGATGTTAAATTGTCTAATATAGACATGATTATATAAAGTAAAATAATAACAGGAATTGATGCGAATTGCAATACTACTAAAAGTACAACACATAACAGAATAAAAATGTAACGAACCACATTATCTTTAAAACCATAGTTTTTAAATTTTAAAGCAAATAATTTAACATCTGAGTTTAAAATGTAGCAACTAACTAAAGTTAAAACAATTAAAAACCATTTATTTAAAATAATGGCATTAATAAAATCGTTGTTTTGAAACTCCATTATTAACGGAAGCGACATAATTAACAACGTATTTGCAGGCGTTGGCAACCCTTTAAAAAACGATTGCTGCTCTGTATCTATATTAAATTTAGCTAATCTATAAGCAGAAGCTAAAGTTATTGCAAACCCTAAAAAAGGTAAAAAACCTGCATCTGTAATTTGAGAAAAAACCGAGTTTACCAAACTATCTGTGGCGCTATTACTCCAACTAGAATTGGTTAATTCTAATAACTTAAACATTACAATTCCAGGAACAAGTCCGCTAGTAACCATATCTGCTAAAGAGTCTAACTGCAAGCCCAACTCGCCTTGAACGTTAAATTTACGAGCAAAGAAACCATCAAAAAAATCAAAGAATATACCTAAAAAAACAAATATAGCAGCAAAAACAAAATTAGTATGCACTGCAAAAACAACCGCTACACAACCGCAAAATAGATTTGTTAGCGTTAAAGCGTTAGGAATATATTTTTTCATAAATTAATTTTCTGCTTGTAAAAATAGCAAACAATTTTCGTCTAAAACAATATCTGTAATAAATTCAAGTTTATAGTTAAAATATTATAACGTTAAATAACTTAAACAGGAAGTTTCAATCTTTAATTCTATGATTAAATTGGTATTATGTGCATCTTTGTAAAAAAATTGCGATTGAAAGCTTACTTTACTTCTTTTTTATGCATCATCTCGTTTACCCTTTTTGGACAATCCGTTAGAAAATATTCAAACGAATTTATGAACATTGGAGTAGACGCAGCAGCTCTAGGAATGAGCAGTGCTGTTACAGCGCATACAAGCGATGTAAACTCTGGATATTGGAATCCTGCAGGATTACTTGCTTTAGAAGACAATCAGCTATCATTAATGCACTCTAGTTATTTTGCTAACATAGCTAGTTATGACTATGCAGCTTTTGCCATGCCCTTGGATAACAGAAGTGCTGTTGGCATTTCTTTAATTAGATTTGCTGTTGATGATATTTTAAACACCACTCAGCTTATTGATGCGCAAGGCAATATTAATTACGATAGAATTAGTTTGTTTTCTACTGCAGATTATGGTTTAACATTTTCGTACGCACGAAGCTTACCCGTTCAAGGCCTTAACTATGGTGTTAATGCTAAAGTAATTAGAAGAATAATAGGAGACTTTGCAACTTCTTGGGGTTTTGGACTAGACCTTGGTATACAGTTTGAGACCGAAAACAACTGGAAATTTGGGGTTATGGCTCGCGATATTACTACCACATATAACGCTTGGGCTATAGACGAAGAACAATTTGAAACCATTAAAGATGCGGTTGAAGGACAAAACCAAGAACTACCAGAAACTACAGAAATTACTATTCCTAAACTACAAATTGGTGTATCTAAACTAGTAGATTTTAATTATGATTACACACTTTTAACCTCTGTTAATTTAAACGTGCGCTTTGAAGAAAACAACGATATTATTTCGTCTTCTTTTGCGAGTGTAAACCCTGCACTAGGTTTTGAGTTTGGATACGTAGACATGGTATATTTAAGAGCAGGAATGGGCAACTTTCAAAACGAATTACAAATAGATAATACAGAACAATTAAGTTTTCAGCCTAGTTTTGGTTTAGGCTTTAAGTATAATGGTATTCAAATAGATTATGCCTTTACAGATATTGGAGATCAAAGTGTGGCTTTATATTCCAACGTTTTTTCATTAAAACTCGATTTTAGTATTTTTAGATAACCTTAATTTTTTGTTATGCTTAAAAAATATTTTTTTATAATTTTTATTACTTTTTTATCGATTGCATCGGCACAACAAAACAAATTATCTAGCAAAGCAGAAATTAGCGTACTAACTATTGGCCCAGGAACCTCTTTAAATGATGCCTTTGGACATAATGCCTTTAGAATAAAAGACCCTAGTACTAATTTTGATAAAACATTTGACTATGGTCGATTCGATTTTAATGCACCTAATTTTTATTTAAACTTTGCACGAGGTAAGCTAGATTATGCTTTAGGCACTAGCAATTTTTATGATTTTTTAAGGTTTTACACGCATCAAAACAGGTCTATTAAAGAGCAGGTTTTAAATTTGTCTCTTGATGAAAAACAAAAGCTTTTTAACTTCTTACTTAATAATTACAAACCAGAAAACAGAAACTATTTATACGAATTCTTTTTTGATAATTGCGCTACAAAAATTAGAGATGTCTCTCAAATAGCACTTAACAATAACATTAATTTTAAGCCCCCTGAAGGCTTTAAAAATAAAAAATTTAGAGCACTTATACATGGCAATCTTAATCGTAACTCTTGGGGGTCTTTTGGAATTGACCTAGCATTAGGTTCTGTTATAGACAGAAAAGCTACTGCAAAAGAACATATGTTTTTGCCTAAATACATATTTAACTTCTTTGAAAACGCTACAATTAACAATTCTGGAGACCAACTTGTAAAACAAACACATGTTTTAAATAAGGAAAAGAAAAATATTAAGTCTCATAATTTTTTGACTAGTCCATTAATGGTTTTAGGCATTATAGGATTAATTATAATATACATTACCTATTCCGATTTAAAAAAGAATAAGCAAACGGTTTGGTTAGATACTACGCTATTTATTATTACCGGACTTATTGGTATCGTTATTTTATTACTATGGTTTGCTACAGACCACTCTGGAACCCATAATAACTATAATTTACTTTGGGCTTTTGCACCTAATATTTTAGTTATTGGCCAATTATTTAAGAAAACAACTAAACTATGGTTTATTAAGTATCTTAAATTTTTAGTTATTCTTTTATGCTTGCTAACCTTGCATTGGTTAATTGGAGTGCAAATATATGCTATAGGTTTAATACCGCTACTTATAGCCCTATTTTTACGCTATATATTCCTTATAATTTATTTTAGCAAAAGACAAAAACAAGAGGCTTAACAGTCTATTGCCCTCTAAAAAAAATCATAGTACTTATTGTTTTTATTATAATATTAACATCTAGAAAAAAACTACGATGCTTAATATAATAAAAATCATATTGAAGTTTAAGCAAGCTATCGTCTATAGAAGAACCATACCTAGTATTTACTTGAGCCCAACCCGTTAACCCTGGCTTAACTATATGTCTGGTTTCGTAAAATGGCAATACTTGAGACAATTCTCGAACAAAATGTGGTCGTTCTGGTCTGGGTCCAATTAAACTCATTTCTCCTTTTAAAATATTAATAAACTGAGGAAACTCGTCTAACCTTGTGTTTCTCATAAACTTACCAAATGGTGTTATTCTTTTATCATTTTTCTTTGCCCATACTGCGCCATTTTTTTCGGCATTATGCACCATCGTTCTGTATTTAATAATATTAAAAATATTACCGTTTTTACCAATACGCTCTTGCTTATAAATAAGACTCCCTCTATTACCTATTAAATTTCCTAAAAGAATAAAAGGCAAAATAGCAAAACCAACAAGAAGTCCGAATATAGAAAGCACAATATCGAAAAAACGATGAAAAAACAAATACATTTTATTATGATTGCTTCTACTAAAAGGAAAGTATTTGTAAAAGTCTTTACCAACAAACTGAACCGGAACACGATAAGTCATTTCTTCATATACCTGTGTGTACTCTTTTATAGAAAATCCACCCTCTAATAAAGTAATTAAATCTCGATAAATTTCTGAAGTTATGTTTTCTGATTTATAACTCGCTATTACAATTTCTGATATGTGTTTTTCTTTAATTACCTCGTATATCTCCTTTGGGCTGTACTCAACTACATTCTTAATATTAAGCCTTACCCTATTTTCTTTATTTACTTCACAATTAATAAAGCCCACTATTTTATAATTTGGATCAGCATAATTAAAAGCTTTTATTATTGCTTCAATATTAGAAATTTCTCCTATTACTAAAACCTTTTTAAAAAACCTTGGAGATACAATTAGCAATAGATATGCCCAACGCCAAATAAGTAAAGCGGTAAGAATAGAGACATAAAAATATAATATTTGCAGTCTATTATCTGGTAAAACTGGAGTAAAAAATGGTGTTAAAAAATAAAACAAGACAGTAATAGACACTGTTAAAACAATATTAGCAGACACCTTTTCTATTCTGCTAGAACTCTGTAAATCGTACAATTCGAAAATAGTTCCGAAAACAGATATATATACTACTAAAACAAATATCCATCTCCAATTTTCATCGTTAATTGTAAAATAATTAAAATCGAAACAAGAACTTACTATATATAAAACAGTAAGTACTGAAACAATATCAAAGACACGCAATAATATCCGTCTTTCAGAAATATTAAAATGAACACCTTTTTTTGACATATAAAACGAATAATTTGAGAGGGGATAAAGATACTAAGTAATTTTGATTGTGTGCTATTATTGCAGTATTGCTTTCCATTTTATTCTAATACATTCCCAATCAAACTTTTCTGATTTTTTTCTAGCATTTTCAACCATTTTTAAAGTTTTGTTTGGTTGAGATATTACACTTTTAATAGCATTTACAAAAACTTTGGCATTATTAGGTTCTACTAATACACCTTCTTTTTCGTTCTCTACTAAAAACTGAAGACCTCCAACATTAGTACTAACAATTGGCAAGCCTAAAGCCATAGCCTCAATAACACTTACTGGTGTGTTATCAAAATTTGTGGTGTTTATAAATAAGTTATAAGAATTAGACAATGCAATCCATTCATCTTTACTTAATTTACCTGTAAATGTTACATCAAGATTTAAAGATTTTGCATAGGCTTGGGTTGTAAGTAAACTACCATCGTTATCTGGACCAACCATACACAAGCTAGCAGTATAGCCTTGTTTTTGTAATTGGCCTAAAATGTCTACAGCTAATTTAGGATTATATAGTTTTGAAAACGAACGTACCCAAAGTAAGCGGATTGTATCCATTGCTCTCTTATTAAAAGGATAGTTTGAAATAGTAATACTGTTAGGAATAACTTTCACATTATCATATCCAAAAGCCTGAAAGGAAGATTTAAGATATTCTGAAGGCGAACAATTGATATAAGCTTTTCCAAACAACTTCTGGCTTAATTTAGGGTTTTGTTTTAAACGCTTAGGTAAATTTCCACCATGTAAAATTGGAATGTATTTTAAATTAAAAAACTGACATAACACACTAACAGCGTAAGCGTAATAAAAATTTAAAGTACTATAAGTATCTATAAGTACATAGTCTATTGTTTTGCGATGCTTAAAAACCGTCCACAACATATCTACAAATCTAAATACTATGTTTTTATAACTAGAAGCATAAGTCACATTATAACCAGAGGTCTCCAGACCTTTGCCTAAAGCATCAATAGTAGTTATAGTTTTATTGTGCTTTGTTAATTTGTTTCCTATGTAAACTAGGTGTGTCATCTATGATGTGTAATAAACTTAATGCATAAATAAAAGCTGGTGCAGCAATACGCATTGCTGAGTGATTAATAGTTAGTAGCCAAAATAAATAAAAGGAAAAAAATAAGACATTACTACGATTTCCTAATCTAAAAAATAAAGGCACTAACAACAAAATAGTAAAAGCAATTACACCAAGTAATCCATGCTCTGCAATAATACGACTCATTTCGTTATGAGATGCAGCATGAATACCAGTTTTCTGGAAACGTAAATCTTTTACGCGCCCTACTCCTACTCCTAAAAAAGGATTTTCTAAAAACTCATCAAACTCTGCTAAAAACAATTCACTACGCCCTGTAGTCACATCACTCTTCTCAATACCCATGGCGTTTTGGTTAGCATAACGTTTTTCAATCAATCCATTGGTTTGACTTGCAGAAATTATCCAAGTTGCAATTCCAATAACAGTGAAACCTAATAACGAAAATAATAGATTCCTTTTTTGTTTACTGTTTGTACGACTGTACAAAATAATTACAAAAGCAACAATCATTATAATAGCTGTTAGTACGCCTCCACGACTAAAAGTAACAATAGCTCTAAACGCAAAAAGAAGAATTAATAACAAATCTAAGTATCGCAACCATTTTGCTTTACTAAAATAAAAAAAACGAACCGTCATTATAAAAAAACCAAGACCTAACACTGTAGACATTTGGTTAGGCCCAAAACCACCTGAGGCAGCAAAATTAGAGCCTGTACTATTAGATATAGCTGCAACATTAGGATTGTATAATATAACATAAACCAAAGTACTTACTAAAGGGTAAACAGCGTAATCAAGCACAGTTCCCAATTGCGCTTTAGTTAATTTTACTTTATAACAAAATAAAGCTGCAATACCTAAACAAACAGGGCCACTAAGGTTAAACGCAATAGCTTTTCTTATATTTTGACCAACATCTAATAAATATAAGGAAACATAAATACTTGGAACTAAAAATAAAATGTATAACAAATAGGTTGTCGCCTTTCTATTAAACCCATTATAAAACAAGCCTAGAACAGAAAATAAGGTAACCAAATACTTGCTAGCCTCATAAAAAGGGCCACTATTAGTCATTCTTAAAATAACTTCAGCTCCAACTATATAAGCACAAGCACTTACTATTTGAAAACTTTTAAACTGAGGTTTAATCGATATAGTTTTTATAAGAAAATAACAAACTATTCCATAAAAATAGAAATGACCTAAGGGTCTAAATAAATATATTATTACTCCTATAACAACATGTAAACCTAAAAGCTTTAAGTAATTATTTTGCATTAAATTTATCACTGTTTATAAATTTCTAACAAACGGTTTAAGGTCGAAGATTCTGAATAATTTTCTAAAATAAAACGTCTCAATTGACTAGAATAATTTTGTCTAATATTAGTATTATTAATTAAATATTCAATTGAATTAACCATCTGTTCTGAATTATTAGATTCAATTAACAACCCGTTTTTAAAATTTGATATTATTTTTCGGCAATACCCAACATCTGTTGCAATAGTTGCTATTCCATTTAAACCATATTCTAATAATGCTATAGGTAAACCTTCTGATTTAGAAGACAAAACACCAATTTCAACTTGATTTAAAATATTAGCTATATCAGGACAACTTCCATAAAAAAATACATTTTTATTTAACTGTAGTGATTTTATTAAATACTTTAACCTTTCTGAATAGTTATCATTGTTATTCTGACCAACTAAATGTAAAGTCCAATCCGGATGATTTTTTAATATCTTTTTAAATGATTTTATTAAAAAAGGATGATTTTTTACAGGTCTTAGATTAGCTAAACAAATAATACGTTTGTTATCAACCCCTTTTAAAACAGTTTGTTTTATACTATAGTCTAATAACGGGTAATTATTTATATAATGAATGTGCTTTGTAAGCATTTTTTTCTTGGACCATTTTTTTAAGTCATTATTAACAACTAAAATTTTCGAAAAAAATATTGAACAAATTTGAAATATTAATATTTCTTTCCTTGGTGTATTAATTCGGTTACCGTAATGGTCATGCCAAACCAATTGCAGTTTTGGATGTAACAATTTAACAAAGGTTGCTATAAAAAAAGAAGAGCTATGAGCATGAATTAAGTTTATATTATTCTGTTTGATAAAACGAGTTAATCTTTTAATAGCTTTAAAATCTAAAGTCTTTGTCTTGTTTAAAAACAAGTAACCAACCTGATTATTGATACTAGATTTTAGCAAACCCTCTGCTCTCGTGCTACATAAATAACTTCGTTCCACCTGACCTACTAAACCATTGGCATAATTAACAGCAACACGCTCTGCGCCTCCAGCATTTAAACTATCAATTAATTGAAGGACTCTCATTTATTTTGTATTAATGTTTTAATTTCATCTTCAAATAAATCTAAAGTATAATACTGTGACCAAGCTAAAGCGTCTCTAGACATTTGTTCTAATGTTTTAGTATGAGATAAAGCAGCTTCAATTTTAGCAACTGCTTCATTTACGTTAGGCGTTATTAAAATACCTCTATTACCATTATCTAACATATTAGGGACACAAGATATTGCTGTAGCAATGGGTATGACTCCAAAAAACATAGCTTCTGCTATAGCTTTGGGCCAACCTTCGGACTGAGAAGCTAATAGCGTAAAATGAGCAGCTTTTAATTGTTGTTTGACAATAGTACTGCTTTGATTTCCGTGTAAAACTATAATATTTTGCAATTGGTTTGTATCAATATAAGCTTGTAATTCTTGTTTTAATACGCCATCGCCATATAAATCTAGTGTCACAGAATAGCCTTTATGCTTTAGTGCTTCTATAATTTGAATAGCTAGTAAAGGACGCTTACCACTAACTAAACTTCCTACAAATACAAACCGTAATGTTTTTGAGTAATTTTTTGTTTCAATTTTACATCGCTCATTATCTTTATATGTTGCAGTAAAAAACGGTTTAATATTTTTGGTTTGATTGTCCCACGCACCATACACTAAAACAGTCATATTTTTAGTCCAAAAGGTATTGGATAAAATACGTTTTTGAATACGATAACTTAAGGGTTGATTAGCCTTGGGGTCCCAATTACCTGCGTATTTAGCGGTTTTTATTTTCTTCGGAAAAAATATTTGTAACATACAGCCTAATAACCCAATATTACCTGGACATCTTAAATGTATGTGATCTGCACGCTTACAAGCTTGCCAAAGATTAAAAATAATGTATGGTAATGCCAATATAGACTTAATAACACTACTTACATTAATAAAAGCAATTGCAGGTATTTTAGTTAATGTAAGTTTGTTATGAGTATAAGCTATGTCTATATTAGAAACAGATGCATCTATTACTGGAGCAACAATTTCAACCTCATCTACATGTTTTAACCACAAATTCATCTCACGCACATAAGGAGCATAAGCATACTGCTGTTGAGCGCTTAATTTATGTAAGACATGAGTAACTATTAAAAAACGCATTATTTAATTTTTAATTTTAAAAATCGTGGATCCATTTCAAACTTAATATTAAATACTCTATTTAAACCAGATGAATAATAAGATGAATAAAAGTTAGAAATATTTAAGATATATATTGTTTCCATAAATTACGTTTGAATTCTAGGTTTCTTAAAAATTAACGAAATCAAACCTGCAAATCGTCCAAAGGCTTCAGTTATAGCTTTACGTTTTTCTTTAGAAGTAATACTATTAGTCGCGCGAATAGTCATTAACAATATAGATGTCGCATAAAACTTAAAACAAGCTTTAAAACTAGGGTTTGGATATTTTACACGCCAAACATACCAACCATTTCTAATGACCATTTTTCCATATTTAAATTGATTTGGTCTTCCAGATGCTTCATGATAATGTGCTAATTGTGCTGCTGTATTTATAAATAATTTTCCTTGTTTAGCTAATCGTATAGAGAAATCTGCATCTTCATACAACCCGTAACCTTCAAAATACGTTGAAAAAGATAAGGTATTAAAAACTTTCTTTTTATAAGATGATACACCTCCCATTATTTGTTCTACTTGATAAACTTTTCCAGATGGAGGCAAAAAACTTACAGATCTTCCATGAGAAAAGGTAGGCATCCAACCTGGTTTTGCATCTGGTAATAAACCAAATCGTTTTCGCATTTTAAATCTTAAAGGATCTAATCGTTGCCATCCATCAAAATAAAAATAAGAAGTATTATTTCTTGTAGATTGTGTTTCCCAACATATTTCATTTGTTATGTACCCTCCAACCGCCAAAGCTTCAGGGTGAATTTTATAGGTACTAATTAATACTTCAAAATAGTTTTTTTTGAGCTCAACATCATCATCTAAAAAACATATAATTTCTGATGTTTTATTTACTGTATTAACTCCAAAATTACGCTGTTTAGTTAAACCTCGATTTAGTTCATCAACTTTATAATACTCTAAATTTTCGAATACATTATTTTCTATAACTCTTGTTGTTTCATTACCTATAGAGCCATCAACAATAATAATTTGATTTGGATATAAGGTTTGACTTTTTACCGACTCCAACAATTGTAAAAGTGGTTTTGGTCGCATATAGGTACAAATTATTAAAGAAAACTTCATATTAAATAGCCTTATTTTCCAACTTATTAGCCCAAGTTTGACTTTTTGCCCAACGTTCTTTAAACATATTATAATACTTAAAAGGTTGCTTTATAGACTGTCTTTTATAAAGTTTTAAAAATAAAGTTAGCTTATAACTATTTACTTGCTCCTTTGTTTTATATTTTAAATTATATAGCATAATTGTTGGAGATGGCTTAGGTAGCACTTTTTCTATTTCCCAAGCATGGGTGTGTTTTGTTCTAAAACCTCCAATTGGAGCTTTTAAGTGTTTTAACTTTACAAAAGGTAAATAAATAACATCAACGCCTTTATTTCTAAGCTGCATACCATAATCTGCATCTTCACCAAAACCATGCTCGAAAGCCATATTAAATTTAAGGTCTTTTATTACATTACTTTTAACAATACTACAACCGGAACCAAAAGATTTCCACTGTACTGGTACTTTTTGAGTTTCTATTTCACTCTCTTTTAAACAGCTTAAAGTTATTGCATCGTGACCTTGAACTTCCATAAAACTTAATGCTTCACTTAACATGTTTTTATTAAACCTTATATCGTCATCAGCAAAAAATGTATATTTAGAAGTTACAAAATTCAAACCAATATTTCTTGCATTACATGCTCCTGTTTTTGTAATTAATTTATGGACTATTTTAAAAGGCCAATTATCTATCTTCAAATAATCTAATTCTGTTTTAAAAAAAGTTTTATCACCTTGCTCAATAATTATAACCTCGGTTGGCTTTAATGTTTGTAAAGCTAAATCTTTTAAAACATTATATAAATATGGTGCCCTTCCTAATGTTGGAATTATAACAGATATTGTTTTTTCTATTTCTATAGTATCTATTTTATTATCTGAGGCTATAAGATTTTTATAATATTTCCTCTTATATTTAAGACTTTTTAATAAAGGGATAATTAGTATTTTCTTTTCATGTATTATAAAGTTAAGGAATAGTAAAAAAAGCCATCTTACTTTGTAATGTTCTTTTACAAACTGAAATAGTTTTGCTTTAGATGCGATTTTAAAAGTAGCATCTAGATTATTTTTCTCGATAATTTTTGATGAAGCATAACAGTATAAACCATTGCTTATTCCTAATTTTGCTATACTATTTAAATTGTACACTAAATCTTGATTTACATCAATATACGGTTTAAATGTTAGCAAATGCTTACCATAAATTGCGCCACAGTTACTATGCATTAACCAAGTAGGGTATTTTACTTTTTTATTAACATTTATAAAAAGAGAGTCTTCGACATATCCAATCGAATCGGATAAGTAACTTATACTTCCGGTAGAAACCATAGTATTAGTATTTAAGAAAAATGACTTTAATTTTTCAAGATTGATACTACCCTTATAACTAAAATGCGCCCAACAAATAATACGACTACTAAAAGTGGAAGATAAATTAAATAGTGCTTTTGTTGGGTTATTTTCAGAATTATTTATTTTCAAACCTAATTCTACATCTATAACATCAACAACTTTATTATTTTTATGAAACAGTATAAGCATCTATTATTTTTTTATAAAAATCTACACTTTTTTGCGCTATAATTTCTGCACTAAAACTTTGTTCTACTTTTTGCCTAGCTTCTCGAGAAAAGGTTTCGCACAACGTTGAATCTTCTAATAGTTTTATAATTTTATTAGCGTAATCTTTATGTGCAGTTGGATGTACTAAAAACCCATTTTCACCATCATTAATAACTTCTTTTGCCCAACCAACATTTGATGCTACAATGGGCTTTTTTAAAGCCATAGCTTCTAACCATGATACAGGTAAGGCTTCTGCAAATGTAGGAAATACGCATAAACTAGCATTTTGAATCTGCTCTCGCATTTTGGTGTAGGCTACAGCTCCAATATAATTTACTTTTTGCAAAGCAGATACAGTAAACAAAGGCTGCATTAATGCCCAAGTGGATCCCGATTGCGTTTTAATATCAGGACTATCTTTTCCTACCAATAATAAAGTGGCGTCTGGATGTATTTGATTAACTATATTAAAAATATGTGGTAATTCTAGTAATCCCTTTTTTCTAATTAATGTACCAAAATACAATATGGTTTTTGAACTCTTTTTTAAAGACAATACAGAAGGCTTAAAATCTTTTAAACTTATTGCATTGGGAATTACTGTAAATTGTCTATTTAAATTAAAAAGTTTATTAGTTAATGCTCCGGTAAATTGACTAACAGCAATAATTCCATCCACTTGCTTCAAGGCTTGTTTTTCATGAAAACGATTAATAGCTTTTACTGGTCTTTGGTCTAAATAACAAAAATAAGTATCACTACCATTCTCTCTTATTACTATTGGGCAGTTTATATTTATAAATGAAGCTATTCCTGTCCAGTCTGGAGCCTCAACAAGATCTATTTTACCTATAGTATGTAAACCGTTTATTAGCTTTTGTATTTTCTTTCGTGTTAAGTACCACGATACCCCTTTTAATTTTGGGTTTTTTATTTTATAAAACTGAATGTCATCCTCTTTAAATTGAACATCTTCATTTTGACCATATATTAATAAACTAACTTCATGACCTAATTTATTTAAGGCTATTGCAAGATGTTTAATACTTGTACCAATACCTCCAGAATGACCAATGCGCTCATGTGGGTATTCTGGTGTTAAGAATGCTATTTTCATCTGCTTATACTTTTATATTTAGAACCTATTAAAATAAACAATTTATTAATTAAATTCATATTAAAAACTATTGATAAAAAAAGCAACACTAAACTATAAATAGCATTAAATCTCAAGCCTGTATATATATAAACAGACATAAAAACTTGACCTAATAATATGGCTAATATAGCTATGGAAACCTTATATCTATTAGAAACTATAAGTTCTTCCTTTTTAAACAAAAGAAAATATAGCGTCTGAATAAAAACGAAGCAATAAAGAAACCTAAATGGCACTGCTATTTTTTCTAAAAAAACATCTTTACTTTTTTCCATGAATGGATTAAAATTTGATTTTATCTTTACTAAAATTATTTTTAAAATTTCTGAATAACTACTTGCTTTTAAAAAGGTAAATGTTGCTTTTTTATATAATTTGCTTTTATCTAAAACGCTAAGATTTTTTGTATCCTCGTCTTTTAAACTTAAATAGTCTAGGTTTAAACCTTCATTTGCTAAATCGCCATCACAATTATTAAATTTAGAAATTACATTTTTATTCCATCCTTTCGAAAATGTTGCACCTTGAGATGCAGTTATAAAAAAACCTTTATTAAAAGTTAAATGATTTCTTATTGGCCATATAGAAAAAACAGAAATAAATATTAAAGCATGACATAGTACACGCCAAAAAGATTTTTTAAGGTTTAACAGACCATAAAACAGTAATAGGAAACCAACGAAAAAAGCACTAACTGGATGACAATAAAAAACAATTAAAGCGCATACAATTATTGATATACTATATTTTCTAGAATTTGAAAACAATAAAAAACATATTACTAGTATTAATATAAAAATAGATGTTATACTCTCGGAAAGGAATGTTAATGAGTATTTAATATATTGTGGCTCTATAAGTAATAATAAAAAAGGAAAAATAAATTTATACTTAATACCACCATATTTATAATATAAAGAAAGAGCTAAAGCAATGAGAGTTAATTCCATTATAAACTTTAATAAAATTAAAGAAAATATTTGGTTTGTAATAGCAAACAAAGCAGCTAAGATTATGGGCCAAATTGGCGATCTCCATACAGCAGATTCTGTTGGGGTGTTTGAACCATTGTCTGCATAGACAAAATTTTCACTTAAATTTTTAGCCAACAATAAATAATGTGTCTCATCTCCACTATTATAAACACTCTTTTCGGTATACTTATTACTATCAAGTGATAAGTATAAATAATAAAACTTAGGAGTTAGTAATATTAAAACACTTATTATTAGAATAGTGAAACTTTTAATAGGCATTATTATTTTACAAGTTTATATTTAATAATACAATAAATAGCTCTAACTCCATCTTTCCATCCTATTTTTTTTCCTTCGTCATAAGTTCTTCCATAGTAGCTTATACCAACTTCGTAGGCACGAATATTTTTAATTCGCGACATTTTAGCAGTTACTTCTGGTTCAAAACCAAATCGTTTTTCCTTTAATTTTAATGATTTAATATGCTCAGATCTAAACATTTTATAACAGGTTTCCATGTCTGTAAAGTTCATATTAGTCATCATATTACTTAAAAAAGTTAAAAATTTATTTCCTAAACTATGCCAAAAAAATAAAATTCGATGCGGGTTACCTCCAATAAACCTACTACCATAAACAACATCTGCAAAACCATCTACTATAGGCTTTAACAACCTGTTATACTCATTTGGATTATACTCTAAATCAGCATCTTGAATTATTATTATTTCTCCTGTCGCTTCTTTTATGCCTCTATGTAAAGCTGCACCTTTTCCATAATTTTTTTCTTGTTGAAAAAGTTTAATATTCATATCCTTATTTACCTCAAGATACTCTTGAATAACCTGCACAGTATTGTCGCTACTACAATCGTTAACAATAATAATTTCTTTACAAATATCATTTAACAATACTACATCCTTAACCTTATCTAAAATTAAATGTATTGTATTTGCTTCATTGTAAGCAGGTATAATAATGGAAAGTGTCTTTATCTTAGAATTCATTTATTAATTTTATTTAAAAGGTTTAAACATAACCTTGAGAACCTTTAAAGGATATAATTTGCGATGGTGATGGAGCTATTACAGACTTCGTTTTTACATTAAAATTCACTAAGCTATTCGCTCCTATTAAAACATCATCTTCAACTAAAACACCACCAACAATTACTGCATTTGGACCAATGAATACATGGTTTCCTATTTTGGGAACGCCTTTATTTTTACCTCTATTTAAAACACCTATTGTAATACCTTGAGAAATATTGCAGTACTCACCAATTACACTCTCGCCATGTATTACTACACCTCCAAAATGCCCTAAATAAAGCCCTTTTCCAATAGATGTTCTATACGATATATCAAAACCGTATTTGTGTTTGATTCTTCTTAAATACAAAAAGAAAAAATAAAACAAAATCCTGTTTTTTTTTCTATAATACTGACAATTTCTAAATACAATGGAAAACTTAACTCCTGGAGCAGTATAAATTAACAGATATTTTAGGCAACTAAAAAAGGAAACTTTAGAGTTTAACCCATAACGTTTTAGGTCTTCTTCTAGAATATGTTTAAAATTTAATACTCCCATACTTTTACTTGCGTTTTTTAGATATTATTTTAGATATCTCGTATAAAATTCTATTAGAAGATTCCTTTTGTGGAAATTTACATATTATATCATACCATAATTTTGCTTTCTTTGCTGTATCAGATTTTATTTTAATAATACTTAGTATTTTCTCTTCAATCTCTTCTGCTTGATCAAAATATACTACTGCTCCTTCTGGCATGGAACGAAAATGAATATATTTATAACATGTATGAATACTCCAATTAGTATTTAATTGTTCTTTTTGATTGTAATTAAAATAACCACAAGCTTTGTTAAATGCGGCATAATCGAAAACCATAGAAGACCCCAAATTTACAACAAACAAAGAGTGCGCTATAGTATTAGATAACAAAATATTATCTTCTTTACTAGGTAACATCGTATTCCATGTATTATTTACATTTTGCCATTTGGGAGCCACTTCTATAATTAACCCTTTATATTTAGATATAACATTATCATACCTATTAGAAAAGTCTACTGGACATTTTCTAAAAAGGATACCAAGATTATATCCTTTTGTATTTAAAGATGCTATTGCCTTCGCAAAATCATCTAAATATTTAGGATCGTCTGGAGAAGTGGTAACATCGTCTCCAGAAAAACAAACGTATTCTTTTTTAAGGTCTAGATTATAATCCTTATAAAACACCTCTTTTGTTTTTATTGTTTCGCTATCGTAATGCGACTCAAATTGTGGTGTTCCTGTTATTTTTATCTGGTTGGCATTAATTTGAGCGTAATAATAAAGCATTTCATTTTTCATAAAATCACTCCAAACAAAATAATAGTCTGTATCTACAACTAGCGTTGCTTTAGGTAAATTATCCCAAGAAAAAATAAATGTAGCAGTAGGAATACCCATACTTCTAGCAGCAAGTAAAGGCGCAATAGCATCTACAATTCTTTGGTTAGTACAAAAAAGAAAATCTGGTTGTTCTTTTTTTAAAACATTAACACAATTGTTGTAATAAGCAGTTGAACTTTCTATTTTATTAATTATCTTTTTAAGCCTCTCTAATCCTTTTGGAGAAGAGAAAAGAGTTGTACTAATTTTAGTTATTATACTTTTAACAACTGCCTTTAAAGATTTATTACTAGCTGGAAACTTATATGCATTATAAATAGAGTCTCCAGTATTTTTAATATTTAAATTTAATTCTATCGTTTTTCTAGCGTTCTTTAATATACCTGTAAGCCAATGTGGTTTAATATTACTTAGCCTAATTTCCTTATAACCCATTTCTGAAATAGAAAAAGGTGTACTATTCCAATAAGTAATATCTAGGTTTTGAGCTTTAGCTAAATCGTGAAATTTGGTGAATGCAAAATTACGAAGTGCAATACCGGACGGGATAAGAATAAATACTTTTTTATTTATCATAATAATCTATAAACTACCTATTCTTCCATGATCTGAAAAATTTCTGTGAACAATAAATTCGTTATCCAAAGGTTTTTCTGAAAGAAATGTAATATCGCAAAAATAGTTTTCTTCGACTGGATTTAAACGCCAAGGCACAACATTTTTATAATCTATAGTCCATTCATTTTTTTCAAGTTTTTTTATTTCTAAGTCATTCCAAGAGGTAATATAATCTATCCAGCTATATCCCAACATCCATACTTGTTCTTCAAAAGCATTAAGATCTACAATATTTACAGCTCTTAATCCTCCTACATGCTCTTGACTTACAGCTTTAGAGCCATCATTAAACAACAAACCTTTAATACCTGGTTGTTGAAAATAATGCGATTTTGCATTTAATAAATGTTTAACATTAACTGGAGTGCTTTTACAAACAGAATGAAATGACTTGTCTTCTAATTGCGGATTAATTTTTACATAGCGAACCAAATCATGATAACGAATCCATCTCATATTACGATACAATCCCAAACCGGCTTCGTTAGCTGCAGTAGCAGCTAATGGGTAATAATTTCTTGCCAATGCATATAACTTTGTTAAAACACCTTTTCCTCTGCACTCTTTATCTAAATACACATTAATTATCCAAGCTAAACCTCCTTGAAAATTAGCTCCTACATGCCCAACTATTTCTTTATTCTCATTTAAACAAATAAAAGAACGTCCAAATTTAGGGTCTCCAAATTGCCATTTCCAAAATTCTAATTTATGTAAAGGGTGGTTCTTCCTATATATTTTTGTAAAGAAAACAAATAGTTCGTCCCAATCATTTATGGTTGCTTCTCTGGTTATCATGATTTATAATTTTTTCCTCCAATAATATCGTTACAATCGAATCTATTTAAGAGTAGTTTATTTTTAGTGTTATTATTTACACCTCGTTTAGTTGTAAAACCAAATTTATATCCAGCTAACGCAGCTAATTTAGACACCTCAGCTGTGCAAGCCTCTTCTGTTCCATATGGATAAGCTACCGTTTCTATTTTAGTTTTGGTTAAATTTTCTAAATATTTTTTAGAATGTTCTAACTCGTTAGCTATTTGTTTTGAAGGCAATAAACCAAGAGGATAATGGCTATGTGTATGACTCCCTAAATACCCTAAACCAGCTAATTCTTGCAAATTATTTGTCGTCATATACAAATAATTTAACATCTCATTTTCATTAAAATAATTAGAAAATAACTCGTTTACAACCTCTTCTCGCTCCTTATAGTCTAAAATAAAATTTAATATGTATTTTAAAACAGCACTTTTTTCATCATCGTAAATATAAATCGCTTTTATTTTAGCAATATCTAAAAATTTCAATTTACTTATATATTTCGATTCAATTCTTTTTAATATAATTTCAGATTCAATTTTAGACCTTAACAAATGAATTTTGTGCACGGTAGATATCTTTTGTTCTTGATAGTTAATGGAATTCACAAAAAACAAAGCTGGAATACTTAGTTCGTTTAATATTGAAAAACCAAAATGTACTTGCTCTTTTAAACCATCATCAAAAGTTATTAATATGTAATTTTCTTTACTAGTTAAAATTCTATGCTCGTTTTCAATTAAATTTTTAGAAGAAATAAAATCGCCTTGATTTTTAAGCAACTTTAACTGCTTTTTAAAACTTGAAGGCGACACGCCAAAAATACTAGGGTACTTTGTTTTAAAATCTTCTCGAATGTAATGATAGTTACTAACTGTTAGCATAATTTAAATATCCATAAATTGTTTTTGATGGTTGGTTTCCCAGAAACCTTCCGTTAACAGCGTTTTTAAAAAAGCTTCTGCGCTATTTCCTTTTCCAAAAATTTCTTTTTTCTCAATTTCAAACTCTTTTATATTATTGATAGCCTCTAAAATATCTACAGTATTATAACTTGAATTAATAATTGAACCTAATAAAACTCTATTTGCTTGTCTTGTTCCAACATTAATTGTAGGAATTCCATAGTAAGGTGCTTCGCGAACACCTGCACTACTATTTCCTATAATAAATTGAGATTTTTTTAATAAAGTTAAAAAGTACTCGAACCTAATAGAAGGAAAAATTCTAAAACTTTGATGCTTTTTTAAGGCTTTATAAACTTCAAGTATAGTTTTACTTCCTAAATCGTTATTAGGAAAAATAACAACATAGTTCTTTTTACTTTCTACTAATGCTTTAACAAATTGTTTTGCATAACATTCCATTTGTTCATGTTCTGTAGTAACGGGATGAAACATTGCTACTGCATAATCATTAAAAGTAATATTATAATAGGTTTTAACTGTATCAAAACTTGGTAAGTTTTTAGAGAACATAATATCTACATCTGGAGAACCTATTGTGTAAATAGATCCTGGCATTTCCCCCATTTGTTCTAAACGCTCTTTGGCTTTATTATTTGCCACAAAATGGATATGACTCATTTTGCTTGTAGAATGACGTATAAGCTCATCTATGGTACCTGATAGTTCTCCCCCTTCAATATGTGCCACTAACTTATTGTTTAAACTCCCTACAATGGCTCCTGCTAATGCTTCAACTCGATCTCCATGAATAACAATTAAATCTGGATTTACAGTTTTTATAAATTCTGAAAAACCAGTAATTGTTTTAGCCAATGTTAAATCCATTGTAGCTTCGTGAGTATGATTATTAAATGTTGAAATATTTTTAAAACCACAACGTTTAACCTCTATTAATGTATAACCATATTCTTCAAGCATGTGCATACCTGTAACAAATATGTGTACCTCAAATTGGTTTTTACCCTCTAAAATTTGTATTAAAGATTTTACTTTTCCAAAATCTGCTCGTGTGCCTGTTAAAAAAACAATTTTTTTCATCTATCTACTTTAAAGGCGCTATTCTATTTGTTTCATCTTTTAAAACAATAGTGTTACTGCTAATATTAGTGCTTACAAGTACATGAGCACCTATAGTTACGCTATTTTCTATTTTTAAATTACCTAGTATTGAAGCATTGCAATATAATGTAACATTATTGCCTATTATAACTCCATTACCTTCGCCATTTTTTTTATGTCCAATAGTACAACCTTGATGTATAATAAAACCTTTTCCAATGGTATTTCTACTACCTATTACTGTGCCTTGGCCATGTATTACATAAAAACCTTCGCCAATAGTATTATTAAAATAGATTTCGCAAGAACACAACTCTTTTAACAACCAGTGTATTTGAGGTGTTAAATCTTTTTTATTATTTAATAAAAGTAAATTTCCTAACCTAAACAAAAAAACTGCGAACTCGTTAGCATTACTTTGTATTCTTTGTTCTATTTCTTTTTTTGATAAATCTGGTAAATGATAATTTATATCTTTAACCTTTTTCTCAAAAGCCTCTAGTACTAATTCTTGCGAAATCTCTTTAGAATTATAAACTTTAGTTTGTAAAAAGGAAACAAAATCTACCATTCTTTAATATCTGCCCAAGTTAATTGTTCGTCGCTTGCTATTGATCTTGTTGCTATTTTTCCAAGGACATTTTCAAACTCCTCTGCTAAAATATCTCCAGTGCCTGGTCTTTTAACCCAAATGTTGTTTTTAGTAAATATTTCTCCTTCTTTAATTGGTTTTATACTACATAGCGTTGCGAAAGCAAAATCTATGGTTACTTGTTCTTCTTTAGCAGGTTCTTTAGTACCGCCTCGCATAAGAGCAATTTCTGCACTATCTTTAATTAAAGCTTTGCAAGCCTGCTCGTCCATACTACATACAATATCTGGACCTGTACGCTTCATATGGTCTGTAAAATGACGCTCTAAAACAGAGGCCCCTAATGCCACAGCTCCTAAACAAGCATTATTATTTAAAGTGTGATCACTAAGTCCAAAAATTTTATTTGGAAAAGCATTATGTAACTCCATCATCGCTCCAAAACGCACTAAATGCACTGGTGTAGGATACAAATTAGTGGTATGTAATAATACAACTGGCACTTTATACTTATCAAAAATTGCGACTGCTTTTTTAACGCTTTTAACAGTATTCATTCCAGTACTTAAAATAACTGGTTTTCCAAATTGTGCAATATGCTCTAGTAATGGGTAATTATTACACTCACCAGATCCAATTTTATAAGCAGGAATATCAAATTTTTTTAAACGCTCTGCTGCTGCTCGAGAAAAAGGTGTCGAAATAAAAATCATACCTTTAGATTCTACATAATTTTTAAGTGCTAGTTCATCGTCTTCATTTAGAGAACAGCGTTCCATAATGTCGTAAATAGAAACGTTGGCATTTCCTGGAATTACTTTTTTAGCAGCACTACTCATTTCATCTGCAACAATATGTGTTTGGTGCTTTACAACCTCTGCGCCTGCACGATGTGCAGCATCTACCATGTCTTTAGCAACTTGTAAAGATCCCTCGTGGTTTATACCTATTTCTGCAATAACTAATGGCGGAAAATCTTGACCAATTTTACGACCTTCAATTTCTATGTATGGTTTATTCATATTAATTTATCTTATTTATTGCATATTTTTTTTATTTTCTTTCTTGCTGGTTTTTCAATGTATATATAACTTATAACAGATATAGCTATAAGTATAAACAGCCTTAAAAAGAAGCAAAATAAGAAATCTTCAGCTTTATTTAAACCAAAATACTTTTCTAATCTATAATCGCTTATATATTGCCATACTATAAATTGAAGAATATAAAGTCCATAACTAATTTCTCCTAAAAAAATAAAAACTTTATAATTAAATAACTTAGTTAAATATCCCGTGTTTAGTGATAATAAAACAATTATAGGTATAAAAAAAACAGCTAATAAACCGTTATGAAAATTTAAACCAATAGGAAATTTTAAAGCTAATAAAACAAGTAATACTAATCCAATAATATAGAAATCGTAATTTTTTGTTCTTTCACTTCTTTTCACAAAATATAATCCTGCTAAATTACCTATTACAAAACCATTTAAATGAAAAAGCGGGTGATACATAATATCTTTACTGCTGTACAACAAGTAGGTAAATTCTTTTTGAGCTATAAAAAAATGAAAAACACATTGGCTAATTAACCAAAATAGTATAATTATTATTGATAATTTTTTAAAATTGAATTTAGAATAAAACTTATTGAATAATAGCGGAAAAATTAAGTAGAAAAAAAGCTCTACAGATAATGACCATGCTGCAATATTAAACACGAGAGCTTTATCTGGTATCCAGGCCTGTATCATGGTTAAATTTAGAAAAAAATTTAAATAATCTATTTGGTTAGAAATTACCAATAGCAACAAAAGTAATAATGTTGCAATTAAATATACAGGATAGATTCTAGCAAATCTATTTACCATATACTCTTTAAAATTAATTTTTGATTTTTTATGATATGCAATAATCATAACAAAACCAGATAGAATAAAAAAATAGCTTACTCCAACATTTGCTTGTTTAAACAAAAACTGCGTGTATTCACTTGCAAACCCAAATCTTCCACTGGCAAAATGAAAAACAACAATTAAAAGAGCTGCTATAAACCTTGTAAAGGTTAATTGTTCTATTCTCATCTACCTCTAATTAACTCTTTATTTTATTAAAACTTGAATAAATATAATTTGCATAATCTAAATCGTTCTGTGTGTCTATATCCACTAAAGAAAAAACATGTTCTACTTTAATAGGAAACCCATTATTAGTTATTATCTCATTATTTAATATACTTGTTGCTTTAGTTATGTATATTAAACCATTTTCGAAAAATAATGGTTCTAAATCTTGACTACGCTGTCCCGGTTTATAATTAAAAGGCTTAAAAACATTATTCTTTATTTTACCTAGCTTATGGTGACTTTGAGATACTGTAAACACGCTATCGTAAACTTTTTCTTTATAAACTTTAAAACAGTCTTCCAGTAATGTTTTTGGTCTTAATGGATTTGTAGGTTGCAATAGAATTACTGTTTCTATATCATCTTCTATAGATTGCAAAACATGTTTAACCGCAGAAACTGTTGGTTCAAAATCTCCTGAAATATTTGAAGGTCTGTCTATAACATTTACACCATAGGACAGTGCTATTTTTTTTATTTCTACATCATCTGTTGTTACATAAATAGCATCCACCACATGTAAATTGGCTTTAGCATACAAAATACTATGCACTATTAAGGGTAAATTACCTAATGTTAAAACATTTTTATTTGGCAATCTTTTAGATCCTCCACGTGCTGGTATAACTATTATTGTTTTCAATTTTAGTACTATTTATATTATTATATCAAGGCCAATTTAATTGTTGCGGAGCTACAATAGTAGCTTTATTTTTATTGTTAAAACGATTGTATGCAAATGTGTTTACTAACTGTGTGGCCTCTGCTACATAATCTTCAGAAATTTTATCTAAAGCTATTGTTCTTTGCTTATAAAATGCATTTAACCAATTAAGATTATTGATGTTTTCTACAAAAAACCTCATTTTATTTAATATGTCTCCTTTTTTATTTTGATAAGCCGAAACACAGCCATAAGTGTTAACCACTTTATCCATAATAGAATTTGGATAAGTAACCCCTAATACAGGTACACCAAAAGATAAGGCTTCTATTAATTTGCCTTTTAATAGTTCTCCATGCAAAATAGAATCTACAACAAACATACAGTCCGATTGCTTAACTAATTCTAGCACTTCTGTTCTCTCTAATTTATACTTTAAAGTAACATTAGGTATTGATGCTTTTAACCAAGTAATAGAATCGTCGTCGAATTGTGAAAGTACAAATGTAAAATTCACTTTTTCAGCTTCTTTAAGCTTATTAAAATTGATTAAACTCGTTTTAAATTCTTCTGTAAAAGCACTCTTATAAAAAGTTCCTGTATATAAAAAATTGACTTCCTTCTTCTCTATATTTCTTACATAAAGCTTTTTAACTTTACGCATTGCATGTGGTATTACAAAACAGCGTTGCCTATCTAGATTATAATTATTTGCCATTCTATCGGCTAATTTTGACGATGGAAACGTCCAAGCTTGTGCTATTTTTTTTGTCTCTAAAAAGATAGATTGATCTCTGTTTAAATTATTCTTTATAAAAACACCTGCATATATTGGGTCGTTTACATTTACAACAAAAGGAAATGGTTGTTTATTATAAACATTAAGCACTGGTTTTATTGATATAGCTGGTAAAATTCTAGCCCAAACAACATCTTTTTTAATAATACTTTTGTCTAGTATTTTTGTTTGTGCTTTTACCCAAAGCTCTTCTTGTAAACTACTATTAGAACCTGTAAGGGTTTTGTATATTTTATTTAATAATCGATATATAAACGTAATTAAACCTTTCTTTTTTTTTGAAATCTTATATAAAACTAAGCTTACCTTGTGCTTCTTCACCAACCTAACCCCTTCTTTTTCAAATAAATAATTACTAAAAGCAGACATAGCATATATAACAGTTCCTTTTTTAGATACTATATCGAACCAGTTTTTATTAACAATAGCTTCGCTAGATTTTTGATCTGGCTGTACAGCAAAAGCAGACACTATAATTCTATAAAACATTTACTTTGCTTTTATGCTATTATAATTATCAATTATCTCTCTTGGAAGCTTTTTCCAGAAATAAAACAATTTAGAAACATGCTTATTTAAAATTAACTTATAAAATAATTTATTTTTCACCATGTAGCTAAACCTAGATATTTTTCTTCTTTTTTGTGATTCTAAAAAAACAATATCGTCAATATTATCTATATGCCTTTCCTCTAACATCCAATCTTCCAAAGTATTGCCCATATGGTAAGCATAGTTATTCTGTGTTGTTACTCTCCAATAATCAAAATTTAAAGCTGCAGAATCTAAATACGATTCAGAATTTCCACCTAATTTATATCCTATATAAGATTTTACTTCGTCAAATTGATGTTTTTTATAGGTTGCTACAAAGTGACCAGAACCTAACAAAACATTTGCTTCTTTACTTTGTATACCTAAACCATACTTTAAAAAATCTTTATTATAAGTTGTATCCCATCCAATACTTTTATAAAATAACGCTAATGCTTTTGGAGATTTTACAGGAATAAATTTAAGATTTTTATTAAATAAATTATCAAAAATTATGTTTCCACAATGTGCCTTAAACATATTAAATTGAGGTACAACACCAACCACTCCTACTTTTGGAAAAGCTCTAAAAACCTTAGTGGTTTCTATTTGCCATTGGCTAGAAAAAAGAACATCGGCATCTGTAATGGTAACCAATTCTATATTGTTACCAACCAAACCTTTTATAATCGCATTTAATTTACCAATGTTTATGGTATGTATTAACTCTTGAATGGCTCCACTTTTATGTAAATTTTCTAAGTAATTAACTACCACTTCACAACTTCCGTTATTTATTACAGAAAAAAATGTTTTGTTGTGTGTGGTCTTAAATAAAGACTCTAAAGATAATTTTAAAATAGAGAAACTATCTTTAAAATAACCCTCTTGATTTGGTATATAAACTGGCATTATTACCTGATGTATAAATTCAGTTTTTTCTAATACTTGGTCTTTATGTGGGTTGTAACCTATTCTCATTTTAATAATTAGAAACTAAAAATAAATTACCTAAATTTCCATTAATAATGGATTTACCTAAAAGCTTATAATCTTTAGATTCTAGATACTTAACAATATCCGAAGCTATATCACTTGTAATGCTAATATCACTTTCTATTACAACAATTCTTGGTCTATATTTTTCCCAGTCGTTTGTTTTTAATATTTCTAGATCATAACCTTCTGCATCAACATCGAAAAAATCTAATCTATCATCATCTGTAAGATACTTTTCTAATATGCTTTTTAATGAATATACTGGGATTTTTGTTTTTTTTATAATTTTATCTTCTAAGTTATGCTTCTTTATAAAATCTAAACTTACCGTATTCATAGAGCTTTCCTTAAGATAATAATAATCTAATTCGGTGTTAGAATCACCAATTGCAGCATTTATAAAATAATCATTAGGTCTAAACGTTTTATACAACGGTTTTAAATCTGGATTAGGGTCAATGCATAGTCCTTTCCAACCTCTTAAACTAAAATAATAAGTATTAGAAGCCTTTACGGGATGCCAACATCCAATATCTACGTATGTACCGGGTGTGGTTTTATTAATTAGTTTATTTAGCTGAATATCGTCTCCAGATTTTGAAAAACTAATATTATATCGTTTCCTTATAATTTTTTTTAAAGTGTTTAACAACATATTTTAATCAATTTTCAAAATACTATTTAATGTTTCTTTAAAATATTCATCGCTAAAATAGCTGCCAAATACGTTTGAAGTTTTTTTATTTAAAATTATATCGAGAATTAAGGTTTCTAACTTCTCTTTTACTTCATTTACATTACTTCCTGAAGCAATAAACTTTTTATCTTTAATTAATCTTTTTAATTCACTTCGTTCTGGCGATACACAAAAAATTGGTTTATCTGTAGCTCCTAAAAAAGGAGCTTTACCAACAAGAATATTACAATATAGTGGTCCGTTTTCTAAAATAACATTTAAATCTGCGATATGCATTTGCTCGTAAGATGAATTAGAAAAGTTTAGAGTTTCTAAAATTACAATATTTTTAGTTTCTAAATATTTGTTTTTAATTTTTTGAACATCTCCTCCTGCTAAACGTAATACAAATTCTGTATTATTTTTAATTTTAGAATTGGTTGCAACCAAAGAGCTATAAGCATCTAATAAAACTTCTATTTGCCTTCCAAATTGAATTGAACCATGATAAGCTATTGTTACAAGCTTTTGTTTTTTACGAATGTGTTTAACATCTGTTAAATCGAAAACGGTTTTAGAGAATTGATGTGGTAATGTATAAAATCGTTTTCTAGAACCATATAAAAACTCCATATCTTGAGACATTAACTGTGCAGTACTTAAACAAACTTTTGCCTGTTGCACTACTTTATACATATTACTAAAGCGATTTAGCTCGTCTCCAGATAATTTATTTTTAGAACCTTGATACCAAAAAAAAGGGTAAGGATCATGAAAATTTATTATTGCCTTTTTTAAAATTGGTAAATCTTTAGCTGCTAAAATAGTTTCGTGGTTTAAGCCTGCACTTCTTATAAATATATGATTGTATTTTTCATGATTTACAGCTGCAATATGTTTTGCATAAGATTTGTGTATAAATCTATCGTACCAAGAGATATTAAACACTCTTCGTGTAAATCTATTTATCCATTTAACGCTAAATGTTGGCTTTAAATTAATAACGTGAGACTGTATTGAGTTTACTGGCAATAATTCTAATTGATCTTCATTATTATGGTTTTTAAGATACAGCACATCTATAGTAGCCTCTGGATACGTTATCCTTAACTTTGCTATAAAAGATCGTGATACTACGCCTTCGCTTGTACCAGAAATTCTAAGGTCTTGTGCTATTATTAAAAAATTCATTTTATTTTTTTAAATATTTTTTATACCATTTATAAAAGAATAAACGTAATGGTAATTGAGTGTAATACAATTTCCATTTTAAAGTTTCTTTTTTTGACAAATTAAGAGTAAGCATTATTCTATTAAATAAATTATACTTTTTATAATCTAACGAGACTTGAATAAAATAACGAATAATACTGCTAGAAAGTAATCCTTCTTTTTTTAAGTTTTGAAAAACCAATACAATGGCATCTGCATTAGATTTTACCCTAACAGGATCTTGTTTAAAAAACTCTCCTGTATTAGATTGTTCATGCTTTCTACCATAGAATAAAATTTTATCTATAGAGATACCTTTATAACCCTGTGCAACAATTCTAGAATATAATTCCCATTCTTCTGCATACATAAGGTGTTCTATGTAATGATTAGCATCAAAACATTCCTTTTTCCACATGATAGCGCAAGAATTGAAAAGCAATTCGTTTTTAAGTATTCGGTTTACATCTTTTTTGTCTATTTCAAAGTGTGTATATTCTTTTGAAAAGTCATATTTATAGTTAAAATCTCCAGTAAAAACAGCTCTTATATAACGACAAAAATCTATAGTTTTAGTTTTAAACTCGTGAACGCATATTTCTAAGTTTTGAGGATGTGCTATATCATCGTCATCAAAGAAAATAATATAATCGCCTTTTGCCAAATCTAATCCATAATTTCTTGTACCTGGTAATCCTTTTGCATAATTATCTGTTCTTTTTAAGTAAGAAAATCGATTATCTTCTTTTAAAATTGGTTTTAAAACTTCGCTTGTATTATCAGTTCCTCCATCGTCTATTATTAGGCATTCCCAATTCTCGAACGTTTGCGCTTGAATAGATTTAATAGACTCAACAATATATTGAGCTCTATTGTATGTTGCCATTATTATTGATACTGTTGGTTTCATTTAATTTTTTTAGAATATAAACTTTTATAACACAAATTGTAAATTTTATTAAAATTAAATATTAAAATTCTAAATGAAAATATTGTACTATTTAGTATTAATTTACACTAATTACTGTTTAAAATATTCTTATCGATTAGGTTTAAAATTTCTTCATCTAATTTTGAATCAAATTTCCTAGCAAATAAATAATACTCAGGTTGTTTTTTTAGTAATTGAAAATCACTTTTTGTAAAAGTAACTGGTAAGTCTACATCTTTTCTTTCCCAATCAATAAAATGTAAAGAGGATTTAATTTTTATGTTGGCATCGTTTTTCATTAATTCTTTTAAAATAGTATGAAAAAATTGTTCGTCTGCACTTGAGGTAAATTGATAATAATTGTATAATTCATTTTCATTTAACTCAATATATTTTAATAATTTTAAAACGGTTTCCAGATTAAACGCCCACCAATTTGACCCTTTGAAATGTTTTTTAAAAATTGATTTTCTTCTAACATTAAAGAAAATAGGCCAATTATTAATTTTTATCTGTCCGTTTATAGTTAAACTTAAAAATGATTTAAAATTATTTATTCCTGCATTAAAAATTGGTGACAAATAAATATAACCACGAGATAAACCTGAAGGTTTAATAGCAAATTTTAAAACTCTATTTATGTAAAGCTTATTAGTTTTATTGAATGCTTTTTTATCGAAACTAATAAATTCATATTCTTTATTTTCTATAAAATAGTTATCTATTTGAGACAAGCGTTTTATTGGGTAATCTTGACCACTTAAAAGTATAACTTTAGTAAACTTATTATGGTTTTCAAGAGCTACATTTTTTAAAAGGTTTATTGTAACTAAAACTTGAGAAAAATCACCCCAAATACAATCTAGTCTATTTTTAATAAAACAAACGTTTGTTTTTTTAATTTGATTTAAAAAGATGTTTATATCGGCTTTTAAATCGACGTGTATATAGAACTTAGAGCTGTCATCGTCTAACTTTTCTATTAACCTTTTTAATTGTGTTGGTTTTTTATGTACAGAAAGTATATATATTTTATTCATTATAAAAACACTATTTATATAAAAAACTATTAATTGCTTTTTTACTAAATCTTAACATCTATTTTCTAGGGTTTTTATAAACTATTAATTGGCTTCGAGTTAAAATTAAATTAAGCCTTTTTGGAATATATTTTTCAATTTTAAACGCCAAGCGTCTAAATTTTATACTATACTTTTTTGGTAAAAGCCTGTGAAATCTTTCTATTGTTCCTATAGGTGTTATAATAACATCCTTAAAATATGTATTTCCTATTTTTATATAACGCTTTGAAGAATTATCTCTTTCGGGATGTGGGTCATTCTCTTTCCAAATAGCAAATTTTTCTTTTTGAAATTTTGATGGTCTACCATGCACAGGTATGCGCCAACGAATTTCATCTAGAATTTTATTATTTACAGCTGGTTCAAAATAGCGAACCATACCATTTGGTTTTAATGCTTTTACAATTTTTTCTGTAAATTCAATTTCTTGAGCATGTGTTAAATGGTGTACAAAAGCTTTTCCTACTATAATATCATAATCATTTTCAACAATTTTGGCTTTTAAAAAATCACCATTTATAAATTTTATTGGAGTTTTAAAATTATATTTTTCGTTAAGTGCTTTTATAATTTTTCCAGATTTTTGCGAAATATCATTTCCGTGAACTTCGGCACCTAAAGCAGACATTATAGCGGCATTAGTGCAATCACCACATCCTAATTCTAAAACTTTTTTTCCTTTTAATTGGTCTTTAAAATTGTTATGATACAAACCTACCCAACTTGTATGAGTTGCTGTTGCATATATTAAAAAACTGTTTAGATTATTTATTTTATTTAAAATGGATTCTATGTTTACTTTTTCGTACTGCTTATCATAAAACTCTTCATTTTTTATTGTGTTTTCCTTTGAAGTATCCATTTTTATTTACTTATATAAACTAATATTTGACCTTCTTTTAAAATTTTATTACCTTAAACTCTTTACTTACTTCCAATATTCTATTTTTTAAATAAAGAATATTTAATTAATGTTTTTAGCGTATTTATATCCATGACGTTATAAAAATTAATTATAACAAACAGTGCTCTTTGAAAATTATATCTTTTTTCTGAATTCATTACTAAAACGTGAACCATTTTATCTCTAAACACTTTTCTTAGTTCCCTATTATCACTATAATTTTCATATTTGTTAATTTTTTTTATAAACCTAAAAATCAGTTTTTTATTTTTTATAAGCCAAGCAAATTCAATCTTATTGTGCATTAAAATATTTGTTTGAAAGTCAACTATAATATCACCACCTATCTTCATTATAGCATCAACAAAGTTAATATACATAACTTTGACATTTTTTGTAAAAAGTGATTTTTTGTTCTCATCAAAAGCAATACTATATGTTAAACTGTCGCCATGTAATCTATAATTATAAAGATTCTTTTTAAGCTGATAAAATCTACTATGCAATGAAGCTCTTAACCAGAAATCATAATCTTCAACTAAAAACAAATCTTCATTATAACCATTGTTTTTTTCAAACACCTCTTTTTTATAAAGAAAGCATGATCCTATAAAGTTTCCGAATAAATTGTTTTCAAAGTTTACATGAGAAACTTTTCTAATTACAGCACCTTCTATATTAATTATTGAAATATCACTATAAACTAAATCAGCATAGTTTTTTTTTAAGTTCCCTAACAAACATTCTATAGCATTTAAATTGTATACATTATCATCACTAGTCCATGTTATAAAACTTCCTTGAGCTGCAATATGCCCAACGTTTAAACTTGCTGGAAGTTTTAAATTTTTTATATTATTAATAATTACAATTCTATCATCTTTTTTTTGATACTCAGTTGCAATAGCTAAAGAATTATCTGTTGAACAGTCATTTACAATTATCAATTCTATATTAGAATAAGTTTGATTTAAGCAACTTTCAATAGACAATGCTAAATACTTCTCACCGTTATATACTGGTATAACTATTGACACTAAATCATTATTATCCATAATTATTCAAAGCTATTTGTTAATATGGTTTCTAACTTATTAACATAAGTTTCGATGTCATATTTTTTTATGCGTTTCGCATTTCTAGCGCCTTCTGATTCTCTTAGTATTTCATTAGCTGCTAACTTATACATTGCTTGAAAAACCTCTTCTTCTGTATTATTTACTAGAAACTTAGAATCTTGTAACAAACCGATACACCCTGGGTGATTTGAACTTATTACAGGAAGCGCATATAGCATATATTCCATAACGACATTTGGTGTACCTTCTATAAGCGATAAGAGAATACCTATATCTAAAACATTCAATACATCTGTAACATCCTCATTACTTAATAAAGTCACCTTATCTGAAATATTCATTTTATCAATACTTTCACTAAGATTATTATATATCTCTAAACAAATCTCATCATTGTCTTTATTTCCAAGTAAAATTAAGTGCACTTTTTCCGTCTCTTTAGCTAACCTAGCAAAAACTTTTAATGCTAAATCATGGTATTTAAAAGACTTAAAATGAGCTATCATTCCAAATACAATATCCTCTTTATTAATATTATATTTCTCCTTTATTATGTCTGAGTTTCTATTCTCTTTTTTAAGCGTCAAGTATTGAGGCAATAAATTAAACACTTTGTTCTTTACTACATACTCATTTTTAAAAATATCAAAACAATTGTCTGCATTACCTATAATACAAGGCATATTATTAATTGCAATACTTTCATAAATATCTTTTTTCAAAAAATCTAAGCCTAACTGATGCCAAAAAGTATATTTAACGGTTGGTAATAGTTTATATAAATAATATGAGATTTTTGATGGTGTGTTTAAGAATGGAACAACAACGTCATACTTATTCTTATTTAGTTCCTTTTTTAAAAGTAAAAAGTATTGAATCGACCATTTTAAACGTTTTAAGTTTTTAATTGACAATTCTCTTCTAAGAACGACATGAGGGAATCCAAAATAAAAAACATTTTTTATTCCTGTTGTATTAAAAAAATCATTAAATTCTTTGGTTCTATTATTTGATACAACAAATAAAATATCAACATTACAATTCTTATTATTTACTAAAAACTTACCAAGTCCCAATGCTTGTCTTTCTGCACCTCCTAATGTACCAACTTGAAGTACTAACAATACATTTTTATTATCAAATTTCATCTAAAGCTTTTATTTTTCCATTAAAAATTCTTATAATTTATTTTAATCTAAAACATAATTTAATCCAAACTTTATAGTTTTTATAAGTCATTAATTTATAGTTTGTTTTTAAAAAACTTAAACAACTATAAAAACTAACGTCTTTATTTATGGACCGTAATAATTGTAGTTGTAATTGCATTATTGAAAATAACCACGCTTTTTTATTCTTTTTTGAAAGTCTTAGTTTTTTACTACAAACATTAACAACTGCTCTTATATCAAAAATCTCTCTAGTATTTTTTATCGAATAAGGTGCTATGTGCAGTTTAGTAAATAGTTTTGCACAATAATTTACATCTAAATCAAAGCTTGAGAAAAACTTTTTATAACTAACTTCTATATTCTTAACAAAAAGCTGATTACGCTCACTATCAACCTGAATACTTTGGGTTAATGACGCATTATGTAATCTATAATGATATAAAACTTTAGGTAAATGATAAAATTTATATTTTTTTAAAGACTGTAACCAAAAATCATAATCTTCAACTAAAAATAAAGATTCATCATACTTTTCTGAGTTTTTATATACTTGATTGTTATACAAAAAACAAGCTCCAATACAGTTAAGTTGTAATAAATTATAAAAATCTAATAATTTAACAACAGTATTCTCATTTCCGTTTATCATGTTATAATTAGCATAGACAATATCTGTTTTCTCTTGCAGTATTATATTTACCATTGTTTCAATTGCTAATAAATCATAATAATTATCATCACTTGTCCAAGTGATATATGCACCCTTAGCCTGATCGTGCCCAATATTTAAGCTAGCAGGTAATTTTTTGTTTATAACGTTATTTATTACTCTTACTCTATTATCTATAGCTAAATACTGATTTACTATTTTTAAAGTAGCATCTGTTGAACAATCATTAACTATAATAAGCTCAATATTGCTATAGGTTTGATTTAAGCAACTTTCTATAGATTGCTTAAGATATTGCTCTCCATTATAAACTGGGAGAATAATAGAGACTAGCTCAGTTTTCTCCATATTCTTTTAGGTAACTTAATAATTCTATTTTTAGTGTGCATTATATCTTTTCTATATAAAAATTTATAATACCATTTTTTATAGTCTAGTTTCTTATTTTTCCCTTTATAGATTACACTTTTATAAAATTCAATTTCACGTTTAGCTATAACTTTTTTATCAAAATTTTCAACAATATATTCTCTTGTTTTTTTATTTGTATTAGGGTTATTTACTAACTTAAGAATAGCCTTAGAAATTGAAATTGGGTTTTCAAAATCTTCAACCAAAACATTCATAACACCATCATTAATCAAATACTCATTCATTGGTTTAATATTTGATGTTACAATCTTGGTTTTACAACTCGCTGCTTCCGCAAACACTAACCCGAAACCCTCCCATCTACTTGGTACACATAATACTTTTGCTAAATTATACCATTTTATTAATTCTGTATTTTCAACCTTCTCAATAAAATGCACTCTATTTTCAACTTTATATTCAACAGCTATTTTTAAATAAGGCTCTATGTCTCCTTTTCCTATTAAAACTAAAATAAAATCTTCTGGTAAATACTTTAAACTTTCAATTGTATTTTCAATATTTTTTTGATACGTTTTTCTCCCAACGTGAAGTACTATTCTTTTAGATTTAAACTTATTTGATTTTGTATATTTAGTTTCTTTAATAAACTTGCTTGTATCTACTCTGTTCCCTAGTAAATTGGTTGATTTAATATTTAATTTATCAAGTAAAATATTATTTACAGCTTTACTCATAGTAAAATAAGCATCTGAAAATTTTAGCGATTCATGTATTAAATCTGTGTTAGTATCATGAATGCTTGAAACAACAGGAATTTTACCTACTCTATTGTAATTAGCAAAATCTGTTGCCCAATAACCTCCATATGCTCTAACACAGAATGGGTTAATTTTTTTTAAAAGCTTTTTATATTGTTTATCTGATTTAATTGGTATTATTTTCACACCATACACTTCTCGCTCTTTATTTTCTTTAGGAGATAATACGTATACTTCTTCAAAATAAGAATTAGGGTTGAAATATTCTTCTAACCAAGAAGATGTACCTTTAGCTTCATATTCGTGTATAGGGTCTGATGGTATTATGACTAATTTTTTATTCACCTAAAGACCATTTTGATTTAAAAATAACAACACCTTGATTTCTATTTAATGACAATCCATTTTCAAAATAATTATTTTCTACAATTTCAAAAGAAAAAGCATCATGTATTACCTCTAAGTTTTTCCTTGGCATATTAGTTCCTAGGGCAACCATTACATTGTATCTGCCTTGAATTAGGTTAATTGAATCAATAGAACATGTTAAACTTGCATTAGCTTCGAAAAGGCTATGAAAATCTTTATCAAGATGCGATCCTGTTGAAAAAACCCTTCTTTGATCTTGATTCTCTACTCCTATAAAACAATAATCTATTTTATCTTTTAAATCATCTTTAAAAATTATCTTAATCTCAAATTTCCCTCCAATATTAATGGCTTTATTAAGGACTTCAATACTCTTGATAAATTTTGATTTTAATAAATTATCATCAATATTTTCTAAAGAATCGGTTAAATATTCTTGAATGACATGATCTGTTTCTCCAATCATAAAAACTGTACCGTCTTTCAACATTAAAGTTTTTTTACAAAGATTGCGAATCGCTGTCATATCATGACTCACAAACAGTACCGTTCTTCCTTCTCCGCGACTAATATCTTGCATTTTACCAATAGCTTTTTTCTGAAACTCAGCATCACCTACAGCTAATACCTCATCAATAACTAATATCTCAGGCTCTAAAAAGGCTGCCACTGCAAAGGCTAAACGCACTGTCATACCAGAGCTATAGCGTTTTACAGGTGTATCAATATAACGCTCACAGCCAGAAAAGTCTATAATCTCATCTATTTTAGAGGCTATTTCTTTTTTGGTCATACCTAAGATAGCTCCATTTAAATAAATATTTTCGCGACCAGTCATTTCGCCATGAAAACCAGTACCTACTTCTAGTAATGAGGCTATGCGTCCTCTAGTTTTAATTTCTCCAGTGGTTGGTCCTGTTACTTTTGAAAGTATTTTTAGTAGTGTAGATTTTCCTGCTCCGTTTTTACCAATAATTCCTAATACTTCACCACGTTTAACTTCAAAATTAATGTCCTGCAAAGCCCATACATACTCACTTTGTCCTTTAGTACTACGGTCGTTACTTTCTCCTACTTTTAAATACGGGTCTTGTTTGCCTCGTATGCGATGCCACCAACGGTTTAAATCGTGAGAAATCGTGCCAGTACCAACAAGACCTAAACGGTATTGTTTAGAAATGTTTTCGGCTTTTAAAATAATGTCTGGTCTTTTCATTTTAAACAGTGTCTATAAAGGTTTTCTCTGTTTTATTAAAAATTACCAACCCAATTAAAAATACAATAATACTAACGGTTCCTGCGTAAGCAAATTTGGTTATAGAAAACGAGCCAATGCTTAAGGTCATATATCTAAACAATTCTATAATAGTGGTCATTGGGTTATATTCTACCAACCATGAATAGTCTGGCACCTTTTCTTTAAAATAAGATAATGGGTACATGACTGCAGAGCCATACATAAGCAACTGTACACCAAAACCAACTAAGAAAGTTAAATCACGGTATTTTGTAGTTAGAGATGAAATAATCATCCCGAAACCCAAACCAAATAAACCCATAAAAGCTATTAAAATGGGAAGTAATAATAGTTCTAACTGTGGTAATGCGTTATAAGCTGTGTCTGTAAAAAACACAAAATAGAAGTAAAATATGGTAAATACTAATAGTTGAATTCCAAATTTTAAAAGATTAGAAAACACTACAGATAGTGGCGTGATAACTCTTGGAAAATAAACTTTTCCAAAAATATTCTGATTCGCCTTAAAAGTATCACTCGTTCCAGTTAAACAGGCACTAAAATAATTCCATGACGTAATACCTGCTAAATTAAATAAAAACGAAGGGATACCAGATCCTGTTGGTATAGAGGCTAGATTATTAAAAATTAGGGTAAATATTACAGAAGTAAATAAAGGCTGAATAAAATACCATAACGGTCCTAAAATAGTTTGTTTATATTGAGTAATGATATCGCGCTTTACAAATAAAAATAGTAAATCGCGATAACGCCAAATCTCTTTAAAATTAAGATCTACTAATTTTCGTTTAGGCGAAATAGTATATAACCAATCGTTATTTTTTGAAACAGGATTCAATGTTTATTTATAAATTAAATTATTTAAAAGTGAATATTATTTTTTGAAAACAGATTTCAATCGGGCAAATATTGACAGTTTATCATCTAAATTTTCATGATATCCATTACCATACGCTCCATAACCGTAGCCATAACCATACCCGTAACCATAGCCATACTTACCTTTTTGGTCATAAAAATTGTATAAAAAACTAATATTACTAATTTCCCCTTTTTTATGTTTATCATTTATTAATGATAACATTTCTTTTTTAGTATAATCCTGTCTTACAACATACAAAGAGGCATCTGCATACTCTATTAACTCTAAAGCATCTGCTACTAAACCTACTGGAGGCGTATCTAAAACAATATAATCATAATTAGCCTTTAATTCTTCTATAAAACGATCCATTTTCTCCCCTATTAATAATTCAGAAGGATTTGGTGGTATTGGTCC
Source organism: Postechiella marina (assembly GCF_039538365.1). Lineage (NCBI taxonomy): Bacteria > Pseudomonadati > Bacteroidota > Flavobacteriia > Flavobacteriales > Flavobacteriaceae > Postechiella > Postechiella marina. Next base: position 117,108 of record NZ_BAABCA010000004.1, read on the forward strand.
AGAAGTAATAACATCAAGGTGGTTTACCTTTGTTTTTTGCACAACTTCTTCCAAGGGGTTCTGTCCTATTAAATAATTAACAGCTCCAATATTATTATCTATATCAAAGTCTCCAAAAATCTTTGGTTTACGCAAATCTAAACCAACTAGCACTGTTTTTTTTCCGCTTAAAGCAAAAACCGAAGCTATATTAATAGAACAAAAGGTTTTTCCTTCTCCACTAACAGAAGATGTAATCATAACCGTTTTTGTTCCTTGTAACTCATGTTTTTTATACATAAACTGTAGACTAGAACGTACAGCTCTAAAAGCTTCTGCTACTGCCGATTTTGGCTTATTAAAAACAGCTAGATTATTTTCTGAATTATTTTTACCCACAACACCCAACAATGGTAATTTAGCCAGTTTACTTAAATCGTTTGGAGTGTGTATTTTATTATCAAAAAAAGTAATAATAAAGGCAATTATTAAAATAGGAATTAAGGCTGCTACCAAGGCAAAAACATACCTTATATTAAGATTAACTGTATTTCTTCCTTGCCCTATATCTTTAGCTGGCTCTATCAATATAATATCAGATATATTGGATGCTTTTATTAAATCTGCCTCACCACGCTTAGCTAAATACAAATTATAAGTGCTTTGACTTAATAAATATTCTCGCTCTATAGCCTCGAGTTTTTGTTGATTTTCTGGTAAGGTAGAAAACTCACTTTCCGAACTGTATATTTTAGAATTTATAGATTGAATTTGATAGACTATATTGGCCTTAACAGAATTTATATTTTCTAACATTACATTTTTTAGTGATTCTATTTGATTATTTAAATCACTAAAAACAGAAACATTATCTCTTACAGAAGATTCTAAAGTAGATTTTTGAACCGATAAACTAACTATTTTAGATATTCCTGCTGTAATATTAGCATCATCTATACCTTGTAAAGCTGGAGCAGAAAAATTGGTAAAATCATTACTAGTTAATAAATAGTTTTTAAGCAAATTATAAGACATCAAGGCTTGGTTTAGCTTTTCCTTTTGCTCATTATAATTTTCAATTTTAGTAGACAATAAAGAGCTTTCGTTTTCTAAATCAAATATCTTATTGCTACGCATAAAATCATTTAAAGAATCTGCTTTTCTATTAAGCTGACTTTTAACTCTAGCCAATTGCTTATCTATAAAAGCAACAGTATTAATAGCATACTGATTTTTACGTTGTAATTGATCGCGTTCTAAAATAAAAACTGATGTATTTATGTAATCAACAATTTTCGCCTTATTCTTATTAGTTAATCTTGTAACTAAAAGCGGGGAATTTTGCTGATTGGTTACTGCATAATTATTTACAAACGAGGATACCGTCGCATCAAAAGCTGAATACTGTATAAAAAACTCATTTCCGTTACTTATAGTTATCTCTTCTTTTTTTTCTATACTTCCTTTAAAAAAAGGAAGGTCTATATAGTCGTCAAACTTATAAACCTCAGAAAAAACAGGGTTAGTTACAGCTATTGTTTTTATCTTTTTATTTTGAAAATTTTGCAAAGTAACTTGTTGTAATTCTCCAAAATTATAAGACAATTCAAAAGAAGTATCATTTAAAAACACGATTTTAATAGGTTGCCCTATAACCTGATAAGCATTATTTAAGCCTACAAATTTAAAGGGATTTGCACCATAAATATCAGTTTTATAAAAACGTCCTTGTGTATAATAAGATAAATATAGGTTTAAACTATCGACTACCTTTTCATGGTGTTTTCTAGATTTTAAATTTAACAAGACCTCTTGAACTTTTCCTGAAATACCTCCATAGTTAAACACCAAACTTGTATTTGATGTAAATAAGGGGTTTTTATCATCTTGTACTGTTAAAGAAGCAGATAGAGTATACGGAAATTCTCTTCTTATATTTTGCTGATAAACAATATAAACACCTACAACCAAAGCTAAAACAAACCATTTCCAATAACTTATAGTTCTATAAACAAAGGCCTTAAAATCAAAAACCTGGATATCATTACCTTCAAACTGCTCTTCCATAAATTTATAGATTACGTGCTAAAAAGTAAGAACTTACAAGTACAGAAAAAATACTTGCTACTGTAGTTAAAGTTTGCGCTGCAGTTTGTCCTGCGCCTATAGATTTTCGTTTTAGGGGCTTTACCATAATTAAATCGTTAGGCTGAATAAAATAAAACTCAGACTTCATTGCAGAAATATCTGTCAAATCTATATGATGAATTTTTTGTCCATCAGGGTATTGCCTTACAATTAAAACATCTTTTCGGTCTCCAGTATCTAAAATATCTCCAGCATTAGCAATAGCTTCTAAAATATTTACACGGTCTTGATATAGCACCACTGTCCCCTTACTCCCTATTTCTCCTAAGGTTGTATACTTTAAACCAGACAATTTAACCGTTACAAAAATTTTGGCGGTCTCTTTTAAATACTTTTGGAGTATAACCTCTTTAATTCTTTCTTCTATTTCGTCTGTTGTAAATCCTAAAACATTAATTTCTCCAAGAATTGGAAATTTAATATTACCATGTAAATCTACAGTAAACCCATTATAATATAAAGACTCTGTAGTATCATCTAACTCACTAGTGGTTGGGTTAAAAATTTTAACCAACTCATTTATTTCTTTTTTCTCTGCCTTTACATTAACGCTTAACAAATCATTTATCTGTACCCTGTAAGGCTTAGAAAGCGCTTGTATTTGCAAAGAATCATTAACCACAGTACCCTTATCTTGTAAATAAACCACATCTTTATTAGTAATACAAGAAGAACATAAAACGCTAAAAGTTACGCTAAAAATTAAATAAAATTTCTTTAACATAGAGGCAAATTGATTTATCACAAATATAACTTTTCGTTAGGAAGAATAAAACTTATAGCTATATTTTTGGTTTTTTATCCGTTATTTGCATAAAACACGAGTCCTTGAATTATTTAACAGTAGAAAACATATCAAAATCCTACGGAGAGCATACACTTTTCGAAGACATATCTTTTAGCGTACACAAAGACCAAAAAATAGCCTTTGTAGCTAAAAACGGTACAGGAAAAACATCCATATTAAAAATTATTTCTGGAGAAGACGAAGCCGATTCTGGACATATTACTTACCGCAAAGGCATTGCTGTTTCTTTTTTGTCTCAAGATCCTAAATTCGATCCCAATTTAACTGTAGAAGAAACTATTTTTGCTAGTGATAACGATATACTAAAAGTTATTAACAACTACGAAAAAGCCATTTTAAACCCTGAAGACACCGAAGCCTACCAAGCAGCTTTTGATGCTATGGAGCTACACCAAGCATGGGATTTCGAAACTCTTTACAAACAAATACTTTTTAAACTTAAGTTAGAAGATTTAAATCAAAAAGTAGGTTTACTATCTGGAGGACAAGTAAAAAGACTAGCACTAGCTAACGCACTAATTAATAAACCCGATTTATTAATTTTAGACGAGCCTACAAACCATTTAGATTTAGAAATGATTGAATGGCTAGAAGACTTTTTTGCCAAAGAAAACATAACACTCTTTATGGTAACCCACGATCGTTATTTTCTTGAGCGTGTTTGTAACGAAATTATAGAATTAGACGAAGGTCAATTATACAGCTACAAGGGCAACTACTCGTATTACCTAGAAAAAAGAGCTGCTAGAATAGAACAAGAATCTATAGAAACAGGTAAAGCCAAACAGCTTTTTAAAAAAGAGTTAACCTGGATGCGTAGACAACCAAAGGCACGTACAACAAAATCTAAATCTAGAATTAACGATTTTGCAGATATTAAACACCGTGCACACCAACGCAGAAACGACCACGAGGTTCAGTTAGAACTAAACATGGAACGTTTAGGTAGCAAAATATTAGAATTTCATAAAGTATCTAAAGCTTTTAAGAACAAAACCATTCTTGATAATTTTAATTACATGTTCCAAAAAGGCGAACGCGCAGGTATAATAGGAAAAAACGGAACAGGAAAAACCACATTTTTAAACATATTAACACAAACTGCCCAACCAGATTCTGGTAAAGTTACCAAAGGTGAAACTGTAAAGTTTGGATACTATACACAAGGCGGAATAAAAATAAAACCAGAACAAAAGGTTATTGATGTTATTCGTGAGTTTGGCGATTACATACCGTTAAAAAAAGGAAGACAAATTAGCGCACAACAACTTTTAGAACGTTTTTTATTTAGTAGAAAAAAACAATACGATTTTGTTGAAAAATTAAGTGGTGGCGAACGTAAACGATTATATTTATGTACCGTTTTAATACAAAACCCTAATTTTTTAATTCTTGATGAGCCTACTAACGACTTAGATATTGTAACATTAAATGTTCTTGAAAGCTTTTTAATGGACTTTCCTGGTTGTGTTATAGTTGTATCTCACGACCGTTATTTTATGGACAAGGTTGTAGATCATCTTTTTGTATTTAAAGGCGAAGGTGTGGTAGAAGATTTTCCTGGAAACTATACAGACTATCGCATTTATGAAGATAGCCAACCTGTAATTCCTAAAACAAACACAGAAGATAAAAAAGAAAAAAGCGATTGGAAACAAGACGAAAAAAAATTGTCTTACAATGAAGAAAAAGAACTAAAAAACATAGAAAGCAAATTAAAATCTTTAACCTACGACAAAAAAGAACTGGAAAACAAGTTTAACAATCCAGACCTTACTCCAGACGATATTAACAAACTATCGGACCAGCTTCAAGAAATTATAGACCTTATGGATGCCAAAGAAGAACGTTGGTTCGAGTTATCTGCTAAATTAGAAGATTAAATTTCGTGTTTTATCAAATTAAACAATACATAAGGTTTCTTATAAAATCGACCAACCAACATGGCGTGCACTCTCCTTTTGTGTACAATTTAGTTACCAAATGTTTTTATGACAAATCATTTTATAATGATTATAAGAGTATCGCATCCTATAAAAAAGCACTTTTAAAAAACAAAAGTTGCATTAATGTAACAGATTTAGGGGCTGGTTCTCGCTCTATGCAACATAAAAAACGCTATGTTTATCAAATTGCTAAAAACGCAGGAACCACTAACAAACGTGCTAAACTTTTATTTAGACTAACACGATATTTTAAACCCAAAAACGTTTTAGAACTTGGTACTTCTCTTGGTATTGGCACGCATGCCATATCTATAGAAAATCCTAATGCTAATATTATAACTATTGAAGGCTGCCCAAATACATCAAAATTTGCTAGTTTATTTTTAAAGGATTATTCTATTACAAACACTAACTTAGTTACAGGTAACTTTAAAGATGAAATAGAAAAATTAAAAACTAACACCTTTGATTTTGTTTTCTTTGACGGTAACCATCAAAAGGAAGCCACAATACACTATTTTGAAACACTTTTAAAGACTAGCCATAACGATTCGGTTTTTATTTTTGATGATATTTATTGGTCTAAAAACATGACCGAAGCTTGGAACACAATTAAACAACATCCACAAGTTACAGTTACTATAGATACTTTTTATTGGGGCTTTGTCTTTTTTAGAAAAGAACAAAATAAAGAACATTTTGTTATTAGAGCCTAGTTTAACTAACAAAATAAAATTTTCGACCTTTGCCATTTTCCTTATTAACTTTTACCTTTAACACATGAAAATCTACACTAAAACAGGAGACAAAGGCACAACAGCTTTATTTGGTGGCACACGCGTACCAAAACATCATATTCGCATAGATAGTTATGGCACTGTAGACGAGTTAAACTCGCACATAGGGTTAATTAGAGACCAAGATATTAACCAAACCTATAAAGATATAATTGTTATAATACAACACAAACTCTTTACTGTTGGAGCTATTTTAGCTACAGACCCCGAAAAGGCAATGCTAAAAAACGGTAAAGAACGTTTAAATATTGAAAAAATTTCTAATGCCGATATCGAGCTACTAGAAAAAGAAATGGATGCAATGAACGAAAGCTTACCAGAAATGACGCACTTTGTACTTCCTGGCGGACACCAAACCGTGTCATTCTGTCATATAGCACGCTGTGTTTGCAGACGTGCCGAACGTTTAGCATCGGCACTTAACGAGCTAGAACCTTTTGAAGCGAATGCTTTAACCTACCTTAACCGCCTTTCTGACTACCTTTTTGTATTGGCACGAAAGTTGACCTATACTTTACAAGCAAATGAAATTAAGTGGATTCCTGAGAAGCATTAATTATTTAATAAGTTTTATAAAGGCATCTTAATTTACAACTTGTTTTTGTAATAAAAACGTTTTTTGCGTTAGGGATTGTAGCGGTATCCTTTTTGTTTTTCTCAAAAAGATTTAGCGAAAAGCCCGACCCTTTTTTTGGGTAACGCCCCAATTATTGTTTTTATTTAAAAGACCTAGTTGTTTAATTGTATTATTATTAACAAGGCAATAATAAATTTCAACTGTTTAGAGTGCAAAAGAATACGTTCTTAAAAATTAATGATTAAATAATTCATTTTTTCCTTGTGTGTTTAAACTAAAAAATTATTTTTGCAAAAATTAAAACGCATAAAAAAATGTATTGGACTTTAGAATTAGCATCTTATTTAAGTGATGCGCCATGGCCAGCAACAAAAGACGAATTAATAGATTACGCTATTAGAACGGGAGCTCCTTTGGAGGTTGTTGAAAATTTACAGTCGATTGAAGACGAAGGAGATTCGTATGATTCTATCGAAGAAATTTGGTCTGATTATCCTACTGATGAAGATTACCTCTGGAATGAGGATGAATATTAATAAAAAAGCATAAAGAATAGTTAAAAAGTCTCGATTTGAGGCTTTTTTTTTGCTCTAAACTTTACAAAACATGATTACAAAATGTATCTTTGAAAGCGTTTCAAAATGCATTAAATTTTAACATAAAATACTAGGCCTAGGTCTAGACTAAACATAAACATATACCACATGAGTTTTTTAGATTCGGTTTTAAAAGTATTTGTAGGAGACAAATCGAAACAAGACGTAAAAGCAATTACTCCACTTGTTAAGAAAGTTAAAACCTTTGAAGCAGCTTTAGAAGCGCTATCGCATGACCAATTAAGAGCAAAAACAACTGAGTTTAAAGCCAAAATTACTGAAGCTACCAAAAGCATAGACGCCCAAATAGCCAACCTTTTAGAAGAAGCCGATAATACGGAGGATATTGACAGACGTGAAGATATTTACCTTGAAGTTGATAAATTAAAAGATGATGCCTATGCTGTTACAGAAGGGGTTTTAAACGACATTTTACCTGAAGCTTTTGCTGTTGTTAAAGAAACAGCAAAGCGCTTTACAAACAACACAGCTATTACAGTTACCGCAAGTACTTACGATAGAGAATTATCTGGAACTAAAGACTACATAACGCTTGATGGCGAAAATGCAACTTGGGCAAACTCTTGGGATGCAGCAGGAAAACCTATTACCTGGGACATGGTACATTACGATGTACAGTTAATTGGTGGTATTGCTATGCACCAAGGTAAAATTGCAGAGATGCATACAGGTGAAGGTAAAACCTTAGTGGCTACTTTGCCTGTGTATTTAAATGCGCTTTCTGGTCGTGGTGTACACCTTGTAACAGTTAACGACTATTTGGCAAAACGTGATAGCGCATGGATGGCGCCAATTTTTGAGTTTCATGGTTTAAGTGTAGATTGTATTGATTACCACCAACCAAACTCTGACGCACGTAAAAAAGCTTACAATGCCGATATTACTTATGGAACCAACAACGAGTTTGGTTTTGATTACTTACGCGATAACATGGCGCACTCGCCAGACGATTTAGTGCAACGCCCACACCACTACGCTATTGTAGATGAAGTCGATTCTGTTTTGGTTGATGATGCACGTACACCGTTAATTATTTCTGGACCTATACCTCAAGGCGATCATCACGAGTTTACAGCACTTAAACCAAAGGTAGACGATATTGTATCTGTACAACGCAAATACTTAACTGGAGTTTTAGCCGAAGCTAAAAAATTAATTAAAGAAGGAGATACTAAAGAAGGTGGTTTTAAATTATTACGCGTTTATCGTGGTATTCCTAAAAATAAAGCGCTTATTAAGTTTTTAAGTGAAGAGGGGGTAAAAATGCTACTTCAAAAAACCGAAAACTTTTACATGCAAGATAACAACCGCGAAATGCCAAAAATTGATGCGGAACTTTACTATGTAATTGAAGAAAAAAATAACCAAATAGAACTTACAGACAAAGGTATAGAATACATTTCTGGAAAAGACAACCCAGACTTTTTTGTTATGCCAGAAATAGGTATTGAGGTTGCAAAAATAGAAGAGCAAGGTTTATCTAGCGAAGAAGAAGCTAATTTAAAAGAAGAATTATTTAAAGAGTTTGGTGTAAAATCTGAACGTATACATACTTTAAACCAATTATTAAAAGCTTATGCTTTATTTGAAAAAGACACACAATATGTGGTGATGGATAATAAAGTAATGATTGTAGACGAGCAAACGGGGCGTATTATGGACGGGCGTCGTTACTCTGACGGTTTACACCAAGCCATTGAAGCTAAAGAAAACGTAAAAATTGAAGATGCAACGCAAACATTTGCTACTGTAACTCTTCAAAATTACTTTAGAATGTACCGAAAACTATCTGGTATGACAGGTACTGCGGTTACAGAAGCTGGTGAATTTTGGGAAATTTACAAACTAGATGTCGTAGAAATTCCAACAAATAGACCTATTGCTAGAGACGATAAAGAAGATTTAGTTTATAAAACTAAACGCGAAAAATACAACGCTGTTATAGATGATGTTACCAAACTATCGCAAGCTGGTAGACCTGTACTTATTGGTACTACATCTGTAGAAATATCTGAGCTGCTTGGTAAAATGCTTAGTATTCGTAAAATACCTCACAATGTATTAAATGCGAAGCAACACAAAAAAGAGGCCGATATTGTAGACCAAGCAGGCAAATCTGGACAGGTAACTATTGCAACTAATATGGCTGGTCGTGGTACCGATATTAAATTAAGCGACGAGGTTAAAAAAGCTGGCGGTTTAGCCATTGTTGGTACAGAGCGTCACGATTCGCGTCGTGTAGATAGACAGTTACGTGGTCGTGCTGGACGTCAGGGAGATGTTGGTAGCTCTCAATTCTACGTATCGCTTGAAGACAATTTAATGCGATTATTTGGATCTGAGCGTATTGCTAAAATGATGGATAGAATGGGATTAAAAGAAGGTGAAGTAATTCAGCACTCTATGATTTCTAAATCTATTGAGCGAGCACAGAAAAAAGTGGAAGAAAATAACTTTGGTGTGCGTAAGCGATTATTAGAATATGATGATGTAATGAATGCACAACGTGAAGTTGTATACAAACGTCGCCATCATGCCTTATTTGGAGAACGCCTTCGTGTAGATTTAGCTAATATGATTTTCGATACCTCTGAAGGTATTGCAGAAACAAATAAAGCTGCCGGAGATTATAAAAACTTAGAGTTCGAATTAATTCGCTACTTCTCTATGAGCGCCCCTATTACCGAAGCTGAATTTGGTAAACTTTCTGCTCAAGATATTACTGCAAAAATATACAAAACTGCATTTGCTCACTATAACGATAAAATGGCTAAGAATGCAGATATAGCATTCCCTGTTATTAAAAATGTTTACGAAACACAGCGCGATAAATTTAAGCGTATAGTAGTACCTTTTACAGATGGTGTTAAAAGCTTAAATGTAGTTACAGACCTTGAAAAAGCATACGAAACTAATGGTAAACAATTGATTACCGATTTTGAAAAAAACATTACACTTGCCATTATAGATGATGCTTGGAAAACACATTTACGTAAAATGGACGAGTTAAAACAGTCTGTACAATTAGCTGTACACGAACAAAAAGACCCGCTATTAATTTATAAATTTGAAGCTTTCGAATTATTTAAAGCCACAATAGACCAAGTAAACAAAGATGTAATTTCGTTTTTATTTAAAGGTGAATTACCTCAAGAAACTCAAGACACTATTCAAGAAGCACGAGAGGTTCGCAAAAAAGAAAATCTTCAAACGCAAAAAGACGAAATACCTAATCTAGACGAGCGTTCTGCTCAAAACAGAGCTGCTAGTAATACACAACAGCAACAACAAGTAGTAGAAACCATTGTTCGCGACCAACCAAAAATTGGACGTAACGATCGTGTTACTATTAAAAATGTAATAAACGGTGAAAATAAAACTGTAAAGTTTAAACAAGCAGAACCACTAATTGCTAAAGGCGAATGGGTTTTGGTTGAACAATAATTATGTTTTTTTACTAAAATAAAATACCTAAAAAATCCTGATATTTATATCAGGATTTTTTTATTTAAAAACACGTATCCAATATATATTATTAACATTTCTATTACTTTCTTGTAGCAATAGCAATGGTATAGAAAATTAAATTACAACTGTTTATAGAGGCACAAACCCTAATAAACAATGCGCCGATAACACTTATTAAAAGCTAACGATTTTAAATACTAACAACCACATTAATTTTAAAAATTATAATAGGCAAAACAAAACCGCAATACACTAAATACAATTAATTTATTTTAAGATTTTTCCATTTAAAATGTAAGAAAAACTAATTACATTTACAGTGTATTAATAATGCATCATTCTATGAAAAACTTAAAACAAAAAAAAGCACGATACTTTTTAACTTTTTTAATACTAGCTCTTTTTAGTTGTAATTTTAGTAAAGAAACATTTATAATTGAAGAGGTAAACATAGCTTCCGATAAAGTAACTAATTCCAAACCAAAATTTAAGATTACAAAATCTGGAATGCATTATTCTTATTCTACAAAATCTAAAGGAGAATTACGAGATGTAACCATACGCTTTAATAACGAGTCTCTAACAGACATTCTAAAAAAATTAGAATACCCATACCAAGAAACCACACTAAGGCAAAATCCTTTTTTAAATATTAATTATTATAAAAAAGACACTACAAACGAGAACGCAGTAAACGAAATTATTTCTCAATTAAAAAAAACCTATAATTTGTAGCTTTATAAAGTACAAACCATGAGAAATACCCTTATAGCATTTTTATTAATACTAATTTCGAATGTTGTTTTTACTCAAACAAACAGCGCTACTACAACTACAGACAATTGGAAACAAAACAACTTTAATAAAAAAATCTACGCTTTTGTTGGCGAAAAAATTTATATCGAAAATTATATAAAACCTCAAGCTATAGAGGACTATAAAATTAATGTATCTGAGGGAGACACCCTAAGAAAAACATTTATACAAATGGATTATGGATACAAAGCAAAATATAAAGTCATTAAAAATATTAATAATGAAATAAAAGCTAGTGAAGTTGAATTTATAGCCTTTGATCATCATGGTATACCTCCTTTTTCTAAAGGTAAAAACGCATTACTTTTTCTTATTAAAGAAAATGAGAAATTCTACCATTGCAAATACCAATATTTTGAAGTTTTTAAAACCTCTGATAATAAATGGGCAGGAATTTACGATAAAATTAAATACAAGAATACTACAATTAAACCAGTAAAAATTGATTTTAAAGCAGATGTAACGATTATACTAAACGACTATTTAAAAAAGCATCGCTACTTTTTATTTCCTAAAAAATACTTTAAACATATAGACAACAAAGTTGTTACTAACTACGGAAACTATGTAGAAGACTTATTCTCTATTAAAAAAGAAGGCATCCTAAAAGCAAGAGGTTACTTTAAATAAAGTACTTTTTTTAGTTAAAATTACTTAAAAAATAATAAAATGACTTTGCAGATAAAAACATTAATCGTAATATTGCAATGTAATAATTAAAACAACTATGGGATTAGCGAAAACAGAAATGTTTACAGACCAACAAAATAAAATTGCACTTTTTGCAAAAGTATTTGGTCATCCTGCTCGTGTTTCTATTTTACAGCATTTATTTAAAATAGACTCTTGCGTTTGTGGCGATTTAGTTAACGAAATAGGCTTGGCTCAGCCCACCATTTCGCAACATTTAAAAGAGCTTAAACACTTAGGTTTAATAAAAGGAAACGTAGAAGGCACAAGCGTTTGCTACTGTATAGATAAAGAAAATTGGATAGTAATGAAAACTATTATGTCTGAGTTTCTTAACCAAGACATAACAAAAACACAAGATTGTTGTTAAAAAATTTAAATTCATTAATCGTATTATTGCAATAAACAAATGTAGTTATGAAATTATCAGAAGTAAAATTAGTTTTAAACAAATTAGAAACCATAGGTTTTCAATTACCTAATGGAGAATTAGTGCCTAATCATTTTCACGTTACAGAAGTTGGTAAAATTACTAAACATTTTATTGATTGTGGAGGTACAGTAAGAAACGAAGAAGTAGCCAACTTCCAACTTTGGAATGCTAATGATTACGATCACCGATTACATCCAGAAAAGTTACTTAGCATTATTGAGATTTCAGAAAGCGTTTTAAAAATTGAAGATTTAGAGATAGAAGTAGAATACCAAGCAGATACCATTGGAAAATTCGGCCTTGATTTTGATGGTAAAAACTTTTTATTAACCTCCAAACAAACAGACTGCTTAGCAAAAGATAAATGTGGCATTCCTGAAGAAAAACAAAAACTACAATTTTCTGAAATACAGGCAACCGGAAACTCTTGCACACCTGGCGGTGGCTGTTGTTAACTAACCCCCTTATTATATAATAAATAAAGATGAAAGCAACACAAACCATGTTATTTACACAAATAGAAGACGTAATTAAAAGTTTAGACACAAAAACTATAACAGAAGAGCGCAAAGCTATTTTACAACCTTTAATAGATTACATACAAAGTAAAGCATCAACAAATCAAAGCATTAGAATTAACTTTATTTGCACTCACAATTCGAGAAGAAGTCACTTATCTCAAATTTGGGCGCAAACCATGGCTAATTATTTTAATATAAAAAATGTATTTACTTATTCTGGAGGCACAGAAGCTACTGCTCTTTTCCCTATGGTTGCAGAAACTTTAAAAAATAATGGTTTTCTGGTTAAAACGATATCTGAAGGTAACAACCCTGTATACAGCATTAAATATACAGATAACGAGCACCCAATTATTGGTTTTTCTAAAAAATTGGATGATGATTTTAATCCGAAATCTGAATTTGCAGCTGTTATGACATGCTCTCAAGCCGATGGAGGATGCCCATTTATTGCTGGCGCTGAAAAACGTACACCTATTACTTTTGAAGACCCTAAGGCATTCGATAATACGCCACAACAAGCCGAAAAATATAACGAAAGAAGCATACAAATTGCTACCGAATTGTTTTATATTTTTTCTTTGATAAATTAAAGTTATGGCTGCAAAAAAATTAAGTTTTTTAGATAGAAACCTTACCCTTTGGATTTTTGTTGCTATGGCTATTGGTGTAGGTTTGGGGTACTTTATACCAACATTTCCAGATACTATAAACTCTTTTAGCAGTGGTGCTACAAACATACCTATTGCTATTGGTTTAATTTTAATGATGTATCCGCCACTAGCAAAAGTTAATTATGCCCTTTTACCTAAAGTATTTAGAAACACAAAAATACTATCTATATCGCTTATTTTAAATTGGATAATTGGCCCAGTATTAATGTTTATTCTAGCCATTACCTTTTTACGCGATTACCCAGAATATATGGTTGGGCTCATTTTAATTGGTTTAGCACGTTGTATAGCTATGGTTTTAGTTTGGAACGATCTAGCAGAAGGCAGTAGCGAATATGGCGCAGGACTTGTGGCTTTAAATAGTATTTTTCAAGTGTTTGCATACAGCTTTTATGCATGGATTTTTATAACCGTACTTCCTCCATATTTTGGTTTTGAAGGTGCTATTGTAGATATTTCTATTGCCACAATAGCAGAAAGTGTTGCTATTTATTTAGGCTTGCCTTTTGTTCTTGGTATTTTAAGCAGACTTATTTTAGTAAAATTAAAAGGCGAAAAATGGTATACAGAAAAATTTATTCCTGCCATTTCTCCTTTAACCTTAATTGCATTATTATTTACAATTGTAGTGATGTTTTCTTTAAAAGGCGAACTTATTGTAGAAATACCTATGGATGTATTAATTATAGCTATACCACTACTTATTTACTTTTCTTTAATGTTTATTATTGGTTTCTTTTTTACTAAAGCAACAGGTGCAGAATACGATAAAACTGCTGCTGTAGCATTTACTGCTGCTGGCAATAATTTTGAATTAGCTATTGCTGTAGCCATTGCTGTTTTCGGTTTAAATTCTGGGCAAGCTTTTACAGGTGTTATTGGTCCGTTAGTAGAAGTTCCTGCTTTAATTTTACTAGTTCGAGTATCTTTTTGGTTAAAGAAAAAATATTATAAACCATCCATAACGTAGCATAATATCATATATTATTTACACTTTTAGTTTTTTGTAATTTATAAAAAACTATAAAAAAACAGCGATTTAGAAACCATTCTAAAATCGCTGTTTAGCTTTAATTACAAATAATATTTTTAGTAGTTTATACTACTACTGTTAATCTCCTACTTATCACCATCATCTTCAGACATGTAATACAGTTTCTTTAAGCTTTTTTTAAGGAGTCTAAATCTAAACACACCAATTACAAAAAACACTACACAAAATATTAAAGATAGCAGAGCTAAATATTTAAAATTAGGAAAATCTTTTAATTGAAAGAAGCCAATACTACCCAATAGCAAATATAAAGACGATCTAATATAAGACAGTAATGTACGCTCGTTAGCCAAACGTGTACGCTCTATAGCTAAATAATCTCTTAGTATAACTTGTTTGTCGGGTTTAAAATCTCTTCCAAAACTTAAAAGCTTCATTTTATATCAATTTTAATTCATTATAAAAATACATTTTTAAAAGTAAAACAAAGACCTGCGGGTCATCATTTAAAAAATCTAAATAAAATAAACTGTAAACTTTAACAGTCTGTTCCGACTTTTATAAAAACTTTAAGACAAATTCATCTTAACTTTAAAACTTATTAAATTTAAAATTCATTATGAAAAAATCAACATTTCTATCAACTATCGCTTTTACATTTATAATGCTTTTAGCAACCAATGTAAATGCTCAAAAATTTGCTAAATTAGATAAAAGCCCGTTAGACGCTTCTAGTTTTCCTGCGAGTTACAAAGATGCAAACAAACAAATAAAAGTAGTATATGGCAGACCTTTTTTAAAGGGAAGATCTTTAAACGATTTAGCACCAAATGGCAAAGTTTGGAGAACAGGTGCTAACGAGGCTCCTTACATTACATTATATAATGATATGAAAATTGGAGGTAAAAACGTTAAAGCTGGAAACTACTCGTTATTTACTATTCCTGGAGAAAAAGAATGGACTATTATTTTAAGTACAGATATTAACGTTTGGGGTGCTTATTCTTATAACGAAGCTAACGATGTCGTTAGAGTTAAAGCCCCTGTTACTGCTGGAGACGAATCTATAGAAAACTTTTCTATTGCTTTTACAGAAGCTAACGGAGGAGCAAACATGCATTTAGCTTGGGGAACAACTAGAGTTGTTGTGCCTTTTACAAAATAGTTTGTCTTACAATAACTAAAAAGGGTTTGATAGTAAGCTTACTATTAAACCCTTTTTAGTTAATTATAGTATTTAACTTAAGGAATATTTAAATATTTATGAGTTTGTAACGACACTTTCCACTTTGGATTTGCCATAACATAATCTACAATTTCTGGCACCACTTTATCTCGTTTACTCCACTCTGGTTGTAAGTATAAAATACAGTCCTTATTTACCTTTTCTGCTTGCTCTTCCGCAAAGCGAAAATCGTCATTATTATAAACTATAACTTTAAGCTCGTTAGCGTTTTCGTAAACTTCTTTTGTTGGCAGCTTTAGCTTTTTTGGCGATAAACAAATCCAATCCCAAGTACCGGTTAACTTATACGCGCCAGAGGTTTCAATATGCACTTGCATACCTTCGGCTTTTAGCAAACTAGTTATAGTTGTCATGTCCCAAGTTAAGGGTTCGCCACCAGTTATTACAATGGTATCGCTATATTTTTTTGCACTTTCTACTATCTTTTTAGTTTCTGTTGGTGGATGTAAATTAGCATTCCAACTTTCTTTAACATCGCACCAATGGCAACCTACATCGCATCCTCCTACTCTAATAAAATAAGCTGCGGTTCCTTTATGAAACCCTTCGCCTTGAATGGTATAAAACTCTTCCATTAACGGAAGCATTTCACCTTTATTAACTAATTCCTGTATCTCTTTATTCATAAGTTTGCAAAGATAAGCGTTTGCTTTCTAATTGTTGATAGTTTTATGTGGGCTTCTTTTTTACTTTCAGCTAGAAAACATATTTTTATAAAAAATTATAAGGCATGAGCATTAAGGACAAATTTTTAAAGGATATAACAGAAGGGAATACAACTAAAGGAGACTTTATACCGGTTGGTGCTGCCATGCTCGATGGAGAAACCATTACAGGAGCACATGTTAAAATCCCTTTAAAAACAATGAATCGTCATGGCTTAATTGCTGGAGCTACAGGTACTGGAAAAACAAAATCGTTACAAGTTTTGGCAGAAAACTTAAGCGATAAAGGTATACCGGTTTTACTAATGGATATTAAAGGTGATTTAAGCGGATTAGCTCAACCAAGTCCTGGACATGTAAAAATTGATGAACGCCATAAAAAAATTGGACTTCCGTTTGAAGCCAAAAAATTCCCTGTAGAGGTTTTAACACTATCAGAACAAGATGGCGTTAGGCTAAGAGCTACGGTTAGTGAATTTGGACCTGTTTTATTATCTAGAATTTTAGATTTAACCGATACCCAATCTGGCGTTGTTGCTGTTATTTTTCAATATTGCGACGACAACAAAATGCCTGTTCTCGATTTAAAAGATTTTAAGAAAATTTTACAGTATGCTACTCAAGAAGGCAAAGCCGAATTTACTGAAGCCTATGGCAGAATATCTACAGCATCTACAGGTGCTATTTTACGTAAAGTAATAGAGTTAGAACAACAAGGTGCTGATTTGTTTTTTGGAGAAACCTCTTTTGAAGTAGATGATTTATTACGAATTGATGATGATGGTCGAGGTTATATTAATATACTTAGATTAACAGACATACAAGATAGACCTAAATTATTCTCTACATTTATGTTAAGTTTATTAGCAGAAATTTATTCGACATTTCCTGAACAAGGAGATAGCGACAGACCTGAACTAATTATATTTATAGACGAAGCACATTTAATATTTAAAGAAGCATCTAAAGCTTTATTAAATCAAATTGAAAGTATTGTAAAATTAATACGTAGTAAAGGTGTAGGTTTATACTTTGTAACGCAAAACCCTACCGATGTTCCCGAAGAGGTACTTGGCCAGTTGGGGTTAAAAGTACAACATGCCCTAAGAGCATTTACTGCAAAAGACAGGAAAGCTATAAAATTAACAGCACAAAACTATCCAGATTCAGAATATTATAACACTACAGAAGTTTTAACCTCTCTAGGTATTGGAGAAGCTTTAGTTTCTGCTTTAGATGAAAAAGGACGCCCAACACCTCTTGCAGCAACCATGATGCGTGCTCCTATGAGTAGAATGGATGTACTTACAGATTTAGAGTTAAGCAAACTATTAGCAACCTCTAAACTTGTTAAAAAATACAATGAAGAAATTGATAGAGAAAGTGCTTACGAAATGCTAAATAAAAAAATAAAGCAAGCCGAAGCAGATGAAGCTAAAGAAAAAGCTAAAAAAGAACAAGAAGCGCTAAAAAAAGCAGAATCTAAAAAGAAAGCAACCTCAACAAAAAAACGTCGCTCTAGTTCTAGCACAAGAATGAATCCTATAGTTAAAGTACTTACCAGTGCTACTTTTATACGCAGTGTTTTTGGTATTTTAACCAAAGTAATGAAAAACAGATAGTAACAAATAATTATACGCTCTAAATATGCACAAACCAATTTTCAGTCTTTTAATAGCTTCTATAGTATTAGTTGGCTGTAATAAAGCACAAGATCCTTTTCAAATAAGTAAGCAAAACGTTGGTTTATTAACCGACTCTACACAAGTAAAAGATCTAAAAAACATATACCCAAACGACTCTATTGTAAAATTTATTGCTGGCGACGAGTTTTCTGGAAATATTAACGATATACAAGTTTTTGAAAAAGGAGGCAGCAAATTACTTACACTTACACCAAAACAAGCCTTAGATTCTACATCGTATATAAAAGACGTTCAAATTATAGACCCTCGTTTTAAAACAGACAAAAACATATCGACACTAAGTACTTTTAAAGATATTGCTGCTAGTTATAAAATATCTAGAATTAGTAACTTAATAAACTCTATTGTTGTAGCTGTAGACCAAATAAATACTTCTTTTATTATTGATAAAAAAGAATTGCCTGCAAGTTTACGTTTTGATATGAATTTAAAAATTGAAGCTGCTCATATTCCCGACACAGCTAAAATTAAATACTTTTTTATTAATTGGAATAAAAAATAAAAATGAATCCACTATTCTCAAAAATTTTAGTTGACATTGCGCGTAAAAGGCTTGAGAAAAAACAAGTTAATAACAAACCTGTAACTAAAAGGCAACTTGTACCGCTAGTAAGAGTTTTTCAAGTAGAGCTATCTCATGCCCTTAAAGAATATATTTTTATTGCCATTGGCGTATTCTCTGCTGGTTTTGGCCTAAAAGGTTTTCTTTTACCAAATCATTTTATAGATGGTGGTGCAACGGGTATTTCGTTATTATTGGAACACGTAACATCTATAAACCTAGGCTATTTATTGCTTTTAATCAATTTACCATTTATATATCTAGGATCTAAAACTATAGGTAAAAAATTTGCTATTAAAAGCATTATAGCCATTACACTTTTAGCCATTGTAGTTCACTTTGTAAACTACCCTACTATAACAGAAGACAAATTGCTTATTGCTGTTTTTGGTGGTTTCTTTTTAGGTCTTGGCATTGGTATGTCTATGCGTGGCGGTAGTGTTATAGATGGCACAGAGGTACTTGCTATTTATTTAGGCAGAAAACTATCGCTAACCATTGGAGACGTGTTACTACTTATAAACATAGTAATATTTTCTGTTGGTGCTTACATGCTATCTATAGAAACCGCTCTTTATGCTATACTCACCTATTTATCTGCTGCAAAAACAGTCGATTTTGTTGTAGATGGTGTAGAAGAGTATGTAGGTGTAACCATTATATCTAACAAACACGAAGAGTTACGTGTTATGCTTACAGAAAAATTACGTAGAGCTTGCACTATTTACGCAGGTAAAGGAGGTTTTGGTACCTACGGTGCTAGCTACGATAAAGATATTATTTACACCGTTGTTACCCGTTTAGAAATTGCCAAACTACAAACCGAAATCGATAAAATTGATAAAAAAGCCTTTATTATCATGGGTATTGTAAAAGATTTAAAAGGCGGAATGATAAAAAGAAAACCATTACAAGATCAGCATTAAAATAACATATGACTAAAAAAAAATACACCCTCCAAAATAATCCATTTGTAGTACCAACTAACGATGGTAAAGTAATTAAAGAACATTTTGGTATACCAACAACTGGTAATACAGATATGAGTTTGGCTTACATGACAGCACCTTCTGGTTGGAGCGAACCCTTTCAAACCCCAGAATTCGACGAGTATACTTTTATTATTAAGGGACAAAAGCAATTTATAATTGATGGCGAAACTGTAATTTTAAAAGCTGGCGAATCTATTAAAATTGAAAAAAATACACGTGTACAATACTCAAACCCTTTTAGCGAAGCTTGCGAATATATATCTATTTGTACTCCTGCCTTTTCTATAGATTTAGTAAATAGAGAAGATTAAATATGAAAGCATTTATCCCTAAGATTATAGGTTTTTTTATAAACCTTTTTGGTGTTTTCTCTTCTAAATATGCAGCTCAATTAGCCATAAGTTTATTCTCTTCTCCTAAAAAAGGAAACATAAAACCTAATGAAGCCGAGTATTTAAATGATGCTATTCACGAAAACATAGCATGCAATGATATTACAATAAAAACATACCGCTGGACTGGTAATAAAGAAACCATTTTACTTGCTCATGGATGGGAAAGTAATACCTATAGATGGAAAAAACTTATTAATATTTTAAAAGATTTAGATTATAACGTTATTGCTTTGGATGCACCTGCGCATGGCGACAGCACAGGAAAAATTTTTAATGCCCTAATATATGCCGAATGCATAAATAAGGTAGCAAAAAAATTTGAAGTTTCTACTATTATTGGGCATTCTGTTGGAGGTATGGCAACCGTTATTGCTTTGTATAACGCTCCTTTATCTTTTACAAATAAAATTGTTTTACTTGGCGCTCCTTCAAACTTTACGGGTGTATTTTCTAGATATAAAAACATGATGGGATATAGCCAAAAAGTTTCTTATGCTTTAGATCAATATATATTAAAAAACTTTAATCACCTTCCAGACTATTTTTCAACATCAAATTTCTCAAAAGAATTAAAGGCAAAAGGACTGGTTATTCATGATGAAGAAGATAAAATTATTCCGTTTCAAGATGGTTTAGATTTTAAATTAAACTATAGTAACGCTACATTTATTTCTACAAAAGGTTTTGGGCATGGTTTAAAATCAGATTCTATTTACAATCATATTATCCATTTTTTAAAGTCTTAATTATTGTACTTTTGCATTATGGAAGAACAATTAAAACGTATCAACAAATTTTTAAGTGAAGCTGGTTATTGCTCACGTCGTGCTGCCGATAAACTTATAGACGAAGGTCGTGTAACTATAAATGGTACCGTACCAGAAATGGGCACTAAAGTAGCTGCAAATGATGTTGTTGCTGTTGATGGCAAAGTAATTGGCGAAAAAAAAGAAGCCTTTGTTTATCTAGCTTTTAATAAACCCGTTGGTATTGTTTGTACTACAGACACACGTGTAGAAAAAGATAATATTATCGATTTTTTAAAATACCCAAAACGCATATTCCCTATAGGTAGACTAGATAAGCCAAGTGAAGGTTTAATTCTTTTAACCGATGATGGAGATATTGTAAATAAAATTCTTCGTGCTAGTAATAACCACGAAAAAGAATATATTGTTACTGTAGACAAACCTATTTCTCAAACATTTATAAATAGAATGTCTGGAGGTATACCTTTGGAAGAGTTAGGCAAAACCACTAAAAAATGTGAGGTAAAAAAAATAAACTCGCATACCTTTAGTATTATTTTAACTCAAGGACTAAACAGGCAAATACGTCGCATGTGCGAATATTTAACGTACGAAGTAGAAACCTTAAAACGTGTACGTATAATGAATGTTAAACTCGATATGCCTATTGGAGAATATAGAGAGCTTACTAAAGATGAGTTTAGCGAACTAAATAATTTAATTAGTAAATCGTCTAAAGAACACCTACCAAGCAAGCCTTTAAGAGCTAAAAAAAGATGGCATAACTAACTGTATTACAATATTTAAGTAATTAACTCACACATACAAGTAAGAATTAACGCTTACACAAAATACTCTTCATGGGTTAAAAATAACATTTCGACGATGCTTTTGGTTCGTTCACGACGAATAACATTTTGCAAAATAAATCCATATTAATTTTGCATCTAGTTAAAAACCAAAACCTTGACATCATGAAAGTAGCCTTAAAAAAAATAAGATGGCGCATAATCATCTTACTTTGTACTCTCCAAATAGTCTCTTGTGAAAAAGATTTAGAATTAGAAGAAAACGTTACTCTCTCCCCTCCCAACACACCGTTTCAAGTTACATCAGAAAACCAAACCTTTAACGACTCTATTTTAAAACAAGTCTTAGAAGAAGAATTTGATCTTATTCTGAGGCGTAAAAAAGGAACTGAATCTAGCAAAGAAATTTCTGGAATGGAAATAGACAAATCTAACCCTAAAAAGGTTTATGTACATTATTTACCTTGGTTTCAATCGAAACCATATGATGGATATTGGGGGCAACATTGGACAATGACCAACCGAAATCCAGACCATATTGATGCTTATGGTGTAAATGAAGTCGCTTCTTATTACAACCCATTAATCGGGCCTTATTCGTCATCAGATCCAGACTTACAAGAATACCATTTCTTATTAATGAAATTAGCAGGAGTTGATGGTGTTATTTTTGATTGGTATGGCAGCAGAAACATACACGATTACGGTTTAATAAAAAATGCCACCGAAACATTTATTTCTAAATTAGAAAATGTAGACTTAGATTTTTGTATAATGTATGAAGACAGGGTTGCTTACATGGACCAACCAGGAAACCTAAATACACCAGTTACAAGAGCTAAAGTAGATTTTAATTACATAAAAGATGTTTATTTTAATAGTGCCAATTACTTAGAATTTAATAACTCTAAATTGATATCTATATTTGGGCCTCATTATTTAACAAACGAAACTGATTGGAACGATATTTACAATGTTTTTTCTAACCAAGATCAACCCTCTTTAATATCGCTTTGGGGACTTAAAAACACTTTAGGAAACCATTTTAATGGTGAGTTTTTATGGGTTGCACCAGATCATTTATTGGCTCAAGATTATTATTACTCTACCTATGCCACAAACAACGATATTACCATTGGCTCTTCTTACCCTGGGTTTCATAGTTTTTATGAAGAAGGAGGCTGGAGCGATGGGATAAACAGTTGGGTTTTACCAAGAAATAACAGCTATACATTTATAGAAACTTTAAACAACTCTAGTTACGAGGATGCAGATTTTATTCAAATAATAACTTGGAACGATTTTGGAGAAGGCACCATGATAGAACCTACAACACAGTTTGGTTTTACTTATTTAAAACTATTACAAGAATACACGGGAGTATCGTATAACGAAAACGATTTATCGACTGTGGTACGCTTATATCAAGCTAGAAAAAAATACGCAAATAACTCTAGAGTTATGAGCTTATTGGATAATAGCTATGGTTATATGAAACAGTTAAGAATAAAACGAGTAAACAAAATTTTACAAGCAATAAATAGGTATTTTTAAATAAAAAAGCTCAGAGTTTAAATAAACTCTGAGCTTTTTACTTATATAACTTCTTTTAAAATCTTTTTTTAAACAGACATATGTCGCTCTCGTGCCAATAACGTATTTTTTAATAGCATAGCAATAGTCATAGGCCCTACACCTCCAGGAACTGGAGTAATATAACTTGCTTTTTGGCTCACACTCTCAAAATGAACATCGCCTGCAAGTCTGTAGCCATTCTTTTTTGTAGCATCTGGCACTCGTGTAATACCAACATCAATAATTACAACATCTTCTTTAACCATATCTCCTGTTAAAAACTCAGAAATACCAATAGCAGCAACAATTATATCTGCTTCTCTAGTTATATTTTCTAGATTTTTAGATCTACTATGCACAACAGTAACTGTAGCATCACCAGCTTTTCTTTTTTGGCTCATTAATATACTCATTGGTCTTCCAACAATATGGCTTCTACCTAAAACTACTACGTTTTTACCAGAAGTTTCTACTTGATACCTCTCTAACAATTCCATTATACCATATGGTGTTGCAGGTAAAAAGGTTGGCAAATCAAGAGCCATTCGGCCAACATTTGTTGGATGAAAACCATCGACATCCTTATCTGGATTTACAGCCATTAAAACTTTTTGCTCGTCTATTTGATCTGGCAAAGGTAACTGTACTATAAAACCATCAATATCATCATTGGTATTTAATCCATTTATTTTCTCCAGCAATTCTGCTTCAGTAGTATACTCTGGTAATTCTATTAATGTCGAGTTAAAACCAATACGTTCACAGGCTTTTACTTTTGCATTTACATACGTCATACTCGCACCATCTGTACCTACTAAAATAGCAGCTAAATGGGGTACTTTCTCTCCCTTAGCAACCATAGACTCTACATGCTTAGCTATTTCGTCTTTAATATCGTTACTTACTTTTTTACCGTCTAAAATTGTCATATTCTTTTAGCTTTTTGGCTATTAGTTTTTAGCAAAAATTTAATGTTTATTTTAATTTAAAACTACCTCATCCCTTTCATCATCTGCATCATCTTTTTACCTCCACCGCCTTGCATCATCTTCATCATTTTGCTCATTTGGTTAAATTGCTTTAAAAGTTGATTAACTTGCTGTACAGATGTTCCAGATCCTTTACCTATGCGTTTTTTTCTACTTGCATTTATAACAGAAGGGTTTGTTCTTTCTAAGGGCGTCATTGAGTGAATAATAGCTTCAATACCCTTAAAAGCATCGTCATCAATATCTACATCTTTCAACATTTTTCCTGCTCCGGGAATCATTCCCATAAGGTCCTTCATGTTACCCATTTTCTTAATTTGCTGAATTTGCTTTAAGAAATCGTCGAAACCAAATTGATTTTTAGCTATTTTCTTTTGAAGTTTTCTAGCCTCTACTTCGTCAAATTGTTCTTGGGCACGTTCTACTAAAGATACAACATCTCCCATTCCAAGAATACGATCTGCCATACGTGATGGGTAGAAAACATCGATAGCTTCCATTTTCTCGCCAGTACCAATAAATTTAATTGGTTTGTCTACTACAGATTTAATTGATATTGCAGCACCACCTCTGGTATCTCCATCTAATTTAGTAAGAATTACACCATCAAAATTTAAAATATCGTTAAAGGCTTTAGCTGTGTTTACTGCATCTTGCCCTGTCATAGAATCTACAACAAATAATGTTTCTTGTGGTTTTATGGCTTTATGAATGTTCGATATTTCGGTCATCATGGCCTCGTCTACTGCTAAACGACCAGCGGTATCTATAATAACAACGTTATGTCCGTTTGCTTTTGCATGTGCTATACCTGCTTGCGATATTGCAACAGGATCTGTGTTACCTCTATCACTAAAAACTTCTACTCCTATTTGTTCTCCAACTACGTGTAATTGATCTACCGCTGCTGGACGATAAACATCACAAGCTACCAATAAAGGCTTTTTTGTTTTTTTGTTTTTAAGATAGTTAGCTAATTTACCAGAAAATGTGGTTTTACCAGACCCCTGTAAACCAGACATTAATATAACACTTGGCGCACCAGAAAGGTTTATACCTTCTACATCGCCTCCCATTAATTCGGTTAATTCGTCTTTAACGATTTTAACCATAAGTTGTCCTGGCTGTAATGTAGTTAATACATCTTGGCCAAGCGCTTTTTCTTTAACTCGGGTTGTAAAACTTTTAGCTATTTTAAAGTTAACATCGGCATCTAGTAATGCTCTACGCACTTCTTTTAAGGTTTCGGCAACGTTTACTTCTGTAATACTTCCGTGCCCTTTTAAAACGTGTAACGCCTTATCTAACTTATCGCTTAAATTATTAAACATAGTTTTATTGAAATTTTAAGAAATGCAAATTTAGTGATTTGAAGTGTATTATAGAAGTATAGCATTATAAAAAATGTAAACAAAAAAAGAGCTGTTAAAACATTTATTTTAACAGCTCTTATAAAGGCTACTTTGCTTAATAATTAACCTAACAAACCAAAAAGATATAAAGACACCTTTTATTTATACGCTACCAATTATTAATTTCGAGTACTAAAATTCGTTCTATAGTTCCATTATCGTTATAATCTCTTAGTTCTATTCTGTCTTGAGAAACCGCGTTTATTTTCCATCTGTGGTTAAGGTTGTTAAAAGGTGAGTTATTTTTAAAGTTAAGCCCTAAAAACAAATCTGCGCTTCTGTAAGCTAGCCAAGAGCCTGTGTAAGACACATTATTTGGCACCTCGTTGTGGTATACATTTACGCTACCTGTTTCAGAAAAAGTTAAAGTATAAGATTGGAACTCATCCTTTTGTTGGGTATCTCCGTCTATATACGAAGTGACTATCCAGTCTCCATCCCAACCTGCTCCCCAAGAAGATGTAAGAATAGTTTCTATATCGTTTAAATCTTGGTCTTCTCCTACGCAGTGGCGTTCTAAAGTCAATTTATTATCAGCGTTAGCTAACTTAATTAAATCATCATCTAAAAATGTTATAGCCCATTCTAGTTTTAAATTAGGTCTTTCGTCTATAGTTACTTGTAAAATAAAGCTGTTATTTATTGACTCTATTTGGTAAGTACCATCTACTAAATCGCCATTTACCTTTAATTTAACAACGCTATTTTCTAAAAATTTTAATGGCTCTCCAATGTATTGCTTATCGTTCTCGGTACCATTTACTGTTAATCTTGCAACACGCCACAAGCATTCTTGCAAAACATTTTCTATATATTCTTTGGTATAATCTACAACAACATCACAATTCTTCTTTAATAAAATTTTATTTCCTCCAACTTGGAAAAACTTAATCGATTCTTTCCCTAAATCGTATACAAACCATTCTAATGTAAAATCTGCTAGATTGTCAAACTCTAGCTTTATTAAAGCTCCATTATCTGTTACTCGAGTAGACCAACTCCCCGTTAATAATTCGCCCTCTTTAGACCTCATTTTCAACACATTATTATCTATAAATTTAATAGTATATTGCTTATAAGTATCTCCTAAATCTTCTTCGTTTCTTTTAAATTCATAAACAACCCAAGGGCATAACTTTAAATAGGTGTCTAAACTTTCTTTAGTAAAATCGTCGTCGTGGTAGTTGTTATCATCATCCTCATCACAGTTATCTTTAGCTTCATTAATTACATTTTCTAAAGCATTATTGTTGTTCACTTCTACTAAAGAACCGTCTGCAAGCTTCATAGTTACAGGAAAATTAAGACTTGCAAAAACTTCTTCATTTCTTACACGTTTTATAAAACGATATAATGCTCTGTCGTTTTCTATCGTAATTGTATTTATAACCTGAAAATCGGGATTGTATATTGCAAAAGAAATAGGGTATTGAAAGTCTATACATTCTATATCATCATCTTCTTCGTTTTCATCATGGCAACCTGCTACTAAATCGTCTAAAGCTTGGCTATTTGAAATTACAACCTCTTCGTGATTTGACAAGATAATGGTAATAGGAAAAATGATATCCAAAGTATCTTCATCATCTTCAAACTCATCATAAATAGACTCTATAAGTTTAAAGTCTTCTTCTGAATTTATAATAATATCAATATCCTTAATTATCACGGTAACTGGTAACTCTACAGACAAACAACTCGCTTGATCTATTATATTATCTTTAGAACCATCTTTTTTTGAAGTTGAACTAATTAGAGTTGTTAACATAGCATCGGGAGCTAAAGATTCTGACTCTACAGGCTCTGTTATTTCTATTTTTTCTTCTTGACAAGAATAAAATATTATAAAAGCAAAAAAAGGTAATAACATTACCAACTTTAATTTCTTTTTCATGACATTTAATATTTTTAGATTACTATTGCGGTTTTATATATTAAACATGATAACCTTAAAAACACCTACCCGCTTTTTCTTTTTTTTTAAATTAAAAAAAACCTAAGCTATAAAAAAATCTTACTTTTAGCCCTACCAATTACAAGATGTATGAGTAAACCACTGCATAATAATATTTGCGAAGAACGCATTTTTTCATCCATATTTAAAAAGCATTCTAAAGATTTATACCATTTTCTATACTACAAATTTGGTGATTCACTAAATCCTAAAGATAAAGTACAGGAAGCTTTTATTAAATTATGGCAAAATTGTGCAAAGGTATCTCCAGAAAAAGCAAAGAGTTTTGTTTTTACCGCTGCCAACAACTTAATGCTTAACGAGGCTGCGCACCAAAAAGTGGTTTTAAAACACCAAAAAACAAAACCAAAAACGTATACCAACGAAAGCCCTGAATTTTTAATGCAGGAAAGCGAGTATAACGACAAATTACAAAAAGCTTTGGCCAATTTAACAGATGCACAGCGTACTGCTTTTATGATGAATCGCGTTGAAGGAAAACGTTTTAAAGAAATTGCAGCTCTATTAAATATTTCTACTAAAGCTGTTGAAAAACGAATTTATGGGGCTTTAAAAAAATTAAGAGCCGATATTAAAGAGCTTTAATTAAAAAAAAACTCTAAGGGTAGGAAAAAATAAAAGTTAACTGTTATATAGTTGTATAATATTATGAAACGAGAAGAATTAATAACGAAATGGTTAGATAACAATCTAAATAATGAAGAGTTTGAGGCTTTTAAAAACCTTGAAGACTATGAAGATTTAATAAAATTAAACAGCTATTTGCAAACTTTTAAAGCAGATAGCTATAGTGTAGACAAAGCATTAAACAGCACCTTATCTGCTATTAAATCGACAAAAAAACAACCTAAACAGTGGTTAAAACCTTTATTAAAAATAGCAGCCATTCTAGCTATTTGCTTTGGTTTGTATTTTTATACAACAACTTTAAACACAACAATAAATACTGCTATTGCAGAGAAAACAGAAATAGAATTGCCAGATGCCTCTAGTGTATTGCTTAATGCAAAATCTATTTTAGCATTTAATAAAAATAACTGGAAAAACGAGCGTAATGTTACCTTACAAGGCGAAGCTTTTTTTAAAGTAGCAAAAGGCTCTAGCTTTAGTGTTATTACAAATGCAGGTATAGTTACTGTTTATGGCACACAGTTTAATGTAAAACAAAGAGAAAATTATTTTGAAGTTATATGCTACGAAGGTTTAGTTGGAGTAACACACAATTCTCAAGAAACTAAATTAAAGCCTGGAGACAGTTTTTTAATTATAGACGGGAAAAAAATTGCTTTAGAAAAAGAAAATGCTTCAACACCTTCGTGGTTAAACAACCAGAGTAACTTTAAAAGTTTACCATTTAAAACTGTTTTAGCAGAATTTGAACGCCAATACAACGTAACTTTTAGCCTTATAAACGTTAATAAAGAAGAACTTTTTACGGGGACTTTCCCTCACGACGATATAGACAAAGCTTTAAAGTTAATTACATTGCCTTCGCAGTTAACATTTAGTAAAAACAAAAATTCTATTATTTTAAAACGTGAGTAGTAAAGGTATTCTTTCTGTTTTTTTATTATTTTTTTTAAATACTTTAACGCTTAAAGCACAAAGTTTTCAAAAAGAAAAAAAATTACTTACTTCTGTTTTAAAAACTTTAGAAAACAAGTATAATCTTAATTTTACTTATGCCGATTTAAATGTTAAAAACATAGAAATTACTCCGCCAAAAAGTAATTTACCTGTTAAAGAGGCGATTCTTTTTTTACAGAAGGAAACCAAGCTAGATTTTGAAGTATTAGATGAGCGTTATATAGTAATAAAAAAAAGAAGAATAGCCAAAACAAAGTACTTAACACAAAGGCTTGACGAGGTTATTGTTACCAATTATTTAACCTCTGGTATAACTAAATTAAACGATGGTAGCATTAATATTAAACCAGAGTCTTTTGGTATTTTACCTGGTTTAATAGAGCCAGATGTGCTACAAACCATACAAGCGCTTCCAGGGGTTTTAAGTATAGACGAAACCGTATCTAATATTAATGTTCGCGGAGGTACTCACGACCAAAACTTACTGCTTTGGGATGGTATTAAAATGTATCATTCTGGGCATTTCTTTGGTTTAATATCTGCCTTTAATCCGTATGTTACAAAATCCATAAACATCTATAAAAACGGAACTAGTTCTAAATATGGCGATGGTATTTCTAGTATAATCGATATGCGGTTACCAGATGCTATAGACAATACATTTAGTGCTGGAGCTGGTTTTAACTTAATTAATGCCGATGGTTTTGCTAAAATACCTCTCAATCATAATTCTGAATTACAAGTATCGCTACGTCGATCGCTTACAGATTTAATTGAAACACCTACTTACAATCAATATTCTAAACGCGCTTTTCAAGACACCGAATTAACTAATTTTAATCAAAACGAAAATTTTTCGTTTCATGATATTACACTTAAGTTTTTATATAACTTATCAAAAAAAGATAAATTAAGATTTCATTTTATAAATGCTAGTAATAATTTAGACTTTGAAGAACAATCTACAGTTAACGATAAAGAAGAAATATTAAACAGTAAATTGTCGCAACAAAATACTGCGCTAAGTTTTACCTATACCAGAGATTGGAACAAAAAACTCTCTACTACAGCTCAAATTTATGTTTCTAACTACGACTTAGACGCCACAAATTTTGACATTACAAACAACCAACGCTTAATTCAAGAAAATGAAGTTTATGATGGCTCGGCTAAGCTAGAAATAAACTACACGCCTACTAACACATTAAAAATTGAAGGAGGCTATCAATTTACAGAAACAGGTATAAGTAACTTAGAAGACGTTAGTAGACCTATTTTTAGAAGCTTTATAAAACAAGTTGTAAGAAGTCATTCTGTTTATGCAGAAGGCTCTTTTTTACCAAAAAATGCAAATACAAATTTAAGATTTGGTACTAGAGTAAACTATATACAAAAACTAGATGCTTTACTAGTTGAACCACGTTTAAGCTTTAGTCAACGTTTTTTTAATTATTTTAAATTCCAATTATTAGCTGAGTTAAAAAGTCAGACAACATCACAAATTATAGATTTACAAAACGATTTTTTAGGTGTAGAAAAAAGACGTTGGGTACTATCTAACAATAAAAACACCATTAATCCAGATATAGGAGAATCCTACATTCCTATTATAAAAAGCAAACAAATATCTACAGGTATAAGCTATAAAAAAAACAATTTATTAGTAAGCGTAGAAACTTATCTTAAAAATGTAGACGG
Organism: Postechiella marina; assembly: GCF_039538365.1. Classification (NCBI taxonomy): domain Bacteria; kingdom Pseudomonadati; phylum Bacteroidota; class Flavobacteriia; order Flavobacteriales; family Flavobacteriaceae; genus Postechiella; species Postechiella marina. The sequence continues at coordinate 147,936 of NZ_BAABCA010000004.1, forward strand.
TATAACTACACAAAGTCAAGGATTTCAAAATCAGTACCAATTTGTAAAAGCCATTGGCCAATATAAAATTAAAGGCATAGACTTTTTAATAAACAAACAGTTTAGTAACATACTTAGCACATGGTTAAGCTATTCTTACAGTAAAAGCAATTATAGTTTTAATACTTTAAATAATGGAGACATTTTTCCTAACAATTCTGATATAAGACATGCCTTATCACTTTCGGGAGCCTATACCTATAACGACTTTAAGCTAGCATTAGGCTTAAATTGGCATTCTGGAAAACCTACAACATTACCCGATTATGAAGCCGGTTTTAGTGATGGAGTTATAACTTACCAAAAACCAAATACATCTAATTTAAACGATTATTTAAGAACCGACTGTTCTGCAACTTATAGGTTCGATATTTCTAATAAAACCGATGCCATTATTGGTGCCTCTATTTGGAATCTTCTTGACAAAAAGAATATAATTAATACTTATTACACCTTAGATGCCAATAATAATATTACCAAAGTAGAAAATCAATCTTTAGGCATCACACCAAACGTAAGTTTTAGACTACGATTTTAGATAAAATACATCTTTTTTATGCTACAAATAATCCAATTAACTAATATATTTTGATAACACACTGGTTTAGACTAATTTGTAACTAACAAAACTAAACGAATGGCATCAATAAATCCTTTAAATGGTAAGTTAGGATTACGAAAAGCAAAACACCTATTACGCCGAGCAACATTTAATTATACCAAAGAGCAATTAGATATTTTTGCAAACATGACAGCTACAGAGGCTGTTAATAGCATAGCAACAAATCCTACTAATGTATTATCTGAACCATACGACCCTTTACCCACAGACGCTCCAGATGGTTTCTGGACATCTTCAGGTCAACATCCAAACACCTTTTCTGGTTCTGGTAGAAAAAGATCTCATGTAACCGCATGGTGGTGGTACAACGCCATAAACCAAGTAAGTTTAAAACATAAATTATCTTTTTTTCTCCATACAAGCTTTACAGTTGCCAAAGATTTAGGTGTTGGATATTCCGAGTTTTTTTACGACCATATTCGTCTGTTAGATTTTTATGCCTTAGGCAATATAAAAACCTTAGCAAAAAAAATTACACTAGATAACGCCATGCTAGATTATCTAGATAATACTCAGAATAATAAAAACAATCCTAACGAAAACTATGCAAGAGAATATTTAGAGCTTTTTACCATTTTAAAAGGAGAACAAATAGGAGAAGGCAATTACACCAATTATACAGAAATAGATATACAGCAAGCTGCTAAAGTATTTTCTGGCTTTAAAAAACAATATGACAGAAATGGTAATATTGATGCAGACACTAACTTACCTACAGGATACCTAAATATTTATCAACACGACACCAATAATAAAACTTTTAGCAGTGCTTTTGGCAATAAAGTTATTACAGGAAGAAACACAACTACAGGTATATTCGAAGAATTAGATGATTTTGTAGACATGGTTTTTAATCAACCAGAAACAGCAAAAGCTTATTGCAGAAAACTATACCGATATTTTGTAAAAAGTAAATGGGATGCAACCATAGAAACAGATGTAATAGAACCCCTAGCAGAATTACTTATTGACAATAATTACGAAATTTTGCCAGTAGTAAAAAAGCTGTTAACAAGCGAGCATTTTTACGATATTGGAGATGGAAACGAAACCGATAATATTATTGGAGCACTAATAAAAAGTCCGCTACAATTACTTTCAGAAATATTTTCAATATTTAGTGTATCATTTCCAGATCCTAAAACAGAGCCTTCTTTATTTTATAAAAACTTCTTTTTCTGGTTTATTCATGGCACCTATTTTAAAGCTGCTGGCATGGAGTTTTACAATCCAGATTCGGTTGCTGGGTATCCGCCATACTACCAAGAGCCTAATTTCGATCAAATTTGGTTTTCATCAAACACCATTATTGGTAGGTATAAAATAATAGAAAGTTTAATAATTGGGCGTAATACAATTAATCCGAATGCAAAAATTTACACCAGTATAGATACTGTTGCTTTTATAGAAGATAAAATAGCTATAGACATAGCAAAAGACCCAAATACTTTAGTTGTACAATTAGCAGAGTTACTATACCCCGAAAGTATCGATACAGACAGAGCAAATTATTTTAAACAGTTTTTAATTGAAGATTCTAATGATTATTACTGGTCTGGAGCATGGCAAAAATATATTAACACTCATAGCGAAGACGACAAACTTACTGTAAAAACCCGCTTAGATGCACTTATTATTGCCATGGTTAACGCAGCAGAATTTCAATTAATGTAAGCTATTAAATTATGAAAAGAAGAAATTTTATAAAACTATCGGCTACAGCTTCTGTTATTGGGTTAACACCTTTTGAATTGCAAGCTGCTTTAAAATCTTTTATGCCTTTTGAAGATTGCCCAAACATATCTAACAGAAAATTAGTACTTATAAATTTAGCAGGCGCAAACGATGGCTTAAACACCATTATTCCTATAAGTGAATACAGTACCTACGCCAATTTAAGGCCAGATATAAAAGTACCCGAAAACGGAGCCAATAAATATATTACATTAGATGACACACTACCTAGCAACCAACAAATTGGCTTAAACCCAATACTTACTGGTTTTAAATCTATTTACGATAAAGGTTTGCTTAGAGTTATGCAATCTGTAGGGTATCCATCTCAAAATAAAAGTCATTTTAAATCTACCGATTTATATTTAACAGGAAACGATGGAAATAGCGTACTAAATGGAGCAGAAACAGGTTGGATTGGTAGGTTTATGGAGCTTTATTATTCTGACTTATTATTAGAAACTTTTCCTTTGGCTGTAGAAATAGGCTCTAATAAAACCTCTTTAGGTTTTCATGGCGAACAAGCGCACGGTATGTCTCTAAACATAACAGGACAAGACCCTTCTGGGTTTTATAATGTTTTAAATGGTTTAGGGGGCGCACCGCCAACCAACATTCCAAATTCTGATTATGGTAAACAATTAGAGTTTATAAATAATACCGATGCCCTTTCTAACACCTATGCGCAGGCCATTTCTTCGGCTTTTAATAATGGGCAAAACGACGCCAGTTATCCTGATACAGATTTATCTAATCAATTAAAAACGGTAGCTAGATTAATAAGTGGAGATTTAGGCTCTAAAATTTATATGGTTCGTATTTCTGGATTTGATACCCATAATGCTCAAGTACAAAGTTCTGGTGATGTGCTAGGAAAACACTCTAATTTATTAGACCAATTATCTAGTGGTGTTGAAGCTTTTTTAAATGATTTAAAAAGTCAGAATTTGGCTGATGATGTTGTTGGACTAACCTTTTCTGAGTTTGGAAGAAAAGCAGCTCAAAATGGTAATTTAGGAACCGATCATGGAGAAATTGCACCTATGTTTGTTTTTGGTAATCCTGTGGCTGGAGGTGTGTCTGGAACGAATCCAGATTTAACTGAAGCTACGAGCTCTAACAATTTTCAAATTCAAACCGTACAATACGATTATCGCCAAACGTTTGGAACATTATTACAAGATTTTTTAGGTGCAGATAGTGCCATTATTGATGCTACTTTTTTTAACCATAGTACAAATAATAGCTTTACAAACTTAAAGCTTCCCGAAATTTTAAGCGCACCATTATCTAGCGCATGTCTTACTTTAACAAACAAATTAGCCATAAAAGACGATAAAAAATGGTTATTATACCCTAATCCGTTTAACAATGTAATTAATTTTGTAAGTGTAGAAAAAGCACCTGTACTTGCTTATAATTTATATAACTCTTCTGGTGTTTTAATTATAAGTAATAGTGCAGATTTAATAGATGGAGCTGTATCTATTAATTTTAAAAACTTAAGCAAAGGTGTCTATATTTTCGAAATAAAAATTAACGAGAAACGAGAAATACATAAAGCCATAAAAGTTTAAATTAAAAAAATAAAAGCCGATAAATGTTCGAAAAAACAAGAACATTTATCGGCTTTATTTAGTATAATTTTTTAATTACATACGTTCTGGAACATGAATGCCTAAAACACTAAATGCACTTTTTATAGTAATAGCTACTTTTCTAGAAAGCTGAACTCTAAAAGATTTTTCTGTATCGTTATCGGCTCCTAAAATAGATACATTTTGATAAAATGAGTTAAACTCTTTTACCAAGTCGTAAGTATAGTTAGCTATTAGCGCAGGACTATGCTGAGATGCAGCGTTTTGTATAACTTCAGGAAACAACTGCAATTGCTTTATTAGTTCGCGCTCTTTATCGTGAAGTGAAACCTGTAAAGCTTCAGATGTTATTGAAGCATTTAAATCTGCTTTTCTTAAAATAGATTGAATTCTAGCATAAGTATACTGAATAAATGGACCTGTATTTCCTTGAAAATCTATAGATTCTTTCGGGTCGAATAAAATTCGTTTTTTTGGATCTACCTTTAATATATAATACTTTAAAGCTCCTAAACCAATTGTTTTATAAAGCGCTTGCTTTTCTGTTTCAGAATAACCGTCTAGCTTCCCTAATTCTTCCGAAATTTCGCCAGCAGTTTTGGCCATTTCGTCAATTAAATCGTCTGCATCAACTACAGTACCTTCTCTACTCTTCATTTTTCCACTAGGCAAATCTACCATACCATAACTTAAATGATATAAATTCTCTGCCCAATCGAATCCTAGTTTTTTCAGAATTAAAAACAAGACTTTAAAATGATAATCTTGCTCGTTACCAACCGTATAAACCATACCGCCAACATCTGGAAAATCTTTAATTCTTTGTATTGCAGTTCCAATATCTTGAGTCATGTATACCGCAGTACCGTCAGATCGTTGAACTATTTTTTTATCTAATCCGTCATCTGTTAAATCACACCAAACCGACCCATCTTCTTCTTTTATAAAAACCCCCGATTTTAAACCTTCGGCTACAAATTCTTTTCCCAACAAATAGGTATTACTTTCGTAATATAAAGTATCAAAATCTACACCTAAATTTTTGTAAGATACATTAAAACCATCATATACCCAGCCATTCATTTTTTTCCAAAGCGCTACAACATTTTCATCTCCTGCTTCCCATTTTAAAAGCATTTGCTGTGCATCTAATAAAATTGGGGCACTCTTTTTTGCCTCTTCTTCTGTTTTGCCTTCTGCTATTAAATTGCTAATTTCTTTTTTATATTCTTGATCGAATTTAACATAGTAATTTCCTACTAACTTATCGCCTTTTAACCCCGAACTTTTTGGTGTTTCTCCATTTCCAAAACGTTCCCAAGCCAACATACTTTTACAAATATGAATACCACGATCGTTAATAATTTGAGTTTTATAAACCTTTTTACCAGAAGCCTTTAAAATCTCTGCTACACTGTAGCCTAAAAGGTTATTTCTAACATGGCCTAAGTGTAATGGTTTGTTAGTGTTTGGAGACGAATACTCTACCATAACCGCTTTATTATTGGCACTAGGTGTTACAAAACCAAAAGTATCGTCGTTTTTTACGGTATTAAAAAAATTAACAAAATAGCTATCTACTATTTCTATATTTAAAAATCCTTTTACAACATTAAACGCTTTTACTTCGTCTACATTATCTACTAAATAAGTACCAACTGTCTGTCCTATTTGTACAGGATTTCCCTTAACAAGGCGCAACATAGGAAATATTACTACTGTTATATCTCCTGCAAATTCTTTTCTTGTTGCTTGAAATTCTACAGTTTCTAAATTTACATTATACGAAGCTTTTATTGCTTCTTTTACTTGATTAGATAAAGTCTCTTGAAGGCTCATTTATAGTCGCTTTTTAAGAGAGCAAAGATAAAATTTTTATTAAGCTTTATTTGTAAAAAATGATTTTTATAAAGAGGGTTAATCCTCAATCTATTTTACTGCGATATAATAACAAAATACTATAACAAAAGTTGCTATTAACTTAAAAGCATGTTGTTATTCTAAGATATTTACCGTTAGTCTATTCGTCGATTTTTTAGTAAAATTTAACACCTCCTTTTAACTAATTTTTTGGCATTAAATCGCAGAAATTAGATTTTATATACTTTTTTAGTAATTTTTGTTAAATAATTGCTATGTCACACTAAAATCTAACCATTTTAAAGGGTAACAATGTTATCAAACTCTCAAAAGCTTATCTTTAATTCCCTCATTAAGATATTCATTATTGACAGCTATAAAATGTTGTTTATTTAAATATGAGTATGAGGAAAATAATTGTTTTAATTATTCTATGCTTATCTATGAATTTTGTTTGGTCTCAAAACAAAATCATAGACAGCCTCTCTATTGAATTAGCTTACCAAAAAGCTGATTCTTTAAAGGTAGACACCTCATTATATTTAATTAAAAATCTTTATGCTGCAAAAAATTACGATAAAGCTTTAAAGTATATTATTGAAAGTGAAAAACTGTCTAACTCGTTAAATTACCATAAAGGCATTGCAGAAATTACCTACTACAAAGCATTAATTTATGCAGAAAAAAATGATTATATAAATGCTGTTAGTGGTTACTCAAAATCTAAAGACTTGTTTAATCAATTAAACGACACTTTAAGTGTTGCTATGGTTAATAATAGTATTGGCCTTATAGAGATTAAACGCGGTAATTACGATAAAGGACTTCAATACTCACTATCTTCTATTAAAGAATTAGAAAAAAGAGGCTTAAAAAACGATTTAAAATTAGCATACAGCAACTTAGCAGAGGCCTATTATAAAATAAAAAACTACGATAAAGCAACTCCATTTTATTTAAAGGCTTTACAAATACAAACGCAACTACAGGATAAAGAAGGAATAAATGCATCTAATCTTCATTTAGCTAAACTTTATTCTTTCTCTAAAGAACATAGAAAAGCGATTGATTATTACGAAAAAGTAATTTCGTCTTTAAATTCTAAAAGCGATTCTGCTCGTGCAAAAATATACCCGCAATTGGGTGCCGAGTATTTAAAGTTTCATGACTATAAAAATGCGACCAAGTATTTAACTCAAGCTTACGGACTTAATAAACGAGCAAATAACGATGCTGGTTTTTTAACAACCTTAATTAATCTAGCCGACTTAAACTTACAGCAAAGACGTGTTATTATTGCAGAGAAACAGCTGCTACAAGCAGGTGTTCTTGCCAAAAAACTAAACAATAAAGAAGAGTTATTAAGGCAGTATGAATTAATGAAAGCTATAGACTCTACCAACCGTAGATTTGACAGAGCTTTTGTTTGGCAACGCAGATATTACAGTTTAAAAGATAGCCTTGAGCGGGCAAAAGCACCAGTTAACAGCATAAATAATACTCCCGTACAAAATTTAAACCTCGATCTAAATTTTGATAAACGTAAAAAACCAGAAAAACCAATTGCTACAACTACCATTAATAATGATGAAGAGTTGCTTGAGCTTAAAAAGAAAAATAAAAAACTTCAATTATTTACCTACATATTATTAGCTATACTTGCTTTAGTTATTACTGCGTTGTTTTTAATTTATTTTAAAAGAAACAACAACTTGAAATATACACAAGAGTTGGAAGAAAAAAATATTAAAATTGAATTACAAAACGAAGCTTTTCTTGAACAGACTAAACACCTTGAAAATGTTAATAATGTAAAAGACAAATTGTTTTCTATAGTGTCGCACGATTTAAAAGATTCACTATCGTCTATTAATGGTTTTATAGATTTAATGAAAGATGGTTCGCTTACACGACAAGAATTTGATAATTTAATTCCAGAATTAAGTGAAAACGCAAACAATGCCTCTTTACTTTTATTTAATCTTTTAAATTGGTCTAAATCTCAAATGCAGTCTTTAAAGCCCAACCCAAGCTTATTTGACATACAAGAGGTGTTTGAAGACAAAGTAAAACTAATAGAGCAACGTATAGAAAGTAAGGGCATTGATTTGGTAGACCATTCTTTACGCGATTTTGCTTATGCTGATAGAAGCATGTTCGAAATTGTAGTACAGAATTTGCTTGCTAATGCTTTAAAATTTTCTAAAAATGGAGATACTATTACTATTTCTAACCATATAAGTAATGGTAGCTGTATTATAAGTATTGCAGACTCTGGTGTTGGAATATCTAAGAAAAATATTGAAAAAATTTTTAAAGGTAATTCTTTTACAACCATGGGCACTAATAACGAAAAAGGTACAGGTTTAGGCCTATCTATTTGCAGAGAACTTGTAGAGTTAAATGGTGGGAAAATTTGGGTAGAAAGTACCGTTAATGTTGGCAGTACTTTTTATGTACAATTACCAAAATCTAAACCTGCAGAATAATTTAATACTGCAGGCCTGTTATATTTATAAAAAACCAAAAATTAAACTTTAGGTAAAAACACTTCAGCCATCATACAGCGTGCACTACCTCCACCGCAAGCTTCAATAGTATCTAAAGAGCTTGATAAAATTTTAGTATGTTTATTTAAACTCGCAACCTGCCCCTTATTTAAAGTATTGTAAGCTGCTTGGCTCATTATTAAATATGGCTCATTATTCGCTCCTTTTACTTGAAGCATGTTACCAGCAAAGTTATTTACCTGTGCTTCAGTTATTGCTATAATTTCTTTACCATCTTCTTTTAAGTGCTTAATAACACTTTTTCTTTCCTTTTTATCATCTATGCTGTCTAAACAAATAACCGCAAAGGTTTCGCCAACACACATCATTACATTTGTATGATATATGGCTTTGCGTACTCCGCTAACAGTTTGATTAGATGTAAAAACAACAGGTGTAAACTCAAAATCTTCACAAAATTCTATAAACAAATCTTCGTCTGCTCGAGGAGATAGCGCACAATATGCCTTACGGTTAACACGGTCTAAAATTAAACTTCCTGTACCTTCTAGAAAAACATGTTCTGCTTCAGCACTTGTGTAATCTATAATATTATTAATTACAAAGCCTTGCTCTTCTAGAGTAACTAATACATCTTCTCTACGTTCTAGTCTTCTATTTTCTGCAAACATGGGGTATAGCCCAACATGTCCGTTTTCGTGAAACGACACCCAGTTATTAGGAAAAATAGAATCGGGTGTATCTGTATCTTTACTATCGTTTACAACAATTACATTTACTCCAATACCTCTAAGCTTTTCTACGTAAGCATCAAACTCTTGTTGCGCCTTTGCATTTACCGTTTCTGGCAATACATTGTCTAAAACAGTTTGATAATAATTGTTTACAGCTGTTTGCTCGTTCATCCTGAAGCTTACAGGGCGAATCATTAATATTGAATTTGTAATTTGTTGCATAGTAAAAATGTTATACTACAAAAGTATGACTATTTAAATAATACTACAACCAACTGTAAAATAAAGAAAAGTATTATTGAGAGCTTACAAACGTAGAAGGCAAAATAGTTTATGGACTTTTAAACGATAACGTATTTAAACCTTATAGAGACCATTTATACTTATCTATAAACGAACAAGAATTTAATCAATCTGTAGATTGGGTATATTTTAAGAGCAAAGATGCTAAAAGCAACGATTTAAAATTAGAACTAGAATTATCCTATGCTATTTTTGATAGATTAAATTTATTATGTATAATACTCTCTTTTATTTATTAATAACAAAATAATATTTAGAACCAACGCTTTATCTAGTTTGCCATACTTTTTTTTAAGATTTAGGCATACAAAACGATATTAGCATTAGGTAAAATAATGGCTTAATATAATCTGGTATTGCTATATTGTTAGTACTTAAGAAACAACTCTATAATAAATTTTAGTTATTCTTACAGTAATAAAAGCCAAATAACTAGCGGAATTATAAAAGAGGATTACCACTTATTTTCTATAAACCTAAGTGTAAATGTTTTTTTTAAGCAAAAAACACCTTAAAGCAAATTTTACTAGTCTCTAATTAATGGCATTGTAGAGCAACGTAATAAGCCTTCTTGTTTGGCTATTTCTGCATAAGGTACTTCTTCTACAGTAAAACCTTGTTCTCTTAACCAAGTATTTAAACGTGTAAAATTTTGCTCAGAAATAATAACATCTTCAGATATTGAAAACACATTACTATTCATATTATACATTTCGTCTTTTGTTATTTCGAAAATATTGTCTTCTCCAAAAAAGTCTACTAACCACTGGTATTCTTTCTCAATCAAAAATCCGTTTTTATGAATAATAGCTTTGTCCTTTCCTATAGGCTGAAAACAACAATCTAAATGCAAAGCATTTTCTTTTGCTTGGGTGTTAGATTTTCTTAATTCGAAAGTTTTTACCGTTTTATTAGGAAACAATTCTTGTAATGCAATAACAGCATCTGTGTTTGTACGCGCTGTAATAATATCGGGGTAGTCTTCACCAGAATAAGTCCCTATAAAAATATAATCGTTCCAAGGCATAACATCACCTCCTTCAACATGGCATTCTTCGGGTAATAATATTCTATTTTCTTTTGCAACTTGATCCCAAACATAACGAATAGCTTCTACTTCTTTCTCTCTATCTGGTAAAATATTAGCTCTAATAATTTTATCTTCTATAACAAAGGCAATATCTCTAGAAAATATTTGATTACAGTTTTGAAGCACAGAAGGCCTATAAACGTCAACATCATATTTTTTTAAAACTGCTTCTACAGCATCCATTTCGGCAATCATGTCTGCTTCTTTGGGGTAAGTACCCGCTTTAACATGTTCAATGCTTTTAGGATCGTAACATTCTTCTACCGTCGGTGTTGGTCCACAACTTTCGGCAGTTCCAAGAATTACAGCTCGTAATCTTGATGTTTCGTTTTTTACATTTAATTTTAACATAATAGCAAATAAAATATATGAATATTGACTAACGCTTAATAATCTTGAGAAATATTATTAAAACTTAATACTAAGACAAAACTAAGAATATTTAGTTTGATTTTGCATTATTCTTATAAATATTAAATAAAAAATAAAAAAGCTTCATGAAAAAATCATGAAGCCTAAATATATTTAAAAATATCTTTTAATTTATCTGTTTTCTACAGCAGTAAAAGCTCTTTCTGTTTCTCCTGTATAAAGTTGTCTTGGACGCCCTATTGGCTCTTTATTTAAACGCATTTCTCTCCATTGCGCAATCCAACCTGGTAAACGACCTAAAGCAAACATTACTGTAAACATTTCTGTAGGTATACCCATAGCTCTATAAATAATACCTGAGTAGAAATCTACATTAGGATATAATTTACGCTTAACAAAATAATCATCACTTAAAGCTTCTTGCTCTAAACCTTTAGCAATATCTAAAATAGGATCTTGTACTCCTAAATCTCCTAAAACTTCATCTGCTGCAACTTTAATAATTTTAGCTCTAGGATCGAAATTTTTATAAACTCTATGTCCAAAGCCCATTAAACGAAATGGATCTTCTTTGTCCTTAGCTTTACCCATATATTTTTTAGTATCTCCGCCATCTGCTTTAATAGCTTCAAGCATTTCTAATACAGCTTGATTAGCCCCACCGTGAAGTGGCCCCCAAAGCGCAGAAATACCTGCAGATATAGAAGCAAAAAGTCCTGCATGAGAAGAACCTACTATTCTTACTGTAGATGTAGAACAGTTTTGCTCGTGGTCTGCATGAAGAATTAATAACTTATCTAAAGCATCAACTAAAATTTTATTTTGTGTATACTCTTCATTAGGTACTTTAAACATCATTTTTAAAATGTTCTCTACGTAGCCTAAATTTTTATCTCCATAATCTAACGGTAACCCAGATTTTTTACGCATGGACCATGCTACTAAAACAGGAAATTTACCTAAAATACTAACTATAGAATTGTATAAATCTTCTTCAGATTCAACATTTACAGAGTCTGGATTAAATGCTGTTAAAGCACTAGTTAAAGATGATAACACACCCATTGGATGAGCTGATTTAGGAAATGCATCTAATATCTTTTTAACATCCTCGTCTACTATAGAATTTTTCTTTATATCTGAGTGAAATTTTTCTAATTCTGAAGCTGTTGGTAATTCACCAAAAATTAATAAAAAAGCAACTTCTAAAAAGTCTGCTTTTTCCGCTAATTCTTCTATAGAATACCCTCTATATCTCAAAATACCTTTTTCTCCATCTAGAAATGTAACACTACTTTTACAAGAGCCTGTATTTTTAAAACCTGCATCTAAAGTTGTTACACCTCCTGTTGCTCCTCTTAGACTACTAATGTCCATTGCAACTTCGTTTTCGGTTCCTGTAATTAAAGGGAACTCATATTTTTTTTCATCAATTTCTAAGGTAGCCGTATTCGCCATATTTTTTTGAAAGTTTTTTTAATTATGCGGTTCGCTAATTTACGAAATATCTCATAATTTTTATAGCTTCTTTATAAAGGATTTAACAATAATTGTATTAGTAAAAATGATGGTATAAAAAAAAGCGATTATTAAAGAATAATAATCGCTTTTTTTATAATTAAATAATTTCCTATTTTATTTTGAATGCATTTTCTTGAGGAAAATATGCTACTTCACCTAATTCTTCTTCTATACGTAATAATTGGTTGTATTTAGCCATACGATCACTACGAGAAGCAGAACCTGTTTTAATTTGTCCAGTGTTTAATGCAACTGCTAAGTCTGCAATTGTATTATCTTCTGTTTCGCCAGAACGGTGAGACATTACAGATGTATAACCTGCATTATGAGCCATATTTACAGCAGCGATAGTCTCTGTTAATGTACCAATTTGGTTAACTTTAATTAAAATAGAGTTTGCTATACCTTCTTTAATACCTCTAGATAAACGCTCTACATTGGTAACAAATAAATCGTCTCCTACTAACTGCACTTTATCTCCAACAAGCTCTGTTAAATAACTCCAACCTTCCCAATCGTTTTCGTCCATACCATCTTCGATAGAAATGATAGGGTATTTAGCAACTAATTCTGCTAAGTATTCAGCTTGTTCTTTACTAGTTCTTACTTTTCCAGAAGCACCTTCAAATTTAGCATAGTCATACTGTCCATTTTCGTAGAACTCTGCAGAAGCACAATCTAAAGCGATTTTAACTTCATCACCAAATTTATAACCTGCATTTTCTACAGCTTTAGCGATAGTTTCTAAAGCATCTTCTGTTCCTCCTTCTAGGTTTGGAGCAAAACCACCTTCATCACCAACAGCTGTACTTAAGTTTCTGTCGTGTAATACTTTTTTTAGGTTATGGAAAATTTCTGTTCCCATTTGCATAGCGTGAGTAAAGTTTTTAGCTTTAACTGGCATAATCATAAACTCTTGAAATGCAATTGGAGCATCAGAATGAGATCCTCCATTTATAATATTCATCATTGGTAACGGAAGTGTGTTTGCAGAAACACCACCTACGTAACGGTATAATGGTAAACCAAGTTCTCCTGCTGCTGCTTTTGCAACAGCTAAAGAAACGCCTAATATAGCATTAGCTCCTAATTTAGATTTATTAGGTGTTCCATCTAAATCAATCATAATCTTATCTATAAGATTTTGTTCGAAAACAGATACTCCTAATAATTCGTCAGCAATAATAGAATTAACATTATCTACTGCTTTTAAAACACCTTTACCCATGTAAGTATCTCCACCATCACGTAACTCTACAGCTTCGTGTTCTCCAGTTGAAGCACCAGATGGCACAGCAGCTCTTCCTAATACATCATTTTCTGTTACTACATCAACTTCTACAGTTGGATTTCCTCTAGAATCTAGAATTTGTCTTGCGTGGACATTAATTATTACACTCATAATTGGTTTGTTTTATACTTTTAATATTTCAAATTTACGCTTAAATCTTCTCTTTTTTTAGATGTTTTTAAACAAATGTTAAAAATTGCATCTATAACGTTTTAGTAAAATATAACCTCAAAAAAAAAGAATTTCTTTGAGGTTATAGAGTTATTTATTTTTTTATATTTTCTATGAATTGATCAAAAAGATATGATGAATCATGTGGTCCTGGACTTGCTTCTGGGTGGTATTGTACAGAAAATACATTTTTAGATTTCATTGCTAACCCAGCAACGGTATTATCATTTAAATGCAGATGCGTTATTTCTAAATCGTCATGAGCTTCTGCATCTTCTCTATTTACAGCAAAGCCATGATTTTGAGATGTTACCTCGCCTTTACCTGTAATTAAATTTTTAACAGGGTGGTTTATACCTCTATGCCCATTATGCATTTTATAAGTAGATACACCATTAGCCAGCGCAATAACTTGATGGCCTAAGCATATACCAAATAAAGGTAAATTTCTTTTTATTATTTCTTTAGCTACAGCTTGTGCTTCTACCAAAGGTTCTGGATCTCCAGGACCGTTAGATAAAAAGTAACCATCTGGTTTAAAGGCTTCTAAATCTTCAAATTTAGAATTAAAAGGAAATACTTTTATGTATACATCTCTCTTAGCAATATTACGCAGTATATTCGTTTTAATACCAATATCTAAAGCAGAAACTTTATAAGTAGCATTTTCATCTCCATAATAGTAAGGCTCTTTTGTAGATACTTTCGATGCTAACTCTAAACCTTCCATTTTTGGCACTTCTGCCAATTGCTTTTTTAAGCCTTCAATATTATCGACATCAGTACTTATAACCGCATTCATGGCTCCGTGATCTCTAATATAACTAACTAAAGCTCTAGTATCGACATCGGAAATGGCTAGCAAATTATTTTTATCTAAAAAATCTTCTAAAGAACCATCTGAGTTATCTCTAGAAAATTCGTAACTAAAATTTTTAACAATAAGTCCAGCAATTTTTATAGAGTCAGATTCTACGTCATCATTATTAACTCCGTAGTTACCAATATGTGCATTGGTAGCTACCATTAATTGACCGTAGTACGACGGATCTGTAAAAATTTCTTGATAACCAGTCATACCGGTATTAAAACAAACTTCTCCAAAAGAAGTACCTTGCTTATTACCTACTGCTTTACCGTAAAAAATAGTGCCATCTGCTAGAAGTACAATGGCTTTTTGTCTTTTTTGATATTTCATCCTTAGTTTTAATAAGATTTCTGCATGATCTAAATCGAGTTTAGAAATCACTTAGAAAAAAAAGTTTTACAAAATTGCACAAAAAAAAGGATAAACTAAAATAGTTTATCCTTATATTTTAAATGCTTATTAACATTTATTCTTCTTCGTTAGATGCTTGAGTTTCAACTGGAGCTGCAGCAGCTGGCTTAGAACCACCTCTTCTACTTCTTCTAGTTGTTTTCTTCTCTTTCTTACCAGCATTGTAGATTTCGTTGTAATCAACTAATTCTATCATCGCCATATCAGCATTATCACCTAAACGATTTCCTAGTTTAATAATTCTAGTATAACCTCCTGGTCTATCACCAATTTTAGGAGCTACATCTCTAAATAATTCTGTAACCGCATCTTTTTGTCTTAAACGACTAAATACGATACGTCTGTTATGAGTTGTATCTTCTTTTGATTTAGTAATCATTGGCTCTACAAATTGTTTTAAAGCTTTTGCTTTTGCAACTGTTGTGTTAATACGTTTGTGTTCTATTAAAGAACAAGCCATATTAGCTAACATTGCTTTTCTGTGAGCAGTTTGTCTACCTAAGTGGTTTACTTTTTTTCCGTGTCTCATGACATTTGTTTTATCATCTTGCTACTATACTCGTTATTGGAGGAGCAAAATATGATTAATTAATCTTTATCTAATTTATATTTACTTAAATCCATTCCAAAGTTTAATCCTTTAACATTTACAAGCTCTTCAAGCTCTGTTAAAGACTTTTTACCAAAGTTTCTAAATTTCATTAAGTCATTTTTATTAAAAGATACTAAGTCACCTAAAGTATCTACTTCTGCAGCTTTTAAACAGTTAAGTGCACGTACAGATAAATCCATATCAATTAACTTTGTTTTAAGCAACTGACGCATATGTAATGATTCTTCATCATATGTTTCAGTTTGTGCAATTTCATCTGCTTCTAATGTAATGCGCTCATCAGAGAATAACATAAAGTGGTGAATTAACGTTTTCGCTCCCTCTGTTAATGCATCTTGTGGCGTTATAGAACCATCTGTAATGATTTCGAAAACTAGTTTTTCGTAATCTGTTTTTTGCTCTACACGGTAATTTTCAATGCTATATTTAACATTTTTAATTGGTGTGTAAATTGAATCTGTAAAAATAGTTCCAATTGGTGCAGCAGCCTTTTTATTTTCTTCTGCAGGAACATATCCTCTACCTTTCTCAATAGTAATCTCCATGTTAAAGTTAACTTTAGGATCTAAATTACAGATTACTAATTCTGAATTTAAAACTTGAAATCCTGAAATAAACTTTTGGAAATCTCCAGCTAATATTTGTTCTTGTCCAGAAATTGAAATAGAAATTGATTCGTTATCAATATCTTCTATTTGTCTTTTAAAACGTACTTGTTTTAAATTTAAAATAATTTCTGTAACATCTTCTACCACCCCTGCTATTGCAGAAAACTCGTGATCTACCCCTTCTATTCTAACAGATGTTATAGCAAATCCTTCTAAAGAAGATAATAAAACTCTTCTTAATGCATTTCCTACTGTTAATCCGTAACCTGGTTCTAGTGGTCTGAATTCGAATTTACCTTCGAAATCAGTAGAATCAATCATGATTACTTTGTCGGGCTTTTGAAAATTAAATACTGCCATGTTTTTTCTTCGTTTTAATTGTTACTTAGTTGCGCGGTTTATAGGTATGAAGAAGACTAATAAACCCTTTGGCTAAATACCAATATGATTAATTTATTATTTAGAATATAATTCTACAATTAACTGCTCGTTAATGTTTTCTGGTATTTGAATTCTAGCAGGAACAGCAACATATGTACCTTGTTTAGTATCATCATTCCAAGTAATCCATTCAAAAACGTTACTTGAATTAGCTAAAGATCTACTAATAGCTTCTAAAGATTTAGATTTTTCTCTAACAGCTACAACATCTCCTGCTTGTAATTGGTAAGATGGTATGTTAACTAACTCTCCATTTACAGTAATGTGTCTATGAGACACCAATTGTCTAGCTCCACTTCTAGAAGGAGATATTCCCATTCTAAAAACAACATTATCTAATCTAGATTCGCAAAGTTGTAATAAAACTTCACCTGTAATACCTTGTGCAGCTCTTGCTTTTTTAAATAACCCTCTAAACTGACGCTCTAATATACCATAAGTATATTTTGCTTTTTGTTTAGCTTCTAACTGAATTGCGTATTCAGATTTTTTTCCACGACGTCTTGCGTTTCCGTGTTGCCCTGGAGGGTAATTTCTTTTCTCGAAAGATTTGTCTTCTCCAAATATAGCTTCTCCAAATTTACGAGCTATTTTAGTTTTAGGACCAGTATATCTTGCCATTTTAATTGTTTTTTAAGAGTGATTATGAATTAAGGTCTTAATCTTATCCTTCGATAATCGTTGATCTCTTGTTGATACTTGATTAATTTTTCAGTTTGCAAATTTACATAAAAAAAATTAATACCATCTGTTTTAGATGATATTAATTTTTTAACTTGCTTACTTAAACAGCGTTGTATTGCAACGTGATTAAACTCTTCTTCTTTTTGGAGGACGACATCCATTATGAGGTAATGGAGTTACATCTATAATTTCTGTAACTTCAATTCCTGCATTATGAATAGAACGAATAGCAGATTCTCTACCATTTCCTGGTCCTTTAACGTAAACTTTTACTTTCTTTAAACCAGCTTCTGAAGCAACTCCAGCAGCATCTTCTGCAGCTAATTGTGCTGCATAAGGTGTGTTTTTCTTAGAACCTCTAAATCCCATCTTACCAGCAGAAGACCATGAAATAACATCTCCTTTTTTGTTAGTAAGTGAAATAATGATGTTGTTAAATGAAGCTGTAACGTGAGCTTCTCCAACAGCATCTACAATAACTTTACGTTTTTTTGTACTTGTCTTTGCCATATTATTTTAGTTTCTAGTTGTTAGTTGTTAGTGTAGAATCCTAGACTTTTACATTTCAAACAGATTCCATCTAACTACTAAATACTAATGACTTTTAATTATTTAGTTGCTTTCTTTTTGTTAGCAACAGTTTTTCTTCTACCTTTTCTAGTTCTAGAGTTATTCTTAGTTCTTTGCCCTCTTAAAGGAAGACCAGATCTATGACGGATACCTCTGTAACAACCAATATCCATTAAACGTTTAATGTTTAATTGTGTTTCAGAACGTAATTCTCCTTCGATAGTAAAAGTTCCAACAGCTTCACGAATACCACTAATTTGGTCATCGGTCCAATCTTGTACTTTAGTACTTTCATCAACTTTAGCAGCAGCTAAAATTTCTTTTGCTCTACTTCTACCTACTCCATAGATATAAGTTAATGAGATAACTCCTCTCTTGTTTTTTGGTATGTCTACACCTGCAATTCTTGCCATAGCTTATCCTTGTCTTTGTTTGAATCTAGGATTCTTTTTGTTAATTACGTAAAGTCTACCTTTTCTACGTACGATTTTACAATCTGCACTTCTCTTTTTAACTGATGCTCTTACTTTCATCTTGTTAGTATCTATAAGTTATTCGAGCCTTAGATAAATCATACGGACTCATTTCTAATTTTACTTTATCTCCTGGTAGTAATTTAATGTAATGCATACGCATTTTACCAGAGATATGTGCTGTCACAATGTGACCATTTTCCAACTCAACACGAAACATAGCATTTGATAATGCTTCTATAATTGTTCCGTCTTGTTCTATTGCTGCTTGTTTTGCCATAGTATATATATTAAGCTACTGCCTTTCTATTTTTACCTGTTTTCATCAAGCCATCATAATGTCTATTTAACAAGTAAGAATTAACTTGTTGCATAGTATCTATTGCAACTCCAACCATAATTAATAATGATGTTCCTCCAAAAAACAAAGCCCATCCTTGTTGAACTCCCATAAGCTTAACAATAAAAGCTGGGAAAATAGCTATAAGTGCTAAAAAGATAGAACCAGGTAATGTTATTTGAGACATAATTTTGTCTAAATATTCAGATGTTTCCGACCCAGGACGAATCCCAGGAATAAAACCACCACTACGTTTTAAATCGTCTGCCATTTTATTTGTTGGTACAGTAATCGCCGTATAAAAATATGTAAATATTATAATTAATAAAGCGAAAGTAATGTTGTAAGCCAACCCGAACATATCTGCATAATTTGTTTGCATCCATGCACCAGCAGCAGAGTCTTTTAAAAGTGCAGAACCTCCAATCCAACTTGGTACAAACATAATAGCTTGCGCAAATATAATTGGCATAACACCCGAAGCATTAAGCTTTAATGGAATGTATTGTCTAGAACCTTCAACAGCACTTTTTTCGTAACCACCAGTAGCAGTTCGTCTTGCGTATTGCACAGCAATTTTTCTAACTCCCATCACTAACATGATAGAACCTAAAATAATAACCATCCAAACTACTAACTCTATTAACACCATCATTAAACCACCGTTTCCTCCACCTTCTATTCTAGAAGCGTAGTTTTGTACAAATGAAGCAGGCATTCTAGCAATAATACCTACCATAATTAATAATGATATACCGTTACCAATACCCTTGTCTGTAATTTTTTCTCCTAACCACATAGCAAATATACAACCAGTAACTAAGATAGAAACAGACGAAAAGTAAAACAAAGGCCCTGTACCTAATAAAAATGCACTTTGCGGAATACCTAAAGCAGGTAAACTAGCTAAATAACCTGGCGCTTGTAATAAACAAATAGCAATTGTTAACCAACGCGTTATTTGTGTTATTTTCTTTTGCCCACTAGCACCTTCTTTCTGTAATTTCTGTAAATACGGAATAGCAATACCCATTAACTGTACTACAATAGAAGCAGAAATATAAGGCATAATACCCAACGCAAAAACAGAAGCATTTGCAAATGCACCACCAGTAAAAGCATTAAGCAATCCTAACAGACCATCGCCTGTTTTATCTGCTAAACCTCCCAATTGGGAAGCATCAACTCCTGGTAATACAACTTGAGCACCAAAACGATAAACTAATAATAAACCAATTGTAACAACAATTCTGTTTCTTAGTTCCTCTATTTTCCAAACATTTTTTAACGATTCTATAAATTTCATACGTCTAATTAGGGTCTTATAACGTTACAGCTTCTCCACCAGCAGCTTCAATAGCAGCTTTTGCTGAAGCAGTAAATTTATGTGCAGATACTTTTAATTTAGCTTTTAACTCTCCTCTACCTAAAATTTTAACTAGATCGTTTTTTCCAGCTAAACGGTTAGAAAACAAAGTTTCAAAATCTACCGTATCTTTAATTTTCTTATCATCAACCAACTGTTGTAAGGTATCAAGATTTATACCTTGATATTCTACACGATTAATGTTAGTAAAACCAAATTTAGGAACTCGTCTTTGAAGAGGCATTTGACCTCCTTCAAATCCTAATTTCTTAGAATAACCAGAACGAGATTTAGCTCCTTTGTGACCACGTGTTGCGGTACCTCCTTTTCCAGAACCTTGTCCTCTACCTATTCTTTTACCTTGGCTTTTTACTGAACCTTGTGCAGGTTTTAAATTACTTAAATCCATTTCAGTTTATATTTTTAAGCTTCTTCTACAGAAACTAAATGTGAAACTTTAGCAACCATACCTAAAATATTAGGTGTAGCTTCGTGCTCTTTTACTTGACCAATCTTTTTAAGACCAAGAGCTTCTAAAGTTCTTTTTTGTCTTAGCGTACGATTGATTGCGCTTTTAACTTTTTTTACTTTAATCTTTGCCATTTCTGTCGTTATTAAGCGTTAAAAACTTGTTCAAGAGTGATTCCTCTATCTTTTGCAATAGCGTTAGCATCTCTTAATTGTAATAAAGCATCAAATGTTGCTTTTACAACGTTATGAGGATTTGAAGACCCTTGAGATTTAGATAATACATCATGTACACCTACAGCCTCAAGAACAGTTCTAACAGCTCCACCAGCAATAACACCTGTACCAGGTGCAGCAGGGATAATGTTAACTCTTGCTCCTCCAAATTTACCCTTTTGTTCGTGAGGTAAAGTTCCTTTAATAATAGGAATTCTTACTAGGTTTTTCTTAGCATCCTCTACAGCTTTAGCAATTGCACTTGCTACATCTTTAGATTTTCCTAATCCTTGTCCTACTACACCTGCTTCGTCACCAACTACTACAATTGCTGAAAAACCAAATGCTCTACCTCCTTTAGTTACTTTTGTAACTCTTTGTACTCCAACAAGACGATCTTTAAGATCTAATCCTCCTGGCTTTACTAATTCTGCACTTTTATATTTTTTAAACATAATTTCTTAGAATTTAAGTCCTGCTTCTCTAGCTCCTTCAGCTAATGATTTTACTCTACCATGGTATAAATACCCTCCTCTATCAAAAGTGATAGTTTCTACACCAGCTTTTAAAGCTCTTTCAGCAACGGTCTTTCCAACTAAAGTAGCTACTTCACTTTTAGTACCTTTTGCAGAACTAATGTCCTTATCTCTTGAAGATGCTGCACTGATTGTCACACCAGTTACGTCATCTACAACCTGAGCATAAATTTCTTTATTACTTCTAAAAACAGCTAACCTAGGTTTAGCTTCTGTACCAGAAACTATCTTGCGAATTCTGTTTTTAATTCTTTGTCTTCTTTGTTCTTTTGTCAATGCCATAACTTAATTATTAAGCTGATTTACCTGCTTTTCTTCTTAATATCTCACCAACAAACTTAATACCTTTACCTTTATAAGGCTCTGGTGGTCTAAATCCACGGATTTTCGCTGCTACTTGTCCTACAAGTTGCTTATCGTGAGATGTTAACTTAATGATTGGATTTTTCCCTTTTTCTGATATTGTTTCAACTTTAACCTCTTGCGCTAAGCTCATTACAATGTTATGAGAAAAACCTAAAGCTAATTCAAGTTTTTGACCTTGGTTACTAGCTCTATATCCTACACCTACTAACTCTAATTGTTTAGTCCATCCTTGAGACACACCATCAATCATGTTATTTACTAAAGATCTGTATAAACCATGCTTAGCTTTTTGATCTTTAGTATCTGAAGAACGAGTTACTAAAACTTTAGCGTCTTCAACTTTAATTTCTACTGAATCGTAAGGTTGTGCTAGTTCTCCTAATTTTCCTTTTACAGTAATAACGTTATCTTTAACGCTAACTGTTACACCTTCTGGAATGGCTACTGGATTATTTCCTATTCTTGACATTTCTTTTCGGCTTTTAAATTAGTAAACGTAACATAATACTTCTCCACCAACATTTTCTCTTTGTGCTTGTTTACCTGTCATTACTCCGTGAGAAGTAGAAACAATAGCAATACCAAGACCATTAAGAATTCTAGGTAGATCTTTAGAACCAGAATATAGACGTAAACCTGGTTTACTCATTCTCTGAATTTTCTTAATTACAGGTTCTTTAGTCTCTTTATTGTACTTAAGAGCAATTTTAATTGTTCCTTGTACAGAAGAGTCATCAAACTTGTAGCTTAAAATATATCCTTGTTCGAATAATATTTTAGTGATGTCTTTCTTTAAGTTAGATGCAGGAATCTCTACCACTCTGTGGTTAGCACGAATCGCGTTTCTAACTCTTGTAAGATAATCCGATATTGGATCTGTATACATATGTATTAATTTGCGGTTTTGGTTTTCAAGCGGAACTATTCCGCTTGAACCTTAAACCAATTTATAATTATTTTTACCAGCTTGCTTTTCTAACACCAGGTATTAAACCTTGGTTAGCCATTTCTCTGAATGTTACACGAGAAATTCCAAAAGTTCTCATATACCCTTTAGGTCTTCCTGTTAGTTTACATCTATTATGTTGACGTATAGGAGAAGCATTTTTTGGTAACTTTTGTAATGCATCATAATCTCCAGCTGCTTTTAAAGCTTTACGTTTTTCTGCATATTTAGCTACTGTTTTCGCTCTTTTTACCTCACGGGCTTTCATTGATTCTTTAGCCATAACTTAGTTCTTTTGAAAAGGTAACCCTAATTCTGTTAATAATGATTTTGCTTCTTTATCTGTATTTGCAGAAGTTACAAATGTAATATCCATTCCTGAGATTTTATTAACTTTATCAATATTTATCTCTGGAAAGATAATTTGCTCTACAATACCTAGATTGTAGTTACCTCTTCCATCAAATCCAGTCGCTTTAATTCCATTAAAATCCCTTACACGAGGTAAGGCAGAAGTTACTAAGCGATCTAAAAATTCAAACATTTTATCACCACGTAAAGTTACTTTAACACCAATAGGCATTCCTTTACGTAATTTAAATGTTGCAACATCTTTCTTAGATAATGTAGCTATTGCTTTTTGTCCAGATATAGTAGTAACCTCCTCCAATGCGTGGTCGATTAACTTTTTGTCCGCAACTGCTGCTCCAACGCCTTTAGATATTACTATCTTTTCTAGTTTTGGAACTTGCATTACATTCTTATATCCAAATTCGTCTGTAAGAGCTGCAATTACTTTGCTTTTATACTCTTCTTTAAGTCTAGGTGAATATGCCATAACTATATTACTTCATTAGATTTTGTTGAAAATCTTACTTTTTTATCTCCTTCCATTCTATATCCAACTCTTGTTGTTTCTCCTTTTGAAGTTAACAACGATAAGTTAGAAATATGAATAGCAGCTTCTTTCTCTACGATTCCTCCTTGAGGATTTTGTGCACTTGGTTTAGTATGTTTCTTTACCATGTTTACACCCTCAACAATCGCTTTGTTCTTTTCTATCAATACCTTTTGAACCTTACCTTCAGATCCTTTGTGATCTCCAGCAATTACTTTTACAGTATCTCCAGTTTTTATTTTAAGCTTTCCCATCTTAATATTTTTTGTATTAAAGCACTTCTGGTGCTAATGATACAATCTTCATGAATGATTTATCACGAAGCTCTCTTGCAACAGGACCAAAAACACGTGTTCCTCTCATTTCACCCGTTGGGTTTAATAAAACACAAGCATTATCGTCAAATCTTATATAAGATCCGTCTGGTCTTCTTACTTCCTTCTTTGTACGTACAACTACTGCAGTAGAAACAGCTCCTTTTTTAATATTTCCATTAGGAGTTGCATCTTTAACAGAAACAACTATTTTGTCTCCTACAGAAGCGTATCTTCTTTTAGTACCACCTAGAACACGGATAGTTAAAACTTCCTTTGCTCCAGTGTTATCTGCCACTCTAAGTCTTGATTCTTGTTGTACCATAATTACTTAGCTCTTTCTATGATTTCTACTAATCTCCAACATTTAGATTTACTTAAAGGCCTTGTTTCCATGATCTTTACTGTATCTCCAATATTACAATCGTTTGTTTCGTCGTGTGCAACATATTTTTTTGTTTTTAACACGAACTTACCATACATAGGGTGCTTTACTTTTTTAACTTCTGCAACAACTATTGATTTTTGCATTTTGTTACTAGTAACAACTCCTACACGTTCTTTTCTTAAATTTCTTGTTTCCATCTTTCAGCAGAATTATTGTAATTCTCTTTTAGTTAATTCGGTCGCAATTCTAGCTACTGTTCTTCTTACTGAACGTAGTTGAATTGGATTTTCTAAAGGAGATATTGCATGTGCTAATTTTAGATCTGAATAACTCTTTTTAGTTTCACCAAGTTTCTCTTGTAACTCAGCTACAGATAATTCTTTAATTTCTGATTGTTTCATAATATCAAATAAATTATGCTTCGTAATCTCTAGCGATTAAAAACTTAGTCTTAACTGGTAATTTTTGAGCTGCTAAGCGTAACGCTTCTTTAGCAACTTCTAGAGGTACTCCTCCTATTTCAAAAACTACTCTACCTGGTTTACATACTGCAACCCAGTACTCAACTCCACCTTTACCTTTACCCATACGTACTTCAAGAGGTTTCTTTGTAATAGGCTTATCTGGAAATACTTTAATCCAAAGTTGACCTTCTCTTTTCATGTAACGAGTAGCGGCAATACGAGCTGCTTCAATTTGACGTGAAGTCAAAAAAGTTGCGTCTAACACTTTTATTCCAAAAGTACCGTTAGAAAGTTGGCTTCCTCTTTGAGAAAGACCTTTCATACGTCCTTTTTGTTGTTTACGAAATTTTGTTCTTTTAGGCTGTAACATTTTTCTTTACTTTATAAAAAATTACTTTCTACGACGAGGTCCTTTATTTCCACCACGTCCTCCGGCTCCACCTTTTCCTTGCTTCTTAGATAATCCAACAAGCGGAGAAAGTTCTCTTTTACCATATACTTCACCTTTCATGATCCATACTTTAACACCTAATCTACCATAAGTAGTATGTGCCTCAACTAAAGCATAATCAATATCGGCTCTAAAAGTTGATAAAGGAATACGTCCTTCTTTGTAGTGTTCAGAACGTGCCATTTCAGCACCGTTTAAACGTCCACTAATTTGGATTTTTATTCCTTCAGCATTCATACGCATAGTAGCAGCAATAGCCATTTTAATTGCACGTCTATATGAAATTCTATTTTCAATTTGACGAGCGATGCTAGATCCTACTAAAAACGCATCAAGTTCAGGTCTTTTAATTTCAAAGATATTAATCTGAACTTCCTTTCCTGTAATTTTCTTAAGCTCTTCTTTTAACTTGTCTACCTCTTGACCACCTTTTCCGATAATTATACCAGGTCTAGCAGTAGTGATAGTAACGGTTACAAGTTTTAAAGTTCTTTCGATTATTACTCTACTAACACTAGCTTTAGATAAACGCGCGTGAACGTATTTTCTAATTTTATCGTCTTCGGCAAGCTTATCTCCATAATCATTACCTCCATACCAGTTAGATTCCCATCCTCTGATAATACCTAAGCGATTTCCGATTGGATTTGTTTTTTGTCCCATTGTCTATCTTAGCTTTGTGTGTTATTTTTAGCTCCAACTACGATTGTTACGTGGTTAGAACGCTTTCTTATTCTGTGTGCACGACCCTGAGGTGCAGGACGTAATCTTTTTAACATAGATCCACTGTCCACTTTAATTTCTTTAACAAATAATTCAGCCTCTTCAATGCTTGCATCTTCGTTTTTAGCTTGCCAGTTTGCAATTGCAGACAATAACAATTTCTCTAAACGACCAGAAGCTTCCTTTTGGTTAAATTTTAAGATATTAAGTGCATTTTCTACTTTTTCACCTCTTACTAAATCGGCTACTAAACGCATTTTTCTCGGTGATGTAGGACAGTTATTAAGCTTAGCAAAAGCAACTTGCTTTTTACCCTCCTTAATAGCGTCTGCCATTTGTTTTTTACGACTTCCCATAGCTTACTACTTTTTACCTTTATTTTTAGCACCTGCATGTCCACGGAATGAACGTGTTGGTGAAAATTCTCCTAATTTATGACCTACCATGTTTTCTGTTACATATACAGGAACAAATTGTCGGCCATTGTGTACTGCTATTGTTTGACCTACAAAATCTGGAGTAATCATACTTGCTCTAGACCAAGTTTTGATTACTGTTTTTTTGTTAGATTCAACATTTACAGCCACTTTTTTCTCTAATTTATAATGAACGTAAGGTCCTTTTTTTAATGATCTTGCCATGTCTTATTTCTTTCTACGTTCTACAATATATTTATTACTTGCTTTTGTCTTAGAACGGGTTCTATAACCTTTAGCTGGAATACCGTTTCTAGAACGAGGATGTCCACCTGCAGACTTACCTTCACCACCACCCATTGGATGATCAACTGGATTCATCACTACTGGTCTAGTACGAGGTCTTCTACCTAACCATCTTGTTCTACCTGCTTTACCACCTACTAATAATTGGTGATCTGAGTTAGATACAACACCGATAGTTGCCATACAGTTAACAAGAATTAATCTTGTTTCACCAGAAGGTAATTTAACTGTTGCAAACTTACCATCTCTCGCCATTAGCTGAGCAAAAGCACCTGCACTACGAGCCATTACAGCTCCTTGTCCTGGACGTAACTCTACACAAGAAATAATAGTTCCTAAAGGAATTTCACTTAATGGCATTGCATTTCCAATTTCTGGTGCAACACCTTCTAAACCAGAAACTACATTTTGACCAACTTGTAAACCATTTTGAGCAATAATGTATCTTTTTTCGCCATCTTGATAATTCAATAAAGCGATAAAAGCGGTTCTGTTTGGATCGTATTGAATAGAAGCTACTTCAGCAGGCACTCCTACTTTTTCTCTTTTAAAATCAACAATACGATACTTTCTTTTATGACCACCACCAATATAGCGCATGGTCATTTTTCCTTGACTGTTTCTACCACCAGACCTTTTATTCGGAGCTAATAAACTTTTCTCCGGCTTATCAGTAGTAATGGCGTCAAATCCATTTACTACTCTAAATCGCTGTCCTGGTGTGATTGGTTTTAATTTTCTTACTGACATTTGTCTTTAATTACATGTTACTGTATAAATCAATCATTTCACCTTCCGCCAGTTGTACAATTGCTTTTTTAACAGCATTTGTTTTACCATTTTGAATCCCTGTCTTTGTGTGACGAGTTCTTCTATCTGGACGGACATTTATAGTACGAACTTTTTCAACAGAAACACCATAAGCAGCTTCCACCGCTTTTTTAATTTCTACCTTGTTCGCCTTTGTATTCACTGCAAAAGTATAGCAATTTCTTAACTCGCTATCTGCTGTTGCTTTCTCTGTGATTATAGGTTTAATTAAGATACTCATTGTTTCTATTTACTTAAATTTGTTACAATTCCTTCTAAAGCACCTTCTAAAAGAACCACTTGGTTCGCATTTAGAATTTTATACGTACTTAATTCTGCACTAGTTACAACTTCAGATCCTTTTAAATTACGTGATGATAAATACACATTGTTATTTGCACCACCTAACACGAAAAGTGTCTTTTTATTTTCAAGCTCTAAAGCTTTTAAAACTGCTGTAAAATTTTTAGTTTTTGGAGTATCAAAATTAAAGTCTTCTAATACTGTAATTGATTGTTCTCCTGCTTTGATACTAAAGGCAGATTTACGT
This sequence comes from Postechiella marina, assembly GCF_039538365.1. Lineage (NCBI taxonomy): Bacteria > Pseudomonadati > Bacteroidota > Flavobacteriia > Flavobacteriales > Flavobacteriaceae > Postechiella > Postechiella marina. The sequence continues at coordinate 176,007 of NZ_BAABCA010000004.1, forward strand.
GCTAATCGCTTTAAATTCTTATTAAGTTTAAAACTATAATTTCTTGGTCTTGGACCGAACATACGTCCACCACCTTTAAAAACTCCAGACTTAATAGAACCTGCACGAGCAGTACCTGTACCTTTTTGCTTTTTAATCTTACGTGTAGATCCAGAAATCTCAGCTCTCTCTTTAGACTTGTGAGTTCCTTGTCTTTGGTTTGCTAAATATTGTTTAACATCCAAATATACAGCGTGATTATTAGGCTCAATAGCAAACACATCTTTAGAAAGGTCTGCCTTTCTACCTGTGTCTTTTCCGTTTATATCTAAAACCGATACTTCCATTACTTTCTAATAATTACATAAGCGTTTTTATGGCCAGGAACACATCCTTTTACCACAAGCAAGTTCTTTTCAGCAACTACTTTTAAAACTCTTAAATTTTGAACTTTAACTGTGTCTCCACCCATTCTACCTGCCATTTTCATGCCTTTAAAAACACGAGCAGGATAAGATGCAGCTCCAATAGAACCAGGAGCACGTAAACGGTTATGCTGACCGTGAGTAGCTTGACCTACACCACCGAAACCATGACGTTTTACAACACCCTGAAATCCTTTACCTTTTGATGTACCAGCAACATCTACAAATTCACCTTCGGCGAAATGATCTACTGTGATTGCATCACCTAATTTGTACTCCTCATCAAAACCTTTAAACTCAACAACCTTGCGTTTTACAGAAGTACCCGCCTTTTTAGCATGACCTAAGTCTGCTTTAGTAGCGCTTTTTTCTGTCGCGTCATCGAAACCAAGTTGAACAGCTTTATAACCATCAACTTCTTCAGTTCTGACTTGGGTAACGATACATGGTCCAGCTTCGATTACTGTACAAGGAATATTCTTCCCGTTTTCATCGAAGATGCTGGTCATACCGATTTTTTTTCCAATTAACCCAGACATATTTAATTATTTATTAATTATTTACTATTTATTAAAAACATTTAAGGCTGAAAAATACGTTTCAGCCTTGAAGTGTATTTTTACCGTTTTTCCCGCAACCGCATTGGTGGGACATGTAAATATGAAGCAACACTTCACATTTTAGGAGTGCAAATGTAGTGTTTAATTTCTGTTTAACAAAACAATTTTTATTTAATTAATTGATTTTAAATTCAAAAGCCTAAAAACTAAATTAACTGTTGAGCGTTCTGTTAACACTTAACCAGTGAGAATATGAGTTAAAATAGCCTATCTAACAATTAATAATAATATTATTGCGCTTAAAATGCACATAAACATGTTAGAAATACTTGTTCTTGACTATTGTATAAAACAAAACATTAAAAATGTTTAATGAAAGGTCTCAATCCTACTAATTGGGTTATATCGTCGATTGACTCTTGATTTGCAATACAAATTATAGTCTTTTTAGTTGGTTTTATTTTCTTTTAATGTAAATGAATGAGATATACACTTATCATGATGCTACGCGAGCACTATTATTAAATAGCTTATCTACCTTTATTATTTTAACAAAACTAAATGAAATGCCCCGTTATGTAATCTATATGTACGATAAGGAAAATATTATTTAAACCACACTTAGCTTCCAAAATTATTACAACAGTCTATAAACAAGTCCAAGATAAATAAAAACACAAAAAAGCGTCAAAACAAGTAATTATTTTGACGCTTTTTATATTTCATATTACAAGTTAAAACTTGTAATATACTTAAACTTTAATCTCTACTTCAACTCCACTTGGTAATTCAAGTTTCATTAACGCATCAATAGTTTTTGATGACGAAGAGTAAATATCTAATAATCTCTTATAAGAGCTTAATTGAAATTGTTCTCTTGATTTCTTGTTTACGTGTGGAGAACGTAATACAGTGAAAATTTTCTTATGTGTTGGTAAAGGAATTGGTCCAGTTACAACAGCACCAGTACTTTTTACTGTTTTTACAATCTTATCAGCAGACTTATCTACCAAGTTGTGATCGTAAGATTTTAATTTTATTCTAATTTTTTGACTCATTTTCTTAAGATTTACGATTCAACTCCTTTAGCTGCTTTTATTACCTCTTCTGAAATATTAGAAGGAGTTTCAGCATAGTGTGAAAATTCCATTGTTGATGTTGCACGACCAGAAGATAATGTTCTTAATGTTGTAACATACCCAAACATTTCTGATAATGGTACAGTAGCTTTAACAGTTTTTGCACCAGCTCTATCTCCCATGTCACTTACTTGACCTCTTCTTCTATTTAAATCACCTACAATATCACCCATGTTTTCTTCAGGAGTAATAACCTCTAGTTTCATTATAGGCTCCATGATTACTGCTTTTGCTGCTTTTGCACAAGCTTTGAATCCTAATTTTGCAGCTAATTCGAAAGATAATTGATCAGAATCGACATCATGATAAGATCCATCCTTTAAAGTTACTTTCATCGCATCGATTTCGTAACCTGCTAAAGGCCCGTTAACCATTGCCATTTTAAATCCTTTTTCAATTGAAGGGATAAATTCTTTAGGAACATTACCACCTTTAATTATAGATTCAAATTGAAGTCCTACAGCACCTTCCTCTGCTGGCTCTACAGTAAACACGATATCTGCGAATTTACCACGACCACCAGATTGCTTTTTATAAACTTCTCTATGATCAGCAGATTGCGTAATAGCTTCTTTATACTCTACTTGAGGTTGACCTTGGTTTACCTCTACTTTAAACTCACGCTTTAAACGATCAACAATTACATCTAAGTGAAGCTCACCCATTCCAGAAATAATTGTTTGTCCTGAAGCTTCATCAGAACGCACAGTAAATGTAGGATCTTCTTCAGCTAATTTAGCTAAACCTATACCTAATTTATCTACATCAGCTTTAGTTTTAGGCTCTACCGCGATACCAATAACTGGATCTGGAAAGTCCATAGATTCTAATATAATTGGGTGCTCTTGAGATGATAAAGTATCTCCTGTCTTAATAGATTTAAATCCAACAGCAGCTCCAATATCTCCTGCCTCGATAAAATCAATTGCATTTTGCTTGTTAGCGTGCATTTGATAAATACGAGAAATACGCTCTTTTTTTCCAGAACGGTTATTCAACACATAAGACCCTGCGTCTAAACGTCCAGAATATGCTCTAAAGAATGCTAAACGACCTACAAAAGGATCTGTTGCTATTTTAAAAGCTAAAGCTGCAAAAGGTTCTTTTACATCTGGTTTACGTAAAATATCTTCACCAGAAGCTGGATCTGTACCTACAATACCTTCCTTGTCTGTTGGAGATGGTAAGTAACGACATACAGCATCTAATAAAAATTGTACTCCTTTATTTTTAAATGCAGAACCACAAATCATTGGAATGATAGCCATATCCATTACAGCAGCTCTAAGTGCAGCGTGCACTTCATCTTCTGTAATAGAATCTTCATCTTCCATAAACTTCTCTAGTAAGTTCTCATCGTAACTCGCTACCTCTTCTATTAATAAAGCTCTATACTTACGAGCTTCTTCTTTCATGTCTTCTGGAATATCAATAACATCAAAAGTAGACCCTTGAGTTTCGTCATGCCATACAATAGCACGGTTTTTTACTAAATCGATAATTCCTTTAAAGTCAGCTTCATCACCAATGTTTAAAACAATTGGCACAGCATTAGACTTTAACATGTCTTTTACTTGTTGACAAACACCTAAAAAGTTAGATCCTTGACGGTCCATTTTATTAACAAAACCAATTCTAGGCACTTTATAGTTATCAGCTAGTCTCCAGTTAGTTTCTGACTGAGGCTCTACACCATCAACAGCACTAAATAAAAACACTAATCCATCAAGTACACGTAAAGAACGATTTACCTCTACAGTAAAATCAACGTGACCCGGTGTGTCAATAATATTAAAATGATAATCTTTAGCATCAGCAGTTGGCTCACCATTTTCTATTGGAAACTTCCATTCACAAGTTGTTGCAGCAGAAGTAATTGTAATACCTCTTTCTTGCTCTTGCTCCATCCAGTCCATAGTAGCAGCACCATCGTGTACTTCTCCAATTTTGTGCGAAACACCTGTGTAATAAAGAATACGTTCTGTAGTAGTGGTTTTACCTGCATCAATATGCGCAGCAATACCAATATTTCTAGTAAATTTTAAATCTCTTGCCATTTCTTATTAAAATCTAAAGTGAGAGAATGCTTTGTTTGCTTCTGCCATTTTGTGAGTATCTACTCTTTTCTTAACAGCTGCTCCTTCTTCTTTAGCTGCTGCTAAAACTTCTGATGCTAAACGTAAAGCCATAGACTTTTCGTTTCTTTTACGAGAATAACTAATTAGCCATTTCATTGCTGTTGAAACCTTACGGTCTGGACGAATTTGCATTGGTATTTGAAATGTTGCACCACCTACTCTACGACTACGCACTTCTACGTGAGGCATAACGTTTGATAAAGCATCTTTCCAAATTTCTAAAGCTGTTTTTTCTTCGTCTGTTTTCTTTGATTCTACAATGTCAATTGCATCATAAAATACTTTAAAAGCGATAGACTTTTTACCATCCCACATCATCATATTAACGAAACGAGTTACTAACTGGTCGTTAAAACGAGGATCCGGTAAAAGCGGTCTTTTTTTTGCTGCTCTTTTTCTCATGTCTTCTTCTTAAAGTTTTAATTACTTTTTAGGGCGTTTTGCACCATACTTAGATCTACGTTGTGTTCTTCCAGATACACCTGCTGTATCTAAAGCACCACGAACGATGTGATATCTAACTCCTGGCAAATCTTTTACCCTTCCTCCTCTAACCAATACTATCGAGTGCTCTTGTAGATTATGTCCTTCTCCACCGATGTATGCATTAACCTCGTTACCGTTTGTTAAACGAACCCTTGCTACCTTACGCATTGCTGAGTTAGGTTTTTTTGGTGTCGTTGTGTAAACACGAGTACACACACCACGTCTTTGCGGACAAGAATCTAAAGCAGCCGATTTACTCTTCTTGGTTATTTTGGCTCTTCCTATTCTTACTAATTGTGAAATTGTTGGCATATATATTATATATAAATTTAATAATCCTCTTCTAAGAGGGCTGCAAAGGTAGAAATTAAAATCTATAATTCAAACCGTAATTCATTAATTTTCAGAAGAATTTAAATTTTATTAACACACACATATTATAAGTCTAGTATTTCCGTTAGATTTACACTTTAACAAAGCAAATTTAACGTGCAAAAAAAACTTTTTTTAGTAGTCCTTATATATGTGCTTTTTTTGCCTCAAGGTTTTTCTCAAAAGTTAAAACTTAAAATTAACGGAGACAACCACATTGAAACAAAGAAAATTGATTCGATTAAATACCTAAAAAACCATAAGAATTATAACTCTATAAAACTAGAGATTGACAGCATGCAATTGAAATTAAGCAAAATGGGGTATATAGAAAACACTTTAATCAAAACAATTAAAATAAACGATACGCTTTGGCATTCTAAAATTAAACTAAATACAAGAATTACTTCTATACTTATATATTTTAGCCAGAATGAGATTTCTAAATCTATCTTAAAAGACGTTTCCAATAATTATAGTGAAAATTATTTCGAACTCCCTATTAACTCTGTTAAAAACAGTTTAGAATATATTAATTCTAAAATGATAGAATTAGGCTTACCTTTTTCGAAATTAAAACTAAATAATATAAAAAAAACATCCCCTACTAAATTACAAGCCAACTTAACCATAATTAAACGACATAAAAATAGAACAGTAGACGATATAATAGTAAAAGGCTACAAAAAATTCCCAAAGTCATATTTAAAACATTTTCTTAAACTAAAAAAACATCAAGTTTTTGATTTAAAAAACATAAATAAAAAGACAAAATTACTTGACGATTTACGGTTTGCAGATCAAATAAAATCTCCGGAAATTTTATTTTCTAAAGACTCAACATCGCTCTATTTATACATAAACAAATCTCAAAGCAATACTTTTGATGGTTTTTTAGGTTTTGGAACCAATGAAGAAACTAACAAATTAGACTTTAATGGCTATTTAAACTTAAACCTTACAAATAATTTAAATTATGGCGAAACATTTAAACTCCTTTACAAAGGTGACGAAAATAACCAAAAAACCTTTGAAGCAAATTTAACATTACCTTATTTGTTTAAAACACCAATTGGAGTAGATCTTCAATTAAATATTTTTAGGCGAGACACCACGTTTTCTAACACCACACAATCTGCAAAAATTCATTATCAAATAAATTCAAAACACAAAATATATACTGGTGTTTCAAACACAAAATCTGATAATCTATTAGTAGCCAATAGTAGCTCTCATATTAAAAATTACAGCACAAACTACTATTCTTTTTCATACTATTACTTAAAACCTCAATACGACAATTTGCTATTCCCCTTTAATAGCTCCTTGTTTTTAGATACTAATTTTGGAAAAAGAGAAAACAACCAAAATTCTGAAAAACAATATTTAATGAATTTAGAGGGTTTTAAAATAATTAATTTAAACAATAAAAACAGTTTATACCTACGTGTAAATGGCTCCATTTTACAATCTAATACTTACTTTGAAAACGAATTACTTCGCTTTGGAGGCATAAACTCAATTAGAGGCTTTGAAGAAAACAGCATTTTAGCTTCTAAATATGGAGTAATAAATTCTGAATACAGATACCAATTAAATAAATCCATATATATTCATTCAGTAACTGACGTTGCTTATTTTGAAAATAAATTAAACGACTCTAAAGAAAAACTATTTGGATACGGTTTTGGCTTTGGGCTTTTAACAAAATCTGGACTTTTAAAATTAAACTATGTAAACGGTAAAACCGAAAAACAAAACTTTAAACTTTCAAACTCTAAAATACACATAAGCCTCAAAACAAGATTTTAATCTGAAATTACAACAAAGTCTTCTCTCAAAAAAGCAACAAAAACACAATACACTCACATACAACACGATAAAACCACCCATATCTTAACTAACTGTAAACAATATTATTACACATAAACAATACAAATCGACATCCTTAAAAAGATTCTTACATAATTACAAAATACGTTAAATTTTTTAACGTATATTCTTTGATTTGTTATGATTTTCATAAAATTATTCTTCATCATTTTAAAAATTTAACTCGAAATTGTTGTTTTATTAACTTATTATTAAGATTTTTGACTCGACTAATTCAAATAATTATAAAATGAAAACAAAGTTTAGTGGAATTCTAACGCTACTACTAGCGTTTGTTGTGCAAGTAAGTTTTGCACAAGAGAAGACAATTTCAGGTACGGTTTCCGATGAAACAGGTTTACCCTTACCAGGAACTACAGTCTTAGTAAAAGGCACATCTTCGGGTGCCTCAACAGATTTTGATGGTAATTATTCTATAACAACTAAACAAGGAGCAACACTTGTATTTAGTTTTGTAGGTTATACTACTCAAGAAATTGTGGTTGGATCGTCCAACTCGATTAATGTTACAATGAAAGAAGATGCAGAATCTTTAAATGAGGTAGTAGTTACTGCTTTTGGTAGCAATAGAAATGCTAAGCAAGTTGTTTATGCCAATCAAACTGTAAAGTCTGAAGATTTATTATCTACTCCTAGTAAAAATGCCTTAGAAGGTTTAAGAGGTAAAACTGCTGGTGTTAGATTATCTACTGCTTCTGGTTCGGTAGGAGCATCTACTAGAATTGTATTAAGAGGTGAAGGATCTTTAACAGGAAATAACAATGCTTTAATTGTTATTGATGGTGTTGCCATTGATAATACAGCTACTGCTGGTGGTGCAGGAGTTTCTACAACTGGTTATTCTGATTTTGGAAACAGGTTTAATGATGTTAACCCTGATGATATAGAGTCTGTTACCATCTTAAAAGGTCCATCTGCAACTTCACTTTATGGATCTCGTGGTGCATCTGGTGTTGTTCTTATAAAAACTAAATCTGGTAAAGGAAAAAAGATGCAAATTAACTATAACGGTTCTACTTCTATGGAAACTGCTATAATTAATCTTCAGCGTCAAAGTAAATTTGGGCAAGGTTACGATAACTTACATCTTGACAGTGGTGAAAACTGGTCTTGGGGTCCTGCTTTAGATGGTGTTGTAAGACCATGGACAAGTCCTATAGATTCTGATGGTGATGGTTCTTTAGAAGCATTAACAAGACCTTATAGTGCTGTAAAAGATCAACTACAAGATTTCTTTAATACAGGTTATACAATAACAAATAACATAAACATATCTGGATCTAATGATGCTTTCACGTATTATGTTTCTTATGGTAACACAGATCAAACTGGTACACTTGATAACACATCTTACAACAGAAATAATATTACTTTTAATGCATCTGCAAAACTAAGTGATAGACTTAAATCTAATTTTAAAGTTAGTTACGCTAATGTAGAGCAAAATACTGCTCAAGAAGGTTCTCGTGCTTTTGAAGGTAACAATGCATATGCAATGGCTGTTCAATCGCCTGTTAACATTCCTTTAAGCCAATTAAGAGATTACAATAGTCCTTTCCACGATATAGATGGATATTGGGGATCTTATTCTTCTGTAAACCCATATTATATATTAAATGAATATGGTAACGAAGGAAGTATAGATAACGTTTTAGCTAACGCTTCTTTGACTTACAACTTTTTAGACAACTTATCTATAACAGGTACATTTGGTGGAAATATAGTTAATACTCAAACTGACATATGGACTCCAACTTTTACACCAGCTCAGCAATTAGTTTGGACTGATGATTTAGAAATTGCAACAAGAGATACAAGACACAGTTCTTTGGGAGAATACATCAACTCTAATACTAAAGTTGAAAATCTTGATGCGACTATAATGACTAATTACAGTACAGATTTCTCTGAAGATTTAACTTTAACAGCTTCTGCTGGATATAACTTCTTTCAAAGATCTAGTGAACGTTTAACTGGAACTTCAGTAGGAGGTTTAGTTGTACCAGATGTTTACAACCTATCTAATAGTGTACAGAACCCAACTTCTTCTATGTACAGAAGCAAGTATAGAATTTATGGTCTTTTAGGAAATGCAACTTTATCGTATAAAAACGCAGCATTTTTAGAAGTTTCTGCAAGAAATGACTGGTCGTCTACACTTCCAGCAGACAACAATTCTTTCTTATACGGAGCTGTTGGTGGATCTTTAGTATTTACGGAGTTATTTGATATCAAAAACAATGTTTTAAATTATGGTAAAATTAGAGGAAGTTATGGTACATCAGGAAAAGATGCTGGTATATATTTAATAGACTCTTATTTTGTAGGTAACCCACAAATTGTAGAATTAGGAGATTATGATCTTACTCTTCCTAAAAATGGTGTTCCTGGATTTACTATTGGAAATAGAATTGGAAACCCAGCTCTTAAACCAGAATTAACAACGACTTATGAAGTTGGAGCAGATTTAGGCTTCTTTAATAACAAAGTTAGTTTAGCATATACTTACTATCATTCTATTCATGATGATCAAATTGTTGAAATAAGTCTTCCAAGATCTACTGGTTACACTCAAACAGTAAGTAATATTGGTAGAATGGAAAACAAAGGTCATGAACTTACTTTGACATTAAAACCTCTTAATGGAGTAGTTGATGGATTAGACTTTGAATTGTTTGGTTCTTACTCTAAAAATGATAATGAAGTTATTAAAATAACTGAAGATATTGACGAACTATCAGTTGGTACTTACGGTTTTGCAGCAGGTACAACAGTATCTTTAGTTGCAAAAGAAGGGTTACCATTCGGTACTTTCAAAGGTAATGATTTTACATATACTGATGATGGACAAGTAATAGTTGATGATACAGGATTCCCAGTTCCTACAAGCGAAGATGTATACTTAGGATCTTACCAACCTGATTACTTATTAAACTTTGGTACAAACATTAAATACAAAGGTTTTGGATTTAGAGTTTTATTCGATATGAAAAAAGGAGGTTTATTTGCTTCTCAAACTAAATACAACACTAATTTTAATGGTACTAATGTTAATACTACTATTTACGATAGAGAACCATTCATCTTTCCAAATTCTGTAGTATCAAATCAAGATGGTACATTCTCTGAAAATACTGTTCAAATTACCGAGCAAGATTATTTCACTAATTATGATGCTCCGGTTTCAACTCAGTTAATTGACGCTAGTTACCTAAAATTAAGAGAAGTAGAATTGAGCTACACATTCCCAAAAGATCTTTTAAAAGATACTTTTTTCACAAATGCTAGGCTATCTTTATATGGTAAAAACCTTAAATTTTGGTTACCGGATGAAAATAAATATGCAGACCCTGAAGTTAACGGTCCTGGTTTAACAGGTAATGGCCAAGGTATTGAAACAACACAAACACCTTCTTCAAGAAGTATAGGAGTTAACCTACAATTGTCATTTTAATAAAAAAATAATACGATGAAGAACAAAATAAACATATTTCTTATTCTATTATTAACCCTAGGTTTTTCATGTAATGATAGCTTAGAAGAGGTTAATGTAGACCCAAACACTTTCCCTTCTGCTGGAGACCCGCAGGTTTTAAGCTCTGCTATTGGCTTTATGGGATATATTGTTGAAACCGATTTAAACTATAGTGAATCTTTCCTTTGGAGTCAATACTACACATGGGGTATTGGAGTATCTATTGGAAATGAAGAGCGTTATGTAGCTCAACCAGGAGATTATAACGGATATTGGCAACGTGCTTATGCTAATTCTCTAACTGATTTAAATTATATTACTAAAAACAGTAATTCAGCAGCATACAAAGGTATTGCTAGTGTATTAAAAGCTTATTTATTTCAAGGGTTAGTTGACCATTTTGGAGATGTACCTTATACAGAAGCTCTTTCTGGAGCTATAGAAGATGGTTCTAATTTAACACCTAACTATGATTCTGCAGAAACAGTGATTTATCCAGATCTTGTTAGTTTACTAGATACTGCTCTTGCAGAATTAAGTCTTGCAAACGCTAATACAGTAGGAGCAGATGACTTTATTTTTAAAGGAGATATATCTAAATGGATTAAGTTTGCTAACTCATTAAAATTAAGAATTTTAATGAGAACCTCAGAAGTTAGCCCTCAAGGACCTGCTATACAAGCTCTTATTAATAGTGGTTCATTTATAGAATCAGAAGATGATATGCCATTTATTCCTTTTTCAGGAAACTCAGGAGATCAAAACCCTATGTTTGCTAGGGCTGAATCTGGAGTAGGAATGTTTTACTTTGCTAGTAATGCATCACTAAATTTACTTGAATCATTAAGCGATCCTAGAGCAGAAGTTCTATATACAAAAGCCACTAGTGGTACTTTTGAAGGATCTCTAAGAGGAATAGATCAAGGAACAATTGATGACGAGCCATTCACAGCGCCAGCTTCAGATTATAGTATGGCATCAGAGTATGCCTACTCTGAAACAAAACCTGTTATTTTAATGAGTCCATGGGAAGTTTGGTTCTTAAGAGCAGAAGCTGATGCTAGATATAGCACTAGTGATGATGCTGAAACTGCTTTTAATACAGCTATTGAATTAAACTTTGATTACATGGATGTTGCTGATGCTGCTACTTACGTAACTTCTTTAGATTTTGCTGGAGCAGCTACTTTAGACGATCAACTTGATTTAATTGGTATTCAAAAGTGGATATCTTTAAACGGAACTCAAGAGGATGAAGGATGGATTGAATCTAGAAGATTTGATAGACCAGCAAGTAGAATATTTACTGATGGCATTTTCCAAACACCTCCAAGCTCTGTTTTGGCAAGTGGAACTTTTCCTTCTTCATGGTTATACCCTGAATCTGAAAGAAGTTTCAATCCAAATGCATTACCACAAAGAACAATTACAGATGCCATATTTTGGGATAACTAAAAAAGAAAAAAAATGAAAAAATATAAATTAATATTATGTACGTTTTCAATCTTAGGATTGATATTAACAAGTTGCGACCCTAGCGTAGAATCTCCAGGGGCAAATGATAGCTCTGAAGTGACTTTCTTACCCTTAATTGAATTAGAAGGTGGTGATATTGTTCTTGATTGTGATGAGACTGCTTACACAGATCCAGGAGCAGTAGCATCTGCAGGAGGTTCTGAAATAGAACTTATAACAAAAGTAAGTGGAAAATACTTTGGTGGCACTGAAGTAGATGGTGCAGATAGTTATTCTGTTTCTTATAGCGCCTTTAATACAGATGGTATTCCAGCTACAGGATTTAGAAATGTTTTATTACCTGAATGTAATGGAGATCTTGTAAATAGTATTGCTGGAATGTACACTGCTACTGTAGCAAGAGACGGAAGTACTCCTGATGGTTATTCTGATAACGGTCCTTTTATCATAAAAGATTTAGGTGATGATAGATATGCAATATCTGATGCGCAAGGTGGATGGTATGAGTATGGTAGAGCTATTGGTGTAGCTTATGCAACACCAGGTATGGTTCTTAAAGCGAACGATATATCTGCTAATGATTTTACTAGTGAAGGCACAGTTGCAACAAATACATTTGGAGGAGTAAATACTTTCAAAAGCTTAACGGTAGATCCCGCAACAAAAACACTTGTACTTACAGTTGAATGGAGTTTTGGTTATGAGTTCGTAACTGTTTTTACTCAAACTGATATTTACTACTAATTTCTAAATTAAAAAATTATGAAGCATAAAATAATATTAAATAAATTAAGCTACCTATTATTAGGTTTGGTGTTCATTACTTTTTTTGTATCATGTGACCAAGTAGAATCTGAACCTGATTCTAGCCCTATACTTATAGAAGATATAACTGGTAGTTGGTATATAATTGGATTAGAAGCTGATGGTGAAACACCTGCTTATAACGGAGATTATGTTAAATTTGACATATACAATACCTCTGAGAATAATTCAGATTTTTGGATGGATGATCATGGAGATTTTTTTGAAATAAAATCAAAAGCCACCATAGATCTTTCTTCTCTTACGTTTTCAAGTGAAGCTAATACAGAAGAATTATATTCTGAAGGCACCGTTACAATTAGTAATGGAGTTATAACTAAAAATAGTTTTACAACTACTGGTAGTGGTACTACTGTAGACGCAATCAATTTTGAAGCAGAGTTTAGTTGGGACCCTGGAACCACTTATCTTTTCAAAGGTCATAAAAGAACAGCTTTCCCTGAAGATGAAAATCCTCACTACAGTAATTAGTACTTAACCTTTGTTATAGTAAATAAAAGCCATCAAAGATATTATCTTTGATGGCTTTTTATTTTTTAAAACATTAGTTTTTTGTTTTAAAAAAAAGTACCTTCAAACAAATCAGAAAAATGCCTCAACATTTTTTCTTTAACACCTCCCTCATCAACCTTATCTACGCCTAACTCCACATTTAAGCTTGTTACTGCCTTTCCTTTTATACCGCAGGGTATAATATTATCGAAATAACCAAGGTCCACATTAACATTAAGAGCAAAACCATGCATAGTAACCCACCTACTAGCTCTAACTCCCATAGCACATATTTTTCGTGCAAATGGCGTTCCTACATCCAACCAAACACCAGTTTCGCCTGGGCTTCTTTCTGCTGTTATGCCATAATCCTTTAGAGTTAAAATAATTGTTTCTTCTAATAAACGTAAGTACTTGTGAATGTCTGTAAAAAAGTTCTCTAAATCTAAAATAGGGTAACCAACTATTTGCCCTGGACCGTGATATGTTATATCGCCTCCTCTATTAATTTTATAGAATGTAGCGCCTTTTTCTTTTAATTGTGTTTCGTTTAATAATAAATTTGATAAATCACCGCTCTTACCTAGTGTGTAAACATGAGGGTGTTCTACAAAAATAAAATGATTTTTGGTTTGTAAATTGGTGGCTTCTCTCCTATTTTTAATTTTGGTATTTACAATAACTTTAAATAATTCTTCTTGGTAATTCCAAGTTTTCTTATAGTCTTGAAGCCCTAAGTCTTGAACTTTAATATTTTTATTCATCTTCAAATTTAATTACAATGTCTAAAGTTTTAGGCTTTTTAATAAAGTCTAACCAATTAGACTGAAACTTTATAGTTCTTCTATCGTTAGATAATTGAGCACCTTCTTTAGAATATGACTTTATTTTTTTTGGAAAAGTATACTCAATAATATAAAATGCATTTTCAAAATAAGTTGCAAACTCTTTATCTCCTTCATCGAAAGCAACTTCTTGAGCGCTTTCTAAATTTTCAAAAATTGCTTCTCTAGAAAAAGTTTTATTGGAAAGAGTATATGAAACATTACCATCATCGTTGCCCATATATTTGCCTAGAGGTGAAGCAGATTTGATGGCGCTAACCTGATTATTTTGGGAGTTTAAACTTCTAACTTTTTCTATTTTTTTTTCGATACCTTTTAACTCTTCTATTGAATTAAAGTTTAGACCAATACCTAAATCAAGAATCCCCTTTTCTTCATCCACATTCATTTTCATATACATATCTTTAACTGCTTCTAGGGCTAAACGTTTTTCTTCTGGTAATGCAGCAACGCTATCTTTATATGTTTCTATAATTTCTTTAAAAACAACTAAAGTATCTACAACCTTACCTTTATTGTTTCCTTTAGTATTGGGTTGACTTAAAACACCTTGCATTTGTTTCATTGCATTTGCCATATTGTAACTAATTAAATAATTACCTGTACCATCGTTATTAAAAACTATGGTTTCCTTTACGGTACAACTGACAAAAATTAATAAAAAAATGAAAAATAAAATTGAGGTGCATTTACTTACTCTAAGCATAAACTTTAAATTAATTAAAGAAAGGCAAAGGTAATTTAATTTTTAGGATTATTTAAAATAACTAAGGCAGCAATAACTCCTGGTACCCAGCCACAAAGCCATAATAAAAAAACGATAAGAATAGAACCACACCCTTTACCTATAACTGCTAAAGGTGGACAAATAATAGATAGTATAACTCTCCAGATACTCATACACTTGATTTAATTTTATACTGATAAAAAACTCAATATATATTACTAATTATACTAATTTGACGCAAAAACTTAATATTTGTTACACTTTGCGTTAGGGATAGTAGTGGCATCCTTTTTTGTTTTTTTCAAAAAAGATATAACGAATAGCCCGACCCTTGTGGTAACGCCCAAAAATTTGTTTTAAAAGATGGGTATTAATAGTATCTTTGCGGCATTAAAATTTTCACATAGCATTTAGAATATGTCGCAATTATCAGAGCAAGAACTTGTAAGAAGAGAGAAATTAGTAAAATTACGTAATTTAGGGATTAACCCGTACCCTGCAGATTTATACCCTGTAAACCACACTTCCAAACAGATAAAGAATGGGTTTGAGGAAGGTAAACAGGTTATTATTGCTGGAAGGCTAATGATGATAAAACAGCAAGGAAAAGCTAGTTTTGCACAATTGCAAGATGCCGAAGGAAAGATACAAGTGTATTTTAATAGAGATGTTATTTGCCCTGATGAGGATAAAGTAAAATATAATGATGTTTTTAAAAAGTTATTAGATTTTGGAGATTTTGTAGGTGTTGAAGGCGAATTATTTAAAACTCAAGTAGGTGAAATGTCTGTACGTGTTAAAGATTTTACTTTATTAAGTAAAGCTTTAAAACCTCTGCCTTTACCAAAAGAGAAGGATGGCGTTATTTACGATGCTTTTACAGATCCGGAACAACGTTATAGACAACGTTATGCAGATTTAGTTGTTAACCCTAAGGTAAAAGAGGTATTTGTTAAACGAACTAAATTGTTTAATGCCATGCGCCAGTTTTTTAACGATTCTGGATATTTTGAGGTTGAAACTCCTGTATTGCAACCTATTCCTGGAGGAGCTGCTGCTAGACCTTTTATTACCCACCATAACGCATTAGATGTACCTTTATACATGCGTATTGCCAACGAGCTATACTTAAAACGTTTAATTGTTGGTGGCTTTGATGGCGTTTACGAGTTTTCTAAAAACTTTAGAAACGAAGGTATGGATAGAACCCATAACCCAGAGTTTACTGCCATGGAAATTTATGTAGCTTATAAAGATTACAACTGGATGATGGATTTCTGTGAGCGTTTGCTAGAACATTGTGCTATGGCTGTTAACGGTACAACTAAAGTTACTTTTGGTGAGCACGAAATAGATTTTAAAGCACCTTATGCTCGTGTTACCATGGCAGATTCTATTAAACATTTTACAGGGTTTGATATTACTGGAAAAACCGAAAACGAGATAAGACAAGCTGCTAAGGACTTGGGTGTTGAAGTTGATGCTACAATGGGAAAAGGAAAACTTATTGATGAAATTTTTGGAGAAAAATGTGAAGGCAACTATATACAACCAACTTATATTACAGACTACCCTAAAGAAATGAGTCCGTTATGTAAAGAACATAGAGATAATCCCGAATTAACAGAGCGTTTTGAACTTATGGTTTGTGGTAAGGAAATAGCTAATGCTTATTCTGAATTGAACGATCCTATAGACCAACGTGAGCGTTTTGAACACCAATTAAAACTTGCTGCAAAGGGTGATGATGAAGCTACCGAGTTTATAGATCATGACTTTTTACGTGCCTTAGAATACGGTATGCCACCTACATCTGGTATGGGGATTGGTATGGATAGATTAATTATGTTTTTAACAAACAACCCATCTATACAAGAAGTTTTATTTTTTCCGCAAATGCGCCCCGAGAAAAAAGCTGTGGCTGTAAGTGATGAAGCTAAAGCTGTTTTTGAACTCCTGAAAAAAGCAGAAAAATTAGATCTTAATGACTTGAAAACTCAATCTGGTTTATCTAATAAAAAATGGGATAAAACCATTAAAGAGCTAACAAAAAATAACTTAGCTAAGGTTGAAAAAACAGACGACGGATTGTTTGTTGAAATTATCTAAATTTTACGCCACTAATTGTTTTGGCTACAAATAATATTTAAAGGAATTGCAGAAATGTAGTTCCTTTTTTAGTTTTAAAAACAAAAAACCCAGTAATCTCTCTAAATTACTGGGTTTTTTAACTAACTAACCAACTAAACTAACTAAATTTTATATTATATGAAAACTAAATGTTTTTCTTAACTATGGTACAAATAGAGCGAATATTTACAACCTAATTATACTTATTTAGATATGTTTAACACATTAAATAACAGTTTTATAGTTTATTTAAGACAAAAACGAATAATTGTTAATTTTTTTATGAAAAAAACGCTTTAAATGAATTTGAACTCGCTAATATAAAACAGACAACATTTATGTTATTCCTCCTTTTTTTCTACATAATTTTTAATAGGAATATCATCTATAAGAACATCGGTTAATACCGCATCACCTTGCTTTACGTAAACCAGCGCATAGGTGTTATCTAAAAGAGAATCTCGTTGTCTGTTACGCACTGCAATTTCGGCGTCGTATGCTTTTGTCTCCTTCATATAGTAACGGTTAAACGGAAAGTTTATATTTAATTGGTTATTATATTTTGCGTACCACTGTACCGAAGCTTTAACATAAGTGTTATTATTTTCTGCTAGTATTGTTCTACTCACCGTTTGTATTTTTGCATAACCTAAGCTATCTGTTTCTAGGTAAACGTAAATAGGTGCTCTGCGCTTCCATAAAGAATCTGTTGTTGTTATATTACTTATAGTATAATTTAAATTAATGTACTTGCCCTTAAACGGATCGCTAGGGTCTATTGGTTGTGTTTTAAATTTAAATACTTCTCCATGTTCTATAACAGATTCTTGATTTAAAATCATTTTAGCAGGAACAAATAATTGTACCACAACCACTAAAAGAAATATTATAAATATATGTATGGTTTTCATTTTAATTATTTTTTTTAACGTTTAACCTCTTTTAATTTCTTTTTATTAAGCATAATATAATTTGTTAGAAAAAAGCCTACACCTACACTTACAAACAATAAGCCTCTAATTACAAAGCTCATATTTGTATCGAAAAAACGACAGACAATTAAAATAACAATAATAAATAGTCCGTAGTTTAAAACGCCAAAGTGATACTTGTCTGCTCCTATTTTTACAGCCATAATACCTAATAACAGTATTAGTACATTTATAAAAACTACAGGAAAATTTAAACCATAAAAACCTGTAAAAAAAATACCAGAAAATATAATAAAGATAAATTGATATAAATTAAGGCTTCGTACCCCTTTTTTTAAATAATTAAAAAACAACAAGCCGAAAGAGGTTATAAACAAGACTAATAAGACATAAGTTTCTTGACCGTTTACAAGTATGTTATCTTTTAATACATCTTTCCAAATCCATTCAAAACTAGATAAGAGTAACATAAAAACGGTACCTAAAGACCCTAATACCAAATATCCATTTCTCCTTAATTGAATATTATTAAAATGAGGAAGCTTTCCTAAATTATAAAAACAACCAAACAAGCACACATACATTACATAACCTAAACTTTCGTTGCTTTGCACAAAACTTGCTAAAACAATTGTTAAGCTTAGAGGGAAAAACCAATTTAAAACCGATACTATGTTAGCACTTGTTTTCTGTTTTATAAGCATTATGTAATAAGGAATAATTACTGCTAGCAAAACTATATACAACCATGGCGTACCATGTGAAGTATTATAAAAGTAACCATATGCACATGCATAATACGTAGTAAAAACTAGAGACACTATAGCCAATACATGCGAATTAAGTAGATAAATTAAAGGCAAACAAAGCGCTATCCACGTTAATAAATAGCTACTTAAATCGCCTGGTATATTGTAAATTTGAGCTACTAATGCCATACTAGACCCAACGGTAAAGAACAAAAAAACACCAGAAGCTTCCTTCCAAGTTTTACTCTTTTTCTTTAAAATTGAAAATCCTACAAAAAACTGAGCTATTACTAAAGGTAAAAAAGCTAAAGTTGTTTTAATTCCTTTTACAAAATGATCCCAATTGTGCGCTAATATTAAAATAATACCAAGGCCTATTAATGTTGAGCCTAACACAGAAAAAACAGTAAACAATTTACTGGTAGATGTATTGGGTTTATTATTGTAATAATTTTCTATATTTTGCGCTACTTCTTTAGAAATAATCTGTTCTTGAAGCAACTCATTTATATTATTTTGAAACTTTGATTTCATAATTTATATGCAATTAAGATGTCTTTTTATTAATATTTTCTCTTTTAGTATAGCTATAAAGTAATACAAATAAACCAATAGCAGCTATTAAATGTTTTAAAGAATGCCCACTTATAATTTTTAAATACTCGAACATTTGATAATCAAAACACTCTAAAAATTTAGCCATTACATAAGCTAATAGTAAAAGCCAATATGCATAAACTTTGTTATAATTTGATTTAAAAAAAAGTAAAACAACAGGAATAGCAAGCATAGGATAAAACTGTATGAAAACATAAGGTTTCAATTCGCCATAAGCAACCCAATATAGCACAGATGTTACACCTAAAAGCAATAATGGTATTAAAATTAAACGCCCTATTTTAACACTTATAAACTCGGTTATAATAATTGTAACAAACGACATAAACACTATAGTCATTGGTAACCGGTCCCATATAAGAGTAGTATCTTTTGGATGAATGTGGTAATAGCCAGAACCAATTGAAACAAATATAACACCATAGAAAAACACCCGGTACACCCCTTTATTTTGAGATATAACCTTAATGTTAACTAACCCTAAAATGCCAACTATGGCAAAAGGCAAATTAGAAAATACATTCCAAAAATTTGGAATACCAAATAGCACAGCTGTATCGCTAAACTGATGATACGATTGATTTTGAGGAATTGAAGGCGTTAATAATATTATTACTATTGCAACTACTCCAAGAGCTATTAAAACTCCAAATCCTGTTTTATCGTTTTTTATATCTCTAAGTAAATTCATTCTCTTTTTTTTTAAACCTCGCAACTATTTAAGCTACGAGGTTTAGGGTTTTACTAACCAACCATCAAAACAACCCTTTATGCTTTTTTGTTTTGACACTAAAATATTTATTTATCTCGTTTCTTTTCGTTTTCTACATATTGTACATCTCTTGTGTTTTTCTGTACTGCAATTGCAGAAAATAGACTAAGTAAAAAAGACATACCATAAAACCCTTTTTCACTTAAAAGTAAATCGGCATTCCAAAGCCCAATAACAAGTAATACAATAGAAACAACAGTTGTAAACCAACTTATACTGTAATAAATATCGGTAACAGGAATGTCTTCCATTTTATCTCGTACTGCTTTTTGTACAGAAATAACCGAGAATAATCCAAAAAGTAAAATGGTAAAATAATATCCTTTTTCGTTTAGCAACATATCGGCATTCCATAAGCCAATACAATAAGACGCCATACCTATTAATAACGCAGACCAAGACGCACCAATAAAAGCACTTGTTGGTTTATAATCAAATCGTTTTTTCTCTTTTATATTTTCCATTTTTTTTGATGTTTCGTCTACAGAAACTGATGTTTGATAATTCATAATTTTTGTTTTAATGATTATGAAGCAAAACTGAGACAATTTAAAGATTTAGAAAAAACATATAAAACAAAAAACTGACGATATAAAACATATTAAAAAATCATTTTTACCTATATTTACTGTTAAAAACAATATATTACTAACGATTTAATGAATGATTTAAATTATATAATTTCTACTTTATCTCAAGAAAACAAACAACGTTTTGTTATATTTTTAGAAAAAAAGAATAAAAGAAAAGACATCAAAAACATTCAACTATTTAAACTATTAGCAAAAAACGAGTTAAACTCTACCTCTATATGTAAAACTCTATATGGTAATAATAAAAAAGATGCTTACCACGGGCTTAGAAAACGTTTATACGATGCTTTAATAGATTTTACAGCCAACATAAGTTTACAAGAAGAAAACACTGTAAACATGTCTATTATTAAATACTTACTAGCTGCTCGCACTTTTCTTGAGTTAAAAAACCATAAAGCTGCTTATAAAATTTTAGCTAAAGCAGAAAAATTGGCTTTAGAGCATCATTTATATCCTTATTTAAACGAAATATACAGTACGCAAATACAATATGCACACGCAAACCCATCTATAAATATTAATGATGTTATTCTTAAATTCAAAAAAAACAAACTACTTCATCAACAAGAAGACAACCTTAATATTGTTTATACAAAAATTAGACAAACACTTAATAATATAAATTTTAAAAGTGAAATTACAGATTTTGAAACCCTATTTAAAAACACGCTTAAAGATTATAATATTACACTTCAAGAAAATTTATCTTTTAAATCTCTGTATCAATTAATAGCTATTGTTAGTCTATCTGCTTTTGTAACTAAAGATTATTTAAAAATTGAATCGTTTTTAATAAACGCTTACAAAAAAAGATTGCATGATGATAGTACAGATTCTCAAACCTATTACCATATTCAAATTCTATATTTAATAGCAAATACACTTTTTAGAAATAAGAAATTTGAAGAGTCGTTGCGGTATTTAAAACTCATGCATAACCAGATGCAAGATCAACAAAAAAAGCACTTTTATACTTTTAAATTAAAATACCATTTACTTCTAGGTTTAAATTTAAATTACACAAATAAGCAAAAACAAGCCATAGAGCTACTAGTTCCAATTGTAAACAAGAAACATGTAGACATAGAATCGCTTTTAGATATACATTTAAGTTTAAGCATGTTTTATTTTCAGAAAAATGATTTTAATAATACTCTTAAATTACTTTCACAATTAAACCATAGCGATAAATGGTATAGCGAAAAAGCAGGAAAAGCATGGGTAATAAAGAAAAACCTGATGGAAATACTTTTACATATAGAACTTAAAAACATAGATTTAGTAGACTCTAGAATTTTAAGTTTTAAACGAAGTTTCTCTAAATATTTAAAGGCTATAAACCAACAACGCGTATTAACATTCTTAACTCTAGTAGAAACTTATTATAAAAAACCTGAAAAAATAATAACTCCAACTTTTAAAAACACCGTAGACACATCGTTTGAATGGATACACCCAGACCAAGAAGACATATTTGTAATGAGTTTTTACGCCTGGCTAAAAAGTAAAATAGAAAAGCAACATATTTTTAAAACTACTCTAGAGTTAATACACAAATACAACTATCAAAATTAAAATTATTTTATATTTGTACGATGTTTAAAAACACCCTGATTCTACTTATTTTAACTTGGTCTGTATATATAACAGCTCAAGAAAAAGACAGTATTCTACTAAAAAACGGTATAGACAAACCTA
Organism: Postechiella marina; assembly: GCF_039538365.1. Lineage (NCBI taxonomy): Bacteria > Pseudomonadati > Bacteroidota > Flavobacteriia > Flavobacteriales > Flavobacteriaceae > Postechiella > Postechiella marina. Next base: position 198,334 of record NZ_BAABCA010000004.1, read on the forward strand.
GTCTTATATCTACCCATCACTTTGGTATTTTTAGCTCTAGAATTAATCAGAATTTTAAAATCGCTCCTCCTCAAAAAACAATGTTAACCATTAGTAATATTAATGGTAATAATTTTCATCCTTTTGTAGAAACTCATTTACCTAAAAATGCACAAGTAAGAGAAGATTTAAGTAAGGTTATTTGGCACGATAGAAGATTTAATTTTATAGATCAAGAGCAAACACCAGCAGATTATTTTAATATTATTATAGATGCTGTTATAAAAGAATTTAGAGCAGATGTAAACATACCCATATCTAAAAATCAAGAACTAGGTATTACACTAAGAACTTATTTAATTACCAAAGGAAAATACCCTTTTTCTGTTTTTACAAGTGATGAAACTATAGAATGGTTTCATAGTAATATAGCTGGAGGAGAAGACCCTTACGGAAGAAGATACTACGGATTAAACCAAGTACACTTTGAATATAACGATAGAAACGGAAATAACTTAACTTTAAATAATGGAGACTTTTTTGTTGGAGGTTTAGAGTTTAATCATTTTTACTATCCGTCTTTTTTAACTAATAAAGCAAAGCATATATATTTTAATTTTGGCAGTCATGTTGGCGTTAACACTTCAAAATATAATAAATCTATAGATTTAGGTTTATCGCTAAATGCTGTTAAAAAAATTATATTAAAAAATAAAAATGAATTTAATTTTGGAGCAGGAATTAGTGCTTTAAGAAAAAACGTAATAAACTTTAAAGATGTTATAGATTTAGGAAACAACCCGTATCTAGGCACTTTTGAAGGCCACATAGAGTATACTAAATATACCAAAAAGAAACACTATCATGCTTTTGGCATTAACTATCGCCTACAAACACGTTATAACAAGTTAAAAGAAACAGACTACTTTAGGCTGCTTGGTAAATGGCAAGAAATAAATGGCGGTTGGCAAAATGGTGTTACTACTTTATATGCAACACTTACAGATTGGAATGTTATTTACACTTACGCACATAACAAATACAAAGTTTCTATTTATTTTAAAGAAGATTTAAAGGTTACTAATGCTCCAGATTTCCAAACTGGTATAAGCTTAATGTTTCCTATATCAAAAAAAATAAAATAGCGCAAACACTAAGACAACTAGCTACTAATGTGTTAATAAACAGTTAAATATTAATTCTTTTTAAACCTTTTTATTTTCTCTGAGTCCTAAATACAAATAACATTAAAAACTCAGATTATGAAAAAATTAATATTAATTGCATTAGCATTTGTAGCATTACAAGCAACAGCTCAAGAACACAAAAAATCTCATAAAAAAGGAGAGCATCATAAAAGAATGGCTATGGCAGAATTAAGTGCCAACGAAATAGCTACTCTTCAAACTAAAAAAATGACTCTAATTTTAGATTTAAACGAATCTCAACAAAAAGACATTCAGAAAATAAATTTAAAAAATGCAGCAGAGCGTAAAGCACATATGGCAGAACGTAAAGCTAAAAAAGAAGCAGGAACAATGCAAAAGCCAACTGCTGAAGAGCGTTTTGATATGCAAAATAAAATGCTAGACAAAAAAATTGCTACAAAAGCAGAAATGAAAAAAATACTTAACTCGGACCAATACGAAAAATGGCAAAAAATGCATGCCAAAATGGGACCTAAAGGAAAGCATAAAAAAAAGAGAGGTTAAAATAAAAACCTTAAAAGCAAAATTTATTTAGTTGGTAAATTTTATTTAGTTAGAAAAAAAGCATTTCCAATCTTGGAAATGCTTTTTTTATTAAATCTATTTTATAACGTTTTGGCAACCGTATTTACAGCCTCTATTGTAAAATCTAAATCTTGATAAGATAAAGCATCGGTTATAAACCAAGTTTCGAAAGCACTTGGCGCAATGTAAACTCCAGCATTTAGCATACCATGAAAAAAGGTTTTAAAGGTTTCGTTATTTCCTTTTGCAGACGAGTCAAAATCTACAACCTCATCTTTTGCAAAATGAACAGATATCATAGATCCTTGCCTGTTTATAGTATATTCTACATTATTTTCATCTAAAACCTTAGCAATACCTTTATGTAAATAAGCAGTTTTTTCTGCTAAACGATTAAAAACGTCTTTATCACTATTCAATTCAGTTAACATAGCCAAACCTGCAGCCATAGCTAATGGGTTTCCACTTAAAGTTCCTGCTTGATAAACAGGACCTAGTGGTGCTAAATAATTCATAATTTCATTTCTTGCTGCAAAAGCACCAACCGGCAATCCGCCTCCAATTACTTTACCAAAACAAACAATATCTGCTTTAATATTAAATAATTGCTGCGCTCCCCCTTTTGCTAATCTAAAACCTGTCATTACCTCATCAAAAATCAACAAAATATTATTGGCATCACATAGAACTCTTAACCCTTGTAAAAACCCTTCCTTTGGAGGAATGCACCCCATGTTACCAGCAACTGGCTCAATAATAATACAAGCTATTTCTCCTTTATTAGCCTCAATTAACGCTTCAACATTAGCTAAGTCATTATAACGAGCCAACAAGGTATCTTTTGCTGTACCTGTAGTTACACCCGGACTGTTAGGTGTACCAAATGTACTTGCACCACTTCCTGCTTGAATTAAAAAAGAATCAGAATGTCCATGATAGCAACCTGCAAACTTTATAATTTTGTCTTTACCTGTAAAACCTCTAGCAAGTCTAACTGCGCTCATACAAGCTTCTGTTCCAGAGTTTACAAATCTAATTTTATCGATATTGGGCACCATAGAAACCGCTAATTCTGCAATTTCTGTTTCAATTTCTGTTGGCATTCCAAACGATGTTCCTTTTTTTGCCTTTTCTATAACAGCATTTACAACTGGCTCAAAAGCATGACCTAAAATCATTGGTCCCCAAGAATTAATATAATCTATTAAACGGTTACCATCCTCATCAAACAAATAAGGTCCTTTAGCTTCTTTAACAAAAATGGGTGTTCCTCCAACCCCTTTAAAAGCACGAACAGGAGAGTTTACACCTCCTGGAATAACTTTTTCTGCTTCGGCAAATAATGCGCTACTTCTTTTGTAAATCATTAATATTTTAATTTTTATTTACTTGTAATTCTTGACCTATTGAAATATTATTATTTTTCAAATTATTAATTTCTTTAAGCTCTTCTACCGTTAAATTATGCATTTTAGAAATGTAATATAGCGTATCGCCTTTTACCACAATATGAGTAATTTTTTTAGGGATAACTCTAGAACTTTTTACAATATCGATATCTGTTTTTAGCTTTTTACCACCATCAAGTTCGTAAAGGCGATAACGTTCTATTAAACTAATTAATTTTTCTGGATACCTTTTATCTGTAGCATAACCAGCAGCTCTTAAACCTTTTGCCCAACCTTTATAATTGGTTTGTTTAAGTTTAAACAAGCCTTCGTAGCGTTTTCTACCTGTTAAAAACAACGAATGATCTCTAAACGAATACTTCGCGTTATTGTATTTCCTGAAACATTCTTGCGCCTCATCATCGTCGTGGTATATTTTTGCTCCAGACCAATTATGGCATTTAATTCCAAAATGGTTATTGGCTTCTATAGATAATCTTCCTTTACCAGATCCAGACTCTAAAATACCCTGAGCAATAGTTATACTTGCTGGTATGTTATACAACCGCATTTCTTCTTGCGCTATTTCTTTATAGGTATCTATATATTGCTCTGTGGCACTTGCATAAATTTTTGCAGGTACTTTTGGTGTACTCGCCTCTTTATTTTCTCCTTTTTTAGTAACCCTTACTGTTTTTGTTTTAGGCTTTTTAGTTATCACTGTTTTTTTAGTTCCGCAACTAAAAACCAAAACACTTATAATTAAGACCAGTATATTTTTATTCATTTTCATACGCAATTAATGGTAATTTTTTCTTTTTTAATATGCCATTCATTCCTTTTATACCTTGAATTCCTCCTGTATGAATAGCTAATATTTTTGAGCCTTCTGGAAAATATCCTTTTTTAATTAAATCGAAAATTCCAAACATCATTTTACCTGTGTATATAGGATCTAATTGAATATTTTGATTTTCTTTAAATTGATTTATAAAATGTACTAAATCGGCATTTATTTTGGCATAACCTCCAAAATGATAATTGGTAGTTAAACTCCAATTTTTCTTGGTTACAAATTTAATAATATCTTCTTGTAAAAAAGAACCTTTTAGAGCAGGAAAACCCAAAATTTCCTGATTAGCTTCAGAGCTATTAATAAGCCCAGAAATAGTACCTCCTGTTCCTACAGATACACAAATAAAATTAAAATCGGCATCGGTATTATTTAAAATTTCTTGACAACCTTTTACTGCTAGTGTATTTGTTCCGCCTTCTGGAATTAAATAAAAGCCACCAAATTCTTTTTTTAAAACATTAAGAAAGCGGTTTGTATTTTTAAGTCTAAAAGCATCTCTAGTTATAAATTTAAACTGCATACCACACGCCTTAGCAAATTGCAATGTTGGGTTAGTATCAATCTTACCTTCTAATTCCTCTCCTCGAATTACACCAATAGTATTAAAACCAAATGTTTTACCTGCAAAAGCAACTGCAGCAATATGGTTTGAGTAAGCACCTCCAAAGGTTAAAAGCGTTTTAAAGCCATTGTATTTAGCCTCTTCCAAATTATACTTTAGCTTTCTATACTTATTACCCGAAACAAAATTATGGATACAATCTTCTCGCTTTAAATATAATTCTACGTTATACTTTTGCGGTAATTTAATGCGTTCGTTTATGCTCTTGTTTAACTGAAAAATCATTAATGCGAATATACTTTAAAAAATTCCAAAATCGTCTTTGTTTTAAATAATGAAAGTTAGATTCGTTTGCATAAGCTTCGCGTTCAAAAGAAATATTTTTATAAGCCAAATGCCAATGCCTATACACCATAAACTTTACAAAAAACTCAACGCTATAAAACACATAAAAAGGCAATATAAAAAGTTCTAATTGCTGTTTTAAATGAATACGTTCGTGGTTTATTAAAACAGCATTATGCCTTAATGCTTTTCGCTTTAAAAACACAAAAGGAAAAATAGTTAAGCCCAAATAACCTCTAGGCACTAAGTATTTTGAAACTATTATCATATCAAACCAACTTCAAAAATCAAACCATTTTATATTACCTTTGCTATATATGAAAAAAATTATTCCAATTGAAGAAGGCGATTTTTATTTAACGCCAGAAGGTTATCGCTGTTTTACAGAGCAATATCATTTAAAAAGAGGTTACTGTTGCGAAAGTGGATGTAGACATTGCCCTTATGGATATAATAAAAAAACCAACTCCATATCTAGATAATACCAATACTTTCAAGGCTTTAACAGCAAGTGTATGGTACGATTATTGATACTTATATATAAATTGAAAGCTTCTTTATTCAATTTTATATTGTAAAAATTGTTATCTTATAAGAACTAAAAAAAGAAAAATGCTTATGAAAAATGTATTAAAAACGTTACCGCTTCTAGCAATACTATTTGTGGTTACATCGTGCTCGTCTGTTAAAGTAGCTGCAGATTATGACAAAAATGCCAACTTTGGTGAGTATAAAACCTTTGCCTTTTTTAAAAATGGCATTGATAAAGCTGAAATTAGCGACCTTGATAAACGAAGAATTTTAAGAGCGATTGAAGCTGAATTATTAGCAAAAGGCTTTACAAAATCGGAAAAACCAGATGTACTAGTTAGTCTTTTTACAAAATCTAACCAACGAGTGGATGTTTACAATAACTCTTGGGGCTATAACAACTGGGGTTGGGGTGGTTTCGGGCCTGGCTGGGGTTGGGGATGGAACCAACAACCAGCAGTGTCTACTAGTACCGAAGGTGTTTTGTTTGTAGACCTAATAGATGCTAAAAAGAAAGAATTGGTTTGGCAAGGCATGGGAACCGGTTACTTAACTAGAAATATGGAGAAAAAAGAAGAAAGAATCAAGGAGTTCGTTTCTGAAATCATGATGAAATATCCACCAGCAATACAATAAACTAAAAATTTAAAAGCGACCAATTTGGTCGCTTTTTTTATTAATATAATTAAGCTTTACTTATTTCTAAATAGAAAACGCTAAACACTTCTTCTTCTTTAAATAAAACACCACTAAAAATTATAAAATAACAACAAAAAGACGCAATTAAATGAATATTTCGTATTTTTAAACTCTAAAATAACGAGATTTCAATGAATACCGCAATCGAACAAAATGCTATATTAAGTCGTTTACCTAAACACCTTAAACAGTTTATAAAACCACAGAATTACAATAATTATTCTGCTATAGACCAAGCTGTTTGGCGTTATGTTATGCGTAAAAACGTTGATTTTTTAAGCAAAGTGGCTCATAAATCATATTTAGATGGTTTAAAACAAACAGGTATTTCTATAGATAATATACCTAACATGTACGGTATGAACCGAATTTTAAAAGATATTGGCTGGGCAGCAGTAGCTGTAGATGGTTTTATTCCGCCAAATGCTTTTATGGAATTTCAAGCTTACAACATACTCGTAATTGCTAGCGATATTAGGCAATTAGACCATATTGAATATACACCTGCTCCAGATATTATTCACGAAGGTGCTGGACATGCACCTATTATTGCAAATCCGGAGTATGCAGAATACTTACGCCGATTTGGAGAAATAGGAAGCAAAGCTATTTCATCTGCTAAAGATTACGAACTTTACGAAGCGATAAGGCATTTATCTATTATAAAAGAAGCTCCTAATTCTAATATAAATGATATCGCTTCTGCAGAAAAAAAGGTAGAAGATTTACAACTAGAAATGGGGGAGCCTAGCGAAATGGCCCTTATAAGAAATTTGCATTGGTGGACTGTAGAATATGGTTTAATTGGCTCTATTGACAACCCAAAAATATATGGTGCAGGCTTATTATCATCTATAGGAGAAAGCGCTTGGTGTATGACCAACGAAGTTGAAAAGCTACCATACAACATAGAGACCACTTACAAAAACTTTGATATAACAAAACCGCAACCTCAACTTTTTGTTACTCCAAATTTTGCGCATTTAAGTCTTGTTTTAGAAGAATTTGCCAATACTATGGCCCTACGAACAGGTGGATTATCAGGAATAAACAAGCTAATAGAATCTAAAGCTTTAGGCACAATAGAATTAAGTACAGGTATCCAGGTTTCTGGTGTATTTACAAACGTAATAACGCATAAAAACAACCCAATTTACATCCAAACTACAGGAAAATCGGCTTTAGCTTACCGAGAAAAAGAATTGGTTGGCCATGGTACAGCAACACATAGCAAAGGTTTTGGATCTCCTGTAGGGAAACTAAAAGGTATTAATTTAGCTATAGAAGACATGAGTCCGCGAGATTTAAGAGCTTATGCTATTTTTGAAGAACAAGTAGTAACCCTTGAATTTGAAGGCAACATAACCGTATCTGGAGAAATTATTACTGGAAAACGAAACCTTCAAGGTAAAATTATACTAATAAGCTTTAAAAACTGTACAGTTACACATAACGACACTATTCTCTTTAAACCCGAATGGGGCAATTACGATATGGCAGTTGGCAAATCTGTAGTATCTGCTTTTTCTGGTTCTGCAGATTTACAAAGTTTTAATTTAATAACACACAAAACGTCTTCTGAAACTATTAAAACAAAAAAATCTACCGAAAAAATAGAGCTAGAATCCCTTTATCAACAAGTAAGAGACTATAGAGAAAATAAAAACCAAACCATTTCTAGAAGCAAAGTACTTGAGCAACTTATAGAAAAACATAATAACGATTGGCTACTTGCTGTAGAATTATATGAACTGGCTTTTAAAAGTGAAGAAAAAGAGCTTTGCGAAAATATTTTAAATCATTTGGAAACCATTAAACAAAATAGACCAAAAGTTGGCAGGTTAATTGATGATGGATTAGAAATTATTAAACAAAAAACGGTTATTAAATAACGTGTTTCTAAGAGAAATACACGATATTTAATTCATGAAAAAGAAAATAAAACCACTTATAGTAGTTTGCATAGTTTTCCCATTATTGCTAGTTGTTATTTCTAATTACATAATAGAAAAGCAAACCGAAAAACTAACTTTTTTTAGCACTACAGAAATAAAAAAAAACAAAGTAGGTTTGGTATTAGGAACCTCTAAGTTATTAAATAATGGCTCTATAAATTTATATTTTAAATATCGTATTGACGCCACGTTAAAATTATATAAAAGCAAAAAAATAGATTTTATTTTAATAAGTGGAGATAATGGTAACAAGACTTACGATGAACCTACAGATTTTAAAGAAGAGCTTATAAGCAAAGGGATTCCTGAAGAAAAAATATTTTTAGATTATGCAGGCTTTAGGACATTGGATTCTATTGTTAGAGCTAAAAAAATATTTGGTCAAGAAAATATTACTATTATATCTCAACAATTTCATAACCAAAGAGCCATTTACCTTGCCAAACACCACAATATAAACGCCATAGGTTTTAATGCAAAAGATGTTTCTGCTAGCTCTGGCTTTAAAGTTAGAGCCAGAGAGTATTTAGCTAGAACAAAAGTTTTTATAGATATTTTACTAGGGGTTAAACCCAAGTTTTTAGGTAAACAGGTTGAGATTAAATAAAAAATTATCCTAAACTATTGGAGTGTTTTTTATTTAAATCACTTTAAATTAAGTTACAAATTCATCTTCTATATCTCGATAACTATTGGTGCAGTAAACATGATTAATTGTTTCTTTTAATTCTACTTTCGCTTAATAAGTTAAGACAAATATATCACCTTGTTCATAACCAAATACAACTGCATCAACAGAAAGTTTTATAGTTTGTTCTTGCATATTTATATTCTTTAAAACTTATCTAAATCGTTTTAAAGTTTTCTTAGTAAATTTACTTAACACTAATTCTCCGCTAATTTTAGCACGCTCTATAAGTAATGCGTCCCAATGTGCAGTATTTTCCCAAAAAACTTTTTTCATTTCGGTTAAAGCTTCAGGGTTGTAAGTCGTTAACTTTTCTGCTAATATTTTAACTGCTTCATCCAGCTCTTCCTGTGTTTCGAATACCTCTGCATAAAGTCCTTTATCTTTTGCAAATTCCGAAGAAAAAAAAGTTTCTGCATCAATAGTCATTTGCGACATGGCTGTTTTACCTATTCTTCTAGATACAGCCGGCTCTATTACAAAAGGTCCAATACCAATACTTAATTCGCTTAACTTTATAGACGCATATTTAGTGGCCAAACAATAATCTGTTGCAGCTACTATACCTACACCGCCTCCTACTGTTTTACCTTGAACCCTACCTATAATTAATTTAGGACATTTACGCATGGCATTAATAACATTAGCAAAACCAGAAAAAAACTGTAAACCAGCTTCTTCGTTTTCTATAGAAATGACTTCGTTAAAACTTGCGCCTGCACAAAACGTTCTATCTCCTCCACTTTTTAAAACAATAACCTTTATTGCTTTGTTTGTGCCAGCATCGATAATAGTTTTTTCTATTTTTTTTAAAACTTCGCTTGGCATTGAATTTCTGTTGGGATGAAAAAACTCAATATATCCAACTTTATTTTCTATGTTTAAATTAACGTAGGGACTATCCATGTGCTAAATTGATTCTTTTAAATTCAGGTTTCAAGATACGTAAAAACTACAATTTAATATTCTGAAATTGGTCGTTTTTACTTATTACGGTATTATTATATTGTAAAGTCCACCCTAAAGAATTTGTTAATATAAAAAACTTAGAGAGTTCGCTAATTAATCTATTTTTAGCATTATGTTTTAAATTTGAATCTCCAATCTTTTTATTTAGAGAAAGGGTAACTGCTTTTTTAATTTCGTTATAATCTTTGGCTTCAAATGGATTAAAAAAATCTGATTGCATATCGTAGTACTCCAAATCTGGATGAATTTTAATTTCTTCCTCAGGAATATTTATAATTGTAAGTGTTTTGGTTGCCTTATTTACATCAAATTCAATTTTACTTAAATCGTATGCAATTGTAACATCTGCATTAACCACAACTAATGCTTTTTTATTAGATGTTAAGTAATTTCCTAATATTTCTTTTGAATTTTTATAGTTGAACACTTCGCTAAAATGCCCTTCTGTTACAATTAATTTACCAACGTTATTAATTTGTTTTTGAATCAAGGTAGAACTTTCTTGAAGTACTATATTGTCTGCTCTTTTTTGCTCACAGTATTTAAATGCAAACAGAATAATAAGGGTGATAAATACACCTAGTAGAATTTTACGCATATGCTAAAATAAAAAAACATTAGTTTCCCTCGACATATAAGGTCCAAACTAATGTAAGCCATCCATTAATAGCACTACAAAGATATAAGCTTTTTAAAGTAAAAACATTATCTCAAGGTTAAACAAACGTTACAATAAAACTTTATATTAAATTATTTTTTTTTGCTTTTTGTACTGCCTCTAGCTTATTATGTACTTGTAGTTTTTTATAAATATTTTCTATATGTTTTCTTACTGTACCCTTAGAAAGTATTAAGTTATTTGCTATTAAATTATAGCTTAACCCCTTACTTAAATGCTCTAAAACCTCTGTTTCCCTTTTTGTTAGTTTAATATTTTCTTGGGCTCCTAAGTTATTTATAGCTATAGGGTTTCTTAATAACTTAAGGGTTTTTAATGCTATAGAAGGATTCATGGCAGCACCTCCATTTAATGTTTCTTTTATACCTGCATATAAATCTTTTGGATTTACTTCTTTTAGTAAATACCCATCTGCACCTGCTTTTATGGCATTAAAAATATTCTCGTCATTATCAAAAACAGTTAACATTATTATTTTAATATGTGGGTATTTTTGCTTTACTATTTCGGTTGTTTGTATGCCATTTAAAACAGGCATTTCTATATCCATTAAAATAATATCTAGGTTACAATTAAGCTCTAGTTTATTTAATAACTCTTCGCCATTTAAAGCTTTAAAACTTACTTTTAAATCTTCGAAAAACGATATTTTTTCTTCTACCATTTTTATTAAAAAAGAATTATCGTCTGCTATAGCTATTTTAATATTCATTTTTATTTATTTAGACTTAAAAGTTACAATTATCTTAACCATTTTGGTATACGCAAAACAACGTATATTTTACACCTTAACACTAAAGGTTATTTGAGTCCCTTTATCTATTTTTGACTCTATTTTTAAAGAAGCATTAATATCGCTGGCTCTTTTTTTTATGTTATTTAGCCCATTACCTCTTATTATCGTTTGTGCATTAAACCCTTTACCGTTATCTATTATTGAGAACAAAATGGAATTATTCTCTTTTTTTATATCAACATTTACATGGGTTGCTCCTGCGTATTTTATTGCGTTATTAACAGCTTCCTGGATAATGCGATACATATTCATGCCTTGCACAGAAGTAAACTCTAAGCTAGAAGCTAATAATTTATCGATGTTAAAACTAAATTGAGTTGATCTTGAAGCTAGGTGCGCTTTATCTATAAAATTTGAAATTCTAACTTGTAAATCTTCAAGAGAAATACCGTCTTTATTCATAGCCCAAATGGTATCTCTAAGTTCGTAAATAGTATCTTTTGTAAAAGCACTTATACTATTTAATTTACCAGTTAACTTATCATTTTTAATATTAAATCCATATTGCAAATTATCTATAGACGAAATTATAAACGTAAGTTGTGCCCCTATATTATCGTGTAAATCTCTCGATATTTTTAATCGTTGCTCGTATATTTTTCTTTCGTAAACTCTGTTTTCTTGAATAAGCAAATAATACTTGTGAGACATGGCAATAGTTAACACAAAAATCTCTACAAAAATAACAATTTCCCATTGTAATGGGTTAAACCCATTTGTTAGCTTAAAAGCAGTTAAAATATAATAAGCCACAAAAGACATTAACGGAAAATAAGCCAATAGAAAGTAGTACGCCATTAGTTCTTTTTTAAAGGCTAATTTTAAAGCAATAGCATACATAAAAACAGTTACCACTAGTAAAATAGCTTTTGTAAAGTAAAATGAAAAGCCATAAAACCAATCGAACCGCCTTAAAAACAAACCACTAATAAAAAATACAAATGTAAATATTGCTGTATATTTTAAAACAATATAAACTTTTGGATAATAAACCTTTATAGGCAAAAACTTATTTAAATATAAAAGAATAAAGGTAACTTGTAACAAGGCAAACATTTCTGTAAAGCTATTACCAAAGAACAAATATTTCTCAATATATAAAGGAGATACAAAGTGACGTAAGCCTAGTAAATTAATAAAAACAACTGCTACAAAAAAAGTATAATATAAATAGATTCTCTTTTTAGAAAAAATGAACATTGCTATAGAAATAAGCACCACAAGCACTGTAAAACCTCCAAAAAAGATAAGATAACTTGTTCTTATTTTTATATCTAGCTTTCTAGTTTCGTAATGCTTCTCTGTCCATATTTTATTAGTTACCCTAAAAGCACCATCGTTAACTATGGCTCGCATATATACTGTTAAAGCTTCGTTTTGCGCTATAGTAATTGGATAGACATAAGCATACTTATTACTTAAAAAGTTAGTATCGTCCGGATCTTTAAAATGAAGTCCTTTTTTAGGATATGAATGTACTTTACCTGCTCCTTTAACCACATAAAATTGAAGCGAATCTAAATATGTTTGATTGACTTCGAAAACAAATTTAGTTACCTCAGATTTATTTTTAATTTTAATTTTTACCCAATTGTAATGTGTAAATACTCCAGAGTTTAAAAACTTTTTTTCTTCATAGTGAAACAAAGTATCGTTTTTTAAAACAGCTTCTATTCCCTTTGCTACATGGGCATCACTATAAATATACTGCTTTGTAAGCGTGGCTTCCTTAAAATTTGGTTCAAGTATATTTATATCTGTTGCCCTTTGAGCATAGGAAAAAGTAAGGCACAACAAAAAACATGAAAAAATAAAAAATTTCATATTTAGGTTTTAGTTAATAGCTCGATGAAGATATAAAAAAATGATTATTCTAAAAGAATAATCGATGTGCCTATATTTATGGTAGATATAATGCTTTTAATTACAAAAAGCAGCTATAAAAAAACATCAACTGGCAATTGATTTAACAATATACGCAATTGATGTCTTCTCTGTGAACTGATTAATAGCATACTAAATTTAAGCTAATATATTAAAAACCAGACAATTTATCGATTAAACGTAATTAAAAAAGATTAAGCGCAATAAAATAAATATCGCGCCCAATCAAACAAATCTCAACAACAAGATTTATTTTTTAACACGTTCACCTTTTATCATTCTAATAGTTGCTTAAAAATGTTTTAACATGGTAAGACAAGAACTTATTTCCTGCATTAAACATACCTGCTGTATACTTTTTAGAATCTACCTCAATCCACTTGGTAAGTTTACTGTAGCTAGGCCCAACAATAACTATTGGCTTAAACGAGGTTGCTGTTTCTGTATTTTGCTTAGAGTATGCTACAACTTTATCCTTTTTAATAACACCATTAATTTCTAAATCTTTTTTTAATCCACCATCATATTGGGTTTCTGCTCCCAAACCTACTTTTCCTTTTGCAAAAGACACATTACTAGTAATTCTATCTAATGTTTGCGCGCCTTTTAACCTCACAAAGCCTTTTGTTTTTGGTGCAGCAACAGTGTAATCGCCTATTAACCTATAATTAGTAAACATTTTTACTTTTGCTCCGCCAGCATTCTTAAAAAAATCGTTACCCGCTTCAGAGTACATAAAATATAAATTTATGTTTGCTATTACAGCATCATCCAGCTCGTTAGATAATTTTTGTGGCACTAAAGCCCCACTTAAAAAACCTTTCTTTTTCTTACCTTCTTTTGTCTCTTTTTTATAAAAAAAGGAATATCCATTAGGTACAGATGTCATAACTCCTGGTAAACCAGACTCTATAACATAAGGACCTGAAGATTTTTCCCAACCTGCGTATGTTTTTGTTTTAGCAGCTACATCTGGAGTTATAATTTCGAATCCTTTCGCTTTTAAATCGGCTACAAAATCATTATAAAGCTTGTTTGTTTTTTCTTGAATATCTGCTTCTTGTAAACCGTTAATACCTATTGCTGCTTGTGCTGTTGCTTCACCTCTAGCTGAGTTTCTAAAACCTCCTGCTGCTTTATAAGATATGGCTTCTTTGTAGGTCTCGAAATTAATATTGAAACTAGCAATATATATTTTTTTAGGTCCTTTTTTTAATTTTCCTAATCCATATTTTTGCAGACTTGGTTTAAATTCTGCTATATCTTGGGCATAAACAGCTCCGATTAATAAAAAAGCTAATACCGTACTAAGTAATAATTGTAATTTTCTCATTGTTGATTTTTGTTTTAGTTTATATTAATCGAAAAGCGCCTTAAACTTACCTTCTGTAATGTTTTTTGTAGATTTTGTTGTAGCATTATAACCTTCAAAAGAAAAAGTACCTTCTACCATTTCTCCATCGTCTAAAGTAATTTCTATGGTACCCGCTGTTAAAGTGCCTACAGCTGCAGTTGCTAAATTAGATGCCCAAGTTTCTAACGGATTAATTTGGAGATACTGCGCTAAATTACCGTTAGTTAAATTATCTCCTGTTTTGTATACGCCCACGCCTGCATAATTTTGTATGGCTAAACTAAAAGTATTTCCGTTATTGTCGCCACCTTGAACAGCTAAAATACCGTTTGCCAACTGTGCTCCAACTATAACAACAGGACTCTGTGCAGCCTCGAAGCCAGAGTTTTCAATTTTTGCTGTTAAATATTCTTCTCCAGAATTTTTGTTTGGTCCATCATCGCTTGAAGAACATGAATTAAAAGTTACTAGACACAATGTTGTTAGTAATAATGCAAATTGTTTTAATTTTCTCATCTTAAATTATTTTATGATTAATAGCATCACAAAATTGCATTTAAATGAGAATGAAATCAATACGACGAATGACGTATATTTTAATACGCAAGCTTGTATTATAAAAAAACTAAATAATGATTTGAAGTAATATAAGAGGTGATTTTACTAAAACGTTAAGTGTGCATGTTTAATTTGAAGTTGCGCTTTTTTATCTTCTAGTTTTTTAAGAAATTTTTGATGTGCTTCAGATTTTGAATTAAAAGGTTTATGTAAAAGTCCTTTTTGAATAGCATCAACTTCTTCCATTGTTTTTAAAGCATCCTGGGATACCCAAACACTTATAAAGCGCTCCCAGATATATTTTATGGCTGTTGCATTTGGATGAATCATGTCTTCATTATAAAAACGATAATCTCTAAGCTCGTCCATCATAATTTCATAAGACGGAAAATAAGAAGATGATTTATTGATGGTTTTAAATTCTTTATTTAACAGTTGATGAATGGCAGCTATTAAATGCGATTTACTTCTTGTATTTTCTATAAAACCATCTTTTATATGGCGCACTGGAGATACCGTAAATATTACTGAAGCATGAGGGTTTACAGTGCTAATTAAATTAACAATATTATGTAGCGATTGCGTTATAGTATCTACAGATAATAATTCTTTTTTAAAATGACTTTGAGTTATTTTATGGCAATTAGCTACCACATTTTTAGAGCTATTAAAACGATAAACCCATGCAGTACCAAAAGTAATAATAATATGTGATGCCTGCCTAATTTGAGTATTTGTTAAACTAATTTGCTTGTTTAAACCTGTTAGCAAACTAGACTTAGAGGCATTACTTAACTTGGAGTGTGCATCAAAACAATGCCATTGCTCGTTATTAAAAAAAACATCTTCGTCTAAATATAATTTACTATTTACCGCTCTAAATATTAAAGTCTCAATAGCTTTAGGGTGAAATAAAATACCAAATGGATTTTGAGTATTCTTAAACTTAAAATAATCTAATTTACCACCAATGTTTTCAGAAAAACAAGACCCCAACAAAAACACATTAGCACTATAATCTATTACAGGACCAGACGCTTTTTTTAATGGTATTTTGGTTTGAAGGTTCATTTTTAAATATAATTTTCGCAAAGACACACAGCACATTATGTTATAATATACTGCGTGTTATTGAATGTAATATCTACTCTAAAAAGCGCTTAGCCTGAGCTAAAGCCTCTTTAATACCCTCTGGGTTTTTACCTCCAGCAGTAGCAAAGAATGGTTGGCCACCGCCACCACCTTGAATGTATTTACCTAACTCTCTAACCACTTGACCAGCATTTAATCCTTTACTAGCCACTAATTCTTTAGAGATATAGCAAGACAATAGTGCTTTACCTTTTTGCTCTGTTGCAAATAATAAAAATAGATTATCAAATTGGCTACCAAGCTCGAAAGCTACATCTTTAATTCCGCCTGCATCTAAATCTAATTTCTTAGCTAAAAACTGAATACCATTAACATCTGTGAGCTCACTTTTAAGCTCGCCTTTTATATTTTTAGCCTTATCTTTTAATAAAGCTTCAATTTGTTTTTTAAGATTAGTGTTTTCGTCTTGCAAGTTTTGCAAAGCTTTAACAGGCTCTTTTGCATTATTAAGCAAATCTTTCATTTCGAAATAAGCTTTGTTATTTTCAGAATAAAAATCTTTTACAGCATCATTTGTAATAGCTTCTATACGACGAATACCAGCTGCAACTGCTCCTTCTGATACGATTTTAAAATGCCAAATATCTGCAGTATTATCTACATGCGTGCCACCACAAAGTTCTATAGACTGCCCAAAACGAATAGCACGAACGGTATCGCCATACTTTTCGCCAAACAAACTCATAGCGCCATCGGCAATAGCTTCTTCTTTGGGTACATTACGTTTTTCTATTAAAGGTAACTTCCCTTCTATTCTGTTATTTACAAACGTCTCTACATCTCGTAATTCGTCCAATGTCAATTTAGAAAAATGAGAAAAATCGAAACGTAAATATTTAGAATGTACCGAAGATCCTTTTTGCTCTACATGCTCGCCTAAAATTTCTCTTAGTGCTTGATGTAACAAGTGTGTTGCAGTATGGTTACACTCTGTTCTATGTCTTTGTTTAGCATCTACAACAGCTTTAAAACTCTCGTTAATATGCTTTGGTAAATTTTTAGTAAAGTGAATAATAACGTTGTTTTCTTTTTTGGTATCTAATATATAAACAACATCGCCATGTACATCTTCCAAATAGCCTTTATCGCCTACTTGCCCACCTCCTTCTGGATAAAAAGGTGTTAAATTAAACACCATTTGATACATTTCTCCATCTTTTTTAGAAACCACTTTTCTGTAACGAGTTAGTTTTACATTAGCTTCAAGCGTATCGTAACCAACAAATTCTTCATTGGCATCATCATTTAAAATAGTCCAATCGTCAGTCGACATTTCACTTGCAGCTCTAGAGCGTTTCTTTTGTTTCTCTAGCTCTTCTGTAAAGCCTTTTTCGTCTAACTTCAATCCTTTTTCAGAAAGAATTAATGCGGTTAAATCTATAGGAAACCCATAGGTATCATACAATTCGAAAGCTTTCGCCCCAGAAACAATATCGCCTTTTGTTTCTTCTACAATTCTATTTAACAATATTAAACCTTGATCTAAAGTTCTTAAAAAAGATTGCTCTTCTTCTTTAATAACATTTTCTACAAGCTGTTTTTGAGCTTTCATTTCTGGAAAGGCATCTCCCATTTTTTTGCTCAAAACATCTACCAACCTATAAATAAAAGGTTCTTTTTTATCTAAAAATGTAAATCCGTAACGTACAGCTCTACGCAAAATTCTTCTAATTACGTAACCTGCACCTGTATTACTAGGCAATTGCCCATCTGCTATAGAAAATGCAACAGCACGAACGTGGTCAGATATAACGCGAATAGCTATATCTGTTTTTTCGTCTTTACCGTAAACTTTACTTGTTATTGCTTCTATTTCGCGAATAATTGGTGTAAAGACATCGGTATCGTAATTAGATTGTACGCCTTGTAAAACCATACATAAACGCTCAAACCCCATTCCTGTATCTATGTGTTTATTAGGCAAGGTTTCTAAAGCACCGTTTGCTTTACGGTTGTATTGCATAAATACCAAATTCCAGATTTCTACAACCTGCGGATGGTCCATATTTACTAAATCTTTACCATTTACTTTAGCTTTCTCTTCGGCAGAACGAATATCTACATGTATTTCGCTACATGGTCCGCAAGGACCTTGCTCTCCCATTTCCCAGAAGTTATCCTTTTTATTGCCTTTTAAAATTCTATCTTCAGCTATAAATTCTTTCCAAATATCGTAAGCTTCGGTATCCATACCAATACCATCTTCTTGGCTACCTTCAAAAATAGTTACATAAAGAATATCTTTGTCTACACCATAAACATCCACTAAAAGCTCCCATGCCCAAGCAATCGCTTCTTTTTTAAAGTAATCGCCAAAACTCCAATTTCCTAACATTTCAAATAATGTATGGTGGTAAGTATCGTAACCCACTTCTTCTAAGTCGTTATGCTTACCAGAAACACGTAAACACTTTTGAGAATCTGTTATACGCTTGTTTTTAGGATCTGCATTACCCAAAAAATACTCTTTAAATGGCGCCATACCCGAGTTAACGAACATTAACGTTGGGTCATCTTTTAAAACCATTGGTGCAGATGGCACAATACTATGCTTTTTCTCTTCAAAAAAACTCAAAAACTTCGATCGGATATCTTGTGATTTCATGTACTTATTTTGTAAATCTTAATGCCTTAAAAATTATCTTTTAGTAGCAATTAACTTATATTTTATACTGCAAATTTATTTTAATTTTAGCAGTACATAAAGCTATGTATTCAATTATTATTACAAAACATACAATATTTTTTTTGTACGTTTGTTTTTATACTTACAATACACAATGCTACACTACTAAATTTAAGTTGCAAAAATAGTATATTTTAAGACATGAGTAAGGTTAAATATTATTACGATCCAGAATCGCTTTCTTACCGCAAAATAGAGCGTAAAAAAAGAACAACATTTACATATGCATTAATGTTTATTCTAGCATCTGGTTTATTTGGTTTTTTATTTGTTTTTATTGCTGGACATTACTTAGAATCGCCTAAGGAAAAGGCATTAAAAAGAGAACTACAAAATGTACAACTGCAATTTGAATTGCTAAATAAAAAAATGGATGAAGCTGAAGCTGTTTTAGAAAACGTTGCAGATAGAGATAATAATATTTATCGCGTATTTTTTGAAGCTAACCCTATACCAGACGAACAACGAAAAGCTGGATTTGGCGGTGTAAACAGATATAAAAGTTTAGAAGGTTTTGATAATTCTAAATTAATTATAGAAAGTAATAAGCGTATCGATATTTTACAAAAACAAATTGTTATACAATCTAAATCGCTTGATGAAATTGCTAATCTTGCTAAAGAAAAAGAAAAATTACTAGTAGCTATTCCCGCTATACAACCGGTTAGCAACGAAGATTTAACAAGAATGGCTTCGGGTTACGGTATGAGATCGGATCCGTTTACAAAAGCTAGAAAAATGCATTGGGGCATGGATTTTACAGCTCCCAGAGGCACACCTGTTTATGCAACTGGCGATGGTGTTGTAAAGCGTGCAGACTCTGGCTCTAGTGGTTATGGCAGACACATACGTATAGACCATGGTTTTGGTTATACTAGTTTATATGCGCATTTATATAAATATAACGTTAGAAAAAACCAGAAGGTAAAAAGAGGCGATTTAATTGGCTTTGTAGGCAGTACAGGACGATCTGAGGCACCACACTTACACTACGAAATTTTTAAAGACGGTACGAGAATTAACCCTATTAACTTTTATTATGGCAGTTTAACCGCCGAAGAATTTAATAAACTCTTAGAGCGCGCATCTTTAGAAAACCAATCTCTCGATTAAACATGTATATAGACTTACCCGAAAAAAGATATTATGCCATTGGCGAAGTAGCCAAAGCCTTTGGAGTTAACACTTCTTTAATTCGCTTTTGGGAAAAAGAATTTACTGTACTTAAACCCAAAAAAAACGCCAAAGGAAACAGGAAATTTACACCAGAAGACATTAAAAATTTAAAACTTATATTTCATCTTGTAAAAGAACGTGGTTTTACTTTAGAAGGAGCAAAGACGCATTTAAAAGAAGAAAAAAAAGACACACTCAGTAATTTTCAAATTATTAGTAAATTAGAAGACATTAAAAACCAACTATCTAAAATTAAAGACCAGTTATAACCTTTTAACTAAAAAAAGCTTTAAAACATGTAACTTTTAAGGCCTTTACGAGTCTAAACTAATAATAACCAAAACCACACAAAATATTAAATTATGAAAAAATGGATTGTACCAATTGTTATAGTAGCTTTATTAGCAATATTTGGAGTTAATGGATATAACTCTACAATTGGCTTAGAAGAAAATGTTGAAGAATCTTGGGCTAAGGTAGAAAGTGCTTACCAACGAAGAGCAGATTTAATACCAAACTTAGTAGCCACAGTAAAAGGTTATGCTGCGCACGAAAAAGAAACTTTAGAAGGTGTAATTAGAGCTCGATCTGAGGCTACAAAAACCACGATAAATGCTGGCGATTTAACTCCAGAAAAAATGGCGCAATTTCAGCAAGCACAACAAGGTTTAAGCGGTGCATTATCTAAATTATTATTAACCGTAGAGCGTTATCCAGATTTAAAAGCAAATCAAAACTTTTTAGAGCTTCAATCTCAATTAGAAGGTACAGAAAACAGAATTAACGTAGCTAGAGATCGTTTTAACGGTACTGTAAAACCATATAATAATCATATTAGAACATTTCCAAACAACTTATTTGCTGGTATGTTTGGTTTTGAGAAAAAGGCTTACTTCGAATCTGAAACAGGAAGCGAAAAAGCGCCTAAAATAGAATTTTAATGTCTAACATAGAAGCTTTCCTTAAAGCAAGCGAAGAACAAGAAATTGTTGAAGCTATAAGACTTGCAGAGTTAAATACATCTGGAGAGATACGTGTCCATATAGAAAAAACTTCTAAAAACGATGCTAATATGCGCGCTTTAGAAGTTTTTCACACTTTAAAAATGGACAACACCAAACTGCAAAATGCTGTATTAATTTATGTGGCTATAGATGATAAAACGTTTGTTATTTATGGCGATAAAGGCATTAACAATGTTGTTGCTCATGATTTTTGGGAAAGCACAAAAAATGTTATTCAAAAGCATTTTAAATCTGGTAATTTTAAACAAGGACTTGTAGATGGCATTATAAAATCTGGAGAACAACTAAAACATTTTTTTCCATATACAGATGATGACGAAAACGAACTTACTAACGAAATTTCTAAAGGCTAGTTACACAAGTATGCAATTTTCAATCTTCAGTATACCTCAAAAAACAAAATCTAGACTACTATCTTTTATGCTTACTTTGCTATTTGTAAGCCTATCTTTTGCGCAATTTGATATACCAGAAATACCTAAATTACAAACAAGTGTTTACGATTATACAGGCTCTGTTTTATCTAGTCAGGAAAAAAAATATTTAGAACAAAAACTTGTAAAATATTCCGACACAACATCTACCCAAATAGTACTTGCCATAATAAACTCTACCAATGGCGAAAACATAAATTACTTGGGTGCCGAGTGGATAAAAAAATGGGGAATTGGACAAGCTAAAATAGACAATGGCATACTTATTATTTTAGCTAAAAACGATAAAAAGATAGCAATAAATACAGGCTATGGCGTAGAGCACCTTTTAACCGATGCCATGTCTAAACGTATTATAGAACGCGATATTATTCCTTACTTTAAACAAGGTAATTTTTACGGTGGACTAAATAATGGTACCGATGCTATTTTTGATGTTTTAAAAGGAGAATACCAAGGTAGTAGACCTAATAACAATGGATTTCCTATTGAAGCTGCCTTTTTTCTTATTTTTATATTTATTGTTATTCTTATATCCATTTCTAAAAATAAGCGTGGTGGTGGCAGAAATGGCGGAGGCCATCGATCAACTTCTATGGACATTTTAGAAGCCATTATATTAAGTAACTCTGGCCGAGGAAGCTACAGAAGAAATTCTGGTGGTTTTGGTGGCGGGTGGTCATCTGGAGGCGGTAGCTTTGGTGGTGGCGGTTTTGGAGGAGGCTTTGGTGGTGGTTCTGGCGGTGGCGGTGGTGCTTCTGGTGGTTGGTAACCCGTTAAAACCTATTAAACTTTGTAACCCTAACTACAATAAATTCATTTTTTTATTTTAACACCACTAAAAATACTATCTAATCTAAAACCTTAATTGGCAACTAAAGTTTTGCCTATAATAAAATACAGTAATAAACATATATGGGGTTGCCAGTTAATATTTAAAACACAACCAAAACATATTTGTATAATTTCTCTCTAATAAACTTAAAAACAAAATCGTTTTTTATTAAAATAGTTTTACAAAACTAAAATTCTACCCATTAAAGCTAAAACACCTCTATTTTGAAACATAGAATACGTAATAGTCGAGTTCCAAAACCATGTGATTTTTTTTCAGAAAATATGAAGCCACATTAGTGGTTTAAAGATAAGTCTTGAGGTGCTCACTTTACATTTATTATTATTTATCCTCTAGAATATTTACCCTTATTAATAATACCTGCCTTACCTAGGCTATTAAACTTCCAACTAAAACTTAGCATAAAATACTGCTGTAATACGGTACTTTGCGAGTCTTGTATGTAGTTTTGAGTTGCTATTCTGCGCGCATTTGTATTCTGATTAAGCAAGTCGTAGACTTTTAACGTCATGGTACCTTGATCTTTTAACACAGAATAAGCCAAAGTAGAGTTCCAGAACCAAGCACTTTTTTGAAATCCTGCTGCTATATTTGGGTTGTAACTAAAAGACACATTATTACGCCACTCAAAATCTTTTGGCAAAAAGGTTGCAGACCTTAAATTTAAAGAATGATACAAAAACTCTTGATCGTTAAAACTATCTATATCGTAAGAGTTTTTAGTGAAAGACAATCTATATCTTGGACTAAACTCTAACACATCTCTCCATCTTAACCTTAAACCCAAACTTGGCCCTACAGATTTTACGGTACTAGCATATTGCACGCCATTATTAAAGTTTATAGATTTCCTAACACTTGGGCGTACACCAACATAAAACTTAACTGTTTTTACACTGTCTATTTTTACTTGTTTACTAAACGAAATTCGTCCATTAACATTATAACCACCATTAACGTTAGTATATGTTGTTTCTCTTGCCAAATTATCATCTATAATTGTTTTAGAAATAGGACTATCTCTGTCTATACTCGCATTAAAATAGGTATAGAAATCTGTATCTTTCTGAAAGTTAAACACTTTATAGTGCAAATTAATTTTATGACTGTTTGATGCCTTTAAATCTGGATTACCTGTATAGACATGTAATGGATTGGTTTCGTCTCTAAAATTTTGTAATCTACCAATTTGAGGAGCTTCGTTATCCAAAGTATAATTAAACCCAACTGACGATTTAGAACTAAACCTATAATTAAATCTATAACGCACCTCTAAAGCCTCTAGTTTGCGTTTTAGGTTAGTAACAGGCCTTAATGCATCTTTGTTTTCCAAATTTCTAGAAAGATATGTAGACTGTATACTTGTAGACCAATTTTTCTTTCTATATTCTAACCTAAGTGATGGTGAGCTTGTTGCTGTTATATGCTCATAATTTTTACTTAAATCGGCGTTAAAACTTGTATAACCTCCCGTTACGTCATCAAAATCGAAAGTACTTTTTGTATTTTCTCTTTTAATGCGCCTATAACTATATCTAAAATCTAAAAATAATTCGTTAGCTAAAATTGGTAACCTATAAGATGAAAATATAAATGTATTTCCTGTTTTATCGTCTGAGTCAATAGTTTGGTCTCTAAGAATATCTTCAGAAGTGCTATTTTCCTCAAAGAAATTAGTTTCAGAATTTAATAAATTATCTGTTTTAGAATTATTCATATCCGACGTCATATATAACTTTACAAAGGCTCCTTTATTACCAATGCGTTTTGTTGCGTATAATTTATTTCGCAATCTCTGAGTAGTATTATCTATAATTGACTCTGATTGAGACTGATTAGTTAATTCGTTATCTGCATTTCTTGCATCACTAGAGCTTCTAGAAATCTGCTCGTTTTTTGCATATTTAAACGAAGGCGATATATTTATTAAAAACGTAGAATCTATCTCTATATCAAAATCTAGATTAGAGCTATGGTTAGTACTATTATTAAAAGATGTCGATTTTGAGTTTGTGTAGTAACGTGTACCGTCTGCTAAAATATTTTCTCTTTGGGTTTCAGACTTATCATCAGATTCACTTCCAGAATAAAAATAATTTGCAGTCATATCTACCAAACTACCTAATTCGTCTGCATAATTTGCTCCTATATTTTCTGACTCTACTAAACCTTTTCCTGCTCCATAACCTTGGCTACCTCCTAACGATCCGTTTTTTATAGAAATGCCATTACCGCCTCCAAACATTTTTCTAATTTCGCCAAAACTAAACCCAGGCGAATTAATATCGTTTCCTCCAGATAACACGCTTAAACGTTGATCGTTATCAAAATAATTAAACATACCTGCATATTCGTAATGCTTGTCTGTACCTAAACCAGCAGAAAGTCTTCCAAAAACACCTCTATTCTTCTTTTCGTCTATTACTAAATTTAAAGTTTTATGTGTTTTATCGCCTTGCTCGCCTGCAAAAGCCTCTGCTTTAGTTCTTGTATCCATGATTTGAATTTTCTTTATCAAATCTTTAGTTAAGTTTCTTGTGGTTATAGTAGGATCTCCTGCAAAAAAAGGTTTACCGTTTACAAGAATTTTATCAACCTCCTTACCGTTTATTATAAGCTTTCCATCCTCGTCAACCTCTACACCTGGTAATTCTTTTAGTAAATCTTCTACATTAGCATCTCGCTTTGTTTTAAAAGATCTTACGTTAAACTCTAGAGTATCTTTTTTTATCATTACTGGCGCAGAAGACTTAACTACTACCGCATCTAAAACATTATTATCTGGCTCTAAAATTATAGCATGTAAATCTATTTTCTCTGTGTCTATCTTTATTATTTGTGCATGCTTCTTAAAACCCACATAAGAAATAAAAAGGTTTAATTGCTTTTGATTTGTTTTACCTTCTAAATAAAACTCTCCATGATCATCAGATATATCGTAAGTTACCAGCGTACTATCTGCTATTTGTTGTAAATATACTGTTGCAGATTCTAACGGATTATTATCATCTTGAGCAATAATAGTTCCTGATATTTGAAAAGATTTAGATTGAGAAAAGGCTTTTGAAAAAGTTATTGTAATACAAAATACCGCGAGGTAAAAACAAAATTTATTCATTTTAATGGTTTAGTTAGAAAGGTTTCTAAGGCACAAATATTATACCATTCCATTAAAAAATTATACTCAGGAGTACTATAAACCACGCTATATGATCATAATCTTTACTTTTTAGTTTATACAAATACTATACAGCATTATTTATAATAAATAAAATAATGCTTTAAAATGTAAAAGTAAACTACAACTTTATTTTATCAAGTATTAGTGCAAAGCCTTATTAACAGTATCTAGACCTACGTTTAATAAGCTTTTAGAAATAGCATTTAAGTCTTGCTTAGACCCTTCGAAATGGTATGTTTCGTGAGTATGATATATACTTTCTCCTACTTTAAGCGCTTTTGCAGCAGAAGAGGTTTCTAATTCGTAAAACGGACCAAATGGACCTATATCTCCAAGTTTTCCGTCGTTAAAAACATTAATAACATCGCCTCTGTACTGCTCGCTAACATGTTCTGGATGCGCATTTACATAATCTAAGCCGCCTTGAAAACTAAATTTTATAATAGTTAATAAATTAAATTCTGGCGAATAGCTACCAAAATAAGGTATTGTATGCTCTGGCAAAGTGCCTATTTTATTTAAATAATTGGCATCGGCTTTATAAAAAAGAATATTCTCTTTTATTTTTAAACGTGTACTATCTATAGGTGTAAAATACACTGTTGCTTTTTCTTTATTACCTTTTAGCGGAATTACTACCGTAGTTTTTGGAGTAGGATAAAAACACCCTAAATCCCATAAGGATAATAAACCTGTATTTTTTGACCAATTCGTTTCTCCAATATTCTTCATTGAAGTTATCGATTTAAACCCAACAAAACCAATAGTTTTATCTATGTTTAAATTTAAACTACGCTCTATATGTTCTTTTGATAAAATCTCAATACTTCTTTTAACATTGATATAAAAATGAAATCCTTTTAAATTTTCAAGGTGTAACGTATTTCCTAAAATAACCGAAGATTTTGTTTGCTCGTACACTTTAAATGGCAAAGTATCTAGGTCTTTAGGTGTAGCATGCTCGACCTTGTTAGTTACTTTATTTCTTTTAAAGAAAACAGTATTAGGTCCTTGATCTGGACCAAACCAAATACGACCAGCACTACCTACCTTGCTTCTGTTTTTAAAAACGGTATCGCTCGCAATAATTCCCTTATTAAACCAACCGTAACTAGCACCATCTAATCCGTTAGATGTGCTAGTCATAATTTTTCCTTGAAACTCGGCAGATACAATTATTTGCCTAGCATCAGAATCTTTTAAAATAATAGGTTGTATTGTTTTACTTAAAAACTCTAAATCTTTTGCAAAAGTTGGTCGCTCTATACTTTTATTGCATCCAAGTAATAAGGCTATACAACCAAACAAACCTATTAATTTGTTAGCACTTTGCTTTATTACTGGAATAAATTTCATTTTTTATTTTTTACGCATATAAACACTAATAGGGACACCATTAAAACCAAAACGTTGTCTTAATTTATTTTCTAGAAAACGCTTATAAGGTTCTTTTACATACTGTGGCAAATTACAAAAAAATGCAAACTGTGGTTGCGGTGTTGGCAACTGCATAATGTATTTTATTTTTACAAATTTGGCTTTGTATGCTGGCGGAGGATAGTTTTCTATTATTGGTAATAAAACCTCGTTTAGTTCGCTTGTTTTAATTTTTTTAGATCGGTTTTTATAAACCTCTACAGCTGTTTCTATGGCTTTAAAAATACGTTGTTTTGTTAAAACAGAAATAAAAACTACTGGCACATCTGTAAAAGGTTCCATTTGTAATTTTATAGCTTTTTCAAACTCTTTAACAGACTTATGGTCTTTCTCTACCAAATCCCACTTGTTTACTAAAACAACTATACCTTTTCGGTTACGCTCTGCTAACCAAAATATATTTTGAACTTGCCCATCAAAACCACGTGTAGCATCTAAAACAAGTAAACATACATCGCAATGCTCTATGGCACGTACACTTCGCATTACAGAATAGAATTCTAAATCTTCTTTTACTTTAGATTTTCTTCTAATTCCCGCTGTATCAACTAAATTAAATTCGAAACCAAAGCGGTTATACTTTGTATCGATAGAGTCTCTAGTAGTTCCTGCAATATCTGTTACAATATACCTATCTTCTCCTATTAATGCATTTATAAAAGATGATTTACCTGCATTAGGTCTTCCAACAACAGCAAAACGCGGTAAGGCTTCTACCTCTTTCTCGACTTCTTCTATTTCTGGTAATTTATCTACTAAAGCATCAAGCAACTCTCCTGTACCACTACCGTTAATACTAGCAATGGTATAATATTCGCCTAAACCTAAAGAATAAAACTCTACAGCATCTTCGGCACGTTTACCATTATCTACTTTATTAACAACTAAAAAAACAGGTTTGTTTACTTTTCGTAAAAGCTTTGCAACATCTTCGTCCATGCCTGTTACTCCAGTTTCTACATCTACCATAAAAATAATAGCATCTGCTTCATCAATAGCTAACTCAACTTGTTTATCTATTTCTGCTTCAAAAATATCGTCACTTCCTAATACGTAACCTCCTGTATCTATTAAAGAAAACTCTTTACCATTCCAATCACTTTTACCATAATGGCGGTCTCTTGTTACGCCACTAACAGCATCAACAATAGCTTCTCTACGTTGAATTAAGCGATTAAAAAACGTTGATTTTCCAACATTTGGTCTTCCTACAATGGCTACTATATTACTCATAATCTTTATTTTATATGTTACACCTTATCTGATGCCTTTTATTTCTATCCGAAATATTTTGCAAAAATAGGAAATATACTCAACGCGCAATCTTTTTTTGTCAAAGATTGATAAAGTTTAAAAATCGGATAAAAAATAGTATTTTACTAAGCCTAATATATTTACTAATACATATGAGTAATGATATTGTTTTAAGACCGCGATTTAAAGTAAAACTGAACAAGAATAAGCTAGATCTTTTATTAGCTTTTGATGAAACAAAAAAAACTCAAACTAAATTTATAGTAAATAGACTAGACGACCATGTGTTTATTAAACTACCCAAAAAAGATCAACATTTTTGGTCACCACAACTGCATTTAGAAATTAACGAGATAACTAAAAATTCGTGTTTACTTCACGGGCTTTATGGCCCCAACCCTACAGTTTGGACCATGTTTATGTTTTTTCACTTTATAGTAGCTAGTTTATTTATTGCCTTTTCTATTTGGGCGTATACAAATTGGGCTTTAAAAGTTAGCTATGCTTTACAAGTAAGTTTAATACTCTTTATGATAATAGTTTGGATATGTCTTTACTTTGCAGCACGTCTTGGCAAAGCGTCAAGTAAAACTGAGATGATAAAACTAAAGGAGTTTATAGATGCTGTTTTAAAAAAGAAAAAGCTTTAATTGCAGAAGACCAATCAAAGCTTTTTTTAAAACTAACTAACTCAAACTTAACCAAACTAACTACTTGATTGAATTCTGAGACAAATATTATATTTATACTTTATTTAAATGTTACCTAAACAAGAAGTTAGCATTAGTATTTATTTTTATTTTGAATAAATATTTAGATTAGCATCCTCTGGAAACTCATTAGATACCACTAATAATGTTTTCCCATTTGGGCTTTCGTTTGCATTAATTACTAATAAGCCTTCTGGCGATGTATTTCTTAGTCTTTGAACAAAGATAGGATTGTAAATATCTGTAATATTATAAACTAAAACGTCTCCGCTTCTCTCTAATCCAATTATTGCATAGGTATTCATTCCATCTGTATAAGTTGTTACAGCTTCAGGCTCTACACCTTTATCATCAGATCTGCTTTCTGGGTAAGATCCAAAATCGTAAAGTGATTTCAAGCTTAACTCGTTACCAGAATCATACATTAACACTCCAGATGTATTCCAAATAGAAAAAGAACGCGCTCCATAACCGTAAATTTGATCGATATCTCCATCGCCATCTGTATCTCCATTTGCAGTTGTTATTTTTAACCTTCCTAAGTTTTCTTTTTCTTGCAGCTCATCTGCATCTGGATAAGCAGTAGCATCTAATACTAAATCCCCTACTCTATCTTCTTCAGAATATCCATCGTAATCTCTAGCGTCTCCTTCGTTAGCTGTAATAATATAGCCTGCACCACCTATTTCAAAATAATCTATGGCATCTGGCTGATAAAAACTTTTTACAGGCCATGTCATTAAGTTACCTGCCCAATCATCTTTATCGCTTAAATCGAAAGACACCTGAGAATAATCCTTAGTTCCTAAAGGATAAATATCTGTTATAGTTTTGGTCTCTATATCTAATTTTGCTATACCGTTATTTTCTTGTAATGCAATAAATGCTGTTTTAGAATCTGAAGAAACCGTGATATATTCTGGCTCTACATCTTTACTTAAATCTGCTCCTGGACCAAATACTCTAAATCCTTTTTCTTCTAATTCTGCTTCTTTAGAATTAAAGCTATCAAAATAAATTTGGGTAGCAACTTTAGTTTCTACATTAATTACAGTAATAGAGCCTTTAGGGTCTACGTCGTAATCATCATTAGGTTCGCCTTCGTTAGCACATAAAATATACTTACCATCTGGAGTAAAAGTTACCATATCTGGCAAAGCACCAGCAGTAATATTAGCATAAGGCGTTGTTAAATTATCTGTTTTAAAAACGACAACTTTACCATTATCTTGTTTTACATCTGCTTCAATAGCTATAGCTAAAAAACCATTTTTAGAAGCTACACTATTTACGTTTCCTCCATAAGCGGTAACATCTATAGCTGCTTTAATTTCTGGAGTACTTACGGTAGAAATGTCTATAACCTCTACTTCTTTAGCTTCGGCATTGGTAGAAAAAACTGTTTTAGTAACAGCATCGTAAGCAGAAATCTCTGCTACACCATCGCCTAGAGCAACCATGGCTATTGTAGAGAAATAAGTAACATCTTTTCCGTTTTCGCCATTGGCACCATCTGCTCCGTCTGCACCATCTTGTCCGTTAGTACCATCAAGACCGTCGGTTCCATTTATACCATCATCGGCACAAGAAGTTAATACTGTAAAAGCGCCTATAAGTACAAGGCAAAATACTTTAAATAATTGTTTAAGTTTCATATTGTTAATTGCTAAATTAATTAGCAAAAATGAAACCCAAACTTTACTTTAATGTTATGGAAATAAAAAGATACCGTTAGTTATTACTTCTGATTGTAACCAAAACGTTTCAGCATATTTTGATTACTTCTCCAATTTTTATTCACTTTAACATACAGCTCTAAGTGAATTTGTTTGCCAAAAAATGCCTCTAAATCTTTTCTAGCTTCTACACCTACACGTTTTAAAGCACTACCCTTGTGCCCAATTATAATACCTTTTTGGGTTTCGCGCTCTACCATAATAACAGAACGGATTCTTATAATTTTTTCTTCTTCAAAAAACTCTTCGGTATCGACCTCTACTGCGTAAGGAATTTCTTTTTTATAATGTATCAAGATTTTTTCTCGAATGTTTTCGTTTATAAAAAAGCGCTCTGGCTTATCTGTTAATTGGTCTTTAGGATAAAATGCAGGAGATTCTGGTAGTAATTCTATAATGCGGTCTAAAACTTCTTTTACTTGAAAGCCTTCTAGAGCAGATATAGGTATAATTTCGGCATTTGGTACTTTGCTAGCCCAAAGTTGTACTTGTGTTTCTAACTGCCCTTGGTCTGATTTATCAATTTTATTTAAAAGCAACAAAACCGGTATTTTAGAACTTGTTATTTTTTTAAAAAAAGCTTCATCTTTTAATTCTTGCTCTCCTATTTCTACCATATAAACTAATATATCGGCATCTTCGAAGGCAGATTTTACAAAACTCATCATAGATTCTTGCAACTCGTATGCTGGTTTTATTATTCCTGGAGTGTCACTTAACACGATTTGAAAATCGTCTCCGTTTACAATACCCAAAATTCTATGTCGTGTTGTTTGTGCTTTAGATGTAATTATAGATAATTTTTCACCTATAAAAGCATTCATTAATGTAGACTTACCCACATTTGGGTTACCAATAATATTAACAAATCCTGCTTTATGCTTCATTTTCTCTTTTTTTATTGTTGCAAAGTTACAACCTTTATTAATAGATCGTTCAACAAAATTTTAAACAAAAAAACAGGAAGCATAACTTCCTGTTTTTAAATGTCTGCAAAAGCAGAGTTATATTTTAAAAGCGACTATTTTACCTCCAATAATTCTACCTCGAATACTAAAGCATCAAAAGGCTTAATAGCACCTCCTCTTGGTGTTGCTCCGTATCCTAATTCTTGAGGAATAAAGAATTTGTATTTAGAACCTACACTCATTAATTGTAATCCTTCTGTCCATCCTTTTATAACTTGACCAACGCCAAATTCTGCAGGTGTACCTCTATCTACAGAGCTATCAAAAACTGTTCCGTCAATCAAAGTTCCGTGGTAGTGTACTTTTACCGTAGAAGCTGCTGTTGGTTTTTCGCCAGTACCTTCTTTAAGTACAATATATTGTAAACCGCTATCTGTAACTTGTACGCCTTCTTTAGTTTTGTTTTCTTCTAAAAACTTTTCGCTAGCTGCTTTACCTTCTGCATACTGTGCCTCAGCTGCTTTTGCTGCTGCTGCTTGTTGCTTAGCTTGTATTTTTGCTTGATTTTTTTGAAAATATCCTTGCACTACTTTTTGAGCTGTAGCTCTATCTAATTTTACATTAGAAGAATCAAGAGTATTCATATAACCTTGAATAAATAACTCATTGTCAATATCATCAAAATTAGTACCAACGCTATTTGCTACATCTACACCTATTGCATAACTAACAGAATCTATTTCTGTAGTTAATGGCTTATTTGAAACGCCTTGCTTTCCACAAGAAAATACTACTGAAGACAATACAACTGCTCCTAAAACTTTTACTATTTTCATTTTAAATTTTTATTTGTTTGACGCCAAAAATAGGAAAATAAAACTGAGAAAGCAAAGTGTTAATTACTACTATGCATAATACCATTTTTTTTGACTAAAAACGCAGAACACACCACCAACATCCAACTTTAATTAATTGTAAACAAAAGGCTTACAAAATATAAGGCAACACATATAGTAACATTGATTTAACTCAAGTTTAAAGCAAAAACTACAATTCACTTTATTAAATGCAATAATTTCGCGATATAATTAAGCTATATGCTACTAATAACTACTCTTCTTTTAATATTGATAGTTTATATTTTTACTTCGCTTCTAGTAGCATTGCGTTTTAATCTAAAATTAAATTTAAAATATTATGGCTAAACGAGATGTCGATATTGTTGTAATATCCGATGTTCATTTAGGAACATACGGATGTAGATCTAAAGAGTTGCTTAAATACATGAAATCTATAAATCCTAAAAAGGTTATTTTAAATGGCGACATTATAGATATTTGGCAGTTTAGCAAACGGTATTGGCCAAAATCGCACATGAAGGTTATTAAACACATAATGAAATGGATTTCTAACGGTATAGAAGTACATTATATTACAGGAAACCATGACGAAATGCTAAGAAAATTTGTTGGTTTCGAATTAGGTTCTTTTAGTATTATTAATAAATTACTTTTAGATTTAGACGATAAAAAAGCTTGGTTTTTTCATGGTGATGTTTTCGATGTAACCATGCAACACTCTAAATGGATTGCCAAATTAGGTGCAGTTGGTTACGACTCGCTTATTCTACTTAATAGTGCTATTAATTTTTTTACGGTAAAATTTGGAGGCTCACCCATCTCTATGTCTAAAAAAATAAAAAATAGTGTAAAATCTGCTGTTAAATTTATTAATAATTTCGAAAAAATTGCTGCCGATATTGCCATAGAAAACCAATACGACTATGTAGTTTGCGGGCATATACACCAACCAGAAATGAGAGAAATAAAAAACAATGATAGCTCTGTAATGTACTTAAATTCTGGAGATTGGATTGAAAATCTAACAAGTTTAGAGTACAATAACAAACAATGGCGTATTTACTCGTACGAAGAAGACTCGGCTTTAAATAAAAAATTAGATAAAAACATTGAAGACGATTTTGAAGAGGAAGAATTACTAGAAAACAAAGCTATTTTTCTAAACCTAATGAAAGAGTTTCAGTTTGAAAATGCTATAAAGAAAAAGTAAAACGACGACACAAAATTATTACATGAAAGTACTTTATGCTATTCAAGGCACTGGCAACGGTCATTTAAGTAGGGCTCGCGATATTATACCTTTACTAAATAAACAGAACATAGAATTAGATATTCTAGTTAGTGGCACACAAGCAGATATCGATATTCCGCATCCTATAAAATATCAATTAAAAGGACTCAGTTTTATCTTCGGAAAAAAAGGAGGTGTAAACATGTGGAAAACATATATTAGAGCTAATACAAGACGCTTACAAAAAGAAATAAACAGCTTACCCATTGAAAAATACGATATTATAATTAACGATTTCGAACCCGTATCTGCATGGGCGTGTAAGTTGAAAAATAAAGCTTGTATTAGTTTAAGTCATCAAGCAGCTGTTATGGTACCTAATGCCCCTAAACCAAAGAAAAAAGACCCCTTAGGAAAACTAATTCTAAAAAAATACGCACCTACAACTAAGCAATATGGGTTTCATTTTAAAAGCTATCAAGACAATATTTTTACACCAGTAATAAGACAAGATATAAGAAATATAACTTGTACAACCGGAGATTATTATACGGTATACCTGCCTTCTTATGGCGATGATAAAATATTAAAAACACTATCTAAAATAAAAAACACAAAATGGCAAGTGTTTTCTAAGCATAACAAAACAGCTATAAAAGAAAAAAATATTATAATAAACCCTATATCCAACGAAGCCTTTGTTACTAGCATGGCAAATAGCAAAGGGATTTTATGTGGTGCTGGATTCGAAACTCCTGCCGAAGCTTTGTTTATGAAGAAAAAACTAATGGTTATACCAATGAAAGGTCAATACGAACAACAATGTAATGCAGCAGCTTTAAAAGACATGGGTGTTCCGGTTATAAAATCTTTAAAAAAGAAGCATTTAAACAAGCTTAAAAACTGGGTTGAATCTGATAAAATTATAAACGTTGATTACCCAGACCTAACCGAAAAAATTGTTAATCAATTACTTAAAGAGTCTATTGCTTAATAAAATATTATGCCTACAAATTTTAAATTAAAACCTCAAGATTTTGGAGAAAACTTTGTTTGGGGTGTATCTAATGCTGCATACCAAACCGAAGGTGCTTATAACGTAAACGGAAAAGGCCTCTCTATTTGGGACGATTTTACATCTCAAAAAGGAAAAATTCATAATAACGAACATGCAAATGTTGCTGTAGATTTTTTTAATAAGTATAAAGAAGACATTTTACTTATGAAATCTATGAATATTCCAAATTTTAGATTTTCATTATCATGGTCTAGAATCATACCAGACGGTAATGGCGAAGTTAACCAACAAGGCATCGATTTTTATAATCGTGTTATTAACTTTTGCTTAGAATGCAATATTACTCCATGGGTAACTTTATACCATTGGGATTTACCCTTAGCACTAGAAAAACAAGGTGGTTGGACAAATAGAGCGATTTTAGGTTGGTTTGAAAAATATACAACACTTTGCGCTAACACTTTTGGAGATCGCGTAAAACATTGGATGGTTTTAAACGAACCCATGGTTTTTACTGGCGCTGGGTATTTTCTAGGTGTACACGCACCAGGAAAAAAGGGTTTAAAAAACTTCTTACCTGCAATACACCACGCCACACTGTGCCAAGCTTTAGGAGGTAGAATATTAAAAAAGACAGTAAAAAATGGTATTATTGGTACCACATTTTCTTGCTCTCAAATAACACCTTATAAAAATACTCGAAAACACAACTTAGCTGCTAAAAAAGCTGATACTTTATTAAACAGGCTTTTTATAGAACCGCTTTTAGGCATGGACTATCCTACAGAGTCGCTACCCGTTTTAAAACGACTAAAAGCATATATAAAACCGGGAGACGACAAATTATCTGAGTTTGAGTTTGATTTTATCGGAATTCAAAATTACACACGAGAAGTTGTAAAACACAGTTATTTTGTACCCTATATTCAAGCTAAAATAATAAAAGCCTCAAAACGACAAGTAGAAACCACCTTGATGGATTGGGAAGTTTACCCTCCAAGTATTTATAACATGATTAAACAGTTTAATCAATATAAAAACATAAAAAAACTTATTATAACAGAAAATGGAGCAGCTTTTACCGATGTTGTGAAAAACGAAAACATAGAGGATACTAAAAGGTTAAACTACTTTAAATCGCACCTAGAACAAGTACATAAAGCACAACAAGATGGTTTAAATATAGATGGTTATTTTGCTTGGACTTTTACAGATAATTTTGAATGGGCAGAAGGCTACAAAGCTCGTTTTGGCCTAGTTCATGTCAATTTTTCTAACCAAAAAAGAACAATAAAATCTTCTGGTAAATGGTTTAAATCTTTTCTAGAAAACTTATAATTATAGTTAATCTAAAGCTTTATTAATTGAAGACTCTCTAATATTTAATTCACCGTTCATAACAACAGTTTCAATAGGTTCATTAGCATTTTCGATACGCTTTAAAAGC
This sequence comes from Postechiella marina, assembly GCF_039538365.1. Lineage (NCBI taxonomy): Bacteria > Pseudomonadati > Bacteroidota > Flavobacteriia > Flavobacteriales > Flavobacteriaceae > Postechiella > Postechiella marina. The sequence goes on from NZ_BAABCA010000004.1 coordinate 234,421, forward strand.
AATTCTGCTGCTGCTTTAGCCATTTTAAACGTGGGTTGTTTTACACTACTTAACTGTGGCGTAACTAATTCTGCCATGCGGGTTTCGGTAAAACCTATAAAAGCAATATCGTCGGGCACACTATAACCGTTATCTCGTAATTTTTTCATGGCGCCCATAGCAACCATGTCGTTTACACAAAAAAAAGCATCTGGCAAATCATGATTATAAATTAAATCTTCAATAATCTCCATGCCCTCTTCGGCCAATAAACCTGCTTCTATTATTTTATAATTTTCTTTAACCACATTGTGCTTAAACATAGCTTTTTTAAACCCTTCTATACGCTCTTTAGAAACAGATAAATTTTTATATCCTGATAAATGATAAATCTTTTTATACCCCTGCCTTATAAGATGCTCTGTAGCAAAAAAACTCCATTTTACATTATTAAAAATAACTTTTGAAGCAGCTACAGAATCGTCAATTCTATTTAAAAAGACTATAGGGTAACCAGCATTATGCTGCTCTAAATAATACGACATATTATTGTTACCAACAGTTGGAGCTATAATTAATCCGTCGGTCATACTATGAATCAATGTTTCGACATTTTTTAATTCAAGTTCTGGTTTTTCATCAGACTGCATAACTAAAACCTGATACCCTTTAGATATTAAAACATCTTGTAAGGCAATAACAATTTCAGAGTAATATTCGTTAATAAACTCAGGAACCACAACACCTATATTTAATGATTTATTCTGACTTAACTTTTTAGCAATAGGGTTAGGATAATATCCCATTTCCTTTGCTGTACTTAGTATTAATTCTTTAGTTTCTTTTTTAATATCGTACTTATTATTAAATGCCCTAGATACAGAAGACACCGAAACATTTAATCGCTTTGCTACATCCTTAATAGTTACATGTTTCATAATTGGTGATATTTGTATTTCCGAAAACTTTAATAAATATATTCAAAATTTTAAACAAAAAGATAGGTTACATGTTTTTTAAGCAAATAACACTTTATAAAAAACCATCTATTAAAAACAAAAAAATTATAGCAAACAAAACCTTAACCCACAAACCCTAAGTTGTTTAAAAATAAGACATAACAAGCTTTCTTAAATTATACACTTACAACAATAATGCATTTATTTAATGTAGACATCACTAGATTTTTAATTTTTCGGAAACGTTTTCGGTAAAAATATCGGTTTTCGGAAACGGTTTCGCTCACAAAATCAACCTCTAGAGCTTTTGGTAATAATTCTAAGCTTATCTTTAAGTAATAATTTAATTTATTTTAAAATGAGTAACATAGATATTGCTGTTATTTTAATTTTCACCGCACTCGTTTTTGTATGCGGAATGAGTTTTTCTAAGGCAGGAAAAAACATGAAATCGTATTTTGCTGCTGGAGGCGCTTTACCATGGTGGATGAGTGGCTTGTCTTTATTTATGAGTTTTTTCTCTGCTGGAACCTTTGTTGTTTGGGGCTCTGTAGCCTATAGCAGCGGTTGGGTTGCAGTTACTATACAATGGACTATGTGTATTGCTGGCTTAATAATTGGTTTTATTATCGCTCCAAAATGGCAAAAAACTAAAGCCATAACAGCTGCAGAATTTATAAATGACCGCCTAGGAAAGTCTACCCAAAAAACATACACCTATTTATTTTTATTCATTTCTATATTTACAACAGGAGCCTTTTTATATCCTGTAGCAAAAATTGTTGAAGTATCTACAGGTTTTCCTATTACCACAAGTATTATTATTTTAGGTATTTTAATACTTGTATATACCGCTGTAGGTGGTTTATGGGCTGTTATTGTAACCGATGTACTTCAATTTATTGTGCTTACAGCTGCAGTGTTAATAGTGGTTCCGCTTTCTTTTGATAAAATTGGAGGTATTAATGAATTTGTTGCAAAAGCTCCCGAACGTTTTTTCGAATTTACGAATTCTGAATATTCTTGGGGGTTCATGATTGCCTTTGGATTATATAATTTATTTTTTATTGCTGGTAATTGGGCATATGTACAACGCTACACAAGTGTTGCTACACCTAAAGATGCTAAAAAAGTAGGCTGGTTATTTGGGGGCTTATACGCTATTAGTCCGCTTATTTGGATGATTCCTCCCATGATATACAAAGTATTAAATCCAGATTTGGGAGAGTTAGCAGACGAAGGTGCTTACCTTTTAATGTGTAAAGAAGTCTTACCAATAGGTATGCTTGGGCTTATGCTTGGAGGTATGATTTTTGCCACATCTAGTTCTGTAAATACCACTTTAAATATTTCTGCAGGTGTATTAGCAAACGATATTTATAAAAATTTAAGACCAGATTCTAGCGATAAAGAATTAGTTAGAGTAGGAAAAGGAGCTACAATAGCACTTGGTGTTTTAACTATAATTATAGCATTATTAGTACCTCTTTTTGGTGGTATAGTAGAAGTTGTTATGAGTTTAGCTGCTTTAACAGGTGGCGCTATGTTTTTACCACCACTTTGGGCATTGTTCTCTAAAAACCAAACCGGAAAAAGTGTATTATCGGTTACTTTTATATCCTTAGCTATTAATGCATTTTTTAAATTTCTTTCTCCAGATTTAATCGGTATCAAATTAGACAGAGCCACAGAAATGGGAGTTGGCATGGGTATTCCAATTGTACTTCTTGTGCTCTCAGAAATATATTTTAACTCTAAAAAACAAGAAAACAAACAATATCTAGATTACTTAAAAGTATTAGAAAAGAAACAACAAGAACCAGAAGAAGAGTCGTCTGCGAGTAATAAAAAAGGTACTAAAGTTATAGGTATTGGGGTAGCTTCAACAGGCTTACTTATTCTATTATTATCAATAATAGCAGAAACTGGCGCACTATTGGTTGGCGGTATGGGCATTGCTGTATTGATTTTAGGCCTTTTTGTTATAAAAAAATCTCTAGATTAAACTCAAATCATAAAATTAAAAATAACTTTTTTCATGTTAGTTAAAGCATTTGATAAAAACATAAGACAAAACAAAACTACAACAATTAACACCAATTTTGTAGTTATTGGTGGTGGCACAGCTGGTGTTTGCGCTGCTATTACTGCTGCTAGGCAAGGCACCAAAACGGTTTTAATTCAAGACAGACCTGTTTTAGGCGGTAATGCGTCATCTGAGGTTAGACTCTGGATTTTAGGTGCAACTTCACACATGGGAAATAACAACCGTTGGTCTCGTGAGGGTGGTGTTATGGACGAGATTTTGGTTGAAAACCTATATCGAAACAAAGAAGGAAACGCTGTTATATTTGATACCGTTTTATTAGAGAAGGTTTTAGAAGAAGAAAACATTACGTTACTTTTAAACACATCGGTTTACGATGTTAAAAAATCTAGCGACACTAAAATAGAGTCTGTACAAGCATTTAATTCTCAAAACTCAACAGAATACGTTATAAAATCGCCTATATTTTGCGATGCTTCTGGAGACGGAATTGTAGCTTTTAAAGCGGGCGCTTCTTTTAGAATGGGAGCCGAAACTAAAGAAGAATTTGGAGAACAATTTGCTCCAGATAAATCTTATGGCGAATTATTAGGGCATTCTATGTACTTCTATAGCAAAAACACCAATAAGCCTGTAAAATATGTAGCTCCAAAATATGCTCTAAAAGATATTACAGCTATCCCTAGATATAAAGCCATAGGAAAAGGTGATAAAGGTTGTCGTTTTTGGTGGTTTGAATATGGAGGAAGACACGATACCATTCACGAAACAGAAGAAATTAAATACGAACTTTGGAAAGTTATTTATGGTGTTTGGGATTATATAAAAAACTCTGGCGAGTTTGAAGATGTCGATAATATGACGCTTGAATGGGTTGGTACCGTTCCTGGAAAACGTGAAAGTCGTCGTTTTGAAGGACTATACATGATGACCCAACAAGATATTATAGAGCAACGCCAATTTGACGATGCCATTGCTTTTGGAGGTTGGGCTATAGATTTACACCCAGCCGATGGTGTTTACAGCGAACTTTCTGGTTGTACACAATGGCACTCGAAAGGCATTTACGATATTCCGTATCGCTCTTTTGTTAGTAAAGACATCGATAATTTATTTTTAGCTGGACGAATAATTAGCGCAACCCACGTGGCTTTTGGTTCTACAAGAGTTATGGCAACTACAGGTTTTTGTGCTCAGGCAGTTGGTATGGCTGCTTCTATTTGTGTAGATAAAAACTTAAAACCTGCAGATCTTTTAGAAAAAGGAGAAATTAAAAACCTGCAAAACGAACTCAATAAATTAGGACAAAGCATTCCTAATGTACCCATAAATAAATCTAGCAATTTAATTAATGAAGCAACTATTAATGCGTCTTCAATTTTAAATCTTAATCAAATTCCTTATAATGGCGATTGGTTTAGTCTCTCTATCTCGGCAGCACAAATGCTTCCGTTTAAAGCAAATCAAAATTATAAATTTAAAGTTTTAGTTAAAGCCGAAGAAACTACAACGTTGCAAGTAGATTTAAGAACATCTATAAAATCTAAAAATTATGCTCCAGAAGTTATTTTAGAAACGCAAAATTTCAATTTAGAAAAAGGAGAACAGTATATTGAAATTAGTTTTTCTAATCCTGTGCCTAACAATCAATATGGTTTTGTAACTTTTTTATCGAACAAACACGCTAGTTTAAAAACAAGTAACAATCGTTACACAGGTGTATTATCGGTATTTAACGGTGTAAATAAAGCGGTTTCTAACAACGGTAAACAAACTCCACCAGATAATATTGGCGTAGATACTTTCGAGTTTTGGACACCGCACCGTAGACCAGATGGACAAAATATTGCCATGGATATTTCTCCTGCTATAGAAGCTTTTAATGCAGATAATATTGGCAATGGTTTTGTTAGACCTTACGGAACTACAAATGCTTGGGTAGCTAATTTAAATGATAAAAATCCATCGTTAAAAATAGAATGGGATTCTGAAAAAGAATTGTCTGAAATAAAATTATTTCTAGATCCAGATTACGACCATCCTTTAGAGTCTACTTTAATGGGACATCCAGAAGAAGTTGCGCCTTTCTGTGTTAGGAATTACACCATTACAGATTTACAAGGCACAATTTTAGCTAAAAAGGAAGGAAATTATCAAACCATAAATACTTGGAAATTCGATTCAAAAATAAAAACAAAAGGAATTATTATAGAAGCTGAGCACCCATCAGTAAATGTACCTGCTTCTATTTTTGAAATAATATGTAGTTAGTATGAAATATTTATATTCAATAATTTTAGTTTTATTAATTGTTGGCTGTAATAGTCATAGTAATCGTTCTCTAAAAGAGGAAGACTATACGCTATCCTTAAACGGTAATTGGGAATTCAATACTTTTTTAGGTGATGGTTCAAATTATTTAAACATCCAACCTACGAAGGATGATATTATAATTGATAATAGTCAAACAGAATTATTGAAAATAAAAGGGGCTTGGGAAACTAAAACCTATCAAGGTACAGATAAGGAAACGAAACCTTGGAGTAAAGATTATTTAAGTTATAATTTCAAAAAAAATAACGATCCAGCATCTGTAGAAATAAATACAAAAGTGCCAAAATCTGGATATTACGAACATTTCATTTATTATCCAGTTGGCTCGCAAATGTCTGCATTAGTCGAGGTAAATCATGCAGATGGTTCGTACACAAAAGATTTTATTTTAAAAACAAGGCCAAGTGTATGGGTTAGTTTAGGGATTTTTAGAATAGATACTAAAAAAAAGCATTCTATTAGGTTTCACTCCAAACATCAAGGGCTGTATAACGTAGATGCCATTATGTTACGACCTATAGATGAAGCTGACTATAAGAATTCATTAGAAGAAAAACAACAGTTAGTTAATGTGGCTTATGATGATTCCAATTGGGATGAATTAAAAGTTCCAGGTCATTTCGGAATGATTAATAAATACAGTAATTATACAGGTAAGGCTTGGTATAGAACAGAAGTTAAATTACCAAAAACATGGAAAAAGACGACTGACGAAAGAATTAGAATTCAGTTTGAAGGTGTATACCATGTAGCTCGTGTATTTTTTAACGGAGAATATGTTGGTAGACACCAAGGTGGCTTTACCCCTTTTGAGTTTGACATTACTGATAAAATAAATTTTTCAAATAAAAACATTCTAGTTGTTGAAGCCGATAATAATTATTTAGTTGGAGCTACTTGGAATTGGGGAGGAATTATTAGAGATGTACAACTTGTAAAAAGTAAAGATGTTCGTGTAAAATATCAATACATCCACGCTGAGCCAGATTTAGTAAAAGGTAGCGCTAGTTATCAAGTTATTGTTCGTGTAGAAAATAATTCAGAAAAAAAAAGAGAATTAAATGTTAATGCACTCATTGAAAAAGGGAAAGTTTTAAATAATACTTCAGCTAAAATTACAGTTGCCCCAAATAGCGTTAAAGAGCTTAAATTAGAAGGGGAATTAAATGCTGAAGATGTAAAATTATGGCATTTTGATACTCCAGAATTATATCATATAAAAACTTCTATATCCGAAAAAAGTAAAGTGTTGGATACAAAAGTAAATCGATTTGGTATTAGAAAATTTGAAGCTACAGCAACTCAAATGTTATTAAATGGTGAACCTGTCCGTTTGGTTGGGTTTAACAGAGTAAGTGATCATAGATACTGGGGATCTTCAGAACCTCAAGAACTTATTAATTTAGATGTTGATTTAATGAAAACTGCAGGTGCAAATTTTACACGAATTATGCATGGTACTCAAAACAAAAAGTTGTTAGATAGATGTGATGAAAAGGGAATCTTAATTTTTGAAGAAGTAAATGTTCGAAGCTTAAAAATGCCTGAGGTTTATGAAGATCATTTTGCCAAACCAAAACAATGGGTAAAAGAAATGATAGAAAGAGATGTTAATCATCCTTCTGTTGTAGGTTGGAGTGTTGGAAATGAACTTTCAGATCATTTTGAATATGTTAAAATGATGTATGAATACACAAAAAAACTAGACCCCAATCGCATGGCATTGCACGTAAGCAATAGAGGGTATAGAAAAGGAGAATCTGCAGAAAACAATCCGTTGGAATATGGAGATATGATTTTTCAGAATATTTATCAAAAAAATCCAGGAGCGGTAATGGATACCTTACACAAACGCTGGCCTAATAAAGCCATGTTCTTTTCAGAATTTGGAGTTGAGCGGTTTACTACTGCTAATCTGGACAATGATGTTTCAAAGCTAGGAACTTGGTACAATAATATGAGAAACCAGCGCCCTTATACAACTGGCGCTTCTATATGGACTTTTAACGATTATAAAAGTGGATACTCAAATACTTTAGCAGATGAAAATCGTGCTTGGGGAATGGTAAACGCGTGGAGAACAAAACGAAGAGCTTTTTATACACATCAAAAAGAAAATAGTCCTATTACAAATTTGAATATCGAAAATTTAGATTTTGAAAAAGGAAACGCAAATGTGTCTTTTAACATTAGAGATACAAATGACTTTCCAAGCTTTACAATGAAAAATTACACATTACACTATGTGTTTAAAAATAGAAAAGGAGAAATAGTATTAAATAAAACGCTGAACTTGCCATTGCTAAAACCAGGCATGGAAAAATGGAATGGGTCTATAACTTGGAATAAACTAACTAAAAAACCTTATGAACTTTTAGTTTCACTAGTCACTCCAAATGGTTATTCTAGAGGAGAAAAGAAGATTTATTTTGAAGTTCCTTCTCAACCCATTATTAATGAAGTAAAAATATCTAAAAGCAAAGTTCGCGTACATTTTACCAAAAATAGAGATGCTTTTGAGTACTACGCAAAATATAATATTAATGGTGAAGAAAAAGAGAGCTACAAAACCATTGTAAACTATATTGATTTAGATAGTTTACCAGCAAACAAAGAAATTCAAATTCAACTAATTGCGAGTAATTCTAAAGGTGATAGTAAAGCGTCTGAGGTTTCAACTATAAAAACTGACGGAAAGATTTTAGCACCAATTATTTGGGATAGTTTTATTACAGATAACAAGTTGGTTATTGGTTATTCTGGATCGTTTGATGATGTTAATTACACCATTAGATATGGAGTTACAAAAGATCATTTAAACAAGGATATAACTTCCAATTCAAGAGGAATTATGACTATTGATATTGAAAACGAAAAAACTGTTTATTTTCAAATTCAAAGAGCAATAAAAGGAGAAAAAAGCAATTGGTCCAACATATTAAAAGTGGAAAAATAAATGAAAAATAGTCTTAAATATTTGGTTGTATTCATGTGTTTGTGGCAAATTTCTTGTTCGCAAAAGACATTACAAATTTCTGATAATAATTCCGATTCAAATCACCTGTTACTAAGTGGAGAATGGAAATTCAACACCATTTATGGTATGGGTTCCAACCCATTAAATATCCAAGTACAATCAACAGATATAGTTATTGATAATACTGATAAAATAAATGTTGAAGTAAAAGGAAAATGGAGAGTAAAAAAAGAAGGAGCAAGAGGTTCTGTTTTTCATGGAAACGATTATTTAACCCATAATTTTAAAGAAAATGAATCGGCCAATAATTATGTGCGTTTTAAACCAAATATTAATAAAACGGGATATTATGAAGCTTTAATTTTGTACCCGTTTTCCTCTCATTTAACTGCTCAAATAAACATAAATAATGCTGGTGGAAAAACAGCTAAATACGTAAGCCAAAGAACAAATTGTGGACAATGGATAAGTTTAGGCATTTATAAATTTAATGCAGAAGACAATAATTATGTAGAAATTACTGCTATAACAGATGGTACAGTAGCTGCAGACGCTATTATGTTTAGACCAATTCCAGAAGACGAATTTTTAGCTGCAAAAAAACAACCGGAACAAGTGTTTTTATCGAATTACAACGATTCAGAATGGCATAATTTAAAAGTCCCTGGGCATTGGGGAATGATAAATTCGTATTCAAATTACAATGGTTTAGGTTGGTATAGAAAAGAATTTAAGTTACCACAAAATTGGAATGCAAATACCAATGAAAAATTTAGACTAAAGTTTGATGGTGTTTACCATGTAGCCAAAGTGTATTTAAATGGAACATACATTGGGAAACATAGAGGTGGTTTTACACCTTTTGAATTTGAAGTTGAAGAATATTTAAATTTTGAAGGTTCTAATTTACTGGCCTTAGAAGTTGATAATAGTAATGCAGTTGGTGCCACTTGGAATTGGGGTGGCATTATTAGAGATGTGTATTTACTAAAAAACAATCAAGTTAGAATTAACAACCAATACATTCATGCAGAGCCAAATTTAGAAAAAGGGACAGCAGCTTTAAAGTTAAAAGTGAAGGTTGAAAACAATTCAGATGAAGTTAAAAGTATTTCTATTACATCTATTATTTCTAAAGATGGAAAAATTTCAGAATTAGTAAAAACTGTTGAAATACCTGCAAATAAAATTTCAGAAGTTATTTTAGAAGAAAAATTAGAAGCAAAAAATGTTAAATTATGGCATTTTGACAATCCTGAATTGTACAATTTAGCTACTACTATTTCAGAAAATGAAACAGTAATTGATTCTAAAGAAAATGATTTTGGAATTAGAAAAGTTGAAGTAACAGATTCAAAATTATTATTAAATGGAGAACCTGTTCGTTTAGGCGGGTTTAATCGTGTTAGTGAACATCGCTATTACGGATCTTCAGAACCTATAGAAGTACTTGAAAAAGATGTTGATTTAATGAAAGAAGCGGGTGCTAATTTTATGCGCATTATGCATGGCACCCAAAACGAAAAGCTTATCGAATTATGTGATAAAAAAGGAATCTTAATTTTTGAAGAAGCAAATATTAGAGATTTAACCAATCCAGAATTTACTGCTCCAGAGTATCCGTTAGCCAAATATTGGTTAAAAGGCATGGTAGAACGCGACTGGAATCATCCAAGTATTATTGGTTGGAGTGTTGGTAACGAACTTTCTAATCATTACCAATATGCAAAAACAACCATGGATTTTGTTCGTGAATTAGACCCAAACAGACTAGTAACTTGTGTGAGTAATAGTGGGCAAAAAAGCTTTTCGAACCGTAAAACAGACCCTAATACAGAGGTAGATATAATTATGCACAACATGTACCGTTGGCAAGGGAAACCTCAAGAAATTATAGATAAGTTGAGAAGCGAATGGCCAGAGAAGCCAATCTTTATTTCAGAATATGGGTTCGACCCTTACCCAACAACATCGTTAGACGGAGATCAACAAATTTTTACAGATTGGAATGAGCATTGGAGAGGTAAAAACGAATTTGTAATTGGTGGTTCTTTGTGGACATTTAATGACTACAGAAGTGGCTATGCAGCAACATCTCAAGAAGAAAACAGAGTTTGGGGATTAATAAATGTTTGGCGACAAAAAAGAAGAATGTTTAATAGAGTTGCTAAAGAGTTTAGTCCTATTAAAGACATTAAAGTAAAAAACTTAAACCTATCAAAAAACAAAGCAGAGGTTGTAATTCCAGTTAGAGGGCTAGACGATTACCCAAGTTACGCTTTAAACAACTACAAATTAGAATGGGATTTTAGAAATACTGCAGGTAAAGTTATTGAAGAAAAATTTATTAAATTACCAACTATAAATCCAGAAGATAAAACCTGGAAAGGCGAAATTACTTGGAGCAAATTACCAAAAAATTTATTAGATTTAAGAATCCGTTTAGTGAGTGCAACTGGGTATATTAGGTATGAAAAAGTAATTCCATTTACAGTTCCAAAATCTCCATTAATTTCAAGTGTAGATTTAGGAGATACATCTGCAAGAGTGTTCTTTGAAAAAGTACCAGGAGCCACAGAGTATGTTGTTCGTTATAAAAATGATAAAGGAGCAACTGTTGAGTCTTTCAAAACCATTACAAATGCTATTGAAGTAGATAGCCTAACTAACAATAAAGAATATAATTTTAGTGTAATAGCTATAAATGATAAAGGAGAAAGCACTTCGCCTAACGCCATAAAAGCAACACCAAATGGCAAACTATTAGCGCCTAAAATTTGGGATGCATTTATAACAGATAATAAAGTTGTAATTGGATATACAAGTGAGTTTGAAGATACTTTTTATAATATAAAGTATGGAACATCAAAAGAAAATTTAGATAAAGAATTTAGAACCAATGTAAGAGGAATGATGACCATTGATATTGAAAATGAAACTGAAATTTATTTTCAAATTCAAAGAGAAAGCAACAATAAATCTGGTAATTGGTCTCATATTATAAAAGCTTCAAAGTAATGAAGATTTTAGCTATAATAGTATTGGTATTTGGAGTTTTTCAGTTTTCGGGTGCACAATCACCACAACAACTTCCAGAAAACGGAAATCAGTACGAATCCTTTAGAGATAATAGTATTTCTGACGAGTTTAACTCTAAAACATTAAATACTGCTAAATGGGGAAGACGAAATACAGGTGGAGGTTCTATTCAAGGTCACGAAAACGATAAATCGCTAGTAGTAATGGAAAAAGAAACTCTAAAAGGACAAACCACTAATTATGTTTCCATAAAAGGGACTACAGAAAATGGATCTCCTAAAACTGCAGGCTTAGTAAGTAATGCCTCTGCTTTTTACGGTTTTTATACGGTAAAATTTAGATTTCGTGGCTTTGATGATCCTGAGGTTATAGAAAAAGGTTCTGTTTGGCATCCTTCTGTTTGGTCTGCCATTGGAAATTATACAGGTGGAAAGAAAAAATCTTCTATTAAAAATAGTGATTCCTGGACAGAAATTGATTTTATGGAGTGGGAAAATAGAGCCAACGGATGGAGTAGTGATGCTCCTTCTCGATTTCGAGATAGTAAAGGTGTAAAACGTAAAGTTCTAACCAAAGGAAAAAATGCAGAAAAGGCAATAATGACTAAAGGGCCTTTTCAAACTTATGCTCCGGTTTGGCAAACTATTGGATTGGAATATACTCCAGAATATATAAAATTATGGCAATGGAAGAATGGAGAATGGGCGCATATGGGAAAACGTGTCGTTAAGTTTGTTAAGGAAGATGAAGTAAATCCAGAAAGTAAATACACGATTAGTACGATTGGAAAAAGTGCCAGAAAACCAACTTTTTGGTATTTAGGGAATATTGTTGCAGGCTTTATATTAGAAAAAGTTGAAAACGGAACAAATACACACACAATAAAAGATTTGTCTGTAGATTTTGATTTCTTTAGATACTACCGCCATAAAAGCACTAAAAACCTTGATTGGCCATGGGAAAACGGACTTAAAAACGGAGGCGGGAAAGTAAAAAAAGATGCTTCAAAAATTTAAATGGGAAATCAGCACATGAAAAAACTAATCATTTTTATTCAAATTTTAGGTCTTTTATTTAAGTTACAAGCCCAAGAAAATAAGAAGCCTAATATACTATTTATAATGTCCGACGACCACACATCTCAGGCATTTGGCATCTATGGTAGTAGGTTAGCACATTTAAACCCAACACCAAATATAGATGCACTAGCAAACCAAGGTATTATTTTCGATAATGTGTTTTGTAACAACTCCATTTGTACTCCTAGTAGAGCAAGCATACTTTCTGGTCAATACCCACAAACCAATGGTGTTTTAGATTTGCATCAAGCTCTAGATAAAGAAAAACAATTTTTACCCAAAGACCTGAAAGCCTTAGGTTACGAAACTGCGGTAATTGGTAAATGGCACTTAAAAGAAGAACCAGCTAATTTTGATTATTACGAAGTTTTACCGCTTCAAGGCAAATACTTCAACCCAAAACTAATTTCGAGAGATGGAAAAACATCCGAAGAAATAAGTTTTGGAAAACATGGTAAAAGAACAGTAAAAACAACGAAATACGAAGGACACTCGTCAGATATTGTAACCGACAGATCTATAGAATGGCTAAAGAACAAACGCGATAAATCTAAACCATTTATGTTAATGCATCATTTTAAAGCACCACATGGAATGTTTGAATTTGCACCAAGATATGCTGATTATTTAGAAGACACTTATATCCCAGAACCTGCTAGTTTATATCAATCTGGAAATCATGGTTCTGAGGGGACTCGTGGAAAAAACGATTCATTAATTCACGATATTGGTTCTTCAGTTGGTTTGCGTAACACAATACGCGGTGTGGGTAGAAGTTTGGAAGTTGATACCGAATCACCAAACCATAAACACGAAGCGTATCAAGAATATTTAAAACGCTATTTAAGGTGTGTTAAAGGTGTTGATGATAATGTAAAACGCTTAATTGATCAGCTTAAAGCCGAAGGTTTATACGAAAACACAATTATTATTTATACCGCAGACCAAGGTTTTATGCTAGGCGAACACGATTATATAGATAAACGTTGGATGTACGAAGAATCTATGCGTATGCCTTTTATTATTCATTACCCAAAAGGCTTTAGACAAGGCACAAGAAACAATACACTTATAAATAATACAGACTTCGCTCCTACCCTAATTGATTTAGCTGGAGGCAACACACCTAAATACATGCAAGGTCGTAGCTTTAAATCTATAATAGAAACAGGAAAAGAACCAGACAACTGGAGACAATCTACCTATTACAGGTATTGGATGCATATGGGAAGTAGACATGCGAACCCTGCCCATTTTGGTATTAGAACTAAAGATTATAAATTAATATTTTATTACGGAAGGTATTACAAAACCGACACAAAGTCAGACAATTGGGGTCGATACGATTTTAACACACCTGTAGCTTGGGAGTTTTACGATTTAAAAAAAGACCCTAACGAAATGCAAAACGAATACCATAATGCAAAATACAAAAACCTTATATCTAAGCTTAAAAAAGATTTGAAACAAAAGCGAAAAGATTTAAATGAGGAAGATGACAACTACCCTCATATTCAAAAAATAATTAATCAGCATTGGCATGATTAAAAGAACAAACCAACTAAAACCATAAGATTAACGATCATGAAATATTTAACATCGCTATTAGTTATTTTATTCTTTTTCAATTCTTGCAAAGAGCAACCTAAAAATGTAGCAGAAATAAAAGAGGTCGATTACAAGTTAGAATTAGGTAAAGCAGCCCTAAAATCTAAATTTGAAAACGATTCCATAACTATTTGGGGGGCATCTATTGTAAAGGGACAAGATAATTTATACCACATGTATTATTCTAGATGGAAAAAAGATTTAGGATGGGCATGGGTTACACATTCCGAAATTGCTCACGCAGTTTCAAAATCGCCTTTTGGTCCTTTTGAGCATAAAGATGTAGCGCTTGCGATTAGAGACGCCAGTTTATGGGATGGACTTTGCACCCATAACCCAACCGTGCATAAATTTGAAAATAAATATTACTTGTACTACATGGGCAACACTGGAGATGGTGTGGTAACAGGAACTCCGGGTAAAATAAAATTAAATGTATCGCATAGAAATAATCAAAGAATTGGCGTAGCTGTAGCCGATAATCCTAATGGCCCATGGAAACGTTTTAACACTCCGTTAATAGATGTATCTCATAACAATCAAGCCTTAGATGCTTTAATGACGAGCAATCCGTCTATAACCAAAAGACCAGATGGAGGCTATTTAATGGTATACAAAGCTGTTGGCAAGAAAAAGAAAGGAAAATTTGGAGGTCCAGTAGTGCATTGTGTAGCCACTTCAGACAGTCCAACAGGTCCTTTTAAAAAGCATGACAAGCCTGTTTTTACAGCAAAAGGTTACGATTTCCCTGCCGAAGATCCTTTTATTTGGTACGAAAAAGGCAAGTACAGAGCCATATTAAAAGATATGCATGGTGCTTTTACAGATGCTGGACAGTCTTTGGTTTTATTTGAGTCTGAAGATGGTTTCGATTGGAATTTATCTAAAAACGCTTTAGTATCCAAACTAGAAATACACTGGGAAGATGGAACAATTCAAAAAGTCGATCATTTAGAAAGACCTCAACTATACATAGAAAACGGAAAGCCAATTGCCTTATTATGTGCATCAGATATCAAAGATAAAAATGGCGTATTACAATCTTTTAACGTACAAATACCTTTAAAATGAAAAAATTAGCATTAATCGCATCCATAGCACTTGTAATTTATGCATGCGGAAAGAAAGAAAAGCAACAACTAGAAAGCAAAAATGTTGATGCTTCAAAAATTGAAAATTTAAAAATAGAATTTGGTAAAGTATCTCCAAAATCTGTTTTTTCGGGAGGCGACTCTTTAAGCATTTGGGGTGGTTCTGTAGTTAAAGGAGAAGACGGGCTTTACCATATGTTATATTCTCGTTGGCCAAAAAATATTGGTTGGGAATGGGTTAACTATTCCGAGGTTGCACATGCAGTTTCAAAATCACCTTTAGGACCTTATAAACATGTAGATGTAGCTCTAGACGAACGCGGAGAAGGTTTTTGGGATGGATCTGCAACCCACAACCCTACTGTTCATAAAATGAATGGAAAATACTACTTGTACTACATGGGAAATTTTGGCGATAAAAAAATTGTAAGTGTACCAGGAAAAGCAAAAATTAATTGGATGCACAGAAACAACCAACGTATTGGTGTTGCTGTTGCCGATAGCCCCAACGGACCATGGAAACGTTTTGACAAACCAGTTTTAGACATTACGTATAACAACGATGATGCGCCCGATGCTTTAATGACCTCCAACCCATCTGTATGCCAAATGACAGACGGTAGAGTACTTATGGTTTATAAAGCTGTTGGTAAAAAATTCCCAATGCCAAATGGAGGCCCTGTTGTACACATGGTTGCTATTGCAGATAGCCCTACTGGTCCTTTTATAAAACAAGAAAAATTAGCTTTCGAAATTAAAGGCGAACGTTTTCCTGCCGAAGATCCTTATATAT
The DNA here is from genome assembly GCF_039538365.1 of Postechiella marina. NCBI lineage: Bacteria > Pseudomonadati > Bacteroidota > Flavobacteriia > Flavobacteriales > Flavobacteriaceae > Postechiella > Postechiella marina. Next base: position 250,327 of record NZ_BAABCA010000004.1, read on the forward strand.
GGCATCAAGACGGAAAATATAGAGCTATTGTAAAACGCATAAAACACGAAGGTAAAAAACGTGTATTTTCTTTAGTGCAATATGATTCTGAAGATGGATTAGATTGGAAACCATCAAAGCATCACAATATATCTGAAAGAATTGTACAATGGGAAAATGGCAGAAAACAACAATTTACGCATTTAGAACGCCCACAAGTTATTGTAGAAAATGGCGAAGCCATAGCTTTAATGTGTGCTGCAGATACTTTAGTAAATAAAGTTAGACACTCTTTTAACATCCAAATACCATTAAAAGTAACAAAAAACTAAGTGTTATGAAAAGAATATTTTTCTTGCTATTCATTATTTTTTCTTTTTGGAACTGCCAAAATGAAAAAGAGTATATTTTAGGTAATAAGTTCCCATTAAATGGTACATGGCAATTTTTGGCGTCTAACGAAGTTGATGCTAAGGAAGTTCTTGCAGAAGATTTCTCTAAATGGGATACTATTCAAGTACCAGGAAATTGGGATACTAGAGAACGTTATTCTGAATATGTAGGAAAAGGATATTATCAAAAAACATTTACACCTCCTGCTAATTGGAAAAACAAACAAATAAGACTAAAGTTTGATGCTGTTTACGAAACTGCTAAGGTTTGGTTAAACGGAAACTTGTTAGGCGAACACGTTGGTGGCTACCTCCCTTTTGACTTTAACATAACAGATAAAGTAGATTTTAAAAATGAAAACAAGATTGTTGTTATGGCTGATAATACTTATAAACGTGGCGCTTGGTGGGCTTGGGGCGGTATAAGTAGAGATGTATCCCTTTTAGCAAATAATGATGTTAGAATCGTGTATCAACATATCACCTCAGAACCCAATTTTGAAACCAACAAGGTAAATTTCTCTATTAAATATAAAATTGAAAACAACGGAGAAAATGAAGCTTCTTTAAAAGTAAATGCTAAAATTAAAGGTGTGCATTCCGATACTTTAGGTATTCTGGTTAAAGGTCATTCTACAACTATATCTACTATCAAATTCGAAAAAGAACTTTCAGATGTTAAGTTGTGGCACTTTAATACACCAAATCTATACGAATTAAAGAGTTCTATTTCTATAAATAAAGAAGAACTTGATACAGCTTCCGATAAATTTGGTATTAGAAAATTTGAAGTTAAAGGCGAGCAATTTTTTCTTAATAATGAAGCGGTAAGAATGAATGGTGTTAATCGTGTACACGACCATCCAGCTTATGGTAACACAGAACCATATCATTTAATAAAGCAAGATATGCTAGATATTAAATACAATCTAGGATGTAATTTTTCTAGATTAATGCATGCACCATTATCTAAAAACATATTGAAACTATGCGATAGTATTGGGTTTTTATTAGTTGAAGAAATTCCAGTTTGGGGAGAAAACGATCCCCAATCAATACCTAATAACCCACAAACCAAGCTGTGGATGAAAGATATGATAGAACGCGATTTTAATCACCCTTCTGTAGTTGCTTGGAGCGTTGGTAACGAACTGAGAACTACAGAACCTAAATGGGGAGAACAACACCTTACTAAAGACCAGTATAATTATGTAAATGAAATGATAGATTATACAGGGTCTCTAGATAAAACAAGACTTAAAACGTACGTGAGTAATACATCTTATCAAGGTGGAGAAATAGGAAAAGAACCTTACGAAAAAGTAGATTTTTTATGCGTAAACAGTTATGGTCATGCGATAAAAATTATAGAAAAGGTTCATAAAAGATTCCCTAACAAACCCATTTTTGTTTCAGAAATAGGACAAGGGCAAATTGGTCCTGCACCTAATGCTGTTTTAAAAAATGATTTAGTTAATTTTTTAAGAGACCTAAAAGCATTTCCTTATGTAACAGGTGTTTCCATATGGAGTTATAACGATTACCGTAGTAATTATAAAGGCACTCCAGAGTCTGGTTTTAGAGAATGGGGAATTGTAGATGAAAGACGAAATAAAAAAGAAGCTTACAATCAACTTAAAGAAGTATATAACGAATGGCAATAATAAAAAACCTCTGTATTTTATTATTTTTGGTAACAGGACTTATATCAGCTCAATTACCAAAAAATATAGAGACAAAATATAAACTAACGTGGGAGGACGATTTTAGTTATTCAAACAAAGAACTAGACCTACAATGGATCTCTGCAAACCACCCTAGTAAAAACTTATACTGTAGTAGGTGGAGAGAAAATGCAGTAGTTAGAAATGGTGAATTGCATTTAGATATTCATAAGGAAAAACGAGGCGGTCAAGATTGGACAGCTGGTAGTATTTGGACTAAGCAAAAGTTTAAATATGGTTATTTTGAATGCAGATACAAATATGCTGGAGGAGAAGCTACAAATAATTCTTTTTGGTTAATGACCAAACCTATAAAAGCACCTAAAGAAGGAAAAATATTTGAAATTGATATAAACGAAGGACATTATCCAAATGAAATTAGTACCAATATTCACAATTGGTCAGACTTTACAAAACTACCAAACGGAAAAAAGAAACACCCTAGTTTTAACAAGCAGTTTTACTTTGGTGCTAAGCCAGATTATTCTATTCAGTTAGAACTTCCTGTAGAAACTCAAAAAATACGATTTGTCTCTAATGAAGATTCAAAATTCAACCTTGGCGAATTTAGAGTTTATGGTGTAAACGAATCGGGTGAATATCCAGAAGCACTGTCTAATACTGCCGATACAGATATTCCTGGCATAGTAAATTATGTTAGAGTAGAACATGTAAAAATAACGTCTAGCGGTTCTTATAAAAACAAACCATCAGAATCTAGGTTAATAGATGGTAACCCTTTAACATCTTGGAGCACACAAAATGATGGTGAAAAATGGGTCGAGTTTTCTTGGAGTACTCCTATAAAAGTTGGTTGTATTCAATTTATAAATGGATGGAAAGATCAAAACAACAATTGGAGAAACTTAATAGCAAATTATAAAGTACAATATTTAAAAGATGGTATTTGGAGAGATATTTCTGTCTTAGACGCTAAAGAGAATTATGATTTTTCGAAAGAGTTTCACACCTACGGTTTAGAATGGACCGAAAAAGAATTGGTATTCTATTTTGATGGAAAAGAAATAAGAAGAACCAAAAATGAATTTTGTCATAGTGAAGCTCCCATTTTTTTAAGCTTAGCCCTTATAAAATGGCACGGTACACTTAGAGACGATCTAGATGGTAAAAGTATGAAAGTCGATTACGTGAAATATTATGAAGCTAATTAATTGCAAATAAAAATGAAACAATTTAAAACAAGTTTAAAAATTGGTATTAAGTTATTACTAATTACCATGGTAGTTTCTTGTACTAAAACAGAACAAACTGTAGAACAAGTTAATGAAAAACAAGCTGAAAGTGTTTTTCCTTTTAAATTACCTGCAAAAAAACCAAACATTCCATTAAGTGCTTCGTCTGAACGTATGTTCGATTACCCAACACCAAGAGTACAAGACAACGAGTTGTTTTCACAATTTAAATACACACGCTTAAAAGGATTTGATTATAATGGAGGCGATGGTACGGTGTCTCGTAGAGACCCTTCCAGGCCTATTTTAGTAAATGGCACATACTATGTTTGGTATACAAAACGCCATACTATTGTTCCTCCAATTGGTTGGAATAGAGCTGCTGAAGCAACCGACAAAATCCCTTCTACAGATTGGGATCTAGCCGAGATATGGTATGCCACTAGTAAAGACGGTATAACCTGGAAAGAGGAAGGTGTTGCCATTTCTAGACCAGAAAAGCCAAAATCAGGATGGCGTTCTGTAGCCACTCCAGATATACTAGTTTGGAAAGGAAAATACTACTTGTACTATCAAGCTTTTGATGAACCTAGCGGATTAAGAGGCGATTTATGTCCAGTCTCAGTATCATCTGCAGATTCTCCAAATGGACCATGGACACATAGAGGAGATAAAGTAATTCCGTTTGGAAAAGAAAACGAATGGGACCATAAAGCAACTCACGATCCACAACCTATAGTCCACAACGGAAAAATTTATGTGTATTACAAAGCAGCCTATAACAAATGGCCAGATAACAGAACTAATTACGCTGTTGGTCATGGTTTAGCAATAGCAGATAACCCGTTAGGACCTTACACAAAACATCCTTTAAATCCCGTAATGCAATCGGGGCATGAAACCACATATTGGCCTTACAAAGGTGGTATTGCCACTTTAGCAATTAAAGATGGTAACGAACGTGAAACAATCCAATATGCTGAAGATGGCGCTAATTTTAAACTAGCATCTAGCGTTTCACTAGTACCAACAGCAGCAGCACCATTTGTAGCCGATGCTTTTACAGACACTAAAGACGGTAGAGGTTTTACCTGGGGATTATCTCATTTTATAAATGCAGGAACAGCAAAAAAAGGTTATTCCATTATTGCACGTTTTGATTGCGATTTAAGCTTAGATTATAATGAGCCTGCTTATAAAAACACAGGCGTTTGGCATAAACCAGAAGTCTATTTTGCACAAGGGACAGGATCTATAAATAAAAATCCAGAAGGTCGTGGTGCCAAACAAAAATAAACATTATGAAAAGAATTTATCTAATATTACTATTAACTAGCTTGGTTTCGTGTAAAGAGCACAAGGTAGAATCTTCTAAAATTGAAGAACAAGGTCCTTTTCCGTATACGGTTACAGATAGCACAAAAAACAGAACATTAAGTGCTGCTATGGATAGGAGCTTTAATAATTACAGTAACATCCATCCAAGAAATAATGAGTTGTACACCAACTTTAAATATACAGAATTAAAAGGTTTTGATTATAACAACCACGATGGTACGGTATCTCGTAGAGATCCTTCAAAAGTTATTTTTGAAAACGGAAAATATTATGTTTGGTATACAAAACGAGATACTCCAGTAATTCCTGTTGGTGCGAAAAATGCAGAAAAAAGTAATGATACCATTCCATCTACAGATTGGGATTTATCTGAAATTTGGTACGCCACAAGTGAAGATGGATTTACATGGAAAGAACAAGGCGTAGCAGTACCAAGACCACCAAAACCAGAAGTAGGTTGGCGTGCAGTAACAACAACAGATATTTTAAAATGGAAAGGCAAATACTACTTATACTACCAAGGTTTTATGGAAGCAAGTGGTTTAAAAGGCGATTATTGTCCGGTAACAGCATCGTATGCCGATTCTCCAGATGGCCCATGGACACCAGCAGGAAAAGTTGTTATTGAAAACGGACCAGAAGGCGCTTGGGATCAATATGCTATTCACGATCCATATCCTTTAGTTCATAATGGTAAAATTTATATTTATTACAAATCGGCTTTTAACAGACCAAACCCGGTTTGGGTTGGCGGTGGTTTAGTAACAGGAGACAATCCGCTAGGGCCATTTAAAAAACACCCATTAAACCCATTAACAAGTTCTGGGCACGAGGTAACACTTTTTCCTTTTAAAAAAGGTTTAGGAGCCATTGTAGCTAAAGACGGAACAGAGCATTTTACGATACAATACGCCGAAGATTGGCTAAACTTTGAAATTGCTTCGATTTGCGAATTAGTGCCTGTGGCTACAGGCCCTTTTGTACCAGATGCATTTACAGATACTAAATATGGTCGTGGTATAACTTGGGGTATGTCTCATTTTGTAAATGCAGGAAAATATGGTATTAACCCTCACTCTATTCTGGTTCGCTTTGATTGTGACTTAAGTCTTGATGTTGATGACCCTGCAATGAAAACAACTGGGATTCGCCATAATTTAGATGTTTACTATAGCCAAGGGTTGAATAAAAAACAACGCGAAAGGATTGCTGAAGAAAATAAGAAACTAAAAGAGCTATAAAATGATTAAAAACATTTTACTGGTATTTGGAGCAATAATTCTTCATGGAAATATCTTTTCGCAGTTGCCTCCAAAAAAGGTTGCCAAATTATATAAAACCAAAATAGATTGGAATATATCAGATAACTTCAGTTATTTAGACAAAACAAAATGGACGTATAGAAGACCTGATAGATTAACTGGAGATAGCGAAAAATATGTAAGCATTGTAGATAAATCGTATCTAAGTATACAGTGCGATGTATCGGATAAGAAAGGAGGCGGAATTTCAGGATTAAACTACTGTCGTTTTGGTTTTTTCGTTACAAAATTTAGAATTAGAGGAATAGAGACCAATGGACCTAAATCGCACACACATCCTGCTATTTGGGGAAATAGAGGTAATATGGGCGTAGACCATAAAAATGCTCCTGTAGAAGGTAATGACTGGATGGAGTTAGACTGGGTAGAATATTATGCTTGGAGTAAGCAAAATTGTTGGGATATTGATGCGCCTCCAAATTTAAATACCAAAAGGCATAAAGAGTTAATTAGCGTGATGCTAGAACACGATGTAAAAACCAAATTTGGAGATTGGGAAACTGTTGGTTTAGAGTTTACGCCAAATTATATGCAAGCATGGGAATTTGTTAACGGAGAATGGCAAAAACTTGGCAGAAAAGTACCTGCAGGCAAAGAGCAATCTAGAGATGTAATGAAAGCTACTTGCTTTCAAAATATGCATTGGATAATTTCAAACGGATATTTTGGACATAAAGAGGGATCTGATAAAGACTCTTGGTTCGACGTCGATTATTTTCATTATTACCCTTATAAATAATTTTTAAAATGAAATTTAAAATTTTTATTCTAAGCCTATCATTTGTTTTTATAGGCTGTAAAGAAACTTCAAAACGAAGTGCAGCAAAGCAACCTTTAAACATCCTTTGGATAAATTGTGATGACCTAGGAAGAGAACTTTCTTGCTATGGCAACCCAGATGTTAAAACGCCTCACATCGATAATTTGGCTAAACAAGGAGTAAAATATACAAACGCTTACTCGAACGCGCCAGTATGCTCATCAAGTCGATCTTCTCAAATTACGGGCATGTACCCAAGTGCTATAAATGTGCTAAATCACAGAACTATTGATAAGAAAAAACTACCAGATAGCATACCTCCAATTATGGAACTATTCAAAGAAAAAGGATATTTCTGTTCCAATGGTTGGGCTCATGCCATGAACAAAAAGGGAAAGGAAGATTATAACTTTTTAGGTAAAAACTTTTTTGATGGTACAGACTGGAACCAACGCGATAAAGACCAACCATTTTTTGCACAAGTGCAAATTCATGAACCTCATCGTATTTTTGTTAATGATAATGAAAACCCAATAGATCCTGATACGGTAAAACTACCTGGATGTTATCCAGATTACCCATTAATTAGAGCAGATTGGTCAAAATATTTAGAAAGTGTGCAAACTGCAGATAAACAAGTTGGTCAAATTTTAAAAAGGCTAGAAGACGAAGGCTTAGCAGATAACACGGTTGTTATTCTTTTTGGAGATCATGGACGCCCACACTTAAGAGATAAACAATGGTTGTACGAAGGAGGCTTAGCTATTCCATTAATTGTACGCTATCCCAAAAACCGTGATGCAGGAACAATAAAAAAAGACCTTATTAGCTTAGTAGATGTTACTGCTAGCTCACTAAAATTAGCAAACATTAAAGTTCCAGAATACATGCATGGAAAAGATGTATTAAATGGTGAAAAACAAAATTATGTTTATGGCTTTCGCCAACGCTGTGGAGATGCTGTAGACGATATTAGATCTATTACCGATGGTAGATATAAATTAATTTGGAACAGAATGCCACATTTACCGTATATGCAATTAACCTCTTATAAAAAATTACAATATCCAGCTTTTACGCTTTATAATGTTTTGCATAAACAAGGCAAACTAGAAGCTCCTTTTAATCAATTCATGGCAAAAACTCGTCCAGAATTCGAATTGTACGATTTAAAAAATGATGCCAATGAATTTAATAATTTAACAGAAAAAGAAACCTATAAAGAAATTCAAAATAAATTATTTAACGCGTTGCACTCTAAATTAAACCTTATAGAAAAAAACATGATTATAGAATCTCCCGAAATTATAAAAAAAGCAAAACAAGGTTCTAGTAAGTTTGCATCAAAAGGTTTTGTAAAAAAAGGCTTAGGAAGTAACCCTACCAACGAAGAAATTTTAAATAAATGGGAAAAAGATCTTTTATCAACAAATTAAAAATAAGAGCATATGCCTGTTTAATATAAATTAAGATATTTTTTTAAAAACAAATTAAATTTAAACGTGCTTTTTTTATTATGTAAAAAAAAGCACGTTTACAGGCGTTTATACAATAATTTTGAACATATGTTATGTCTTTTTCTACAAACAGCGCTTTAATTTGCTTCTATGTTTCTTTATTTAGCACATGGATTTTCTCTGCATATTTATGAGTAAAATTCAATTAAAATAAATAAAAAAACAAAACCTAACCAATCATGAAATTACACCAATTTCAAACATTAAGCATTTTAACTCTTGCTTTATTATTTACAACCTTTAGCAATGCTCAAACCGCCAATAAGGTTGAACCTAACTGGAAATCGATAAACCAAGTTAATGAAGCTCCAGATTGGTTTAAAGATGCTAAATTTGGCATTTACGCCCATTGGGGACCTGTGTCGTCTGCCTTCGAAGGTACAGAAAAAGGAAAACACTATGCTGGTTGGCATGGTATGAAAATGTATGAAGACGGTAAAATAGTTAAAACAAAAAATGGAAAACCTACATCTAATTATCTTCACCATAAAAAGAAATATGGCAACCCTAAAAAACATGGTTACAAAGAAATAATAGAGCAATTTGAAACCTCTGGTTTTGATGCAAAAAAATGGGCCGATTTATTTGCTAAATCTGGAGCCAAATTTGCAGGACCAGTAGCTATGCATCACGATAATTTTGCTATGTGGGATAGTAAAGCAACACGTTGGAATTCTATGAACTATGGAGGAATAGATCCTTCTGCTGCACTTAAAAAAGAAATTGAAGCCAAGGGATTAAAATTTATGGGGTCGTTTCACCATGCTTTTACTTGGAAATACTTCGCACCATCGCACGCTCATGGGGGAATAAACCCTAAAGATTACGATTTATACACTAACCCACACTCTGTAGATTCTGACACTCCAGACGAGCAATTTTACAAAGATTGGTGGGCTAAAATTACCGAGTTTATTGATGTTTATCAACCCGATTTAATTTGGTTTGATTGGTGGCTAGAAAACATGACAGAAGAAACACGTCAGAAATTTTTAGCATACTACTATAACAAAGGCATAGAATGGGGAAAAGAAGTTGTTGTTTGCTATAAAGAAACAACTTTTCCAGATACAGCTGCTATAAAAGATTACGAACGCGGACGCCCAAACCAACCAAAAGCTAAAACTTGGTTAACAGATACATCGCCAGGAGCATGGTTTTACAGACCACATACAAAATTTAAAAAACCTAATGATTTAGTTGATATTTTAGTAGATATTGTATCTAAAAATGGTTTAATGTTATTAAACGTTCCTCCTAACCCAGACGGAACAATTCCTGAAGTTATGGAAAACTTATTATTAGATATGGGTGCCTGGTTAAATGTAAATGGAGACGCCATTTACGGTACAAGACCTTGGACAATTTTTGGTGAAGGACCTACTCGTTTACCTGAAGGCGGTCATAAGGTTGAAAAAATTAAAATTGAATACACAAACACAGATATTCGTTTTACTAAAAAATCTGATAAAGAGTTTTATGCCATTGTAATGGATAAACCTGAAGGGGAAACAGTTATTAAATCTTTAAGTACTCAATTAGGCGTTTTAAATTCTAAAATAGAAAAAATAGAATTATTAGGAAGTGATGAGTCTATTAAATGGGAAAGAAACGAAAAAGGTCTTGTTATTCAAGCACCAAAAAAATTACCAAGTGATTATGCTCATTCTTATAAAATTACTTTAGAAGGCTACACCGAAAACAATATTGGTGGAGGTGTTGAAGCTCATAATGATTAATAATAAAAATACATCAAAATGAAAATATTAAAGTTTTTATTTTTAATAGTATTTACAAATTTTGCATTAAATATTAATGCTCAAGATCTTAAAAGAAACCGTCCCCAAGAGTGGGACGGTTTAATTTTTGGAGGACGTTTTATAGATCGCTTCTCTCCTATTCCTAAGGTTGGTAAATTAACCGGTAATACATGGGGTGCACAAGAAGTAAAACCCAGATATACAGATAACGGTATAGAACATAAAGACTGGTCGTATTGGGGAGGAAATATTAAAAAAGGAAACGATGGCAAATACCATATGTTTGTATGTAGGTGGCGAGAAGATTCTGAAAAAGGACATATGGAATGGCCTAGATCGGAAGTTATACACGCCAAATCCAACCAATTAATTGGACCATTTAAGTATGTAGAAACTATAGGACAAGGGCATAATCCAGAAATTTATAAATTAAAAAATGGTCAATATGTAATATCTGTTAATAATGGTTACTACCTTTCTTCTAGCTTAAATGGCCCTTGGGAATTTAAAATATTTGAATATGACCAACGTAATCGTCCCGTTTTCGATCATTTAACAAACAACACCTATGCACAACGTGAAGATGGGTCTTATTTAATGGTTAGCAGAGGTGGAGAAATATCTTTTAGCGAAACAGGTTTACCTCCTTTTAATCAAGTTAATACTAAAACTGTGTATCCGCCATATGAAGGCAGATATGAAGACCCTGTTGTTTGGAAAACAAATATTCAATATCATTTAATTGTAAACGATTGGTTAGGCAGAATTGCATACTACCTAAGATCTAAAGATGGTATTAACTGGAAAACAGACACTGGAGAAGCCTATTTACCAGGCATAGCCAAATACGAAGATAAAACACTAGTAAATTGGTATAAGTTTGAGCGTATGAAAATTTATCAAGATGAATACGGTAGAGCGTATCAAGCTAATTTTGCTGTGGCAGACACTATAAAAAAGCAAGATAAAGGCAGTGATAATCATAGTTCTAAAAACATAGGAATACCTTTAAAAAAAGGAAAGTTACTAACTGTTTTAAATACATCGAGAATAAACGCTAACACCGATTTTATTAGAGTAAAAATAAAAGCAGAAGCAGATTTTAATCCGCATAAAAATATCAATATTAAATCTTTAAGATTTGGAGCGTCAGAAGAAATTAACTTTGGTCGCGGTTCTAAAATCTATAAAACCGAAAAATCTGGTAACGATTTAATATTAATTTTTCATGGTAAAAACAATGGTTTAACCCATAACAACTTTGCAGGTAAATTACTAGGAAAAACAAAAAAAGGCAAACTACTTTTTGGATATGCACGTTTACCAGAAATAAATTACAACCAACAAGCACTTTCTAGTAAGTTTCCTACTTTGTCCTTAAACGGTAAACACTTAAAAACAGAAATTGAGGTACAAAATTTTGGCCAAATTAGCTCTAAACCTTCGCTACTTACCATAGACTACCTTAAAAACGATAAATGGGTAGAATTTGCAAAAGACACTGTAACCACTTTAAAACCTTTTAAAAAACAAACATTAACCATACATGGTAAAAAGTTTGCAGACAGAGAAACACCTGTAAAAGTAAAGGTTACAATAAAACAAAAAGACCAAAAAGACGATGTTTTAGAAGGTTTTGTTATTATTAGGTAAGTATTTAAATCTTATAAATTTTATTTAAAACATCTGAAAATATAGTTATACAACGAAGCCCATAAATTATGAGATTATGGGCTTCTAACTAATTAACTATAATAATAAACTAATTACTATTCGGGTTTAAAAGATGCGTCTTTAGATAAAATAAATTGATCTAATTCAAATCCATCTTCTCGCATCGAGAACGAAATAATATGCTCGCCTGCTTCTTTAATATTTAAATAAATATGCATTGGTATACCGCAATGGTTTTCTGGGACACGCTGTGCAGAAGACCAAGTCCATTTATGTTTACCTTGACATAACTGAATGCGTTGTCCGCTTTCTGGCCATTCACCATTTAACCCTACATGTAAGCCATTATCTTCTGGCCCACTAGAATATGCTTTAACCCATACATAATACTTTCCTGGTGTATTAATTTTTACTTTATAAGACACTATACCTCCTGTACCTGGAATAGGAAAAAAGTTTTCTCCTTGTATAAGTTTATCGCCATGAGTTACTCTAGTATCTGGCATGGCTTCGATATAGGATTTTCCACTTGCTGTTTTTGTATGATTATTAGGTTTTACTGTAAAAGGAACAACCATTTTATCAGAATGTGTGTAAAACTTCCTTGGACTTTCGTTATTTGTATTATGATGAAAAGCTTCTGCTTCTACCTGTAACATTCCGTTTTTCTCTTCAAAAGCTTTAACATTTTTAAGTTGTTTATCTAAATTAAATACAACAGGAGTTAAGCTAATAGCATGCCATCTTCCTCTAGACCATGCAGTTTCGTCATATTCTGGAATTTTTCCATTAGTTGCTGTTTTTGATGATATTTTTAAAGTGTCATTGGCTTTTAAATAAATTTTACCAAGAGCTAAATCTACTTTTTTAAATGAATCTGGAACTTCCTGGTTTTTAACCGTTTTTAATTTTTCGTTATTAATATAAACTGTGTAAACAGATTCTCCATCGTTCTCTGCTATGGTGTTTAAAACCGCAGAATAATAGCCTGTTTCGCCTAAAAACACACTCTTTGCTCTAGCAAATTTATCGCGTTGGTTCTTATTACCTGCGTTTATAGCTAGAGTTCCTCTTTTATCTTCTGCATAATACGTAGCATCCGATGTTTTATCGACCTCAAAATCTCTTAAAGCTTTTAAAGTAATCGCTGTAGAGGCCACTTTCTCAGTTTTTTTCGATAAACTTTTTACTAAAGCAACCCAATCTCCTGTTTTTGATGGCGGTGTTCCTAAAGATACTTTGCTACCTCCATTTATAGTTTTAATGCTGCCTTTTTGCAATGCTCCTCCTTTTCTAGGGTTATACCATTGAATAGAAAATTTAGATTTACTATCTGATAAATCTAGTTTTGTATCTTCTACCTTTGGAAGATACACAGCATAAACCTTTCCTTTTTTAGCTAAAACAAAATCGTGAACATTATCGGTTAATGCATCATTAGATGTCATGGTTTCAAAAGGTAAATTATCTTTAAAGAATTTTATCGCAAATCTTGTTTGATCCCATAAAATATCTCTAGATCTCCAATCTTCACATTTTAAATCGTTATGCTCAAATTTGTATCCAAAATACCATTCTACACCAGCTCCACCAGCCATTAAATTACCCCATAATACATCTGCTCTAATTTCGTTATGTTCAGGATCGTCTGCATCTGGCTTCGCTCCTGTTCCTGCTGGCCCTATTTCATCTTGAGTAACAACCCATTGTTTCCCAAATGCTTTAGATTCGTTTATCCATTTTACGGTAATATCGTGTACATCGTGTGGGTGATGTGTTTGCATTGATGGACCATCTAGATACTCGTAACCCAATAGTGGTGTTAAATATAAATCTTGAGCTTTAGTAACAGCATGTGTGTGTAAAGACACGTAGTTTTGGTATGGGTCGTTTTGTTTAATATACTTAGCCATAGCTTTTCTATCTTTATCAGACTGCCCTTTAGGAGTCCAATGTAAAGGTCCGTTCTCTTCTCCTAAATTCCATGTAACACCTAAATGATGTGCAAAACGGGCTATTAACTCTCTATAATATAGTTTACGTTGCACACCAAGTTCTCCTATATCTAACAACAATTCGTTTTCTGTTTCTTGAGTTACAATGTGTAACATTAAGCCTAAATTATCCATATGATCGAAAACAACTTCCCATTGGTCTAGTTTACTACAATCAAAACGATAGCGCTCGTTAATGCTTGTCCATGGCCAAACATCTTTACCATCGCCTTGTACACTCATAGTTAAAAAGTAAACAGAATTCATATCTTCTGAAGCTAAATAATTTAAAGCTCCAATTATATTTTTCCCTTTACCATTTTGCCATGTTGGGTTGCCTTGTTTCCAGTCTTTAGCATGGGCTTCATATTTATGTGAAGCGGGCGTTTGATCGAACTCGTAATATCCTAAAAAACTTTCCGGACTATCGGCTCCACCTTTTATATATGCCTCGTTAGTATCTGCATATTTCAAATAACGTTCGCCTGTATATTTTAATCTTCCCTTTGTTCTAAAAGCAGAGCCTACTTTATCTGAATCTGCAATGGTAAATTTACCTTTAGCACCATTAAAACCAACAGGTTCTCCTGCATTAATAGCACTACTAATCGCTATATTTTCACCTTTTCTAAACGACACTTCGTAACTCCACTCGCCCACAGCATCTGGTGTAAATCTTACCTGCCAAACTTTACCACTTTTTGCACTAGTCTCTGCTGCATTACCATCGGCTGCATAAAAACCAGGAACTACATACGTTTTTTGTTTATTTTTAAAAATTACATTAAGTCTATAATTTAAAAACGGATTATTTTCGTCGCTTTCACTTAAATTATCTCCTTCAAAAGATAATGTTACTTTATGCCATTTTTTTAATTCGCCATCTATTAACACATTAGATTCCTGAGCGTAAACAAGACTCAACCCGAGAAAAAATAGCCCCAAAAACATTAAATGCTTGTACTTTCTTTTTAACATACTCTGTAATATTTAGTTGTTGATACTGTTGATTTGAAACAAAGAAACACAATATTTTGCGTTTTGTATACAAAATAGAGTTAAATTATTAATCTATTTAGTAAATTTGAACATTAGTTGCATCAAAATAGCTTAAATTAACATTGTTAAATAAAGCCTAGAAGCTTTTTAATAAAAAACGAACCAAAATTTGTATGACCCATCGAACTTTTATTTTTACAAAAACACCAGCATTGAGTTTATTAATAATTTTTGTATTGAATTTAAACTCTGTATTTTCTCAAACAGATATATGGATTGATAAAAATGAAGATGAAAATTATCAATCAAGGCACGAATGCTCGTTTGTACAGGCTGGAGATAAATTTATAATGTTTGGTGGTCGAGAAAAAGCTCAAAGGCTGGATATTTATAATTATAAAACCAATACGTGGAGTCAGGGAGGTAAAGCCCCTAAACAGTTTAATCACTTTCAAGCAACAGCACACAAAGGTTTTGTTTGGATAATTGGTAGTTTTAAAACTAATAAATTTCCTAAAGAAATTCCTGCAGATTATGTTTGGTTGTATTACCCACCAACAAAAACGTGGATTCAAGGACCAGAAATACCAAAAGACAGAAGACGCGGTGGCGCTGGATTAGTGGTACATAATGATAAATTTTATTTAATTGGAGGCAACACTATAGGCCATTATGGAGGTTATGTAAATTGGTTTGATGAATATAATCCTAAAACAAACACATGGACTGTACTAGAAAATGCTTCGCAAGCCCGCGATCATTTTAGCGCTGCGGTAATTAATAATAAGCTATATGCTGTTGGCGGAAGACATTCTGGTGGTAAGGGTGGTGTTTTTGCTCCCTTAATAGATACTGTTGATGTATATAATTTTAAAACCAAAAGTTGGTCTATATTACAAAAGCCACTACCTACACCTAGAGCAGCTCCTGGAGTTGCTGTATTTAAAAATAAACTTTATGTTATGGGTGGAGAAGGCGAAAAAAAGGGGCCAGCATATAAAACTCTGGAGGTGTACAGTCCTAAAACAAAAACATGGGCTACAAAACAAGATATGCACTACCCAAGGCATGGTACACAAGCTATTGTTTCTGGTAAGGGAATTTATATTGCTGCAGGATCGCCTATACGAGGTGGTGGTAGCCAACATAATATGGAAGTTTATAGTGAAGATGCTCCTAAAGGAAAAGCTTTAATAGCCTCAACTTTAATAGCACCAAAACAGGTTTTTATAAAACCTAATTCTAAAAAAACGATCACAATAAAGAATAAAGGCGGAAATACGGGTAGCTTTATTACATCGATAGAATTAACTGGAGATAATAAAGATCAATTTCAAATCAATTCTAAAATAAATTATATTCTAATAGATAGCAATGACAAAATTACTGTAGATATTGAGCATAAAGGGCAAAATAGTAATAGTGAAGCAACACTTATTATTAATTATAATGGTAAATTAAAAACCACAACTAAAATTGGTGTTAAATAATTTATAAAGTAGATGTAAATATTTTAACTCAATAATAAATCTATATATTTATCCCTTATTTTCTAGTTTTAACCTAGTACTACTTAAAATTAAACATTAAATTACAAAGACTTTAATAGCAAAGTATGCAAGCCCTATTTGATAATATTTCTGAATTAAAAAATATAAATACATTATCTAAACACGAACAACTCGTTAATGGTATTCTAAATACAATTGAATCTAAAGAGCTTAAACAAGGCGACCGTTTACCATCTATTAACGTTATGGTAGCAGAAATTGGTTATGCTAGAAAAACTATTGTTAAGGCTTACGAGGATTTAAAAGGGCGTGGTATTGTAGTGTCTAAAAATTTTAAAGGGTATTTTATTGCTGATGTTAACACAAAAACAAAACTTAGAGTTTGCCTTTTATTATACTCTTTTCAAACATTTCAAGAAGATTTTTACAATACTTTTAGAGAAGAACTAGGAAAAAAATATATTATTAATGTGTTTTTCCATCATAATAACACAGATGTATTTAAAGATATTCTTGAAAGAACTTCTGGTAGGTATGGCATGTATGTGGTTGCCCCTATTCAAGCTCCAGAAATAAGTGACATGCTACAAGAAATTCCTTCAGAAAAGCTTTTAATTATAGATAGATATTTAAAAATGCCTCCTGCCTATTCTTATATATCTCAAGAATTTGAAAACTCGACTTACAGACAATTAAAAAAACTTTTACCAGCTATTTTAAAATATAAAACATTTATTTTATTTTACAGAGACGATAAAGATTACCCTATAGGCATACTAAATGCTTTTAATAAATTTATTGCAGAATTCTATATTAATGGTAAAGTAGTAAAACGTTACAAAAAAGAAAGTATAGAAAAAAACACATTATACTTTTTTATAAACGACAGCTATTTATGGGAGGTTTTACGAGACTCTAAAACAAATAGATTTGCTCTAGGAAAAGATATTGGTGTTATAGCTCATAATGATAATGCAATAAAAGAAATTCTATTTGGTGGTATTACTACAATATCTACAGATTTCAAAAAAATGGCCATAGAAGCTGCTCGTTACGTTAAATTTAGAGATCCTATTAGTAAAATTACAACTTCAGAGCTAATTCAAAGAAACTCACTTTAGCAGTATTTATAATACTTCTCTGTATATCTAACAAATTTTAAGGTGTTTTTTTTTCAAATTATTAAAACATATCACTTTTTTTTATATATTTGCATTGTAGCATAGTGTAGCATAGTATACTTTTACTATAAAAACACGGGTTACAAAAAACAACTTACTAAATATAATTTTAAAAGACGCATTAAAATGATTCACAACAACTTATCTTTATTAACTAAAAACCAAATCTTATGAAAAAACAAGTAATACGACTATTATTTTGCTTAGTAATATCCTTCATAGGATTATCAGTAAATGCACAAACGACAACCGTATCAGGGGTTGTATCAGATGCTCAATTTCCGCTTCCGGGAGTTAATATTCTTGTAAAGAATACAACAAATGGTGCAACTACCGATTTTGATGGAAATTACTCTTTAAATAATGTAAGTCCTAACGACATTTTAGTTTTTAGCTATGTAGGCTACAAAACTTTAGAAATTACCGTTGGAAACCAAACAAAAATTAACGCAACAATGTTAGAAGACGCAGCTGCATTAGACGAAGTTGTTATAGTTGGTTATGGTACTTCTAACAAAAGAGAATTAACAGGATCTATAGGTACCATAAAAGGAGGAGATCTTGTCGGTACTGTTGCAGGTAACCCTACAGCAGCATTACAAGGTAAGCTTACAGGTATACAAGTAGAAAACCCGGGAGGAAAACCAGGCGGAACAGGGAATGTATTTATTCGTGGTATAAACTCGTTAAGTAATGCGTCTCCGCTTTACATTGTAGATGGTTTGTTTGTAGATAACATGAACTATATAAACCCTAACGATATAGAAAATATTTCTGTACTTAAAGATGCTGCAGCTGCAGCTATTTATGGATCTAGAGCTGCAAATGGTGTGGTTTTAATTAAAACAAATCATGGTAGAAAGAACAGAGATTTAGAAGTTACTTTCAGCTCTAGAATCGGTTTTGATACCCCTAGTAAAAAATTAGATTTTATTAATGGGCAACAATACACAGATTATTTAAACCAACGTTTTGCTAACGACGGAAGTTCTACTACTGTAGCTAACAATGGTGTAGACACAGATTGGCAAGACGAGAACCTGCAAAGTGGAATTATAGAAGATTACGGATTAACTTTGTCTGGCGGTGGCGAAAAATCGTCGTACTTCTCTTCTCTTAATTATTACAACCAAGATGGTATATTAGTAGGGTCTGGGTTTAAAAGATTAAACGCTAGGTTTAATAGTGAACACGAATTTGGCAAATTCAAATTATCTCAGTCTTTAGGTATTACAGAGGGTAAATTGCAAGACAACAATTGGTATGGTTTTGATGGTACTACTGCTCCAACAGTGGCATTATTTAACCCAAATAACGATGGTGGTTTCGAAGCACCTTCTGGAGGTGTTCAAGGTCCTGGTGGAGTAAACCAATATGGTCTAGCATCTTTAGAAAATAATTTAGAAACAACACGTACCCTATTTGCTAGCTTAAAATTAGACTATAAAATTACAGAAGATTTAACTGCTGGAATTAATTTAGGTGTAGACTATACAAATTCAAACCAGTTTCAATTTACACCAACTTACTTTATGAGTACTTTAGACCCTGTAAGAAATGTAAATAACTTAAACGATTTAACAAGCTATAAACAAGAAGATGTTAACTTATTATTCGAGCCAACACTATCTTATAAGAAAACATTTAACGATGTACATAAAGTATCTGCAGTACTAGGTTATACACGTTTTATAGAAAACCAAACGAGTAGTGGTATTTATGGACAAGGTACACCTGCAAACAGCATACAAGTTGTTGGAGCTTTACCTGCTAGCGATCAAAATATATTATTAGGACAGGATAACGAAGCTGGGTTAATTTCTTACTTCGGTCGTTTAAACTACAACTTTAACGACAAGTACATTTTCTCTGGTACAATGAGAAGAGATGCCTCTTCTAGGTTTGCTAAAGAAAACCAAGTAGGCTATTTCCCTTCTGTTTCTGGTGCTTGGAATATATCTAACGAAGATTTCTGGAAATCTGAAACAATAAACTTCTTTAAATTTAGAGTCTCTTATGGAGAACTAGGGTCTTACCCAGATACGTTTTACCCAACACAAGCTGTGTTTTTAGCAAACCAATCTAATACAACATTTAACGGAACTGCTGCTAATGGACTAGCACAAACATCGTTAGCAGATAAAGATTTAGTTTGGGAAACAACAAAAACATTTGATGTTGGTGTAGATATGAGCTTTTTAAACAGTGCCATTACTTTTTCTGCAGATTATTACTCTAAAGATGTCGAGGATGCTTTAGTACCAATTAACGTACCTTCTACTTCTGGTGTAAGTCTACCTGTTGTAAGAAACGCAGGAACATTAATTAATAATGGATTTGAGTTTGATGTAACTTACAAAAAACAAGAAGGCGATTTTACATATAGCGTTGGCACAAACTTTTCTTTTAACCTTAAAAACGAAGCAAAAGATATTCCTGCTACTATTTTAGGTCCTGGTATAGACGAAGATTTACGTATAGTTAATAGAACAGAAGCAAATGCTCCTGTAGGCGCATTTTACGGGTATATTGTAGAAGATAAAGTAGATCCTGCTACAGGAGATTTTATTAGAGTAGATACAGATGGTGTTGCTGGAATTACTGCAGACGATCAAACTATTATTGGAGATCCAACTCCAGACTTTACATATGGTTTAAACTTTAACGGGCAATACAAAAACTTCGATATTGCTTTAAACTTTAATGGTGTTTCTGGTAACGAAATTTATAACCTAAGTCGATATTATAACATCTTATGGCAAGATGGTGGTAAGCTAACAGATGTATTAAATTCTTGGACACCTACAAACACAGATACCAGCATTCCTAGAGCTTCTATTAGCGATGCAGCTGGTAATAAAGCGCCATCTTCTTTCTTTGTAGAAAACGGATCTTACTTCAGACTTAAAAACTTAGAAATTGGGTACAATTTTGACGAAGGTGTATTTGGTGTAGACTGGATTAAACAAACAAGATTATCTTTTAACGTACAAAACGTATTTGTAATTACAGACTACTCGGGTTACGATCCAGATGTAGCATCTACAAACAGTGGTAGAGCAAACCTTAACTCTGGTGTACCTGGAGTAAGAACAGACGTTAACCCTTTATTAGGTAGAGGTATAGACCAAAGAGCATATCCAAATGCAAGAACTTTTATGTTAGGACTTAAGGTAACTTTTTAAAAAATAGATTATGAAAAATATATTTAAAATAAAATCTGTTTATGGCGTAGTAACCTCAGCGTTATTATTAGTAACAGCAGCTTGCTCTAACGATATTCTAGAGCAACAAAATAACAATGCAACATCTACTGCTAATTTTGGTACATCTGCAGAGCAAGTAAAAGCAGCAATAAACGGAGCATTTCACCCAATAACAGGAACTTTTTTCTGGGGACGTATAGTACACACAGGAGCTTTATTACGCTCAGATGTGTTTAATATCATTCCAAATGATACGAATACAAAAATGTCTACATTTCAAGGTAACCCTGGAGATGGACGTTGGGCTACAGAGCCATGGCAAGAGCTTTATAAATCTATTGCTAGATGTAATAATATTATAATAAACACTACAGAAGAAGGTATTCCAGACACTACAACTAGAGAGCATTTAGTTGGTCAAGCATACTTTTTAAGAGCTTTTAACTACTGGTATTTAGTAAACCTTTTTGGTAATGTGCCATTAATTACAGAATTACCAGATTTAGATAACTTATTAGTAGACCAAGCAGATCCTGCAGATATATGGGCTCAAATAATTTCAGATTTAGAAAAAGCTGAAACTATGCTGCCAGAATCTTGGTCTGGAGACGATTTAGGACGTGCTACTTCTGGTGCTGCAACAGCATTAAAAGGAAAAAGTTACTTATATATGGGACAAACAGGTCCTGCTGTAATCGCACTTAACAGCTTAGTTGGCAAATATAGTTTATTACCAGCTGCACAATATGGCGAAAACTTTAGCACTACTAACGAGAATAACAGTGAGTCTGTATTCGAATTACAATTTTTAGGACAAGAATCTTTTGCTTGGGGAACAGATATTCCTGGTACAGGTAGTATGGGTAACTTCCATATCGACTATGCGCCTCCAGCAAAATCTCCAGATAGAGGCCACATAGTAAACCCTTGGTTAAGAGATTTATTTGTTGCCAACGGAGATATTGTGCGTAGAAACGAAACAATTGTTTACGATTACCCTGGAGCTTTAGGTTATGGTGGTATAGATTTTACTACCGATTTCTCTACTAATAATGAAGATGGAGATAACGATATTCAAATTGCTACAGATTTAGGTTTAGAACCAATATTTTCTAAAAAATATACAGGTATGGAATTAGGAACTAGAAAACAAGTAGATTTCTTAGGTACTAATGTTGGAAACAACTGGAGAGTTATTCGCTACTCTGATGTATTATTAATGTTAGCAGAAGCCTTAAACGAAGAAAACAGAACACAAGAAGCTATACCTTTTATAGATATGGTTAGAAATAGAGCTGGCTTAACATTAATTGCAGATACAAACCCTGGAATTAATCAAACAGATATGCGCCAAGCTATTATTGAAGAACGCGCTATGGAATTAGCAGGAGAAGGACACCGTTTTTTCGACTTAGTACGTTGGGGTTTAGCAGACGATTATATGGGAGCAACATCTTTACATGGTACACACCCAAAATCGTTAAGTGGTGGTGTTTTTCAAACAGGAAAACACGAATTAATTTGGATTCCTAACTCAGAAAGGGATGCAAACCCTAATTTAAATCAAAATATAGGATACAACTAGTATCAAGATTTGTTTGTTTAGTTTATTTTAAATGAAAGTCAAGGTTTTAATTAATCTAATCCTTGGCTTTCATTACTTTAAAAAATCAATTCAAATACCCAAATATAAAGTAACATAATACATTGTATTTAAGCCTTAATACAAATAAAACAATGATAAAACATAACCATATCACATTAGAAAAAGATATCCAGGTTTCTGGAAGTTCTGATAATTTCATTACAAAAGTAAACTCTATTTTTAATGAAGGCGGTATATCTATTTTCGATATAAATATTACAGCTATTCAAGCTGAAATACCTAAACCAATAACATTAACTTGGAAAATTCCTGCACATAATATAAAAGGTGTTTGGAAACCCACAACAGATTTTTCTAAACGAATTCAAGCCGATTGGGAAATGGATCATATGGAATCTAGAATTTCAATTGATGCACCTATCATTAGTTTATTTGGCCATGACGATAGTAACAGACACACATTTTCTTGCTCTAACGCCATAGATAAATTAGAGTTAAATGCTAGAATACGAGAAGAAGATGATTTTTTCTATTGCCATGTTACTCTTTTTGCAGAACACTACACAAACTTAGAAACCTATAACATTCAACTTAGAATAGACTCTGAAGAAAAACATTTTTCTGAAGCTATAAGTGGAGTATCAAAATGGTGGGAAACATTCGATAATTTAAAACCAGCTCCAGTTCCAGAAATAGCCAATGCTCCATTGTATTCAACCTGGTATAATTTTCATCAAAATCTTGATTCAGAAACACTTTACGAAGAATGCAAAATAGCTTACAACCTAGGTTACAAATCTATTATTATAGATGATGGGTGGCAAACAAACGACGACAACCGTGGTTACGATTACACAGGAGATTGGAATCCAGATCGCCTATCTAAAACTAAAGAATTTGTAGATAATATTCATGCTATTGGCATGAAAGTTGGTTTTTGGTACAGTGTCCCTTTTTGTGGAAAACACTCTAAAGCTTACAAAAAATTTAAAGGCAAATTTCTAACAGAAAATCATCGTTGGGCTCCTGTTTTCGACCCAAGATACCCAGAAGTAAGAGAGTATTTAATAAACATATACAAATCGGCTTTAATAGATTGGAACCTTGATGGATTTAAACTCGATTTTATTGACGATTTTAAGCTATATCCAGAAACAGTTACAGAACAAACTGACGAAATGGATTATGTATCGATAAACGATGCTGTAGATAGATTGCTAACCGATGTTATGCAAACATTACGCAACATTAAGCCCGATATTTTTATAGAATTTAGACAAAAATATACTGGTCCTGCCATGAGAAAATACGGTAACATGTTCCGTGCTTTTGATTGCCCTGGTGACTCTGCAATGAACAGAATTAGAATTGCCGATATTAAAATGTTAGCAGGAAATACAGCTGTACATTCAGATATGATTACTTGGCATAATAATGAAAGCTTAGAAGTTGCAGCATTGCAGCTCGTAAACACATTATTTGGCGTACCACAAATTTCAGTAATACTAAAAGAAATACCTGATAATCATTTAAAAATGATTAAATTTTACACAGATTATTGGAATACAAACCAAAACTTAATTGTTACAGGTCATTTTGTGCCTTTTAAACCTTTGGCTAACTACCCAATAAATCAAGTATCAAAAGGAAACAAAACCATTATTGGGGTTTTTGATGATAATGTTATTGAAATTAATAACGATTTTGACAACATAGATATCATTAACGGAAAACTAACCAATAGTGTTATTATAAAAAACACAGCAAAATCTAAAGAATATACCATGCATATATACAATTGTACTGGCAATGTTATATCTGAAGAGATTATCGAGTTTCGCCAAGGTCTAATAGAAATTACAACACCTGCATGCGGATTAATAAAACTAACTAAACAGAATTAAAATATGGGAGCGTTATCAATTATTTCTTTTTTAGGATTCACTTTATTAGTGGCCTTTATTGCATGGTACGCTACCCGTAAAACAGATGAAAATTCTGCTGATGGTTACTACCTAGGCGGAAGAAGTTTAGGAGCGATAACCATAGCTGGGTCCCTATTATTAACAAACCTATCTGCAGAACAAATTGTTGGTTTAAACGGACAGTCTTTTGCACAAGGTGTATTAGTAATGGCTTGGGAAACCTTAGCTGCCATTTCTATGATTATTACAGCCATATATCTTTTACCCAAATATATGCGATCTGGTATTACAACTATTCCAGAGTTTGTTCAAGAGCGCTTCGATTCACAAACAAAATCTA
Organism: Postechiella marina; assembly: GCF_039538365.1. Lineage (NCBI taxonomy): Bacteria > Pseudomonadati > Bacteroidota > Flavobacteriia > Flavobacteriales > Flavobacteriaceae > Postechiella > Postechiella marina. The sequence goes on from NZ_BAABCA010000004.1 coordinate 274,748, forward strand.
TTTTATCTATTTTGTTTTTAGTCGCTTTTGGCTTTGTATTATTACCAACTATATTATACTCTGGTTCTTTAGCTTTTAGCACCATGTTCGACTTACCAGAAACACTAGGAGTATCGCAATCTACAGTTATTTGGATATCGGTCTGGACTATAGGCATAATTGGTTCTATCTATGCTATTTTTGGAGGTTTAAAAGCTGTTGCAATATCTGATTTAGTTAATGCTATTGGTTTGTTAATAGGTGGCTTACTAATTCCAATTTTTGGATTAATGCTAATTGGAAACGGAAATATATCTGATGGTTTAAATGAATTATGGACTGCAAACCCAGAAAAATTTAATGCTAAAGGCGATATAGATTCGTTCTTACCTTTCAGTACAATTTTTACAGGTATGATGATTGCACAAATGTATTATTGGGGCACAAACCAATCTATTTTACAACGTGTGTTTGGAGCAAAAAGTTTAGCCGATGGGCAAAAAGGAATGATTCTAGCAGGTTTTGTAAAATTTCTAATTCCAATAATAGTTGTACTTCCTGGTATTATTGCTTGGCATATTTTTGGAAACGATTTAGCTAACGCAGATCAAGCATATCCTGCATTAGTACGCAAAGTATTACCTGGCGCTTTTTTAGGTTTCTTTGCTGCTGTATTGTTTGGTGCTGTACTAAGTTCTTTTAATAGCTTACTTAATAGCAGCTCTACTCTTTTTGGTGTCGATTTATACCGCCAATATTTCAATACAAATGCTTCAGAATTACAAATGGTTAAAGCTGGAAAGAAATTCGGATTATTCTTAGCCATAGTTTCTATGAGTATAGCACCTTTTATTGCTAATGCTCCAGATGGATTATTTTCATACATTCAAGAATCTTTAGGTAGTTTAAGCACACCTATTTTGGCAGTAGTTGTTATTGGTATGACCACAAAAAAAGTACCTGCATTAGCAGCAAAAATTGTATTAACCATTGGTGTATTACTATACTTAATAAGCCAGTTTGTATTAGCTCCACATTTTATAAACGAAGCTCTAACCGAGGCTGCTGCAAATGGTATTATAGATGTTAAAGCGTTGGGTATTATTAAAGCTAAGGCATACCCTCACTTTTTACATATTATGGGCATCTTATTTGTTGTAAACATTGTTTTTATGCTAATAATTGGTAAGCTATACCCTAGTAAAAAAGAGTATACTCCAAAAGTTACAGAAGAAATAGATATTACACCATGGAAACATGCTAAAATTGTTGGTATAGCTATTACAATACTAGTTTTAAGCACTTACTTTATTTTCTAATTTAGATTAACTAAAAAATGAGTAAAAAATATGTTATAGCGTTCGATCAAGGTACCACAAGTACCAGAACCATTGTTTTTGATGAACAAGGTAACATTGTGGCTATTTCTCAAAAAGAATTAACACAACATTATCCGCAACCAGGTTGGGTCGAGCACAACCCGTTAGATATATATAACGACCAATTAGAAACATTTAATAAAGCTGTTTTAGAATCTGGAATAAACCCTAAAAACATTGCAAGCATAGGTATAACAAACCAAAGAGAAACCACAGTGGTTTGGGATAAGGAAACCGGTAAGCCTATACACAATGCCATAGTTTGGCTAGATAAACGTACTACAGATATTTGTAAAGATTTAAAAAAGCAAAAGCTATCCAATTATATTAAAAAAAACACAGGCTTAGTTATAGATTCTTATTTTTCGGGCACTAAATTAAAATGGATTTTAGACCATGTAGAAGGCGCTCAAGAAAAAGCAGAACAAGGCAAACTCGCTTTTGGCACTATAGATAGTTGGTTAATCTACAAATTTACTAAAGGACAAAAACATGTTACAGACCATACCAATGCGTCTCGTACCATGATTTATAATATAAAAACATTATCATGGGATAACAAGCTATTAAAGTCTTTAAACATCCCTTCCTCCCTACTTCCTACAGTACAAAATTCGTCTTCCAATTTTGGTAACATCGAATTTAATGGAGTACAAATTCCAATTTATGGTGTTGCAGGCGACCAACAAGCATCTTTATTTGGTCAAGGTGGTTTCGAAAAAGGGATTGCCAAAAGTACCTTTGGTACAGGCTGTTTTATTTTATTAAACACTGGCAAAAAGCAAGTAAAATCTAAAAAAGGATTACTTACTACTTTAACTTGTAGTTTAGATAATGAACCCATTAACTACGCACTAGAAGGCAGTATTTTTGCAGGAGGCGCCTCTATACAATGGCTAAGAGACCGTATGCAAATTATAACATCTGCAAGCGAAACCGAAGCCATTTGCAATAGTATTCCGCCATTAAAAAATATTTATGTTGTTCCCGCTTTCGCTGGTTTAGGTGCACCACATTGGGATCACAAAGCAAAAGGAAGTGTTTACGGTATGACACTCGATACCGGAAAAGAAGAACTTGTTAAAGCTACAGTTGAAGCCTTAGCATACCAAACAAAAGATGTTATTGGTGCTATGGAAAAAGATAGCAAGAGTTATATTTCTACATTAAAAGTAGATGGTGGTGCAAGTGCAAATAACTATTTAATGCAATTTCAGTCAGATTTATTAAACGTTAATGTAGATCGTCCTAAAATGATAGAAGTTACTGCCTTTGGCGCTGCCTTATTAGCAGGAATAAAAGCTAAAGTATGGTCTAAAACAGAGATATCGTCTATCCGCGAAAGCGATATTATTTTTAGTCCAAAAATGGATGATAAAACAAGAAAACAAAAGTACAAAGGCTGGAAAAAAGCCATAAAAAGAACTAAAAGAAATTAAAATGAACGTGATGGAAGCAGAAGCAACTTTTTCAGTTCTAAATAGAACAGAAACTTTAGAAAAATTACAAAATCAAAAATTTGATTTAGCTATAATTGGTGGTGGTGTTACAGGAGCAGGAATAGCATTAGATGCAGCTTCTAGAGGCTTAAATGTATGCTTAGTCGAAAAAAACGATTTTGCATCGGGTACTAGTAATAAATCTACCAAATTAATACATGGTGGATTACGCTATTTAAAACAATTTGAAATTGGTTTAGTTAGAGAATCTGGTTCAGAACGTGCTATTGTTCATAAATTAGCACCACACTTAGTTATACCAGAAAAAATGCTTTTACCTTTGGTAGAAGGTGGTACGTATGGCAAAATGATGACTTCTATTGGGCTTAAAGTATACGACTTTTTAGCCGATGTTAAAGGAGATGATAGACGCAGAATGCTTGACAAAGAAGAAACTTTAGACAAGGAACCTTTATTAGATAAAGAAGTTGTTTTAGGTGGCGGTCTTTATGCAGAGTACAGAACAGATGACGCTCGTTTAACCATCGAAATACTAAAAAAAGCAGTATCGTTTGGAGCCACTATTATAAATTATTGTGAAATGGAATCGTTTAATTATAACGAATCTAAAAAAATTGAAAGTCTTAACTGTATAGATTATAATACTGGCGAAAAATTAATGATTAAAGCCAATAATTATGTTTCTGCAGCAGGTCCATGGGTCGATTTATTACGTAAAAAAGACCACTCAATGAATAAGAAACATTTGCACTTAACAAAAGGAGTACATATTGTTTTTCCTGCCAATAAACTACCTATTAGTCAACCACTTTACTTTGATGTTCCAGATGGCAGAATGATTTTTGCAATACCTAGAGGTCGTGTTACTTATGTTGGCACTACAGACACCAATTACTACGGTAATTTAAATCGTGTTGTAGCCACTAAAGATGATGCTAACTATATTTTAGAAGCTATTAATGCTACATTTCCAGATGTACATTTAACCGAAAAAGATATTGAATCTAATTGGGCAGGATTAAGGCCTTTAATACATGAGGAAGATAAAGACCCGTCAGAACTATCAAGAAAAGATGAGTTATTTATTTCAGATAGTGGCCTAATATCTATTGCTGGAGGTAAATTAACAGGTTATAGAAGAATGGCACAACGTGTTATTGAAGCTGTAATAGATACGATGGATGATGATAAAGTATCGAAACTTAAAAAGTCTGAAACTAAAACCATTGCATTAGTAACACCATCGCTTAACTCCTCTGCAGAGGTTAGTACTTACCAAAAAGAATTAATGTTCGAGCTTACTGCAATGGGAATAAAAGCGCCTTACCACGCTTGGTATTTATGTACCACTTACGGTAAAAAATCTGATTTAATTATTGAAAAATCTAAAGATTTTGATAATACTGATGTATTAGAACGTTTAATTCGTGCAGAATTGTGGTATTGTATCCATCATGAAATGACAAATAGTCTAACAGATTTCTTTGTACGTCGTACAGGACGCTTATATTTTAATATACCAAGTGTACAAAAATATTTAGATATCGTTTTAAAAGACGCTGTAAACTATTTAAATTGGAATGCAGAGCGTATAACTTCAGAAAAAGAAAATTTAGAAATATTAATTCTAGACGCAACAACATATTACCAAGAAGAGTTTAAATAAAAAACATTAGCATGAAAAATAGAGAATTAAATATATTAACAACTTTATTTGTTTTAATACTCTTTTTTAATTGCTCGAAAGAGAAAAACACATCCAGTTCTAAAAAAATATTTGAAGATTTAAACGCATCGTATTCGGGTATAAATTTTTGTAATACACTTACAGAAAACGATAGCTTAAATTACTTTACTTACTCGTATTTATATATGGGTGGTGGCGTATCTGTTGGCGATATAAATAACGATGGTTTAAACGATATTTACTTTACGGGCAATCAAGTACCCAATAAATTATACTTAAACAAAGGCAATCTTCAGTTTGAAGACATTACAGATAATGCTGGTGTTTCTGGCGATAACCGCTGGTATACAGGTGTTACCATGGCCGATGTAAATGCCGATGGTTATTTAGATATTTACTGCTCTGTTGCAGGGAAATTTAACCCCAAAAACAATCAATTATTTATCAATAACCAAGATGGCACATTTACAGATAAAGCAAAAGAATATGGGTTAGATGATATTGGAAACAGTGTACAAACCACTTTTTTCGATTACGATAAAGATGGCGATTTAGACCTATATGTTGCCAACTACCCTATTACTAAATTTAATGCCGATGTTTATGTATATAGTCAAAAAATGAAAACGGTTAACGATTTAGAAACCGATCATTTATACAGAAACGATGGCAATACTTTTACTAATGTTACCAACCAAGCTGGTGTAAAAAGCTTTGGATTAACACTAAGCGCAACTGTTGGCGATTTAAACAACGATTCTTGGCCAGATTTATACATTTCTAACGATTTTGCTTCACCCGATTATTTATATATAAATAACCAAGATGGCACCTTTAAAGAAGTTGTAAAGCAAGCCACATCGCACACTGCCTTTTATGGTATGGGTGTAGATATTGCCGACTTTAATAACGATGGCTACTTAGATATTTTTCAAGTAGATATGGATGCTAAAACCAATAAACGCAAAAAGGCTAATATGGCTGGTATGAATCCAGATTTGTTTTGGGGTGTAGTAGATGCTGGTTTTCATTATCAATATATGCAAAACTGTTTGCAAACTAACTCTGGTGTTTTTAAAGACAATAATCCGTTTTTCTCTAACATTTCTCGAATTACAGGCTTATCGTCTACAGACTGGAGTTGGGGTCCACTCTTTGCCGATTTTGATAACGATGGTTTAAAAGATTTATTTGTTACCAATGGCACGCGTAGAGAGGTTAATAACAGAGACTTTTTTAATCAAATAGATGATGCTTTTGCTATAGATAGCGATAAGACGTTAGAAATGAGCTTAAAAATACCATCAGAAAAAATAGATAATTTTATATTTAAAAATAACGGAAACCTCAACTTTAAACAAGCTAATAAAGATTGGGGAATAACATACAAAGGCTTTTCTAATGGCGTAGCTTACGCAGATTTAGATAACGATGGAGATTTAGAAATTATAACTAATAACATAGACGATAAGGCTTCTGTTTTTAAAAATAATAGTTCGACTACTAATAACTTCATAAAATTAAAATTTGAAGGCTCATCTAAAAATAAATTTGGACTTGGCAATCGCGTATATATTACTGCAAATGGCGAAACACAAATGCAAGAGCTTACGCTTACACGTGGTTTTCAATCTTCTGTAGCTCCAGAATTGCATTTTGGATTAGGCCAAAGCAACACTATTAATGTATTAAAAGTTATTTGGAGTGATGGTAAAGAAGAAGTTTTAAAAAATATTTCTGCAAATCAATCTTTAGTTTTAAAGCACACAAATGCGAATAAACAAAACGATAAAACAGAACATAAAGCAACGCTATTTAATTCTAACATAACAAATATTTTACCAGAGCATAAACACAACGAAAATAATTTTGACGATTTTAAATATCAAGTTTTATTACCGCACAAAATGTCTTCTTTAGGACCTGCCCTTGCTGTAGGAGATTTAAATAATGATGGTCTAGATGATTATTTTGTTGGCGGAGCTTTTAATAGAGAGGGTAACTTGTTTTTTCAAACTAAAAACGGTTTTAAAAAACAAAATATTGATGCTTTAGATAAAGATAAATTAAGTGAAGATGTTGGCGCATTAATTTTTGATGCAGACCACGATGGTGACAACGATTTGTATGTTGTTAGTGGCGGATACGAATTCTCATCAAAATCTAAAATGCTTCAAGACAGGCTGTACCTAAATAATGGCGATGGCAATTTTACTAAAGCTGATGACGCACTACCTAAAATGATATCTAGCGGATCTAAAGCTTATAAATTAGATTTTAATAAGGATGGCAAACAAGATCTTTTAATTTTAGGCAGACAAGTTCCTGGCAACTACCCTGCTCCTGCCAATAGCTTTCTGTTAGAAAATAAAAGTATAAACGGTATTGCAAAGTTTAACGATATTACATCAACTCACGCAGAAGCGTTTAATAATTTGGGTATGGCAACTAGTGCTATTATAACAGATATAAATAACGACTCTTGGGGCGATGTTATTATTGTAGGAGAGTGGATGCCTATTAGAGCTTTTATAAACAACAATGGTGTGTTTACAGAAGCATCAAACGCGCTTGGCTTAACAAAAGACACTACTGGCTGGTGGTGGAGCATAAACGAAGGTGATTTTGATAATGATGGTGATATGGATTACATAGTTGGAAACAATGGGTTAAACTACAAATACAAGGCAACCAAAGACGAAACTTTCGATATTTATGTAAATGATTTTGATAACGACAAGAAAAAAGATATTGTTTTAAGCTATTATAATGAAGGCAAACAATACCCAGTAAGGGGTCGAGAATGCTCGTCTCAACAAATTCCGAAAATTAAAGATAAATTTAAAAATTATGAGAGTTTTTCTGAAGCTACTTTGGTTGATGTTTATGACGAAAAATCGCTAGAATCGTCAACACACTACCAGGTTAAATCGTTTGCTAGTATATATTTAGAAAACAAAAATGGTAAATTTATTATACACCAATTACCAATAGAAGCCCAAACTTCTAGCATTAATTCTATTTTAATAGATGATTATGATAAAGACGGTGCTCTTGATGCTTTAATAGCAGGGAATCTTTTTGCCTCAGAAATTGAAACCCCTAGAAATGATGCAGGTCATGGTGTCTTTTTAAAAGGAAATAACAACGGAACATTTGAAGCTATACCTACCAGTAAAAGTGGTTTTTTTGTACCAGGAGATGTTAAAAACCTTTGCACTATAAAGACAAATAACGAGCACTATATTATTGCTGCAAAAAATAACGATAGCATTCAAACCGTACATATTTCTAAATAAAAAAGCCAGTGCATTATAAATGCACTGACTTTAATAGATAGTAATTAGTAGTTAGCTTATTATCTCAAGTTAATAGATAATTAATTATCATCTTGAGTATCTTCTTTCTTATCTCCTTTTGCACTTACAGCTCCTTTAGCAACGTGAGATGTTTTTCTCTCAGAACTAAAACGCATAATACTTTGGTAATTCCAGTTGTTATAAACATGAGATAATCCCCATTCAAATACTTGTGTTGGGTTATCTGCAGGAGCATCTAATGTTCTGTTTATACCTATAGCATGCGGCATATTTGCACCTTTAACAGCTCCACGAATTTCAAAGTTAACACCATCTTCTGCAAACTGAAACGTATTACGTTCTGGTCCATCGGTTGTAATTAAAGAAGCAATACCACCACTTGTAGGCCACACACAAATTTCGTGTCCAGAATTTGAGATTGGATTATATTTAGACTTTACATAAGGGCCTTTAGGATTGTCTGCCACAGCTACACCATGACGAATTTGGCGACCTCCAAATAAAATCTCTTCTCCCATTTGCTCGCCTTTATAGTATAAATAAAACTTTCCTTTAAATGGAATAATACAAGGATCGTGCACTTTATGCGAATCGAAATCACCTTTCTTTTCTACCATAAAACGGTTTTGCTCTGTTCCTTTCCAAACACCATTATCTGCAGGACTTAAAATAGGCTCTTCACTCTTTGTCCAAGGTCCGTTAGGAGATTTAGACCAAGCTAATCCCACTTGATTTTTAACCCTAACTGTATATGGAGATTTTACTGTTTGATAGCATAAATAATACAAATCGTCATGCTTCATTATTTCTACAGTAAACACAGAACGATCGTCGTAACTTCCTTTTTCACCCCTTAAAACTGCAGGACCTTCTTCTTTCCATGTCCATCCATCAACAGAAGTTGCATACCAAATATCGCATCTATCCCAAGGGAAAACTTTATCTTTTTCTACATCTCCTCCAAAACCTTGACTTTCGCCTGTACTCTTAGAATACCAAACATAGTATTTCCCATTTTCTTTAATCATTGCAGATGGATCACGACGCACAACGCCCTCTTCGTAAGCCAAATCTCCTTTAAGCGGTTGCATTGGTTTAAATACACGATACCAATCGTTCTCTACATACTTCCAATCTAATGCTCTTTTTGAAGCAGCACTTAAATAGTCTCTATTTGTTATACCAAAACGGTCTAATTTTTCATCAGTTATTTCCATAGCTTCATCTTGAATATGATTTTGTTCTACTTTCTCATTACAAGAAAACAAAATAATCACTAAAAGTGTTGAAAGAGTATATTTTATTTTTTTCATTTTTATTTTTATTTGATTAAATTATGCTAGAGTGTTTGAGTAAGCAATAACAATAATACCTATAACCATACAAGACAACCCTAAATAAAGAGAGTTTTTAGCTTTAGCTGAAGCGTTTATCCATTCTTTAGTAACTAAGCCACTAATAATAGCGGTTACTACGCATGCAGTGTTAAAAATAGCGTAACCTACACTACCGCCTAATTCTTTACCTAATTTAAAACCTGCATAGGCAAAAACTACAGATGCAGCAAAATTGAAAACTCCCATAATAGTAGTTAACATAATATTTTTTCCTAAGTGTGGTGTTTTAAATTTACTCCATAATTTTTTAGCAGATAATTGTTGTGCAAAATAAATAGCAATAGCAACACCACCAGCCATGTAAATAACATACATAACAGCAATAGCGCTTTTCCATGGAGCATTACCTTGTGCTTGCGATGCAGCATCTATAATTTCGCCTCCAGCTGCGTAAGCATAACTAAAACCTGTTGCCAATAAACCGCCAATAACAGCAATAAGAATACCTGTAATTATAGAGCCACTTTTCTTGGTTTCTGCATTATTAGTATTTTCTTCGTCTTTTTGACGAAGTATACCAGCTCTACCATTAGCCATAACTCCAACAAGAACAATAGCTAAACCAGCTAAAATTGTTAAAAACACATTACTTTTTGGCAAGCCAACTTGTATAAAAGGCAAAAGAGAACCTACTAGAATAATGGTTCCTATAAAAATAGAAAAACCTAAAGATAGGCCTATGTAATTTATGGCTTTACCCCACATCATTGCACCAATACCCCAAAGGACACTACAAATAATCATGGTAATTAAAGCGCTAGCAGGAATAGCAGCAAGAACATCTGCAAATCCATCGATTAACAAAAAAGCAGCTACGTTAGGTACAACAAATGTGTTAATAGCGAAAAACATACTCCATGTATTCTCAAACTCGTAGTCTTTGGTAAATTTTTCTGGTAATGCGTATAGCCCTAATAGTAATCCAGCTATAATCGCAAATAAAACGCCTGTAATCATAATATATTTAGTTTTAGTTTAATAATTATTACCATCCAAATTTAAAGATGGTTGTACTTTTAAATTCTTCTCCAGCCTTGGTTATTGACTTTGGTGAGTTATCTATATTTGGTCCGTTTTGGTATCTGTGTGTTTCACAGCAAAAACCTCTATACTTACCATATTGTTCTCCGTTTTCTCTTTTTATGGCATCCGATGTGTATTTGCCTGTATATAACAACATGCAAGGTTCTGTTGATAATACGGTTAAAGAACGTCCAGAATCAGCCGATGTAATTTGTGCAACTTCTTGTAGTTTAAAATCTGCATTATCAAACACATAAAAATGCTCGAAACCATCTCCAAGAGCCTCATGCACATCGCCTATTATTTTTCCGTTAGTTAAATCGTCTGCTTCACCAGTAATATTTGCTATTTCTCCTGTTGCAGCTCCGGTATCATCCATAACGTGTCTTTTAGCTGTATTTACCTTTGCATTATGGCTTTCGACTGTAGACGAAAATGCATTCAAATTAAAATACGTGTGGTTTGTTAAAGATAATGGAGTGTCTTGGTCTGGTATAGCGCTGTAATCAATTTTCAACTCATTATTAGATGTTAAAGTAAACGTAACTGTAACCTCAACGTTACCAGGAAAACCCTCTTCTAGGTCTTTACTGTAAAGTTTCATAATCACAGAACTTCCACTCGCTTCTGCTTGCCATATTCTTTTATCGAAACCAACTGTACCGCCATGTAAATTATTCTCTCCACAGTTTTTTGACAAGTTGTATTCTTTTCCGTTTAAAGAAAACTTAGAGTCTTTAATTTGAGAACAATAACGTCCTATAGTTCCGCCAAAATATGGAGAATTATCCACATATTCTTTCCCGAAATAACCATTTAAAGTATCAAATCCGCAAGCTATATTTTCAATATCGCCATTACTATTAGGCACTAATATAGATGTAATTGTAGCGCCATAATTAGTTATTTTTACTTCAACACCATTTTCATTTTTTAATGAAAACTCTTTAACATCTTCACCTTGATAATTTCCAAAATTTGAAACTTCTGCCATTTGAATTTAATATTTTAATGAAGCATGAGTTTAATGCGAAATTAAACTCATGCAGATTTAGTTTAGTTTAGTTTTTTTACTTTTCCTCGTATGGTGCCAATTTTTCCCAATTAAAAATAACACCAACACCTGGATAATCTGGAGCCACAGCTCTAAAATTCTCGACTACTAATGGTCTAGTTGTATACTCGTCAATAGGAAAGCTATGCACCTCTAACCAACCTGAATTAGGTTGAGCAGACACTAAGCTTACATGTAATTCTTGCATACCATGAGAACAGGCAGGTATATTATGTTTATCTGCTAATCTGGCAGCAGCTAACCATCCTGTTACACCTCCACAGTTTGAAGCATCTGGTTGCACAAACGAAAGTTTTGATTGCTCCATAGCGTACTCAAACTCATGAATAGTGTGTAAATTTTCTCCCATAGCCAAAGGGAACCCCGTAGCATCAACTATCTCTCCAAAACCTTTATAGTTATCTGGAATAATTGGCTCTTCAAACCAAGTAATATTATGTTCTTTAAAACCTTCAATAGCTTTAATAGCTTTTTCTACGGTCATAGAATAATTGGCATCTACCATAAAGGTAACATCTGGTCCAATATACTCTCTAACTGCTTTAATACGATCTAGATCTTCTTGTAAATTATCTCTACCTATTTTAATCTTCACTGCGTTAAAACCACGAGATAAATAAGATTCCATATTACCTAAAAGTTTATCTAATGGAAACATTAAATCGATACCACCGCAATATGCTTTACAGGTATTTCCTGCGCCACCTGCCATTTTCCATAAGGGTTGATTTGCTTTTTTACAACGAATATCCCACAGTGCAATATCAACTGCAGAAATTGCAAAAGAAGCAATACCACCACGACCAACGTAATGCACATGCCACTCTAAAAAGTCGTAAATACCTTCTATGTCTGTACCGTCTTTACCAATTAGAGCTTCAGTAAAATCGTGTTCTACCATAGCTTTTATAGAAAAGCCTCCTTTTCCTCCAGTATAGGTATAACCTGTACCCTCGCTACCATCTTCAAGAGTTATGGTTACCGTAACTAACTCAAAATGGTAATGGTCGCCATGTTTAGCATCAGACATTACTTCTGGTAATGGCACCGTAAACAAACGTGTTTTTATATTTGAAATTTTTGTACTCATTCTTTTCTTGCTTTTAGTCTCTAACGATTACTATTCAGTTAAAAAAAATTAAGCTTTATGTCTAATATAGAAAGTCTTCTTCTCCATATATTGTTCAAAACCATATTTACCATCTTCACCACCAGAACCAGATAATTTATATCCGTTATGAAATCCTTGGTGCTGCTCTCCATGACCTCTGTTTACATAGATTTCTCCGTATTCAAGTTCGTCATTACATTTCATAATGGTATTCATGTCGTTAGTAAATACCATTGCAGCTAAACCATATTCACAATCGTTTGCAAAACCAATTACTTCTTCAAAAGTTTTAAATTTTAATACTGGTAAAATTGGTCCGAAAGATTCTTCGTGTACAATAGTCATCTCTTGAGTAACGTTAGTTAAAACGGTTGGCTCGAACCAGAATCCTTTTTCAAATCCAGCACCTTCTGGTCTTTTTCCTCCTGCAGCTAGTGTTGCGCCTTCATCTAAACTTACTTTTACTAAATGCTCCATATGTTTTAACTCAGAACCATTTACTTTTGGCCCCATATCTGTAGCTTCTAGCATTGGGTCTCCAACTTTTATTTCGGCAACTTTAGCTAAGAATTTCTTCATAAACACATCGTAAATACCTTCGTGCACATACATACGCTCGTTACAAGTACAAACTTGACCACAGTTATCGAAACGAGAATGTAAAGCTGCATCTACAGCTGCATCGATATCGGCATCTTCAAAAACAATAAAAGGTGCTTTTCCTCCTAATTCTAATTGAACATGTGTTAAGTTTTGAGCTGCATTTCTTGCAATTTGCTGACCAACAGGTGTAGACCCGGTCATGGTTACCATTTTACAAAGCGGACTTTCTACTAGAGCATTACCCATAGCACGACCTGGCCCTGTTAAAATGTTAATTACACCTGCAGGAATACCTACTTTGTTAGCTAAATCTCCTAACTCTAAAGTTGCTAAAGGCGTTTCTGATGTTGGTTTAATAATAATAGTATTTCCTGCTACCAAAGCTGGACCTAATTTACGTCCTGCTAAAGCTAGAGGAAAGTTCCATGCAGTAATTGCTACTACGACACCACGAGGTACTTTTTGAATCCAGATTTGCTCGTTTGGATTATCTGAAGGGATAATATCTCCTTCAATTCTTCGTGCTCCTTCGCATGCATATCTTATAAAAGATGCTGTAACAGCTACTTCAAAACGAGCTACTTTTAGTAATTTACCTTGTTCTTTAGTTAATAATTGAGCTAATCGTTCTGTATTAGCATCAATTTCATCAGCTAATTTGTATAATAAATCTGCACGATCTCGTGCAGGTAATTTTTTCCATTCTTTTTGTGCTTTATCGGCATGTTCTAATGTTTCTAAAGCTTCTTCTGCAGTACCGTTTTGAACACGTGCCACAATCTCTTCTGTAGACGGACTAACAATATCTATAGTCTCGCCAGAAGTAGATGTTCTCCATTCACCATTAATAAACAATTGGTAATCTTTAATCTCTGCCATAATTTTTTAGTTAATTATTAATTTTTGGTTTTCTGTATTTATCCATTCTAACAGCTGCTTTACCTTCGTAAACTCTTTTTAGCTGCCAAAGTGGTCTTTCTAATGTTAATTCCCAATCGAATAACATTTTGTATAATTCTTTTACTTTTTCTGGGTGTACAGATGCTAAATCGTTAACTTCAGAAATATCATCTTCTATATTGTATAATTCTGCTGGTCTATCTGGAAAACGAATTAGTTTATAATCGTTATGCCTTATAGCACCTCGAGCTTCCTTTTTCCAATATAGTGTTTCGTGTGGTTTACCTTTATTACCTTTTTTTAAATAAGGTAACAAATCGACACCGTCTAAACCTTTTATTTTACTAACATCTCCACCTGCTAAGGTTACAAATGTTGGTAGTAAATCTAAAGTTGAAACCGGTTTGTTAAACGTAGTACTTTTTTTTAATTGCCCTTTCCAAGACATTAAAAAAGGAATACGAATACCGCCTTCTAAATGATTTGCTTTTGTTCCGCTAAGCGGATGATTATTAGATTCGTTTGAATCTGACGGGCCTCCATTATCATTAGCAAAAACAATTAAAGTGTTTTTTTCTATGCCTAAATCTTTTATTTTCTGCAGCACTTGTCCGCAAGCTCGATCTAAACCAATGGTCATAGCTGCTAATGTTCTGCGCTTACCTGTTAAATGACTTGGTATTGTTTTTAAATCGTCTGCTCTAGCTTCCATTGGTGTATGCACCGCGTTAAAAGATAAATACACGAAAAATGGATTTTCTTTATTACGCTCCATGAAACTCATGGTTTCTTTGGCTAAAGCATCGGTTAAATAAATCTCGCTCTCTTTATAACCTTCAAAACCTCTTTCTAAACGATCTTCTTTTCTTTGTTTTTTGCTGTGTTTAGTGATTTCATAATAACTACGTGCACCACCCCTAAAGCCATAAAACTCGTCGAAACCTCTTTTTGTAGGATGAAATCGATCTGCATTTCCCATGTGCCATTTGCCAAAAACAGCTGTTTTATAACCTAATTTTTGAAGATAATCTGCAACTGTTTTTTGATCTAATGGCAAGCCCATGTCGTCTCCGGTTAAACCAGAATGACTCATGTAGCCAGGAACATTATTTTCTTCGTAACCAAATTTTTGCTGATACATACCTGTTAGTAACCCCGCTCTTGATGGCCCACAAACTGCAGCCGAAACATAAGCTTGAGTAAACTTTACACCACTTTTTGCTAAAGCGTCTAAATTTGGCGTTTTAAAGTCTTTACTACCCTGAAAACCAAAATCTGCATAACCGGCATCATCAGATAAAATAAAAACGATGTTTGGTTTTTCTTGAGCGTTACTTTTTTGAAATGCAAGCATTACAATCGCTATAAAACATAGCGATTGTAAGTTGCGAAGTATACTTGTTAATTTTAAAAACATTTTAGTAATTAAATATGAGTTTATCTACCCATCCATCCACCATCTACTAGCGTGATAGATCCATGCATATAATCCGAAGCTTTAGATGCTAAGAATACAATTGGCCCAGCAAAATCTTGAGGTTCTCCCCAACGACCAGCAGGAATACGTGCTAAAATAGAGTCTGCACGTTCTGGGTTGTTACGTAAAGCCTCTGTATTATCTGTAGCAATATAACCTGGAGCAATACCATTTACATTTACACCTTTACCTGCCCACTCGTTAGCAAATGCCATAATCATTTGCCCTATAGCACCTTTACTAGCTGCATAACCTGGCACCGTAATACCTCCTTGATATGTTAATAGAGAGGCTGTAAAAATTATTTTACCAGAACCACGCTCTATCATATCTTTACCTATTTCTCTAGTTAAGATAAATTGTGCATTTTGGTTAACTTCAATTACCTTATCCCACATATCGTCTGGGTGTTCTGCAGCAGGTGTTCTTAAAATAGTTCCTGCATTATTTACCAAGATATCTATTTGAGAATGATTAGTTTTTACTGCTTTTATAAAGGCATACAAAGACTCTCTATTAGAAAAATCGCTTTGGTAAGCTGTAAACTTTTTTCCTCTAGCAGTAACTTCTTTTTCAATTTCGCTTCCTTCTAATTCTAGCGAAGCCGAAACCCCAATAATATCTGCTCCTGCTTCTGCTAAAGCAATCGCCATTCCTTTTCCTATTCCTCTTTTACAACCTGTAACGATTGCTACTTTCCCTTCTAAACTAAAACTATTTAAAATACTCATAATATATGTTTAATTGTTGATGTACTTATTCGTGTTACTGTTTTCGTTTAAACCCTTAAACAATTCCACGTTTGAAGATTTTTTTTTATAATTGACAATCCATTAAGACTTTTAATCCGTCAGGGTTTTTATCTATATTTTCAAACACTTGTTGGATGTTAGATAATGGCTGTACATCTGTAATCATCTCTTCAAATGGCAACTCGTTTGCTGTAATTAAAGCAATAGATTTTTCGTAATCTTCTTTTTCGTAAACACGTGCTCCAATTAATTTTAATTCTTTCCAGAAGAATTTAAATAAATCAATTTCTTTTTTCTGTCCATGAATGGCAACCATTACAATTCTTCCTCGAATACCAGCCACTTCTGTCATAACATCTAGAGCGGGCTGCACACCTGCTACTTCAAAAACCACATCGGCTTTTCTACCTTCGGTTTTGCCATGAACGTAGTCTACTAAATCTACATCTATTGGACTTACAGCATCGAAACCTAAAGCTTTTGCTTTTGCGATTCGAACAGGATTTACTTCAGAAATAATAACCTGAGCTCCAACTTCTTTTGCTACCATAGCGACTAACAAACCTATTGGACCACCACCTAAAACAACAGCAGTTTCTCCTTTTACTAATCCGCTTAAACGCACATCGTGGGTCGCTACAGATAAAGGCTCTATTAAAGCCGCTAATTTTAAATCGGTATTTTCTTTTAATTTATGAAGTACAAATGCAGGTACATTCCAATATTGTTGCATAGAACCTGGGCTATCTATACCTATAAAATTTAGTTCTTCACAGATATGATTAAACCCTTTGTCTGATGGCTTTACCTTAGTATCGTCTAATGGACGTACAACTACTTTGTCTCCTACCACATAACCAGACACATCTGCTCCTACAGCATCAATGGTTCCAGACATCTCGTGCCCAATGGTTTGTGGCATAGCTACTCGCTTATCCATCATACCATGATAAATATGAACATCGGTTCCGCAAACACCAGAATATGCTACTTTAATTCTTACTTCGTTAGCTCCTGGTTGCTCTATTTCTTTTTCGATTACTTTAAAGGTTTTATTACCTTCATAAACGGTTGCTCTCATTATATTTTATTGTTTCAAATAATAAACTTGTTTCCTATTTGAAACAAATATAATAATAATTAACAATAAATAATCAAATAAAAGCAAAATTTTAATTCCATATATGAAATTGGTTTCAAATAAGAAACCTAAGAACACAAAGCACAAACCCTTAAAATCTGTTGATTTTCAGATTAATAAATAAGACAGTAAAATTAAACTGTTTAGCTTAAATACCCTAGTTTTGTAGAAATGTCGAGTGCATATTTAGCAATAATTTTGCCTTTTTTATCAAACTCACTATGCGGCAACCTACCGTGCGGAGCTGTAATCCAAAGTGCTGCGACAGGATACCCATACTCATTAAAAATAGGCGCTCCAATACAATGAATACCCTGAATGTCTTCACCGTTATCTATAGCATACCCATTCTCAAGTACTTTTTTAAGCTCTTCTCTAAATTTAATTTTAGATACAATTGTATTTTTAGTATATTTTGTAAAAGGCATGCTTTTTATAATAGCATTAGCCTCGTCTTTAGGCATATAAGCTAAAATAGATTTACCACCAACCGAGCTATTTAAACTAAATTGCGTGCCTTGCTCTACAAATAATTTTACAGGATACGATGATGATACTTGCTCTAAAATAGTACCCTTAGCCCCTAATATAACGCCAAGCATAACAGATTCTTTAAGTTCGTCTCGTAAGGCGCGCATAACATCTATAGATAACTCTACAATACTTTGCTCGTTCATAGAAGAAATACCTAAGGTTAGCATTTTTCTAGAAAGCGTGAATTTTTTTGTGGTTTCGTTTTTTTGAAGATAGTTTTTAAAAACCAAAGTGCTTGTTATTCGAAATGCGCTAGATTTAGAAATAGATAAGATTTCTATAATTTCTGCTAAGGTTAACCCTTTAGATCTTGTTGCTAGAAGCTCAATTATCATTAGTCCGCGTTCCAAATTAGGAACATTATAGGTCGACTTTACTTCTATTTTATCATTACTCATAAAAACACATTATTTCAGAAACAAAAATAGTATTATTTATTTAACACTGTAAGAAAAACAAAAAACCATCAATAATTGACTTCTAGAAACTAGAGAAATTCGCGGTATTGAAGCACTCTAAAATCAAAAGTATTAAATTTAGAGTTTCTACTTTTTAGCTGTTTATATAATGCCATACTACCAATGGCGCGATTTGCAGAACCCGAAGCAGATGTTAATGAAACTGTTTTAATAACACGCTTATTATTAACAGATTCGATCTCGTTATTACCCATAACAAATTGATGAATTCTTGGCACCTCGTTAGACACTAACTCTAATTTTAATTTATAATCTTTTATATGTTTTCTAAAAAAATATTCGGGTCCATTTTTACTATTCCCTCCAGTAAAAAGGATGGTATTAATATTAGGAAACTTTTTTAAATACCCAATAACATCTCGTAACTTTATGTTTTGCATCCCTAAATCTGAAGCATCAATTTTCTCTCTTTCGCAGCTATCTACAATATCGCAAACACCTATTTTATTATTAATTAAAAAAGTTTTTCGTTCATTTATAGCTTCTTGAGAATTATCAAAACGAAGCATTAAATTATGAATTTTATCTATATACAACCAAAGCGAATTGTAATAACTACCATAACAAAAATTAACATCTTTATCTAAAAGATTCCCTGTAGAAAACCTTGGAGGAGGTAACGTACCCACAATAAGCTTAGTCGTATCGCTTTTTATAAACGGTTTGTAAGGATGTTTATGTTTAAACATATTTTAATATGTGCTAAAAATTTTGTATACTAACAATAAAAACTATACATGGGTAAAGGAGATAAAAAAACAAAACGTGGTAAAATAAACAGAGGTACTTTTGGAGCTAGACGACCTCGTATTAAAAAGAAAACTCCAACAGAAAAGAAAATTGGACTAAAATTTAAAGCACAAGTAAAATAACTTTAGCTTATTTCTTTTAAAAGTTTTTCGACCTCGTAAATTGTATTTTTAAACAGCTTTCGGTTTGGCTTCGTCATATGTTTAGACTCATTAAAAACTTCATTTAACACCAATTTTGCTTCATTTATTTTATTTCGATTTATTAAGAATCTAGCAAACACTAGGCGCTCGTTATAAAACGAATACCTAATATCTATAGCTTTTAAATTAACCTCGGCCTCTTCAAATTTGCCTAATTTTTCAAGCGCTAAACCATATAGAAATTGAGATCGAGATTTTTTAAATTCATTTTTGCTTTTTATTTTTTCTGCATATACAATTACTTTGTCATAATTTTCTGCTTTAAAATAAGCTTCGGTTAATTGTTTTATAACATACAAATCGTTCTCAAAATCGTCATCAAGAGCTATTAAATAATGATTAATAGCTTTATTGTAATCTTTTATTTCTAGATATGCATCTGCTAAATTTACTCTATTTTGGTAGGTTTCAGAAAATTGTAATTGTTTTTCTAAATCTTTTACCTTTTTAGTTGGATTAATTATAGAAATAATCTCGTCTTGAATTTTTTCTGCATCGCGTTTATTATAAACCTGAGTAATTAAATAAATTGCACAACCAATACCCGGAAGAAAAAATATTAAAAAGAACCAATAATATGCATTTCTATTTTTGTATGCGTGATATACACAATACACTTGCAATGCAATTATTAAATAGTAATACATAATACATTATTTTTTTAGGCTACCATTTTACTTAAAGCAAAATAAGCTTATTTATCTTATAAAAATTAAATCGTTGCCATTAGAAAACTCTTCGCTTAAACCATAACCACCATAGTTAAACCCTTTTAAATCGTCTATAGTTTTTGCATTGGTATCTATAACATAACGTGCCATTAATCCCCTTGCTTCTTTAGCATAAAACGAAATCATTTTATAATCTCCGTTTTTAAACTCTTTAAAGTTAGCGGTTACAACTGGCACTTTTAAAGCCTTAACATCTACCGCTTTAAAATACTCGTTGCTAGCTAAGTTTAAAAACAACTCATCGTCTTCAAGCTCTTCATTTAGCGCTTTTACTATATCTTTCTTCCAAAATTCATATAAATTCTTATTGACACCAACAGGAAACTTAGTTCCCATTTCTAAGCGGTAAGGCATTATTAAATCGGTTGGTTTTAACAAACCATATAAACCAGAAAGAATACGTACCGTATTTTGCAAAGTATCTAACTTATCTTCTGTTATTGTATAAGCATCAAGTCCTCTGTAAACATCGCCACTAAAAGCATAAACTGCTTGTTTTGCATTACTTGTGGTAAAAGGCAATTGCCATTCTTGATTACGCTCGTAGTTTAACTGACCTAAATTATCTGATATTTTCATTAAAGCAGATAAATCTTTAGCCGATTTCTTTTTAAGCAACTTATTTAATCGATCTGATTGTTTTAAAAACTGCGCTTCTGTTACTCTACTATTTGGGACTTCGGTTTCAAAATCTAACGACTTTGCTGGAGATATTACTAGTTTCATTTCGTTTATATAACACTCTTATAAAGAGTAATTTTTAATTTATTTAAAAGTCTAATTTACGATAATACTTTTATTTCTTCATTTGTAAAACTAAAGTTATAATCACCTTTAATTATAAAGTTAAACGCATGGACTTGCTATTTTGTTGGATGTCATTTTTTCTATGTCACGATTTATAATTAAAAAATTAATTTAAAGTTTAAAACATTTTAATAAAACTGCTTTTATTTTACTTTCGCGTTTGTAAAAAGTATGATTTCGTTAATTTTGACATCTCAAAATTACAATTGAAATACAATATATTTTCAAGTTTTAAAATGAATTATTTTATGCTAGAATAGGTTGTTTTTATAGATAAAAAATATAATTTTTATTTCTAATTTATTTTAGACATCAATAATTATTGAAGCTACACCTTAGATAGAATAAGAAATGTATTGGTATCGCTAAAATTCATTAACTCATCTAACAAACGTTGCAAACTCAATTGGTTTTTAACCACAACTTTTAGATGTATATTTTGACTACCTGTTACTCTATGTGCTTCCTCTATTTCTGGATAATCTTTTATTTTTTTAAGTATATTTTTAAGTTGACCAGGAAAGACTTTTAATAAAATAAAAGCCTCCAAATCATTACCCAATTTTTTATGATCGACTTGCAACGTATATTTTTGAATAACCTCAAACTCCTCTAGTTTTTGAACCCGCTCTCTTACTGCAGATGGAGAAAGATTTATTTTTCTTCCTAAATCTGCAAAAGACAACCGTGCGTTATCTTTTAAAATATCGAGCAATTGCCTATCTACACTATCTACCATCGAATCGACTTTAATTTATTAATACAAACATTTTTTCGATTGTAAAAATAATAAATATCTAAATAATCCATTTTACAATATCTTAGTTAGCATTTATCTTTGTGTTAAACTTTTACAAACATGAGTATTGTATTAATATTTGAAAACAAAGACGCCACGCCTTGGCTAAATGCTTTAAAGAAAAAACTACCTAATACAACAATTGAAGTTTACCCAAATGTAAAAAACAAAGACCCTATCACTTTTGCGATATGCTGGAAACCAAGTAAAAATGTTTTAGAACAATTTACTAACTTAAAAGTTATTCAATCTGCTGGAGCCTCTATAGATCACATTACTAATTCGCAAATATTACCTAATAATATTACTATCACTCGTATTGTAGACGAGAAATTATCTAGCGATATGTGGGAGTTTTTAATTACCATTGTGTTGGCCCAGTTAAAAAATTTAAAAACATACTCTAAACAAAATGCAGAATATATTTGGCAACAACACCCATACAAATCTATTAAAAACACCACCATTTCTATTTTAGGCCTTGGCAAAATTGGCGCATATGTTGCCTTAAAATTTGCTCAACTCGGTTTTAATGTAAAAGGCTGGAGTAATAGCAAAAAAGAAATTAGTAATGTAAAAAGTTATTGTGGAAAAAATGAATTTAACTCATTTTTAAACCAATCAGATTTTTTAATTAACATTTTACCTTTAACAGCACAAACCAAAGGTATTTTAAATAAAAAAACACTAGAAAAGCTTCCAAAAAATGCTTATTTAATAAATGTAGGACGCGGAGAACATCTGGTAGACAATGACTTAATAGAACTACTTGACAACGCCATGCTTGCAGGTGCTTTTTTAGATGTTTTTAGAACAGAACCTTTACCCAAAGAACACGCGTTTTGGCAACATTTAAAAATTGAGATAACACCACATGTAGCAAGCTTAACAAATGTAACTTCTGCCTCAAATCAAATTACAGAAAATTACAAACGTTTTTTAAATAAAGAAACACTAATAAATACAGTGTCTATAAATAAAGGGTATTAAAATTATGACTAGCAAATTTCACCTCGCTTTTAAAGTTAAAGATATTAAAAGTACAGTTACATTTTATAAAACCATTTTAGGTTGCGAACTTGGAAGACAAACCACAGATTGGGTTGACTTTAATTTTTTTGGACATCAATTATCTGCGCATGTTTCTAAACAAATCGAGGCGTTGGACTATTGCGGAAAAGTAGATCTATTAAAAGTACCTATTCCGCATTTTGGAGCCATAATAGACCAAAAAAGCTTTATTAAACTTAAAAACAGGCTACAAAAACATAAAATTGATTTTATTGTAAACCCCCAAAAAAGATTCAAAGACAAAAAAGAAGAGCATCAAACTATGTTTATTTTAGACTTTAGCAACAACTCCATAGAGTTTAAAAGTTTCCATAACAATAACGAGATTTTTAAACAGTAATAGTTTTTTGTTCTTATAAAAAAAAAGAATTAAACAACCTCTCCAAAAACACCCTAATCATCCAACTCTTGATGCTTAGAATATCCCCTCCATTTTTCTATACATTGTTGCATATCTTCTGGTATTTTGGTGTCAAAACGCATAAACTCTCCTGTTGTAGGATGCTCAAAACCAAGTGTTTTAGCATGTAGTGCCTGCCTAGGTAGCACTTTAAAACAATTATCTACAAACTGTTTGTATTTGGTAAACGTAGTTCCTTTTAAAATACGCTCGCCACCATAACGCACATCGTTAAAAAGGGTATGCCCGATATGTTTCATATGCACACGAATTTGATGCGTACGCCCAGTTTCTAGCTTACAAGACACCAAAGTAACGTAACCTAAACGTTCTAAAACTTTATAATGCGTTACTGCAGGTTTACCTTTATCGGCTTCGTCATCAAAAAACACAGTATTTTGCAATCTGTTTTTTGGGTGCCTACCAATATTACCTTCAATAGTTCCCTCATCTTCTTCAACATTGCCCCAAACAATAGCCACATACTCGCGTTCGCTTGTTTTATTAGCAAATTGCGCAGATAAATGCGCCATAGCTTCTTCAGTTTTTGCAACCACTAAAAGTCCGCTAGTATCCTTATCTATTCTATGTACCAAACCAGGCCTGTTACTAGAATTGTTAGGTAAATTTTCAAACCTAAAAATTAATGCGTTTATTAAAGTACCAGAATAATTACCATGCCCCGGGTGCACAACAATACCTGCCTCTTTATTAACCACTAAAAGATCGTCGTCTTCATAAACCACATCAATATCAATATCTTCTCCAACCAATAAATTTTCGAAAGGCGGATGCGCAAACAATACTCTAATTTTATCAAAAGGCTTTACCTTATAATTAGATTTTACAGGTACATCGTTTACATAAATACTACCTTCTTTTGCAGCTGCCTGAATTTTATTTCTTGTAGCATTCTCAACAAAATTCATTAAATATTTATCTATACGCAAAGGCGCTTGCCCTTTATCTACAATAAAAGCATGGTGCTCGTAAAGGTTATCCTCGTCGGGTAATTGTGGCGTATAGTTATCCATGATACTGAAAATTATTTAATATTAAGAGCTTAATTAGCTTTGCAAAGATACCCCCTTATGGTCTTTTACCATTACCAAGTACCAAATCTATTTTAGAAGTTTTAGCTAATTCTGTTTTAGGCTTAATCTCTTTACCCTTATAAATCATTTTTAGCACAATATCTTTACCTATATTATCTACATAAGTAAGTTTACCAACCTTAAAACCTAAAGCTTCAAGTGTTGGCTTTGCCTGTCTTAACGTACGTTCTTTTAAGTTTGGAACTAATATTTTACGATAACCAGATGGGTTTAAAGTCAAATATATTTTTCTATCCTCTTTAACCTTTGCGCCTGCTGGTGGGTCTTGCTCTATAACAGAAAACTTAGGGTAATCTGGATTAAAATTTGCAGAATCTTGAATTTGCATAACCAAATTATTCTCTTCTAACTCCATTTTAGTAACGCTAATAGATTTACCTGTAAGGTTTGGCACAGTTTCAAAATCGCCATGGTTTGTGGTTACTTTTAACCATTTTAATAAAATAAAGCAGAGTACAACTAAGGCCACAATGGCTAATAACAACTGCTTAATAAAAGTTTTACTAACTAGAAATTTAAAAATGCTCATTTATAGAATTTTCGATTAGGCAAATATATAAAAACAGAACTGCTTTTTATTTTACAATTTATATGATATTTTAGCTCGTATCAATTTAAGTGTAAAATAACGGTAAAAAAACGAGTTGACTACCGTTTATATTGTACTTAAATTAGCGCCAACTAATAATAAGTACGTTTTTTTGCTTGTTTTAGACTTACAAACTTTAAATATTGTTGTTTTCGCTTTCGCGGATATATAAAAGACACCTATGAAAAAAAATATTGCCATTATTATGGGAGGTTATTCTAGCGAATACAAGATCTCTTTAAAAAGCGGAAACGTTGTTTTTAATGCTTTAGATAAAACAAAATATAATGCCTACAGAATTCATGTTTTTAAAGACAAATGGGTTTATGTTAACGAAAAAAATGCCGAGTCTCCTGTAGATAAAAATGATTTTTCTATTCTCGTTAATGGTAATAAAATTAAATTTAACTGTGTTTTTAATGCCATACATGGCTCGCCTGGCGAAGATGGATTCATGCAAGGCTATTTTAAACTACTAAACATACCGCATACCAGTTGCGACATGTACCAAGCAGCTATAACATTTAATAAACGCGATTGTTTAAGTATTTTAAAACCTTATGGTATAAAAACTGCCGAATCTTATTTTCTAAATTTAGGAGATCCAGTAAACGAAAATGCAATAATAGAAAAAGTAGGTTTACCTTGTTTTGTTAAAGCCAATAAAGCTGGTAGTAGTTTTGGCGTATCAAAAGTGCATAAAAAAGAAAATTTAAAAACAGCTATAGATGTGGCTTTTAAAGAAGACGACGAAATTATAATAGAATCTTTTTTAGATGGCACAGAAGTTTCGGTTGGCGTTATAACATACAAAGGAGAAATAAAAGTATTACCTATTACAGAAATTGTTAGCGAAAACGACTTTTTTGATTACGAAGCTAAATACCTTGGTAAATCGCAAGAAATAACACCTGCAAGACTTACTAAAGAGCAAGAAGAAAAAGTAAATACGGTTGCTAAAAAAGTTTACAAGGTTTTAAAAATGAAAGGTTTTAGTAGAAGCGAATACATTTTTAAAAATAACGAACCACACCTATTAGAAGTTAATACCATACCAGGCTTAACATTAGAAAGTATACTGCCACAGCAAGCTGCAAAAGCAAATATATTACTTCCAGATTTATTTGATAATGCTATTGAAGAGGCTCTTAAATAATTATCTTTGAGTAGAACACTTAACTTTTAATATAAATTTCGCTTTTGCGGAATAAAAAAACAATCCATGAAACGTGCTATTTTCCCAGGATCTTTTGACCCATTAACTTTAGGACACTACGACATTATTAAACGTGGTGTGACACTTTTTGATGAAATTATTGTTGCTATAGGCGTTAATGGCTCTAAAAAATATATGTTCTCTCTTGAAGAGCGCAAGGCTTTTATTGAGGCTGCTTTTAAAGACGAACCCAAAGTATCTGTTGTTACTTATAAAGGTTTAACAGTAGACTTTTGTGCAGAAATTAACGTTAAATTTATTTTAAGAGGCCTGAGAAATCCTGCCGATTTTGAGTTTGAAAAAGCGATTGCACACACCAATAGAGACCTTGCTCCAATTGAAACTGTTTTTTTATTAACAGCTGCAAGCACATCGTATATTGCATCGTCTATTGTTCGCGATGTTATTAGAAACAATGGCGATTACACCAAATTGGTTCCAAATAGCGTTAGAATTAAATAGATAACAATGAAAACAACAAGCAATCTTAATGTTAAAACAGACCCAAGAGTTGCTGCGGTTTTTAACAACTACCCCAAACATGTATGCCATAATATAGAACAACTTAGACAGCTTATTATAGAAGTTGCTGCGGAAATTGGATTAAAAACACTTGAAGAAACCTTAAAATGGGGTGAGCCCAGTTACTTAGCTAAAAAAGGGAGCACTATTAGAATAGGTTGGAAAAAAAATAAACCCGAACAGTTTGCCATGTATTTTCAATGCACGAGTTTGCTTATTGAAACTTTTAAAATAGTTTTTAAAGATGTTTTTATTTTTGAAGGCAATCGGGCTATTGTTTTTAAACTAAACAAAACCCTTTATAATACATTGGCTTTAAAACAATGTATAAAAGCTGGGTTAACCTATCATTCCATAAAACACTTACCGCTTTTAGGCCTTTAAAATTTTTCTATAAAAAGCAACACAACCAAACCTTGAGTTCAATCTTAATAAAAATAGGCGTTACAACTTATACTCCGAAAGTGATTTTGTAAACTTCTCTGGATTTTCGGCTAAATGGTAACGTGGATCGTCTATATCTTCCACAATAACCTCTCTAAACTTGGGGCTTGCCTTATAAAGTAACAACTTACAGTCTTCGCTTAGGTGTTTTAGTTTTATACTTTTACCTTCGGCCTCATATTTTTGCACCAAATTAAAAACCGCTTCAAGAGCAGAATGATCACTTATTCGCGACTCTACAAAGTCTATAATTATGTTTTCCGGATCGTTTTTTACATCAAACTTATCGTTAAAAGCAAGTATAGATCCAAAGAATAGTGGTCCCCAGATTTCGTAAACTTTGGTTCCGTCTTCGCGCATACGCTTACGCGCTCTAATACGTTTTGCATTTTCCCAAGAAAAAACTAAAGCGCTAATTATTACACCAACAAAAACTGCTATAGCTAAATCGAAAAACACGGTTACCGCAGACACTAAAATAAGTACCACAGCATCTGACATTGGAATCTTTTTTAAAATTCTGAAACTAGACCAAGCAAAGGTCTCTATTACCATCATAAACATAACACCTATTAGTGCTGCAATAGGCACTTGCTCGATATACTTATCTGCAAATAAAATAAATGTTAATAGCGTTAATGCCATCATGACTCCAGACAACCTGCCTCTACCTCCTGCTTTAAGGTTTATTACCGTTTGGCCTATCATACCGCATCCTGCAGTTCCTCCAAAAATACCACTAATAATATTTCCAGAACCTTGCGCTATACATTCTCTATTACCGTTCCCTCTAGTTTCTGTTAACTCGTCTACCAAGTTCATGGTCATAAGTGTTTCTATTAAACCAACAGATGCAGCTAAAAAGGCATATGGAAATATAAATTTTAAAGTATCTAGATTAAAAGGAAGCACGCTCCATGTTTCAAAAACATTTAACCTACTACTTATTTCTCCTAAACCATTTAAACCTTTACCACCACCATCTCTAATAAAATCGCCTACATTTATAGATGCTAAAGAATCGCCTCCAAAAACAACCACCAACGTTACCACTAATATTGCTGTTAATGCTGCAGGCACCTTAGTAGTTAACTTAGGTAACTGCCAAACTATTAACATAGTTAGCAACACTAAACCTATCATAACATAAAGATTTTTTCCTGTCATATAAGACTTCGAGACACCTTTATCTTTTACCTTAAAAAAGCCTTCGTCTGTTTTATTAAACACTACTTTTTTGGTATTTATATCAAATACTTGTCCGTTAGAAATAACAAAAGCTTCTTTATTTGTTTGTGTGTTAATAACAGAATTGCCCTCTACTTTAAAAAGTATTGAGTTTGAAACAACATCTTTAACCTCGTTATTGCTAAGGCTATAAATCATTTCTGTAGATGTGGTTGCTCGCTTATTATTGCCAAATAAATCTTTATCGTTAGATTTAAACATACCCAACTGAGCTATAAAAATTACAATAGCTAAACCATTTACAAACCCCATCATTACTGGATGTGGTATTAATCTAACAAATTTACCTAACTTAAAAACACCTGCAAATATTTGAATGATTCCCATAACAACTACTGTTGCTAAGAGGTAGAAATACCCCATGTTTTCTACAAGTGTATCCATCATTAAACCTTTAGCGTGTCCTTCTTGTATCATATTAACAAAAATAACAGCTACAGCACCTGCTGCTCCAGAGATTAACCCTGGTCTACCACCAAAAATGGCTGTAATAAAACCAACAACAAAAGCACCAAAAAGCGCTACTATAGGACTTATTTGTGCAACAAAAGCAAAGGCTACCACTTCGGGTATCATAGCTAAAGCCACTGTTAACCCGCTTAAAACATCATTTTTTGCATTCGCTGTGCGCTTCCTAATAAAATTGGTCATGACTCATTTTTTTGAAGGTGCAAATTTACGCTTAATATATTGGCGTGCAAGAAGAAGTCTTACTAATTTATTAATTATGTAATTCTTTTTTGCAACCAAACCAAAGCATTTTCGCGATCTTGAAATATTTCGATGTCAATGTTATCGTTATCATTAATATTTATTACTGTTTCTGTAGACATAACGCTACCACTGGTTTTAGCTACAACAGCAATAGCTATTAACTCTTTTAATCCAATTATAGATTTTTGTGCTTCAAAGGTATATGTATAAGAATATTTTTTATTTACTAATAAACCAAATGGTGGTTTTAAATGGGTTAGCAAAAAATCGTGATACTCATCAATTTTTACTTCATCCATAACAATGCCTTCATCTACAATAATTTCTGCTAAACTATCACTAATAAGGACAATCTCTCCAAAAGAAAGTCTACAACTTTTCATGCTACTAATCAATTTAACTAACGAGAGGAATATATATAATTACAAACTACACTATGCGGCTTGGAGGGAATGGCGCAAATTACCGTAATAATGGCAAAAGTAATACTATTTTTAAATACTTCATAATGTACTTTTAACAAAAAACTTCAATAGAAATATCTTGCGCTAAATAACGAATATTTTATACAAAAAGCGATTTTATATTGGCGTAAGATTTTTTTAAAGCCTCACTAGCTTGTGCTTCATTTAGCCATTCTACTTTGGTAATACCCTCTTCTTCTTGAGGGTATAAAGCATCAGAGAAATTGGTTTTCATTTCAAACCAGTGCGTAATCTTTATTTTATATTTACCATTTCGTTTAAAAATATGGTAAGTAATTTCTAATGGTTTTACAACCTCTAAACCTGTTACCCCAGTTTCTTCTTCTACTTCGCGAATGGCTGTAGTTTCAATACTTTCCTCTTTTTCTGTTTTACCTTTTGGCAAATCCCATTTATCATTTCTATAAATAAAAAGAATATCACCGTTTTGGTTATACACTTTACCACCTCCTGCTATAACATTTGGTAATTTTTTAAGAAACTTTTTAAGTAATTTATCCTCATCTTTATGTATTAACCTAGCTTCTTTTAGCTCTGTTTTGTTTAACTTTTTAATAACCTTAGACAGAGAAAGACCTTTTAATTTATAATTTTTAAAATAAGTTTCTTCTTCTTCCAAAGTTGTTAAAACCATAGGCTTATCGTTAACAAAGATTTTATACATAAAATAAGGGGTTAAATTTATATGCGGTAAAAATATCATTTTTAAGTTCAAAATAAGCATTGTTAAAAAAAATATTTTTATTGATATCCATCTGTAAAAAAAAACCAAATTTATATGTAATTTTGCGACATGATTTTTAATAAACATACCGCCAAAAAAACTGCTGAAGTCTTATTGCAGGTTAATGCTATAAAACTTAGCCCAAAAGAACCTTTTACATGGGCTTCTGGCTGGAAGTCTCCAATTTATTGCGATAATCGCATTATATTATCTTTCCCGCCTATTCGAAATTACATTCGAGAAACCATGGCTAAACAAATTGAACAACAATACGGAAAACCAGACGTAATAGCAGGTGTAGCAACTGGAGCTATTGGTATTGGAATGCTTGTTGCAGAGTATTTAGGTCTACCTTTTATATATGTTAGACCCGATGCGAAAGGACATGGCAGAAAAAACCAAATTGAAGGCTTTATTGAAGGCGGACAAAACGTTGTTGTTGTTGAAGATTTAATTAGCACCGGAAAAAGTAGCCTTAACGCTGTAAAAGCATTAAAAGAAGCCAATATTAAAGTAAAAGGAATGATTGCCATTTTTACTTATGGTTTTGATATAGCTACAAAAAACTTTGAGGAAGAAAATATACAACTACAAACCTTAAGTAATTACGAAAGCTTACTGGAGCAAGCCTTGGAAACGAATTACATATCGGAAAAAGAATTAAGCACCTTATCTGAATGGAACTCTAACCCAAGCGAATGGAACGCTATTTGATATACCTAATTATTGTAAAACAAAATTTGCAACAAATTAAATAACAACTTAAACATTATTATGAATTTAGAATCTCCAAAAGTAAACGTAGAAAAGTCATCTCAAGATATATTTAATTTTCTTTCTGATATTAAAAACTTTGAAGGTTTAATGCCAGAAAACATTAGCAAATTTGAAGTTTTAGAAAACGACAAATTTCTTTTTGCTTTAAAAGGTATGCCCGAAATTATACTTAAAAAGAAAGAAGTTATACCTCCAAATAAAATTGTTTTAGGTGCTGCTGGAGGTAAATTAGATTTTTCTTTAGTTGCAGAAATTAATGAAACTAACGAAAACTCTAGCGATGTACAATTAAAATTTAATGGCGATTTTAACCCTATGATGGCGATGATGATAAAAGGCCCTATTGGTAAATTTATAGAAACTTTAGTTACTAGTATACCAAAGGCTATATAATTAATACAAAAGCGAGATATCTTTTAAATCGTATTCTTTTATTATATTATCTTCTAACAAAACCTGAAGATTACCAGATACAGAAATAGCTTTAATAAAGCCCGAAAACACAACACCTTTAGCATCCTTAAATGTTGAAGGTTTGTTTTTTCTAAACAAATATGTTTCGTACTCTTCTTTTAATACAGATAGATTACCGCTCTCTAACTCTAAAAAATAGCTTTTTAAATAAAAAAGAATGCTATTTAATACTTCTTCAAGATTAAAAACCTGACCTGTTACAGCTTTTAAAGATGATGCCTGAGGTAAATTATAAAATCCTGTTTGGTTTACATTTAAACCAACTCCTATTATTGAAGCATATAAATTATTCTGTTTTATGACATTTTCTATTAAAACTCCGCATATTTTTTTATTTGCTGACAAAATGTCGTTAGGCCATTTAACACTTAATTTTGGAATATTAAAACTTTGCAAAGCCTTTAATATAGATAAAGAAGTAACAATACTAATATAAAAAGGATGCTCAATATAAACTGCCGAAACATCTTTAAACACACTAAAAGTTAGGTTCTTAGACTCTTCAGACTCCCAAACCGTTCCCATTTGCCCGCGCCCATTTGTTTGATATTCTGCAACTATTGTGGTATAATCTTCCATATTTTTTTCTACACTTAATCTTCTTAAGTAACTATTTGTAGAATCGATGGCATTAACTTTGATTATAGGCATATAGGTGTTATTTTTAAACTCTCAAATCTTATGATTATTTTAAGAGTATAAAGAACTAAAAAAATAATAACTTTGCACAAATTAAATAAATTTAATGGCTAAACAAAATATAAGCACAGACGAGTTAATATCTGTCATAATTAGTGGTATTGAAGATGTTAAAGGAAAAGAAATAAATATTCTAGATTTAAGAGAGATAGAAAACACAGTGTGTGATTATTTTGTTATCTGCGAAGGTACTTCTAATACGCAGGTAAACGCTATAGTTAACTCAATCCAGAAAAAAGTTAGTAAAGAACTTAAGGACAACCCTTGGCATGTTGAAGGAGCTGATAATGCCGAATGGGTTTTATTAGACTACGTAAATGTTGCTGTACACGTATTCCAAAAACACATAAGAGAATACTACGATATAGAAAGCCTTTGGGGAGACGCAAAAACAACAGTAATAGAAACTAGTTACTAAAACAATACATGGCAAACGAGAAAAAGAACCCGAAAGAAAAGAAACCTAAATTTAGTCCATACTGGATTTATGGTATTATTATCGCTATTTTTATAGTGATTCAAGTATTTAGCAGTAACAGTTACCAAGAAACTAACGAGATTACACCTTCAGAATTTTTTAAATATGCTGAAGAAAATGATGTAGAAAAAGTTGTTATAGTTAACAGGCACATTGCTAAAGTATACCTTACAAAAGAAGCAGAGCAAAAAGAGATTCATAAAAAATCGAAACCTACAAGTTTATTAACACCTGCTTCTAATTTACCTAACTATAGGTTTGAAATTGGAGATCTACAAAATTTCGAAAACGATTTAAAAGCAATTAATAAGTACAATATACTTAGCAATGACACAGAAGAAAATGTTTTGGCAGATTTCCTTTTAGGCATTTTACCATTTATTCTTCTTATAGGTGTTTGGATATTTATTATGCGACGTATGTCTGGCGGAGCTGGCGGTGGTGCTGGTGGGCAGATATTTAACATAGGAAAATCTAAAGCAAAACTTTTTGACCAAAACACAGAAGTTAAAACAACTTTTAAAGATGTTGCAGGTCTTGAAGGCGCAAAAGAAGAAGTACAAGAAATTGTAGACTTCCTTAAATTTCCAGAAAAGTATACTACTCTAGGTGGTAAAATACCAAAAGGCGCTTTACTTGTAGGACCTCCTGGAACAGGAAAAACATTATTAGCCAAAGCAGTTGCTGGAGAGGCTAAAGTACCTTTCTTCTCTCTATCTGGATCAGACTTTGTAGAAATGTTTGTTGGTGTTGGAGCCTCTCGTGTTAGAGATTTATTTAAACAAGCAAAAGAAAAATCGCCTTCTATAATTTTTATAGATGAGATTGATGCCATTGGACGTGCTAGAGGCAAAAATGCTATGTCTGGAAGTAACGACGAACGCGAAAACACATTAAACCAATTACTAACAGAAATGGATGGCTTTGGCACAAAAACTAACGTAATAGTTATTGCTGCAACCAATAGAGCCGATATTTTAGATAAGGCCTTAATGCGTGCAGGACGTTTTGACAGGCAAATTTTTGTTGACCTACCTAACCTTTCTGAACGAAAAGCTATTTTTGAAGTTCACCTTAGACCTCTAAAAAAGGCAAAAGGACTTGATATCGACTTCTTATCGAAACAAACCCCTGGGTTTTCTGGAGCAGATATTGCTAATTTATGTAACGAAGCTGCCTTAATTGCTGCTAGAACAGATAAAAAAGCAGTAGAAAAACAAGACTTTTTAGACGCTGTTGATAGAATTGTTGGTGGTTTAGAAAGACGAAGCAACCTATTCTCTGTAGAAGAGAAAAAGACTATTGCTTATCACGAAGCAGGTCATGCAGTTGTAAGTTGGTTTTTAGAACATGCAGATCCTTTAGTAAAAGTTACTATAGTACCAAGAGGGCGTTCTTTAGGTGCCGCATGGTATTTACCACAAGAAGCATATATTACCAGAACAAACAAATTTCTAGACGAAATATGTGTTACTATGGGAGGTAGAGCTGCAGAACAAATTATTTTTAACGAAATTTCTACAGGTGCTTTAGGGGATTTAGAAAGCGTAACCAAAAAAGCAAAAGCCATGGTTATGATATATGGATTAAACGAAAAAGTAGGTAATATTACATATTACGATCCTGCAGGAGAAAACGGTTTTGTTAAGCCTTATAGCGAAAAAACAGCCGAGCTTATAGATACCGAAATTAAGAACATAATTGAAACTCAATTTGAAAGAGCTGTAGAATTATTATCTTCTAAAAAAGATTTACTAGACAAATTAGCTAATCGATTAATAGAAAGAGAAGTTATTTTTAAAGATGATTTAGAAGAGCTTTTAGGAATGTCTCCTTTTGGATTAAGCACCTCTAAAACAACAAAAACAGACGAAGAGGAGTAAAACACCTATACAAAGCCTAAATTTTGTTAAGCTTTTAGTAAAAATCTTAAATTAACCGCAAGGTTAGTTTAAGATTTTTTATATTTGATAATTACCTAGGAAAATTGAGTTAATAGTAAGTACCTAAATGAGTCTTTTTAGAAAAATTTTTGGTTCAAAATCTGATAAATCAGAGAAAGAATTAAAATCGGATGACAGAGGCAAATACATGCCAGAAATCAAATTACCAATAGACGAAAAGTTTACCATAAACTTTAAAGCTAATGGTGGTAAGTTCTTATATTGCGAAGATTTAAATGAAGTGTTCTCTAATTTAGAAAACATTATTAAAGAAAACGAATGGAGCAAAAAGAAAACTCTAATTATAGACAATAACTTAAAAAACAAATTTAAAAATTGTAATTTACAATTAGCAGACAAAATTAGCGATTCTGTTTTCTTTCTTACTACCTGCGAAAATCTTATTGCAAATGATGGTTCTTTACTAATAAGCTCCAACCAAATTGCAGAAAAAAAGCTTCCAGAATTGCCTCATAACTTTGTTGTTTTTGCTACAACAAGTCAAATTACAGAAAATATAGGAGAAGGCTTAAGAGGTATTAAATCTAAAAACAGAGACAAAATACCAACTAATATTACAACTATTAAACACTTTAAATCTGTTGACGAAAAAGATTTTTTAAGCTACGGTAGTAGCGCTAAAAACTTATATTTACTACTTCTCGAAGATTTATAATAATTTAAGCGACCACAACTAACCAACTAATTAAATGAAAGAAATAATTACGCGATCGCTTTCTGGTTTGCTTTATGTTTTATTGTTGCTTATTTCCTTACAATTTAAACATGCTTTAATCGTTTTGTTTTTTATTTTTGGAATAATCTGCACCTACGAGTTAAAAAAACTAATGCAGCTTAAAAGCAATATACCCTATGTAATTTTTACAATTATATATTTAATTTTTGGCTACTGGAACTTAGTTTTAAACACCAAAACAGGCTTAGACGAAGCCACACAAATACTAATTGTATTAACAATTTTTGTAGAGCTATTTTTAATTAAAGACCTGTTTTCTGACAAAATCACCCCCTTATTTAGTTCTAGGCGTTTTATACTAACAACCTTCTACTTATCAAGCTCCTTTGTTTTCCTTATTTTAATAGCAAATTACTACAAAGTTTTTAACTCAAATATATTATTGGGTGCCTTTATTTTAGTTTGGGTAAACGACTCTTTCGCTTATTTGGTAGGTAAGAATTTTGGAAAACAAAAGCTTTTCGAAAAAATATCTCCAAAAAAAACTGTTGAAGGTTTTTTAGGCGGATTACTTTTTTCGTGTATTGCCAGCTATTTTATTGCTACCTTTACAAACACATTAACATTTACAAACTGGTTATTTTTAAGTATTATTGTTAGTGTATTTGGCACATTGGGAGATTTAATAGAATCAAAGTTTAAACGTCAAGCTCGTGTTAAAGACAGTGGTAACATAATGCCCGGACACGGTGGTTTGCTAGACCGTTTAGATAGTATTATTTTTGCAGCACCTTTTATATATTTATTTTTAAGAATTTTACAATATGTTTCATAAAGAAGGAAATAAAATTATATTAATAACATTTATCATTGTTATTGCATCGTTTTTATTAGTAGACAACTTTATTGCTATTACTTGGCTTAGAGTTCTTTTAATGGTTACATTATTAGTTTTCTTAGGTTTAATTTTGCAATTTTTTAGAAACCCTAAAAGAAATACTGTTTTAAATAACAACCAAGTTGTGTCTCCTGTTGATGGCAAAGTAGTTGTTATTGAAGAGGTTTTTGAAAAAGAATTCTTTAAAGAAAAGCGCTTACAAGTAAGTGTATTTATGTCTCCAATAAACGTACATGTTACACGTTACCCTATTGGAGGAAATGTTATTTTTAGTAAATATCATCCTGGAAAATATTTGGTAGCATGGCACCCAAAAGCTAGTGAAGAAAACGAACGCACAACTGTTGTTGTAGAAAACGAAACTTATGGCAAAGTTTTACACAGACAAATAGCTGGTGCTTTAGCTAAACGTATTGTAAACTATGCCAAAGCAGGAGATACTGCTGTGCAAGGTGGAGAATCTGGCTTTATAAAATTTGGATCTAGAGTTGATTTATTCTTACCATTAAACACAAAAATTAAAGTAGAATTAAACCAAAAGGTTCGTGGAGGCGAAAGTATTATTGCAGAGGTTAATGAGTAAAAACCAATTAGACATAGAATTTAAAGAGGCTGTTGCTCGTGTAAACGCGCACAAAGAACCTTTTCCTGCAGATACATTACTAAAACTTTACGCCTACTATAAAAAAGCTACTAACGACTATACAAAGCCAAAAAGCAAAAAAGATATTATTAATGCTTTTAAGACTAATGCTTTATTTCAGGTTGAAAATATTAGCCAAAATGAAGCAAAGAAAATTTATATTGACTTAGTTAAAAATTATTTTATCTACAGAAATTAACAATACTTACTTCTAACTTATAAATAAAATGAAACCTACTTTATTAATTCTTGTTTCTATTTTATTTTTAAGTTGTAATATACCACAGCACAAAGCAAAAAACTACCAAAATGCTTTAAAGGTTATTAAACAACATTACAACCTTATAGAGCTTACTACCAATAATGGAGCGTCTAGAATTGCGATTGCCCCAGAAATTCAAGGGAAAATACTAACAAGTAGCTATAATGGGCTAGATGGCAACAGTAACGGTTGGTTAAACCTTGAAATTTTTAATAATGCCCCCTATAATATTGCTGCTATTGGTGGCGAAGAACGCCTTTGGCTTGGTCCATTAGGAGGACAATATTCTTTTTACTATCAAAATATAAAACCTCTAAACGAAAACAATTGGAAAGTACCAAACCCTATTGGTTTAGATGGTTATCAACTCATCAATAAAAGCGAAACATTTGTAAACATGCAAAAACATATGATTATTAATAATCATATAGACACAAAATTTAACTTATTAGTAAAACGAAAAATAAGCATTCTTGATGATAGTCAAATTAAAAAGAACCTCTCCATACAATTTAATAAAAGTTTAAAAAGGGTAGCTTACAAAACAGAACAAAGTCTTATAAACACCGGTACAAACACACTAAAAAAAGAAACTGGACTAGTTTCTCTATGGAGCGCAGGTATGTTTAAAGGTAGTAACAAAACTGTGGTTATTATACCGTTAAAAGATACCACAATTACTAACTTATATCAATACATGGGAAGCTTAGACAGTACTAGACTTTATATTAATAAAAATAACGTGTTACTATTTAAAGCAGATGGTAAATACCGTAGTAAAATTGGTGTACCTAAACATTTAGCGCCTAAAATTTATGGTTGTTATGCCAAAGATTTAAA
This sequence comes from Postechiella marina, assembly GCF_039538365.1. Taxonomy (NCBI): domain Bacteria; kingdom Pseudomonadati; phylum Bacteroidota; class Flavobacteriia; order Flavobacteriales; family Flavobacteriaceae; genus Postechiella; species Postechiella marina. The sequence continues at coordinate 312,594 of NZ_BAABCA010000004.1, forward strand.
TAGGCTAACTATTGTACAATACTTGCAAACTAATGATAGTTTATATGCAAATTCGCATGCAAAAGTTCAAGAGCACCCATATAAAGGAGAAGTAATTCCTATTTACAATAATGGTACTATGGACTACTCGCCTGCTCTTGAAACAAGTTTTTACGAACTTGAATCGACATCTGCAATGCGAGAATTAAAACCCAACATAGACACTTTAAAGCATTGGCAAAGTGTTTATCATTTTTCTGGCAAAGATGTAGAACTTAATAAAATAGCCTTAAAACTTTTAAATATAGACTTAAAAGATTGCTCCCTTTAGTAAAAAACTCTTTTAACTCTAAATTAATTTGCTATGTAATGTAAATATAGCTCTGTTAAATTTTTCGCCTTATTCTTTAGTTTAAACAAAAGTTAGTAGCAGTACTACATAATTATCTAACCAACACTTTAAACAATATTTTTATGTTATTCGCTGCCCAACACATGTTATTAAAAAAATAATACTTACTAAAAATACTAGTAGTTACAGTATAAAAAAAGAGACAACTTACGTTATCTCTTTTTAATCGTATTGTAAGTCTTTTTTTTTAAGAACTTAAGCTCGCTAAACTTGTTTTTAACGTTTCGATTTTAGCCAAAGCATCGGCTTCTTTTTTCTTTTCTGCAGCAACAACTTGTTCTGGCGCACCTGAAACAAAACGCTCGTTAGACAACTTTTTTTGTACCGACTTTAAGAAGCCTTCTGTATAACTTAATTCTTCTGTAAGTTTTTTAATTTCGGCTTCAACATCTATGCTTCCTGCCATCGGAATAAAATACTCGTTAGATTTTACTCTGTATGTTAAAGCACCTTCTACCGCTTCATTAACATACTCGATACCTTCTAAATTTCCTAATTTAACAATAACATCATCAAATGTATTATTCGATTTCTCGTTATTTATCACAGAGAAAGCAATAGCATCTTTAAAAGCTATATTTTTTTGTTTTCTAATGTTTCTAATTCCTGAAATAACTTCCGAAGTAAATTCAAACTCAGAAATTAAAGTTTCGTTAACAGACTTATTTTCTGGCCATTTAGCAACTATTAAAGCTTCTTCTGGTGTTCTTTCTGTTATGTAATGCCATAAATCTTCGGTTAAAAATGGCATAAATGGGTGTACAATTTTTAAATTGTCTTCAAAAAGAGCAACAACACTTTTTAAGGTTTTTGCATCTATTGGCTGTTGGTAGGCTGGTTTAATCATCTCTAATAACCACCCACAAAAATCATCATAAATTAATTTATAAATAGCCATTAAAGCATCACTAAGCCTGTACTTACTAAAATGATCTTCAATTTCTATTAAAGCCTTTTGAAACTTGCTCTGGTACCACTCTAAAGCTATTTTACTAGAGTTTGGCTGCTCAATGTCGTTATCTACTTCCCAACCATCAAGTAAACGGTAGGCATTCCAAATTTTATTACCAAAACCTTTACCTTGTTGGCAAAGTGTTTCGTCAAACATTAAATCGTTTCCTGCAGCACTACTTAAAAGTAACCCAACACGTACGCCATCTGCGCTATACTCTTCTATAAGCTTTAAAGCATCAGGAGAATTACCTAAAGATTTACTCATTTTACGACGTTGTTTGTCGCGAACTAAACCTGTTAAATAAACATTATTAAACGGTTTTTGATCTTTATACTCGTAACCTGCAATTATCATACGTGCAACCCAAAAGAAAAGAATATCTGGACCTGTTACCAAATCATTGGTTGGGTAGTAATATTTTATCTCTTCGTTTTCTGGATTACGTATACCATCGAAAACAGACATTGGCCATAACCAAGAAGAAAACCAAGTATCTAACGCATCGGTTTCTTGCCTAAGATTAGCTGTTGTAAGCTCTTGATTATTTGTTTTTTGCTTTGCTTTTTCTAGGGCTGCTTCAATATTTTCTGCAACTACAAAATCCTCTTTTCCATCGCCATAGAAGTACGCTGGAATTTGTTGCCCCCAAAGTAATTGGCGCGAAATATTCCAATCGCGAATATTCTCCATCCAATGGCGGTATGTGTTTTCAAATTTCTTTGGAAACAATTTAATATCGGCATCATCACCTAAAACAGCCTCTATGGCTGGCTTAACAAGTTCTTCCATTTTTAAAAACCATTGATCGCTTAGCCTTGGCTCGATAACAGCTTTTGTACGCTCTGACGTTCCTACTTTATTCATGTGTGTTTCAGTCTTCACTAAAACACCAATTGTTTCTAATTCTTTTGCTACATTTTTTCTAGCAACAAAACGATCTTGACCTTCAAATTGTAACCCGAAGCTATTTAATGTAGCATCTTCATGAAAAATATCGATAACCTCTAATTTGTGTTTATCTCCAAGGCTCTTATCGTTTTCATCATGAGCTGGTGTAACTTTTAAACAACCTGTACCAAATTCTACATCTACATAAGTGTCTTCTATAATAGGGATAACACGATTACAGATAGGCACAATGGCTTTTTTACCACGTAGGTGAGCAAAACGCTCGTCTTCTGGGTTAATACAAATTGCTGTATCTCCAAAAATAGTTTCTGGTCGTGTAGTAGCAATGGTTAATGTATCGTTACTATCTTCTACTTTATAATTAATGTAGTATAAATTACCTTGACGTTCTACATGTATAACCTCTTCGTCTGACAGTGTTGTTTTTGCTTCAGGATCCCAATTTACCATGCGGTAACCACGATAAATCAATCCTTTTTCGTGTAAATCTACAAATACTTTAATTACAGCTTCAGACATATCGTCATCCATTGTAAATTTGGTGCGATCCCAATCGCAAGAACAGCCTAACTTTTTAAGTTGTTCTAAAATAACACCTCCATATTCTTCTGTCCAATCCCAAGCATGAGCTAAAAACTCATCACGAGTTAAATCGTTTTTATCTATACCTTGCTCTTTTAATTTAGCGACTACTTTTGCCTCTGTAGCAATAGATGCATGATCTGTACCAGGTACCCAGCACGCATTTTTACCTTGTAATCTTGCACGACGAATTAATACATCTTGAATGGTATTATTTAGCATATGCCCCATATGTAATACTCCTGTTACATTTGGTGGCGGTATTACTATAGTATACGGTTCTCTTTCGTCTGGTGTTGAATGAAAATAATTATGTGTCATCCAGTAGTCGTACCACTTACTTTCTACCTGACTAGCATCATATTTTGATGGAATTTGCATACTTTGGAATAGTTTTTGAATGTTAATTAGCAAAAGTACTTATATTTCTTTTTCTGTGAAAGTTTGTACTACGTATTGACAAAAAAATGATGATTAAAAAAAACGAACTGTCGTATATTAAAGTGCGACAAATATGTTAACATTTACGCAATTCGTCCATTAATTTTGTAGATTGTAGAAAAAGTGAGTATGTTTGAACTAGTAATACAAGAAAATAACAACAAAGTAACCTTTTAACAAAGGGTTATGTCTCAAATTAAGAATTGACCAAAAACACAATAAAAATGAAAAATTTAATTACAATTTTATTTATCGGATTAATTAGTTTATCTGTAAATGCACAAGACAAAGTGGCCAAAATTGATTTTAAAGCAGATACTATTGATTATGGAACTATTGAAAAAGGAGCTGACGGTGTTAGAATATTTGAATTTACAAACACAGGAAGCGCACCTTTAATAATTACTAAAGCTAGCGCAAGTTGTGGTTGTACTGTACCAAGTTGGCCAAAAACACCTATTTTACCTGGTAAGTCTGGAGAAATAAAGGTAAAATACGATACAAATCGTGTTAATCCTATTAGAAAAACAATTACAGTTTTATCTAACGCAGATACACCAACGGTCGCCTTAAAAATTAAAGGCTTAGTTGTAGACCCAAGTAAAGATAATGTTTTAGAAAAAAAAACTAAAAGTGTTGTAGAACAATAAACAACATTTTAAAATTATTTAAAAAAGGTCTTATAGAAATATAAGTCCTTTTTTTATGTAAAATTTTATTTGGCAATCCATACAAAGCACTAAATCTTGATAAAGATTAATTAAAAAAAAACCAACAGTACTCTTAAAAAACGAACTATTATCTACAAAATTGATACATAAATAAAATTTTCTATTTTTTAATTATTAAATCTTTAAGATAACACTAATAATTATAATCTGTTTTTAAAAAATCTTTAAGATAATTTTCTCAACTTTGTACACAAAATTTATTTATAATGCCAACTATATCTAGGAAAGGGTTGTTAATGCCTGAATCTCCTATTCGAAAATTAGTACCGTATGCAGAACAAGCAGTTAAAGACGGAAAATATATTTATCATTTAAATATTGGCCAGCCCGATATAAAAACTCCAGAAGTTGCACTTCGAGCAGTTAAAGAAAATGATATAGAAATTCTTTCGTATTCAAGATCTGAAGGTTCTGAATCTTACAGAAAAAAGCTAGCAAAATATTATAACAATAATAACATAAATGTTAGTCATAAAGACATTGTTGTAACTTGTGGTGCAAGCGAAGCATTATTATTTTTATTTAGTAGTATTATGGATCCGGGAGACGAAGTTATTATTTCTGAACCCTTTTATGCCAACTATATTGCTTTCTCTGTTGCCTCTGGTGTAAAAGTTGTTCCTGCTGTTTGTAGTATAGAAGATAATTTTGCATTACCATCTATTGATGCTTTCGAGAAGCTTATAACACCAAAAACTCGAGCAATACTTATTTGCAACCCAGGAAACCCAACAGGCTATGTATACTCTAAAAAAGAAATAGAAAAACTAGCTTCTATTGTAAAAAAGAACGACTTATTTTTAGTTGCAGACGAAGTTTACCGCGAATTTATATACGATGGAGGCACGCACCATTCTATAATGGAAGAAGAAGGTTTAGACGAGCATGCAGTTATTATAGATTCTGTATCTAAAAGATACAGTATGTGTGGTGCTCGTGTTGGTTGCTTGGTATCTAAAAACAAAACAGTTTTAAAAACGGTTTTAAAATTTGCTCAAGCCCGTTTAAGTCCACCAACCTATGCCCAAATAGCTAGTAAAGCAGCCTTAGATGTACCACAAACATACTTTGACAACGTGCTTGAAGAATATGTAGGCAGAAGAAATGTTTTAATTGCCGAATTAAATAAAATTGATGGTATTAAAGTTGCTATGCCCAAAGGTGCTTTTTATTGTATTGTAGAGTTACCAATAAAAAACTCTGATCATTTTGCACAATGGCTCTTAGAGAATTTTAATATTGATGGAGAAACAGTAATGGTAGCACCTGCTGCTGGTTTTTACTCTACACCTGGTATAGGTTTAAACCAAATTAGAATTGCTTACGTACTTAAAAAAGAAAGCCTAATTAAAGCTGTACATATTTTAAAGGAAGCACTTAAAGTATATAAAGATTAGTGAAAATTGAAAACAACATATCGTTAAAAGCCTTTAATACATTTAATATAGATGTGGTTGCAAAACATTTTGTTTCGGTTACCACAATAGAGCAATTAAAAACTGTTTTACAACTAAAAAACTACCCAAGCAAACTTATTCTAGGTGGAGGCAGTAACATACTACTTACCAAAGACCAAGATGTTTTGGTTATTCATGTTAATATAAAGGGAATTTCCATAGTATCAGAAAACGAAAACTCTATTATTATAAAAGTAAATGCTGGCGAAAACTGGCACGAGTTTATACTTTGGTGTTTGGATAGAGATTATGGTGGCATAGAAAACATGTCGCTTATACCCGGTAATGTAGGCACAGCTCCCATTCAAAATATAGGAGCTTATGGTGTCGAACTTAAAGATGTTTTTGTGTCTTGCGATGTGCTTGATATAAAAACTAACACCATTAAAACATTTAATAAAGAAACATGCCATTTTGGTTATAGAAACTCTGTTTTTAAACAAGAAGAAAAAGGCAAATGCATTATTACTAGTGTAAACTTTAAGCTATCTAAAACCAACCACAAACTACTTACTAATTACGGTGCTATATCGACACAGCTAAAAGCTATGAAGGTTAATACTCCTACCATTCAAGATATATCTAAAGCTGTTATTGCTATTAGAGAAAGCAAATTACCTAACCCAAAAGAAATTGGTAACAGCGGTAGCTTTTTTAAAAACCCAATAATTTCTAAGATTGAATTTGAAAAAATATTTTCAAATTTTAAAGACATGCCTCATTACCCAGTTTCAGAACATGAGGTAAAAATACCTGCTGGTTGGCTTATAGAAAAAGCAGGGTTTAAAGGTAAAACATTTGGTAATTATGGAGTACACAAAAACCAAGCCTTGGTGTTAGTAAATTATGGTAACGCTAAAGGGTCTGACATTTTAAATCTTTCAAAATTAATTCAAAAAACAATAAAACGACTCTTTAATATTTCTATAGAAGCAGAGGTTAACATCTTATAATCATAAAGATTTTTTAACATTTTATACGAATAAGTCTTATATTGGACCAATACTTTAAACAAAATCATTTTGATTTCAGCCATAGAAAAAGAAATAGTTACACTTCTTAAAGCCAGTGATAAAAAAGCTATTACTCTATTATACAACAATTATGCTGATGCTCTTTTTGGTGTTATAAAAAAAATAATATCAGACGAAGACACAGCACAAGATGTATTACAAGAAACCTTTGTTAAAATATGGAGATATTCAAAAAAATACGATCCTAATAAAGCTAAATTATTTACTTGGCTATATAGAATTGCATATAATAGCGCCATAGACAAAGTAAGATCTTTAAAAAACAAAACAGACAAAGAAGTCCAAATAGAAAGTTCATCCGTATATAAGATAACATCAGGGACGTTAAATGAAGATGTTTTAGACATTAAGAAACATTTAAGTTCTCTAGACGAAAAATATCAAATTGTTATTAATGCTCTCTTTTTTGAAGGCATGACACAACAAGAAGCGAGTGAAGAACTAGACATTCCGCTAGGAACCATAAAGTCAAGACTAAAAATTGGTTTGCGCGAATTGAAAAAAATTTATAACCCTAAGTAAGAAAAGTCATGAATGAAAAAATTACATTTTTTTTAAATTCTGGCCTACTAGAAAAATATCTAATAGGAGATACTACCCCTGTGGAAACAGAAAAAGTAGAAGCTTATATTTCAAAATATCCAGAAGTACAGAATGCTTACACAACATTACAATTTAATTTGGAAGTTGTAGCTAAAAGCAATGCTATTGAAGCACCTAAAAATATTTTAGATGCTGTGTTAAGCGAACTAGATGAGAAACCTGTTGTTAATTTAAACAACAATATTAAATATAAATCTTGGCATAAGCTTGCCATAGCTGCAAGTGTAGTTGCCTTTTTATTTGCAGGAACATCTTATTTGTTTTATAATCAAAATCAAAAATTAACAAACGAAAACCAAGTTGTGGTTGACGAACTTTTTGATTTACGAAGCGATATTGAAAAAAACAATCAAATGCTAGATAATGTTATGCGTCAACTTTTGAAGCTTAACAACCCTGAAACAGAAAAGTACATTATAAAGGGTAACGAGCGTGCAAAAGATTTAAAAACGGTAGCATATATTAACCCAAAAGAAAAAACCTCTATGATTGATGTTGTTTCTTTACCACAATTACCAGAAGAGCAATGCTACCAAATATGGGCAGAGTTACAAGGCAAAATGGTAAGTTTAGGTATTTTAAGTGAAGCAGATAGACAACTTAAAACCATACCTTATACAGAAGATGCTTTAGGTTTAAATATTACTATAGAACCTAAAGGCGGAAACACAAATGCCTCTATAGAAAATACAGTTGCAGAAATTAATTTGCAATAAAAAAGCAACATAAAAAGACAAAGCCTCATTTTACATGTAAAATGAGGCTTTGTTATATAAAATATTTTCTATTCTTTATCAAACAACGCTTTATGTATAAAACCCGCAACAATAGCTCCTGCTATAGGCGCAACCCAAAACAACCACAATTGCGCTGTAAACGCTCCTCCAGCAAATAAAGCCTGACTTGTAGAGCGTGCAGGATTAACAGATGTGTTAGTAATAGGTATACTTATTAAATGAATTAATGTTAAACCCAAACCAATAGCTATTGGCGCAAACCCCTTTGGAGCTCTAGAGTTTGTGCTACCTAAAATTATTAATAAAAAAAACGCTGTTAGTAAAAATTCTGCAATTAAAGCAGCTACCATAGAGTAGCCTCCTGGCGATAACTCTCCATACCCATTAGCAGCAAAACCTCCAATAGAAACAAAATCTGCTTTGTTAGATATTATTAAATACAAAAAACCTGCAGCAACAATAGCTCCAACTACTTGCGCAATAATGTAACCTAGCAAATCCTTAGCTTCAAACTTACCTCCAGCCCACAAGCCTAAAGAAACTGCAGGGTTAAAATGTCCTCCAGAAATATGTCCTACAGCATAAGCCATAGTTAGTACGGTTAAACCAAAAGCTAAAGAAACGCCAACAAAACCTATACCCAATTCTGGAAAACCTGCTGCAAACACAGCACTTCCACAGCCTCCAAATACAAGCCAAAATGTTCCAAAAAACTCTGCAAATAATTTTTTCATGATTAATTAACTTTAATAGTTATATATATTTAGTGTAGTAAACAATTACCTTTAGGACACTAAAATATATTTTAGTCACAATTTAAGACTTCAATATATCTCCTTTAATACTAAAATTATATCTTTGCAATAATTATTTATGTAGAGGCGATAATTTAAATAAAAGCAAGTATTAATGTAATTATTTAAGTTGAAAACCGTCTAATGTTAAAACCAAATAACTTAAAATACAAATGAAACTTCTTTTAATAACCATAGCATTACTAGCATTAGGAATTGCAGGTATAGCAATAAAAATTTGGGCAAAAAAAGATGGCAAATTTGCAGGAACCTGTGCTAGCCAAAACCCTATGCTAAACAAAAGTGGAGAATCTTGTGGTTTTTGTGGTAAAACTCCAGAGCAATATGCAGATTGTAGCGAACCTCAACATTCGTAAAAATTTATGACCCTTCTTGATTTTGCATGCTACGCCTTTATAGCTGTAGTTTTTATTCAAGTTATATGTCTCCTTTTTCTATTTAGTAAATTTGCATTTATAAAACCTAAAAAACAAGTAGCCAAAGCGCTTCCTGTTTCTGTAATTATTTGTGCTAAAAATGAAGCTAAAAACTTAAAAACGTTTTTACCTTCAATTCTATCTCAAGCGTATCCAAATTTTGAAGTTGTTTTAATAAACGATTCTTCTTATGATGACACACTCGAGGTTATGGAAGATTTTCAAAAAAAACATACTAATATAAAAATAGTAGACGTTAAAAGTAATGAAGCCTTTTGGGGTAATAAAAAATATGCTTTAACACTTGGTATAAAAGCATCAACAAACGATTACTTATTATTTACAGATGCCGATTGCAAGCCTGTTTCTAGAAGTTGGATTTCTGAAATGTGCTCGCAATTTAACGCAGACAAAACCATAGTTTTAGGTTATGGCGGATATTCAAGAGTAAAAAACTCATTTTTAAACAAACTTATTAGGTACGAAACTTTAGTTACAGCCATTCAATACTTTTCGTTTGCAAAATCTGGCATACCATATATGGGAGTAGGGCGAAATTTAGCCTACACCAAAGAGCAGTTTTTTAAAGCCAAAGGTTTTATGGGACACATGAAAATAAAATCGGGCGATGACGATTTATTTATAAACGAAGCAGCAACCCCAAAAAATACTGCCCTTAGTTTTTCTAAAAACAGCATAACTATATCTACACCAAAAAAAACATTTAGAGCTTGGGTTAAACAAAAGCGCAGACATATATCTACAGCAAAACACTACAAAAAATTACACAAGTTTTTATTATCTATAATTTATGCAACCAATGTTTTATTTTGGGTTTTAGCCATAATATTATTAACATTAAACTTTAACTGGCAAATTATTTTAGCGCTTTTTATTCTAAAACTTATCCTACAGTATACTATTTATGGTATCTCTGCAAAAAAATTAAATGAAAGTGATTTAATAATTTTTATTCCCTTTTTAGAAATCTTTTTAATTACTTTTCAATTAGCTATCTTTATAAACAATCTTATTTCAAAACCTAATCATTGGAAATAAAAGAAGCGATTTTAAGAGCCAAACAAAATGACCAAAAAGCATTTAACTTTTTGTTAGATTTATTTTGGGACGATGTTTATGGATATCAATTAAAACGTATTAAGAACGAAAATGATGCTGAAGATATAACTATAAGAACATTTTCTAGAGCTTTTGATAGAATTGAAACTTTTGATGAAAATTACAAGTTTAAAACATGGTTAATTACTATTTCTAAAAATATTCATATTGATTTATTAAGAAAGTCGAAAAACTCTATTTCTCAAATTGTTACAAATGATGATAAATCTGTATATCAAATTTTAGACGAATCGCCTTCAGCCGAAGACAAATTAATTACAGAACAACATTTAGCAAAACTGCTTCGAGATATAAAAAAATTAAAACCTCATTATCAAGAAGTCATCAACTTAAGATATTTTCAGGAATTAAGCTATAAAGAAATATCTCTAGAATTAAAAGCCCCTATAAATAATGTAAAAGTTAAACTTTTACGAGCCAAAAAGTTACTTGCCGAAATTATTAATAAAACAAATTGATTTCTAAATTAAAAAATCTAGGACCAGGCTTATTATTTGCAGGTGCAGCTATTGGAGTATCGCATTTAGTACAATCTACCAGAGCTGGTGCAGATTTTGGTTTAGGTTTTCTCTGGGCACTTTTAGTTGTAAACCTATTTAAATATCCCTTTTTTCAATATGGTCCAAAATATGCTGCTGCAACAGGAGAAAGTCTATTAGAAGGCTATAAAAAACTAGGCAAGGGCATTTTAGCTACCTATTTTATACTAAATATAGCTGTAATGTTTACAATTCAAACCGCTGTAACCATAGTAACTGCAGGTTTAGCATCTACCCTATTTGGAAATTTTTTAAGTATTAAAGTTTGGACTATTATAATTCTTGCCATATGCATAAGTCTATTAATTTTTGGCAAATACAAACTACTAGATAAATTGATGAAAGTGATTATTATCACCTTAACAATTAGCACTATTTTAGCTTTAACCATAGCATTATCTAGCACAAACACACCTATTTCTATAGCACAAATACTACCAAAAAAAACTATAGAAATCACTTTTTTAATAGCGTTTATGGGCTGGATGCCTGCACCATTAGATGTATCTGTATGGCACTCAATTTGGGCCATCGAAAAGAAAAAAGACTTACAAAAATTTACTCCAAAATCTGCTCTTTTCGATTTTAATATTGGCTATTTAAGCACCACAGGATTAGGCATTGGGTTTTTACTTTTAGGCACACTTATTATGTTTAACAGCGGAGAAACATTTAGTAACTCGGCAGGTAAATTTGCATCGCAACTTATAACAATGTACACATCTAGCTTAGGGAGTTGGGCCTATATAATTATTGGCATTGCTGCATTTACTACTATGTTTAGTACCACATTAACAACACTTGATGCTTCGCCTAGAGTTATGGCTAAAACGACATCTTTACTATTTAAAAAGCTAAATTTAAATTACAAATTTTGGATTGCCATACTAGCCATTGGCACAATAAGTATTTTTATGTTTTTTGCATCAGAAATGGGGCTGCTAATAGAAATAGCCACTATTTTATCGTTTATTACTGCGCCATTTTATGCTATAATAAATTATATATTAATTTCTAGCTCGCATACACCTAAAGCTTGGCATCCATCAATCAAAATGCATATTTTAAGCATATTAGGCATTATATTTCTAATTGGTTTTAGCCTTTGGTTTCTAACCACCTTATAAGATATTTTTAATAGAATACTTCGTATCTTTGTGTCTTTACTTAGAGATATGAATGCTGATACAAAATCAAATATATTACCCGAAAGACAAGCCAAACCAAAATGGTTAAGAGTTAAGCTTCCTACAGGAAAAAAATACACAGAGCTTAGAGGTTTAGTCGATAAATATAAACTAAATACCATTTGCACTTCTGGTAGTTGCCCAAACATGGGAGAATGCTGGGGAGAAGGCACTGCAACATTTATGATTTTAGGAAACGTTTGTACCCGCTCTTGCGGATTTTGCGGTGTAAAAACCGGTAGACCTGAAACTGTAGATTGGGATGAGCCAGAAAAAGTGGCGCGATCTATAAAAATAATGCAAATAAAACATGCAGTTTTAACAAGTGTAGATCGAGACGACTTAAAAGATATGGGAAGTATTATGTGGAGCGAAACTGTAAAGGCTGTGCGAAGAATGAACCCTAATACAACTTTAGAAACGCTTATTCCAGACTTTCAAGGTATAGAGCAACATATAGATAGAATTATAGATGTAGCTCCAGAGGTAGTTTCTCATAACATAGAAACTGTTAGGCGTTTAACTCGCGAAGTAAGAATACAAGCAAAATACGACCGTAGCATGGGTGTATTAAACTATTTAAAACAACAAGGACAACGCAGAACAAAATCTGGAATTATGTTAGGGTTGGGCGAAACTAGAGAAGAAGTTATAGAAACGCTACACGATTTAAAAGCCAACCAAGTAGATGTAGTTACCATAGGGCAATATTTACAACCTAGTAAAAAGCATTTACCCGTAAAACAATTTATTACTCCAGACCAATTTAAAGAATATGAAGACATTGGATTAGAATTAGGTTTTCGCCATGTAGAAAGTAGTGCATTAGTTCGTTCGTCTTACAAGGCACAAAAACATATTAACTAGCTATATGATTAACGTTGCCATAAATGGTTTTGGAAGAATAGGAAGACGTGTTTTTAGACTACTTCAAGACCATCAAAACATTCAAGTTGTAGCTATAAACGATTTAGCTGATGCTAAAACCCTAAGTCATTTACTTAAATACGATAGTGTTCATGGCCTATTTAAAGGTAATGTAACCTATAACGGAAACCATATTATTGTAAACAATAGAAAGGTAAAATTGCTAAATAGCAATCATCCAAAATCCATAGATTGGACACCTTTTAGTGTAGACTTTGTTATAGAGTCTACAGGTAAATTTAAAAACAAACCCGATTTACAGCACCACATAAACAATGGGGCAAAACAAGTAATTTTAAGCGTTCCTGCGATCGAGGACGATATAAAAACCATTGTATTAGGTGTTAATGATGATAGTATAGATGGTTCTGAGCGTATTATATCTAACGCATCGTGTACCACAAACAATGCTGCTCCCATGATTAATATTGTTAATAACCTTTGTGGTATTAACCAAGCATATATTACAACTGTACACTCTTACACTACAGATCAAAGTTTGCACGATCAGCCACATCGAGATTTAAGGCGTGCACGAGCAGCCAGCCAATCTATAGTACCAACTACAACAGGAGCTGCAAAAGCCTTGACAAAAATTTTTCCTGATTTAGCTGATGTTATTGGAGGTTGTGGTATTAGAGTACCCGTAATAAATGGATCTTTAACAGATATTACCTTCAACGTAAAAAAAACAGTTAGTATAGAAGATATAAATAGTGCCTTTAAAAACGCTTCGAAAAACGAATATAAAGGTATTTTAGAGTACACAGAAGACCCTATTGTGTCTATCGATATTGTAGGAAATACCCATTCTTGTATTTTTGACGCTCAAATGACGTCAGTAATAGGAAATATGGTAAAAATAATAGGTTGGTACGATAACGAAACAGGCTATTCTACAAGAATAATCGATTTATTATGTAATTTATCGGTAAAAAATAGTATTTTATCGAGTAAATAATTATATTTGCGTGTAATATTAATAATAAGATGTCTCATATAACTCACTACATATCTGTTATATTATTACTGATTTGTTTCGAAATGTCCGCTCAGAATTCCATCTCTGAAGACCCTGAAATATTGCAGAATAATATTAACCATCGTATCTCTCAAGCTGAAAAAGACATTGATAATTATAGCTATTATCAAGCTCAAAACAAACTTGACGAAGCCCTAGATTTAGCTATAAATGGCAAAAACAAAAAAAGCGCAGCCTTAATATATACCTTAAAAGGAAAACTACAATTAATAAATGAAGAGCAGGACAAAGCTATACAGTCTCTAACCAAAGCTGTTAAAGTTCAAAACGAAATTAACGACAATTTAAATCTAGGAAAATCTTACAAGGTTTTTGGAGATATATACACAAGTAAGAAAGATTATTACCAAGCCTTAGACTCATACACTGCTGCAAAATCTAAATTTGAAGAAGAAGGCTTAGATAAAGAACTTGCCGAAGTATTATTTTGCGAAGGTAATACAAATATGAGTTTAGAAGATTATGCTAAAGCAAGATCGCTTATAGAGCAAGCTATTGCCCTATCTAAAAAAGAAAACTACACTAAAACATTAAGTAAAGCTTTAATAACGCACGGTAAAGTATACGCTAAACTGGGAGACAATGCAAAAGCACTAGCTTTAGCTCAAGAAGGTTTGCAAATCGCTTCGACTAATAATTATGTTAATATAATAGACCAAGGTTACTTAACCTTAAGTACCATAAATCAAAACATAAAAAACTATAAATTATCTAACGATTATTTAATAAAACACATTAAGCTATCAGACTCTTTAAGAGCAGTAAAACAAGCCAATTTATCTGCCGAAAAAAGAAGTGAAGTTTTAATGAGTGATCAATCAGAAAAATTAAAAGAAACAGAAAAAGAATTAGACGAAGAAAAAGGTAAAAATTCTTTAAGTACACTTATCTCTATTTTAAGTGTTGCGTTAATAACTATATTATCTCTTTTAACACTCTCTTTATACAAAAACAATAATATTAGGCTTAAAACAAATAATATGCTTCATAAAAAAAATGGAGAACTTATTATAGCAAAAGAAAAAGCAGAACTCGCATCTAAAACAAAGGCAAATTTCTTATCTACCGTAACGCACGAGCTTAGAACACCACTTTACGCTGTTACTGGTTTAAGTAATATGCTTTTGGACGAAAACCCTAAACCAGAACAAGTACAACACTTAAAATCTTTAAAATTCTCTGGAGATTATCTACTTACCTTTATTAACGATATACTTCAAATAAATAAAATTGAAGCTAATAAAGTAGATATAGAGCCAGAACCTTTTAATTTAAGAAAGAAAATAAACAACATAGTTTTAGCTCTAAACAATTCGGCTTTAGATAATAATGTAAAAGTTCATTTTGAATACGATAAAAATTTACCAGAAAATTTTGTAGCAGATCAACTAAAGATTTCTCAAATTCTTATTAATTTAATAGGTAACTCTATTAAGTTTACAAAAGATGGCGATATTTGGATTCGTGTCTACAAAATAGCCGAAGAAAACAACATGTATAACTTACGCTTTGAAGTTGAAGATAATGGCATAGGTATTACAAAAGAAAAACAAGAGCATATGTTTGAGAGCTTCTCCCAAGGCTCCATACAAATTAACCGTAAATATGGAGGAACCGGTTTAGGTCTCTCTATAGTAAAAGGCTTAATAGACATTTTAAAAGGTAAAATTTATTTAAAAAGTAAACTAGGACAAGGCACTACATTCTTTTTTGAAATTCCTCTAGAATATGTTAAAAAAGAAGAGGTTAAGAAAAAGAAAAAGAAACTTTTAGAAGGCAGTATAGATGATTTAGATCTTACAAAGGTTAAAATTTTGGTTGTTGAAGATAATAAGATAAACCAAATGATTACCAAAAAGATTTTAACAAAAATGAAGCTATATTGCGAAGTTGTAGATAATGGTGAAGACGCTGTAGAACGCATTAAAGAGAACAATTACGACATTATCTTAATGGACATACACATGCCTGGAATAAGCGGTATGGAAGCCACAAAACGTGTAAGAGCATTTGATAAAGAACTAACCATTTTTGCCTTAACTGCTGTAACCATTGAAGATAAAATGCATGAGTTTGACGAGGCTGGTTTTACAGATATAATACCTAAACCGTTTAAGCAAGAAGAATTCGAAAAGAAACTTTTTAATGCCTTAATTTCTAATAACAAGTCTGAACAAGAACTAGTTTAAATTAATAAAATCTTTAATTAGAGCATCAAATTTAGAGGCATTATCTACAGTACTTTTAATAGGCAAGAAATAGAGTTTATCCTTTAAAGATTCATGTTGTTTTAACCTCATAAAATCTTTTTCTGTTGTAATAAGCAATTCCTTTTCTTCAAATACTCTAAGATCATCAGTTGTAAAATTATAATGATCATCAAAGTCTATATGATCGAATTTTAAATCTTTTTCATCTAAAAAATCTACTAAAGGCTTAGCGTTAGCTATACCAGTAATTAATGTAAATTGAGGTAAATCTTTTAGATTTAAACTCGTTTTATTATTAAAAACAACATCTGAATACAAAATAGAACTAAAGAAAACGTTTTGGTGGCTAGCCGGTTTTATTTTAGAAATAATTTCGGCCTTTTGTCCTCCAGACAAATCAAAAGGACACTTAGTAACAACGATAATATTGGCTCGTTTTGCACCACATTTTGGCTCGCGCAAATTACCAGTAGGCAAAACCATATCATCTATAAACAAATTAGAATAGGTACTTAACATAATATTAAATCCTGCTTGTACTTTTCTATGCTGAAATGCATCATCTAATAAAATTACGTTTGGCGCATTCTTTAATGCCAATAAACGTTTAATACCATTATTTCTATCGGCATCAACAGCAACTAAGACCTCATCTTTAAATTTTGTGTAGAATTGATAAGGCTCATCTCCCAAACTATTAGCATCAGCTTTATTAGTTCCTAATTGAAAACCTTTGGATTTTCTTTTATAACCTCGACTTAAAGTAGCTAAACTATGGTTGTCTTTTAACAACCTAACTAGATATTCAATCATAGGTGTTTTACCCGTACCACCAGTACTTAAATTACCAACACAAACAATAGGAATCTTGTACGATGTCGACTTTTTTAATCCCAGATCGTACAAGTAATTGCGCAACCAGGTTACAACATAATAAACAGGTACAATTGGTAATAATATTTTTCTAATTAGCTTCACAGCAACGAAAATATAATATTTATATTTGTTTTAAACCAATACGAATAAATAATATGATAGTTCAAGACGTCATAAACCAATTAGAAGAACTTGCTCCTTTAGCTTATGCCGAAGATTTTGATAACGTTGGTCTTTTAGTAGGCGACAAAAACAATAAAATTACTGGCGTTTTGATAACTCTAGACACCTTAGAAACCGTTGTAGACGAAGCTATTGCCAAAAACTGTAATCTTATAGTAAGCTTCCACCCTATTATTTTTAAAGGTTTAAAGAAACTAACGGGAAAATCGTATGTAGAGCGTGTTGTAATGAAAGCCATTAAAAACGATATCGCAATTTATAGCATGCATACTGCTCTAGACAATGCACTGCAAGGCGTAAACGATATGATTTGCAACCAGTTAGAGCTAATAAACAAACGCATATTAATACCGCAAAGTCACAGCATAAAAAAGCTTACAACCTACGTACCAAAAGATGAAGCAGAACAATTAAGAAATGCATTGTTTAGAGCAGGTGGCGGAAGTTTAGGTAATTATGACGCTTGCAGCTTTAATGCTAATGGCATAGGTACTTTTAAGGCAAACGAAAACGCTAAGCCCACAAAAGGTAAAAAAGGACAAGTTCATTTTGAAGAAGAAACAAAAATTACAATTACCTATGCAAAACACGCAGAATCCAATATTTTAAAAGCTCTTTTTAAAACGCACTCTTACGAAGAAGTTGCTTACGAAATAACATCGATAGAAAATAAAAACCAAAATATTGGTATGGGTATGGTTGCAGAATTAACAGAACCTATGCAACCAGAAGCTTTTTTAAAGTATTTAAAAGCAAAAATGAATACCAAATTAATTAGGCATTCGGCACTAATTAACAAACCAATTAAAAGAATAGCAGTTTTAGGAGGTTCTGGAAGCTTTGCTATTCAGGCAGCCAAACAAGCTGAAGCAGATGTGTTTATAACTTCAGATTTAAAATACCATGATTTTTTTACTGCCGAAAACCGCATTATTTTAGCAGATATAGGGCATTATGAAAGCGAGCAGTACACAAAAAATCTTTTAGTAGCTTATCTTACAAAAAAAATTAGTAATTTTGCAATCGTTTTATCAAAGACAAATACCAATCCTGTTAAGTATTTTTAAAGTATGGCAAAAAAGAAAGAAGTAACTGTAGAAGAGCGCTTAAGAGCGTTGTACGATTTACAATTAATCGATTCTCGTATAGACGAAATAAGAAATGTTCGTGGAGAACTTCCTTTAGAGGTAAGAGATTTAGAAGATGAAGTTGCTGGACTAAATATAAGATTAGATAAATTAATCTCTAATTTAGAAGTTATCGATAATGATATCGTTTCTAAAAAGAATCAAATTGAAGAATCTAAATCTTTAATTAAAAAATATAGCGAGCAACAAAAAAATGTTAGAAATAACAGAGAATTTAACTCGTTAACTAAAGAAGTTGAATTTCAAGAATTAGAAATTGAACTAGCTGAAAAGCATATTAAAGAATTTAAAGTTCAAATAGAACAAAAGAAAGAAGTTATTGCTCAAACTAAAGAACGTATTAAGCAACGCGATACACACTTAAAGCACAAAAAAGGAGAGCTTAACGATATCTTAGCAGAAACGCAAAAAGAAGAGGAAGCTTTAATTGCAAAATCTGAGGATTATAAAACACAAATAGAAGCGCGTTTAGTTACAGCCTACGATAGAATTCGTAAAAATGTAAAAAACGGTTTAGCTGTTGTTGCCATAGAAAGAGGTGCTTCAGGAGGTTCTTTCTTTACAATACCACCACAAATACAAGTAGAAATTGCTTCTCGTAAAAAAATTATTACTGATGAGCATAGTGGACGTATTTTGGTTGATGCTGAATTAGCAGAAGAACAAAAAGTAAAAATGGAAAAAATGTTTTCTAAACTTTAATCCATTTTAAAAATATTTAAAAAGCCTTCAAATTTCTGAAGGCTTTTTTTTATGCCCAATTCTATAAGTATTACTAAATTATGGCACCATATATTTAAGGTTTTGTATTTTTATACGTCTATTAAAGAAAATATATTTTATGAAACACACAATAGCCCTTATTATTTTCACTCTTTTATTTAGCTGCCAAAATACAGCGCAAGTTAACACCAAACAACAAGCTGTTATAAATGCAGACCCAGTTACTGTACCCATTAAAAACGGAAAAGCAAGAGCTTACTTTGCTAGCGGTTGCTTTTGGTGTGTAGAAGCAGTTTACGAAAGCGTTAAAGGCGTAGACGAGGCTATAAGTGGTTACTCTGGTGGTTTTACTAAAAACCCAGACTATCCTGCTAGTAACACAGGTAAAACAGGCCATGCAGAAGCTGTAGAAATTATTTACAACCCTAATATAATTAGCTTTTCTCAATTAGTAGACGTTTATTTTGGATCGCAAAACCCAACACAAGTTAACGGGCAGGGACCAGATCATGGATCGCAATACCGTTCTATTATATTTTATCAAAATGAAGAACAAAAACAAATTATACTAGAAAAAAAAGCTGCTTTAGCAAAAGCATTAAATGCTAAAATTGCTGCAGAAGTTTATCCTTTTCAAAAATTCTGGAAAGCCGAAGATTACCACCAAAACTACGAACGCTTGCACCCTAACCAAAGCTATATTAAAAATGTATCTGTGCCAAGGTTACGTAAATTTCAAGCAAAATTTCCTGAGCTTTTAAAAAGCGAAAAACATTAAAAAGATTTTTTTATTTATTAAGAAAGCTCGGTCTGGTTTTTAAATCTAACCGAGCTTTCTTATTGGGGTTACCTTTGTTTACAAAAGCGGTATGGAAAACTGTTAAAAACACGAATAATTCTCATATAAAAGTTAAAGACTATATTGGTATTTATAGAGACAATTGGTTTGGCAATGTTGAAGTTTTTATAAACGGAGATAAATTATGGATAAAATCGCATAAATTGCCAAAATTTAACGGTGAAATGTATTTTTATAATTCGAATACATTTGCTATAAAATGGAAATATCAAGACATGAATGCTAATGCTTTTGCTATGTTTTCTTTAGATGAAAAAGGAAAAGCACAGAGCATTAAAATGAAAGGAATATCTCCAAGCATAAACTTTAGCTTTCACTTTCAATATCTAGATTAAAAAAGGATTGATAAAAAATATCGCCTAAGTAAACAAAACAGTTAAACCTTACTCGCTTTTATAGTAAAAATTAAAGGGTATAATTTATCTTTAGTAACATACATACCAGATTCTGTTTTTACTAAATTGGGTAACACGTTATAAGGACTTTCGTTATATTCGTTTAAATACTCTATATGTAAACCAGCCTGCGTTAAAGCATTTATAACTTCGCTTAAACCATGATTCCAACCATACTCTTTACTAATCATTTTAGATTCTTGATTAGCATAAGTGCCTTCGTATTCTTCGTAAATAACCTCGTCTTGCATGTAACCATAAGTCATAACAGGTTTCTTCTCTAAATAATCAAACATCCATACAATAGGATGAAATTCTGCCATGTAAAACGTACCTCCTTTGTTTAGTCGTTCTGCAATCATTTTACCCCAAGGCTTTAAATCAGGCAACCAACCAATAACCCCATAACTGGTAAAAATAATATCAAAAGTGTCTTTTACAAACTCCGAAGTATTCAAAACATTACAACAAACAAACTTCGCATTTAAATTTAATTCCTCATTTAACGCTTTGGCTAGTTTAATACCTTCGTCGCTTAAATCTACACCTGTGCATTTTGCCCCTTTTCTACTCCAACTTAGCGTATCTTGCCCAAAGTGACATTGTAAATGCAATAACGATTTACCTTTTACATTACCTAAAGCTTCTATTTCGTAAGGCATAAGCGAAGATTCGCCCTTTTTAAAAGCTTCTAGGTTATACATCTTGCTTTTTGAGTGAATTTTAACTTTCTCGTTCCAAGTAGCTTTATTGGTGTTAAAATAAATATCATTTTTTTTCATCTATGCATTTTGTTTATAAGCATTGCCTTTAATTAAATCTACACGAATTGTAAACCAAAAGGTAGAACCTATACCTTCTACACTTTCTAAATCTATTTTACCTCCTAACATTTCTATATAGGCCTTGGCAATAGTTAAACCAATACCAAAACCGTGTAATGCTTTATCGTTATGCACATCAACCTGATAAAAAGTATCGAAAATAGTTTTAAAATGCGCTTCGTGTATACCTAAACCGGTATCTTTTACATAAAACGCAATAAAATACTCGTCTATGCGCTCGCAAGAAAGCTCTATAACTCCTTTTTTAGTAAACTTTATAGCATTTTCTAACAAGCTTTTTAAAATAAACTCTATTTTGTCACTATCAGAATTAATGTAAGCATCATGTACAACTAAATCATTATTTAAAGTAAAAGAAAGTCCTTTTTCCTCTGCTTTGGGTTTTAGTGCTTTAAAAACCTTTTCTATATTTTTATTTACATTAAATGTACTAATATTTGTAGTTACTAAACCCGATTCTATTTTCGAAACATCTACAATACCACTAATAATATCTAATAATTGTTTTCCGTTTCCATTAATAACATCTACAAATTCCTGAAATTCTTCATCGTCTGTATTATAAGCTTTTAAAAAATCGGCACACCCTAAAATACCATACATAGGTGTTCTAATCTCATGACTCATATTGGCCAAAAAAGCAGATTTTAATTTATCAGATTTCTCGGCCTTATTTTTAGCTTCTAATACGTTTTTATGTTTTTCTACAAGCTCTAATTGCAACTTGTTTTCTTTTAAAAGTGCATTGTGCAGTTGGTTTATTAAAAATGATACAGAAAAAACGGTTAATACAACAAACAATAAATTATTAACTCCAACTATTAACAGAAGTTGGATGTCATATTGTTCAAAACTGGGGAGGTAAATAATATTAAAATAAAAATTAAACAGAAAAATAGCTTTAAAACCAGCAAATACTAAAACAGCTCTAAGTCCGCCTCTTCTGCCACTGTAAAGCGTAATTAAGGTAATTAGCATAAATAGTAAAATACTACCATTGCCTTTAAAGCCCAGAATTAAGAATAATAAAAAAGATAGTAAAAAAAGATTGGTAGAAAATAATAGTTTTCTAGTTTTAAAACTAATAGTTTTAGAAAACGTAGTAAACAGCAGTACTAATATAGCAACGGTATCTACAACTAGTACAGATAATTCGTTTCTAGAAACCGCGACATATGCACTAGGGAAATAAGATAGCACGCCAAGAACAAAGGTTAATAACAGAATAGATATAAAAAGTTTATCTCTAAAATAAGGTAAACCCTCTTTATTGTCTCGCTCTGAAAAACCACTATACTTTATATACCACTGTATGTAAGACTCCCAGTATTTGTTCAACATAACTTGTAGGTGCTTTTGATAGATTTTTAATAAAGTTAAAAAAAATCTTACAATAACTATTAGTGTTTTTACTAAATATTTAATTAAATTTTATACCATAATTATGCTATTTTTGTTAGAAACAGAAAAACAATAAGCTTTTGTACAATTACAAATTAAGTCTAGAATACGCCCAACAGCAAGACCAAGAAGACCCATTAAATTCTTATAGAAGTCAGTTCCATCTTCCTAAAGACAACTTAGGCAATCCGCTTATTTATATGACGGGAAACTCGTTAGGCTTGCAACCCAAAACAACAAAAACTGCAGTTAATCAAGAATTAGAAGATTGGGCTAACTTAGGTGTAGAAGGCCATTTTGAAGCTAAAAACCCGTGGTTACCATATCATGAGTTTTTAACCGAAAGCATGGCACATGTAGTAGGCGCAAAACCTATTGAAGTTATAGTAATGAATACGCTTACTGCCAACCTTCATTTTATGATGGTTTCGTTTTACCAGCCTACAAAAGAACGTTATAAAATACTTATTGAGAGTGATGCTTTCCCGTCTGACAAATATGCTGTAGAATCGCAATTACGACACCACGGATATGATGATAAAGACGGAGTTGTTTTATGGAAACCAAGACCAGGAGAAGATTTATTGAGGTACGAAGATTTAGAAACTATTCTAGAAGAACAAGGCGACCAGATTGCATTAATAATGATTGGTGGCATTAATTATTATACAGGCCAGTTTTTCGATTTAAAACGCATTACAAATCTAGGACATAAAAGTGGCTGTAAAGTTGGTTTTGACTGTGCCCACGGTGCAGGAAATGTAGCTTTGAATTTACACGATTCTGGCGCCGACTTTGCTGTTTGGTGCACTTACAAGTATTTAAATGCTGGACCAGGAAGTTTAGCGGGCTGTTTTGTACACGAAAGACACGCCAACAACAAAGCCCTAAACCGCTTTACTGGCTGGTGGAGCCATAATAAAAAAACACGTTTTAATATGCGTGGTGAGTTTGACCAACTACCAGGCGCCGAAGGCTGGCAACTTAGCAACCCTCCTATTTTATCTATGGCTGCAATAAAAGCATCGTTAGATATTTTTAGTAAGGTTGGCATAGAAAATTTAGTAAACAAGTCGAAAAAGCTAACAGCTTATTTCGAGTATTTACTAAAGCAGCTTGGAGACGACACTATTAGCATTATTACACCATCGAACCCAGACGAGCGCGGTTGCCAACTATCTATTCAAGTTAAAAACGCAGATAAAGTACTACACGACAAATTAACAAAAACTGGAGTAATTAGCGATTGGCGCGAACCCGATGTTATTCGTTGTGCGCCTGTACCTTTATATAATTCTTTTGAAGATGTGTATAGACTAGTTGAAAAATTAAAAGGTATTTTAAATGAATAGTAAAGAAAACATACTTATTATTGGAGCAGGACTTTGCGGTAGCCTTTTAGCCTTACGTTTGGCACAACGAGGTTACAACGTTTCTGTATACGAAAAACGACCAGATTTACGTAAAATAAACATTAGTGCTGGACGCTCTATAAACCTTGCTTTTTCTGACAGAGGCAATAAAGCCATGAAACTTGTAGGTATTCAAGATAAAGTTAAAGCACTATGCATACCCATGTATGGACGCATGATTCACGATAGAAAAGGGCAAACTTTTCAGTCTAATTACAGTGGGAGAGATCACGAATTTATCAATTCTATTTCTAGAGACGCTTTAAATGCTTTACTTCTTAACGAAGCCGAAGCACATAAAAACGTTACTCTGTATTTTAACAGTAAATGTAAATTGGTAGATTTTGAAAACACTACTGCGCTCTTTATAGATTACAACACAAAAGCAGAATTTAGTAAAACAGCTAACCTTATTATTGCTACAGATGGTGCTGGTTCTGTAATGCGTAAAAGTTACTATTTAGGCAAAAAGTTTTTATTTAGTTTCTCGCAAAATTATTTAACACATGGGTACAAAGAGCTAAGTATTTTACCTGCTCAAAATGGTGACTACAAAACCAACAAAAATGCTCTGCATATATGGCCTCGCGGTAGTTTTATGCTTATTGCTTTACCCAATTTAGATGGTAGCTTTACAGTAACTTTGTTTTTAAGTTATAATCAAGGCGAATATCATTTTAATAATTTAACGACTCCAGAAGCAGTTAGAGTATTCTTTAAAAAAGAATTTCCTGATGCTTTAAAGCTAATGCCCAATCTTGAAGAAGAGTTTTTTAAAAACCCAACATCGCCATTAGGCACTATAAAGTGTTCGCCTTGGCATTATAAAGGCAACACCTTATTAATGGGAGATGCTGCGCATGCTATTGTTCCTTTTTACGGACAAGGCATGAATGCATCGTTTGAAGATGTTGTAGAATTTGATACTATTTTAAATACACACAAAGGCCATTGGCAATCTGTTTTTAAGGCTTACGAAGCAACTCGAAAAAAAGATACCGATGCCATTGCAGATTTAGCTATAGATAATTTTTACGAAATGCGAGATCATGTAGCCAACCCCGTTTTTAAAGAAAAACGTAAATTAGAAATGGCGCTAGAAAAAGCTTTTCCAAACGCATATTCGTCAAAATACTCGCTAGTTACTTTTAACGAAACTATTGGCTATAAAGAAGCGATGATAAAAGGCAGAGCACAAGACAAAGCCATATTAAACCTATTAACCAACAATAAATTAGATTTAGAAGGCGACTTAAAAATAGTATTGCAAAAGGTAAAACAAGAAACAGAAGCCATTTTAAATGAAGATACTGTTGCTGGATTAAATAATTAAAAACATTATGGACTTAAAACTAAATAATAAAAATGCATTGGTATGCGGCAGTTCTCAAGGCATTGGTAAAGCTACAGCTATAGCTCTTGCTGCCGAGGGTGTTAACGTAACCTTAGTAGCTAGAAATAGAGAAAAACTTAAAGCTGTTTTGGCAGAATTACCTGCACACAGAAACCACAGTTATATTGTTGCAGATTTTTCTAACCCGAGAGACTTGCAAGAACAAATTCTTAAATTTATTGAAAAAAATGGTGGTTTTCATATTGTAATAAACAATACTGGCGGACCACGACCTGGAGATATTTTAAGCGCTTCTATTTCTGAATTTGAAAACGGGTTTACCCAACACCTAAAATGTAACCACTTAATTGCTCAAGCCACTGTACCGTTTATGAAAACGGAAGGTTTTGGTCGTATTATTAACATTATTTCTACATCGGTAAAAGAGCCTATTGAAGGTTTAGGTGTAAGCAACACCATAAGAGGTGCGGTTGGTAATTGGAGTAAAACATTATCGTTTGAAGTCGCTCGTTTTGGCATTACTGTTAATAATGTGCTTCCTGGTTTTACAGAAACCGAACGCTTAGCAGACATTATTAAAATTAAAGCTAATATTGAAAATACTACAGAGAAGGACATGACTGCTATTATGAAAAACTATACACCTGCAAAACGTTTTGCAAAGCCCGAAGAGGTTGCTGGTGTTATTACTTTTCTTGCTAGCGAAACTGCGAGTTATATTAACGGAATTAACGTTCCTGTTGATGGTGGAAGAACAAAAAGTTTGTAACTTTATATCAAGATTTTTAATTGCGTGAGGGATTGATGCGGTATCCTTTTTATTTGTAATGTTTGAGCGCAGCGAAATGGTTACAAATAAAAAGATTTAGCGGAAAGCCCGACCCTTGGGGCACGCCCAAAAAAATAAATACATGAGCAAATTAGTATCTCCTTTAAATTTTAAAGCTTGGATAGATGAACACCGACACCTTTTAAAACCTCCGGTAGGTAATAAAGTGGTTTGGAAAAATGGTGATTATATTGTTATGGTTGTTGGCGGACCTAATAGCAGAAAAGATTACCATTACAACGAAACTCCTGAGTTTTTTTACCAAGTTGAAGGCGATATTGTGCTAAAAATAATGGATGGAGATACGCCTGCAGATGTGCATATTAAAGAAGGTGATATTTATTTACTACCTGCTAAAGTTCCTCATTCGCCACAGCGAGCTGCTAATACGGTTGGTTTGGTTATAGAGTATCCTAGATCTAAAAAAATGAGAGATGCTTTGGAGTGGTATTGCGAGAATTGCAATCATTTATTATATAGAAAAAAGTTTAAATTGGATGATATTGAAATTGATATGCCTGCTATTTTTGATAAATTTTATGGTAGCGAAAAAAAGCGCACTTGTAATAAATGCGGTACGGTAATGATGCCTCCAAAAAAGCTTGAAATTGAGTAACATTATTGATTTACCCAACCTACCAATAACATAACAATGGCACAACGGAAGCTTAGAATTAACGGACATTCGCACTTATTGCCTTACCCAGAAGAGATTCCTAGTTTTATGAAAGAAAAGGAGATTTTTTGGGTAGATAACGACCGTAAACACATGCTGCAAAAAGGCTGGAAACGCCCTGTTACAGACTCTAGCTTTTTTCTGAATGAAAAATTAGAATGGATGGAACGTAATAAACTAGACCACGCTGTAGTTTTAAATTTATCGCAGTTGTATGGTAATGGTTTGCGTTTACAAGATATGAAACGCGCACTTAGGTTTCAAAACGATTTTAATGCTAAAATACAGCATGATCACCCGTCTAAATTTACCTGTGGTTTCGTGGTACACCCTGGTTTTATTCATGGTGCTTTGTATGAAATTGAGCGTTGTGTAGAAGAACTAGATATGAAGGTTTTATGTTTACCTACTCATTTTATGGATTCTATTGGGCAATGGCGATCGGTTTTTGATAAAGAAAACGATGCTATTTTTGAATTAGCCAACAAATATAAACTGGCTATAGAAATTCACCCGTATGATGGTGATAAAATGATTAACTTAGAGAATACTTCTTGGCGTTTTCATTTAATTTGGATGTTGGCACAATGTGGAGATGCTTACCACTTTTACACGCTTAATGGTATGCAAGAACGCTATCCTGACATTAGAACTTGCTTTGCGCATGGTGGGCAATTGGCACAGATGAATTTAGGTAGACGTATTCAAGGTTTTGATGGCAGACCCGATTTATTTGAAGGTAAACACCACCCAAGAAAGGCTGTTGGGCATGCTAATATTTATTTTGATACTTTGGTACACGACACAGACTCTTTAAAGTTAATGATTGAAAAACAAGGTAGTAACCAAGTTATTTTAGGATTAGATGATCCCTACCCGTTGGGGGAGATGGAGAGTGATGCACAATCGTCTTACCCTGGAAAATTATTAGATTTAGCTATAGATAGAGACATTATTAACCAAAAACAATACGATGATATTTGGGAAGATAATGTGCTTAGGTGGCTTTTTGGTGATGATATTAGGGCTAAAGAAAAGTTGATTAGTAAAATTTTGAGTTGAGAAAAGTGTTTTTCTCTATACTTCGTAAAAAAGTAATACTTTCGCGTTTTAAATTATATTGAATTTTTGCTATGTATTTTTTACCCGAAAAATTAGACGATTATGTTGTAAATCATTCTGAAAACGAACCCGATTTATTACAACAATTAACACGCGAAACATACCAAAAAATATTACAACCAATTATGCTTAGTGGCCCATACCAAGGGCGTGTGTTAAGCATGATTTCTAAGTTAAAACAACCTAAATCTATTTTAGAATTGGGTACTTTTACTGGATATGCCACTTTGTGCTTAGCAGAAGGTTTGCTAAAAGATGGCGAAATACATACTATTGATATTAATGAGGAGTTGGTAGATTTTCAGCGTAAATATTTTGACAAATCGGGTTACGGACACCAAATACATCAGCATTTAGGTAGCGCTATTGATGTTTTACCAAATTTAAATAAAACCTTCGATTTAGTTTTTATTGATGCTGATAAGCCAAATTATGTAAATTATTTTCATCTAATAATAGATAAATTAAATACTGGTGGCATTATTATATCAGACAATGTATTATGGCATGGTAAAGTGGTTGAAGATTTAGACCCAAAAGACAAATCGACAAAGGCTGTATTAGATTATAACACACTTTTAAAAGAAGATGCTAGAATAGAATCTGTTTTATTGCCTATTAGGGATGGATTAACCATTAGCAGAAAACGCTAAGATATACTACACTTTAAACAGAAAGTCTTTTTACCCCGCTTCTTTGAAATAATGTTCCTTTTTTACTATGCTGAATATTAGATTCTATTAATTGAAAAAACTCATAATTATCAAATGGTTTAGTTATTAGCCCATTAAAACTAATATACTTTTCATTTTCTTTAAAGTCTTCTATATCTGCTGCAGTTAAAGCTAATATAGGGATATTACTATTAAACTCTCGAATTAAATTAGTTGCCTCGATACCTCCCATTACGGGCATATTTATATCCATTAAAATAAGATCGAATGGTTTATTTTTTAAGGTATCTATAGCTTCTACTCCATTTTCTACTATTTCGCAATAGTAGTTTGCTTTTTCTAATAAGTTTTTAGTTACTATTTGATTAATCTTATTGTCTTCTGCTATTAAGATTTTAGAATTATTTAAAGATCTTACTTTTTTCTGAATTATTTTGTTTTTAGCTTTTTCAAAACCTTCGGTATCTATTTCGAAGTTTACATTAAAACTAAACTTAGAGCCAGAACCGTATTCGCTTTCTAATTCTATTTTACTTTCAAAAAGTTCTATTATTTTTTTAGTAATAGTAAGACCTAAACCAGTGCCTTTATAGCTTAAATTACTGTTTTCTAATTGTGAAAAATCATCAAAAATAGATTTAAATTTTTCTTTTGGTATTCCCGTTCCGTTATCTTCTACTTCAAAACGTAAATCGACATTATTGTTGTCGTTATTAATATTTCTTACTATTACGGTTACAAAAATATCTCCGTTACTAGTAAACTTTACACTGTTTCCTATTAAATTAATTAATACTTGAGACAACCTAACATTATCGCACATAATATATTTAGGTAGCCTATTATCCATATTTAAATGAATTTTGTTATTGGTTTCTTTTAATTTATAATCAAAAGAACCAATAATATTTTCTAGCAATGGTTTTAATTCAACAGAGACCTTTTTTAATTCTATTTTATCCGATTCTATTTTTCCAAATTCTAAAACCTCATTAATTAAACGTAAAAGGTAATCGCCAGAATATTTCAACGATTTTAAATACTTGCTGTCTTTATTGCTTAAGTTATTATTTGCTAATAGTAAAGATGTAATACCTACTACACCATATAAAGGCGTTCTTAATTCATGAGTTACATTAGATATAAATTTAGATTTTAATTGACTCGATTTTAAGGCTTCGTCTTTATCTAACTCTAACTGATCGTTTCTTTTTTCTAAAACATTAGCTAATTTTCTTTTAGAGATATAATTAAAATATATAGCTACAAGCGCTACACCTAAAAAAAACAAAGCCATAGCCATTACAAAATTTACATTTTTTGTTTTTTTTGCTATCTGAGATTGGTACAGTTTTTCGCTGTTGGCTATTTGCACTTCATTTTTATAGTCTTCAATAAGAAATTTAGATTTATCTATAACTTCGTGCCTGTCTTTTTTAGTGTTTAAATAAGAATCGTGATAATCGTTATATTTTAATAAGAATAAATAAGCAATACCTTTATCCTCTGTAAAAGCATAAGCCGAAGCCATATGTTTATATATTTTACTAAAAAGTAAATCGCTATCGGTATGTTTACTTAAATCGCTCTTATTTAAATTTAATAAGGCTTCTTCAAACTTTATTATAGCATTACTGTACATCTCCTTTTTTAAAAGGTAGAGCCCCTTTAAATAACTATGATAACCTTTTGCATAATAACTTAAGCGTGGTGAAGCATCTAAAGACGTATTAAAATGTAATAAACTTAGTAGTGCTTTGTCTAAATAATTGTTATTAATATAAAACTCTGATAAAGCTATGCCTATTTGCTGAATTAAATCGTGCTTTTTTTCTAAAGTATAATTATTGTCTGATAAAAATGCTTTTGTAACCGAATATTTTTTTGCTTTTTCTAAGTAGATTAAAGCTTCATTAGGAGATTTTTCTTGATTAGCAAGTTTCCCTAAATTTAGGTAAGACATGCCCAACAAATAATTATCGTTAATGGCAGATGCAGGTTGAAGCATCGTTTTATAACTACGTTTAGCATCAACATACTCGTACATTAAACTATAAATATTACCTAAATACAGATTAGATATAGCCCTACCGTAATTATCTTGAATAGAATCTGATTTTTTCTTGACTTTATTGAATGCAATAAAGGACTCTAATATCTGATTATTAGTGTAATACAAGATAGCAGAATTGTTTAAACTATCTATTTCTTTAATTAAACGACGATCACTTTGACTAATAGCTACATTAGAAAACAGCAGAAAACACGTTATTAAGCAGGTTTTCATAATACTTGTTGTTTGAAGGTACTAATGTAGTACAATTATCGCAATAATTGCATTTTTTATCGTTAAAATGCAGTTCTATGTAAGAAAAACTACATTTTACGTTTAACAGATCCTGTAAATTCTCCTATATCGTCTTTTACACTATCTAATTCTTTTTTTACATCGGAAACGATGCTGGTATCGATACCATTACTTTCGGCACTTTTAGTAATTTCGTGTTTAATATCGTTTGTGGCGTCTTTAAGTGTACGCATACCTTTGCCTAAACCACGAGCTATTTCTGGTAATTTATCGGCACCAAAAACCATTATTACAATAAATAGAATAAAGGCTATTTCTGCTCCGCTAATAAATAAAAATGTTGCATGTTGTATCACATTACAAATATAGTAAGTTGTTTTAATACAATAAAGAAAATGTTTTTGTTTATGATAATTTTAAAATTGTGCCCACTCGCTTAACTCTATTGCATTTAACCAAACGCCTTTAGTACCTTTACCGTTAAAATTAATGTAAACGGGATTGTTTCCATCAGAAATAAATTTAACCTCTCCCATTCCTGGCAAGTCCCATTGCATTTGTTTGCCTTCTGTTACTTTAACATCTACACTTTTTTCGCCTATTAAAGCTTCAGAATTAATAATAATACTTTTCTCGTAAGGTAGTTTATGAATAGTAACCGATTTTAATTTTTCTTTATTAGGATCCATAGAGTCTGAATTGCTACTTGGTGCATGGTGCCATGTTTTTAGTTTATAAGTACCCTTTGGTAAGTTTTCGAATACTAAATTCACTCCTTTATCGTCTATAGCTAAAACGCCATCACCATAAGCAAACCCGTATTTACCAATAACATTCATTTCGCCTAACCATCTATTTACTCCGTCGCTAGATCCTTTTTTAACGCTAACCTTTGCTCCTTTTAAAGCTTTAAAATTATAGACATTATTTCCGTTATCTGATCCATACCAAGGATTCCAATCAAACTGAACTAATTGATCGCTTGCTCCCAAATCTACACGTTCGCTCTTAAAATCGTAAATAACTTGAGCTTCTTTAGCTATAACATTATTACTATTGGCTACCAAAGTAACGACACTACTATCTGACTTTAAACCTTTGCTTTTAGCTGTAACTGTAATTTTACCAACTGTATTACCAGCTTTAATTAAGGCTGGAGCAACACCATACTCTGTAAACATTGGGTTTGCATTAATATTGGCATTATCGCCAATAACAGTTCCATCTCCTTTTACAGTAAACTCTATTAAATGCTTTGTATCATGCACAACAGTTCCGTTTTTATCTACTACAGAGGCATAAGCTACCAAAATATCAGCCCCATCTGCTTTAAAAGTTCTCCCTTTAGTATCTAAATTTAAAGAAATAGCATATGGCTTCCTCGCTGTTTGCTTTACTGCTTCAATAGTTTTTCCATCTTTAAAGTAGCCTTTAGCAACCAATTTACCAGGATGGTATTTTAAATTTTTAAAATGAAACGGAGCGTGGTCTAATCCATCATAAATAGTATCTGCACTTGGTTTTAACTTTTCAATACGTTTACCGTTTAATATTAGCTCGACCTCATCTGCATTACTATTTACTGTAATAGATTGGGTTTCTGCATTCCATTCTTCTTCAATATCAATTACTGGATCTTCTTTTAACTCTGCTTTATACCATTCTAAATTTGGCCTTGGATATCTAAAAATGGTCATCATCCCACTTCTTGTTCTATCTATTTTACTATTAGCTCTGGCATGACTTGGGTGGAATGTATAATAAGCATGTGCTGTCCAAGAGATTAAACCCGTCATTAACGTATCGTTTTTATATGGAGCTACAGCTTTGGCTCCTCTACCACCTTCCATTGCAAAAATAGGTTCAGATCTATCCCATATAAATGGTCCATAAAGCATATTAGCATTAATATCTGTTAATCCCGAAGTTTGCCAACCTGTCCAACGTGCACCTTGCGATGCGGTAAGTCTATTAGGGTCTTCTTGCTTAATAGTATTATGAACACGAGGCACATAACCTCTATGGTTAACACCTGCACCCCACATAATTACCGATGCATGGTTTCTATGATTACGCACCATGGTTCTTGCTGCACTTTCTAAATTATCCCACCAAGCATCCTTATCAGAAATTGAAATCCATGTTGGTGCTTCTTCATAAACCAAAATACCAAGCTCGTCGCAGGCTTCTATTAGTGCGTTATCTTGTGGGTAATGCGCTGTACGCATAATATTAAAACCATAAGCTTTAAACTGCAACATATCTTTATAATGCAATGCATTAGGTAGAGCATCGCCTATGTACGGATATTGTTGATGTCTATTTGCACCTATTAACTCTATGGGCTCGTTATTTAAAAGAAAGCCCCTTACAGGGTCTTGCTCAAATTTTCTTAATCCTATTTTGGTTTCAACAAAATCTATCGTTTTATTATTTACAACCACAACACTATTTACTCGGTATAAATACGGATTATCTATACCCCAAAAATGCACATCATCTTCTAGGCTCCCTATCTGGTTAAATTGGTACTCTTGTCCCTGCTTTATTTTGGTTTCATCTTTTAGTCTTAAAACAACAATACCTTCTTTATTAATTATTCTAGTTACTAATTGACAAGTAACCTCATAATCTGCTTCATTTTTAACTGCTGTTTTAATATCTATAGTTGCATTTTTATTTACAGGATCTATAGTTGGCGTGGTAATATTTACACCAGAATTAAGGGTTTCCCAGTTAAAAGTTACATGTACAGGGTTCGTTTCTACCAAATACACATCTCTATACAAACCACTAAACTTTACATAATCAAAAGGACCAGGGTCTGGAGGTATAACTTCGTTTCTTCTATTATCTACCAAAAGTGTTATTTGGTTGTCTGCGCCTTTGTTTACAAAATTTGTAACATCGAAATGAAAAGGCGTATAACCTCCAACAGCATGTTGGCCTACATGTTTTCCGTTTACCCATAAATCTGTAACTTGATGAGCGCCTTCAAACTCTAAAAACACTTTCTTATCAGATTTATCAACTTTAATGGTTTTACGGTACCAACCTACTTTTCTATGAAAAACCAATTGTGTTTTTTCGTCTTGTAAGCCATCTAATGTTAAAGAAGTTAACTCTAAAGTATGTGGCACGTTAACTGTTTTCCAATTAGAATCGTTTACATTAACATCATAATTTTTTGCTTCAGGATTACCTAAATAAAATTTCCAATTTTGATTTAAACTCATTTTTGTTCTATCTGTATCTGGAAATCCGTAAGGTAAATTTTGAGCTTTAAGATCACTCATTAAAGAGCCAAATAGCATTATAAAAAAGAGTACTAAACGTGCCATAAATTTTAATTTAATTTTACCGTTAAACGTTTATAAAGGTCTCGTTTTATTTCGGTATTTAAGTAAACATATGATTATAAAAATAAAACAAATGGTTAGACTTTATTTTTTAACACAACCAAAAAACTGCTATTACAAGCAAATATTTTAGTTATCTAATTTTTACAAAAAAACATATGTTTTTACAACTTATATGATGATTAAAGGGCTTAGCAATCAAAAAGAATCATATGTTACTATCTTTTGACCTTGGTATTCTATAAAAAAGATTTAATAACCCCTAAATTTATAACTACAAAAAGATACTATTAAGAGTGTCTTATTAAATCATAAATATTTATAATAAAATTTACATTTTCTAAAAACTAAAACTATTATAATAATAACCGCATAAATTTCTAACCAAAAAGAAACGAACTATTACATGAACACAAATACCAAACCAGCAAGTAAAAAACGATTTCAAATTCTAACCATGGTTTTTCTTACCGTAGTTATTAATTATTTAGATAGAAGTAATATTTCTGTAGCAGCTCCTGCACTTAGAGAAGACTTAGGTATAGATACCATACAAATGGGATATATCTTTTCTGCTTTTGGGTGGACATACGCATTACTGCAAATTCCTGGAGGTATAATTGCCGATAAAATAAAATCTAGAATTTTATATGCTTTTATCTTAACCTTTTGGTCTATCGCCACATTATTACAAGGTCTGGTAAACTCTTTTATTATCCTTTTAGGATTAAGAGCAAGTATAGGTATTTTTGAAGCACCATCTTACCCAATTAATAATTTGGTTGTAAGTCGATGGTTTCCAGAAAGCGAACGCGCATCTGCTATTGCTGTTTATACTTCGGGGCAATTTTTAGGCTTAGCATTTTTAACTCCTATTTTAGTTGCTATTCAAGATTCTCTTGGTTGGAGAGGTCTTTTTATTGTTTCTGGAATTATTGGTATTGTCTGGGCTGGAGTTTGGTATATATTCTACAGAGATCCTAGAGATCATAAAACAGTAACAAACGAAGAACTAGAATATATAGAAAAAGGAGGCGGACTAGTTGGCGCTAAAAACAAAACTGAAGAAAAGAAAAAATTTGATTGGGGAGATATAAAATATGCGTTTCAATACCGTAAACTTTGGGGTATATATATTGGGCAATTTTGTCTAGGTGCTACCACTATATTTTTTTTAACCTGGTTTCCAACGTATTTAGTAGAGTTTAGAGGTTTAGATTTTTTAAAATCTGGTTTTTTAGCTTCTATTCCATTTTTGGCAGCATTTTTTGGTGTATTGCTCTCTGGTTTCACATCCGATTTTTTAATTAAAAAAGGATACAGTGCAGAAATTTCAAGAAAAGCACCTATTATATTGGGTATGCTTCTATCTACATGTATTATTGGAGCTAACTATACAGACGATACCTTTTTTGTTATCCTTTTCTTAGCCCTAGCCTTTTTTGGTACAGGCCTAGCTAGTATTGCTTGGGTATTTGTTTCCCTTTTAGCTCCTAAAAAACATTTAGGTTTAGTTGGTGGCACATTCAACTTTATTGGAGGTTTATCTGGTATTGTAATACCAACAGTTATTGGGTATTTAGTACAAGATGGCGATTTTAGACCTGCATTATTTTTTATTGGCGCCATCGCTTTCTTAGGTTTTTTCTCTTACACCTTTATTGTTGGTAAAGTAGAGCGTATCGTGCCTAAAAACTAAGTTTAAACTATTCTATTAAAAATTATTGAAAATGAAAATTAAAGCAGTAAAAGCATACCCTATAAATGTTGGCTCTGGTAGTCAACTTGTAGTTAAAGTAGAAACAAACACTAATATTTATGGCTGGGGAGCTTCTGGATTATCAGGAAGAGAACTTGCAGTAGTTGGTGCAATAGAGCATTTTAGACCTTTAATTATAGGCAGAGATCCTAGACAAATTGGAGCTATTTGGCAAGATTTATACCGCGGTCAATATTTTGAAGGTGGTCGAGTTTTAACTGCAGCAATATCAGCAATAGATATTGCATTACACGATATAAAAGGGAAAGCTTTTGGTGTGCCTGTTTACGATTTACTTGGTGGCAAACAACGTAATTATGTGCCTTGCTTTGCTTCTGTTAGGTTTGCTACATTCGACGAACTTATAGAGCGCTCTAAAAAAATGGTTAATGAAGGTTGGGATATGATACGCTTAGCTCCAGCAGAATTTGAGGACCAAATAGATATAAGTCGTTTCGAGCCAAGAGAATCTATTTCTAAAATAGCAGATTGGGTTACTAAATTACGTCAAGAAGTGGGCACAAAAGTTACTATAGGTATTGATTACCATTCGAGATTATCGGCAGCAGAAACCTACTCGTTTATGCAACGCATGCCTGCTGGAACTATCGATTTTATTGAAGAACCTATTAGAGACGAAAACCCTGAAGCTTACGAAAACCTAAGAAAAATGATTGATGTTCCTTTTGCTATAGGTGAAGAATTTGCTAGCAAATGGCAATTTCTTCCGTTTTTAGAACGTAACATAACGCAATATGCTCGAATTGATGTTTGCAATGTTGGAGGTATAACTGAAGCTATGAAGGTTGCATCGCTAGCCGAAGCACATTATATAGATTTAATGCCTCACAATCCGTTAGGCCCATTATGTACTGCAGCAACCATACATGTTGCAGCTGCATCTCCTAATTTTAGTTGGTTAGAAGAAGTAAATACCGGAGCACATGTAAGTACCAACGACCCTAAATTTTACCCGGTGCAACCCAAATTAGATGGCAACAGATACGCTGTTACAGAAACTCCTGGGCTTGGAGTTGAAGTTGATGAAGATTACATTTTAAAACAAACCTTTAAACCTGTTGAAATTCCGCGTTTAAAAAAGAATGATGGTTCTTTCACTAATTGGTAAATTTTTAAAATAAGTCTATCTATTAATACAGCTAATTACAATGAATAAAACAGAAATTGTAAAAATTATTGATAATGAAAAACTAGTGTTTGTTACGCGTTTAAAAACTCACAAACAAATACCTCGTGTTATAGAAAGTCTATCGAATGCAGGCGTAAAAGTATTAGAAATAACATCTAACACTCCAAACTACGCAAACGAAATAAAAAAAGCAAGAGCGCTGTATCCCAACATTTTAATTGGTGCAGGCACAGTTATTAACGAAAAAATCGCATTAGAAGCTATAAATAAAGGCGCACAGTTTTTAGTAACACCAAATACCAATCCTGCATTAATAAGTATAGCACATCAAAATAACATTCCCATTTTAATGGGTGCTTTAACACCTACAGAAGTATGTATTGCTGCCGAGGCTGGAGCAGATTTTGTAAAACTATTTCCTGCAGATATAATGGGTATACCCTATTTTAAGTCTATTAAAGCACCGCTTGACAAAATAAAACTTTTAGCTGTTGGTGGTATTGAGTTAAATACAGTAAAAAAGTGGTTTGAGAGCGGTGCTTATGGTATCGGTATAGCAAGTGTTATAAAAGATGATTTAAAAACTGATGAAGATTTTCTTGAAATAGAAAATAATGCTCGTAATTTTATAAACGAGATAAAAAACCTGTGATGACCGATTTAAAAATTATTAAAATAGATTTATTTAAAGTCCCACCAAGATGGCTATTTGTAAAAATAACAACAAATGAAGGTATTGTTGGCTGGGGAGAACCTGTTGTAGAAGGTAAAGCAGATACTGTTGCTGCATGTATTAACGAACTTAAACAATACTTAATAGGGAAATCTGCAAAAAACATAGAGGATATTTGGCAGGTTTTATATCGAGGTGGTTTTTATAGAGGTGGACCTATTTTAATGAGCGCTATTTCTGGAATAGACCAAGCTTTATGGGACATTAAAGGCAAACAACTTGGTGTTCCTGTTTATGAATTATTAGGTGGTGCAGTGCGACATAAAATGAAAATGTATTGCTGGATTGGTGGAGACAACCCTGAAGTGGTTTTAGAACAAGCTCACGAAAAAGTAAAAGCGGGCTATACTGCTGTAAAAATGAATGCTACTGGCAGTATGGATTGGATTTCGTCTTTAAAAGACATTAAAAAAGTGTCGCATAACATAAAACTGCTTCGCGAAGAATTTGGAGACCAATTAGATATAGGGTTAGATTTTCATGGTCGTGTACACAAAGGCATGGTAAAAAAGTTAATTGATGAACTAACACCTTACGAGCCTATGTTTATTGAAGAACCCGTACTAAGCGAAAATAACGACGCATTAAAACATATTTACCCATATACTAACATACCTATTGCCACAGGCGAGCGTATGTTTTCACGCTGGGATTTTAAACAACTTTTGAATGAAGGTGTCGTAGATATAATTCAACCCGATTTAAGTCATGCAGGAGGTATATCCGAGGTAAGACGCATTGCTTCTATGGCTGAAGCTTACGATATATCTTTGGCTCCACATTGCCCTTTAGGTCCTATATCTTTAGCATCTGCTTTACACGTAGATTTTGTATCGTCTAATGCTATTATTCAAGAAAGTAGTTTGGGCATACACTACAACAAAGGGTTTGACATATTAGATTATGTTTTAAATCCTGAAGTATTTAATGTAAAAAATGGCTACATCGATTTATTTAAAAAGCCTGGATTAGGTGTTGAAATAGACGAAGAAAAATTAAAAGAAGGTGTTAAAATTGGTCATAATTGGAGTAATCCTATTTGGCGTGGCGAAGATGGTAATTTTAACGAATGGTAAAATACACTAAATTTTTAATTTTGTCTTTATGCCTTTCTGTTCCTATCTATTCCTTTTAATAATTTGAAGCTTAGCACTGTTATTACCTACTATTACCGCATGGCTATTACCTACTTGTATTTTCTCCATTGATTTAGAATCAAACGGAACATAAAAACCGCTTTTATTTACGGGCACTGCTTTAAAATTATTTTTACCATCTCCCTTTAAAAACAAACCAATACTTGCATCATTTCTGGGTGTTTCTATTTCTGAACTATACAAATTCCCAGAAACTAAAATATCTAAATTCTCATCTGCATCAAAATCATCAATAAGAATATTATTAATACTTGAGACTTGAGACAGCTGAGGCAGCTTATGCTGCTTAAAACTTTGTCCATCAATATTTTCTATATAGACAGATGCAAATGTATAGGCTTTTAAATTTAAAGCTTTATCTAAGTCTTTACCATAAATAGTATTTAAGTTAGAATCTCCAAAAGACTCAAAAGTTGGAAATTTTTTACCCAAAGAAGGCATTTGCTCTAGCGAGCAAGATCGACCTCGAACAGGGTACACCTGGCCATGTTCGTAATAACTTAAGACAATATCTTTAACTCCATTTTTATCAAAATCGAAACTATGTACTTGAAACGGACTTTCTTTTGATGCTTTATATTTATAATTTAAACCTAAATTACCAACAACCAAATCCATGTCGCCATCAAGATCAAAATCGGCAGACTTAATGCTGTAATACCAACCTTCTGTGTTATTTAATCCATCCATTTTTTGTTTAGAAAACTTACCGTTCTTATTTTGAATAAAAACAGAGATTGGCATCCACTCGCCTACTATTACTAAATCTAATCGATTATCTTTATTTATATCTACCCAATTGGCAGATGTTACTAAACCTAAATCATTCAACCCTTTAGCCACCTTTTTTGTAACATCTACAAAGTATCCCTTTTTATTTTCTAAAATCTTACTACTAGTAGGGTCAGGGTATTTTTTAGGTGTTAATCGTCCTCCAATAAACAAATCTAAATCGCCATCGTTATCAAAATCCGCTTTCTCTACAACAGAGCCACTTATTAAGTAATTAGGTAATCTTTTTTTATCTTTAAAAAATTCTCCTTCACCATTATTTATGTACAACCTATCTTGTAATTTATTACTTTTTTCTCCAAACTCATTACCACCACTTACAACAAACAAATCTAAATCATTATCTCCATCTACATCTAAAAAAGTAGCTCCCATATCTTCACTTTCAATATCTTGTACCCAAGCTCCATTTTTTACCTCAGAAAAGGCATGGTCATTTTTTTGTATAAATAATGATCCTGATACACCTGCAGATCCTCCAATGTAAAAATCATCTAAGCCATCATTGTTAACATCACCAACAGCTATATATGGACCAAACTGAGACATTTTATGAGGCAATAAAACCTCATCTTTATAATCATTATAGACATTCTCTTTATGTATATAATTTAATTTTAATGCGTTTGTAATATCTTTAAATAGCAACTCTTTAAAAACGTCTTCTTTAACCAGAGGTTTTACTCCATTTAATTTAACTATCTCTATTTCTTGATTTGCTTTTACATTGTTAATAGTTTCAATAGTCGAATCTGCCCATACTATTTCAACTTTATCAATAGTATTTAAGTCTCCTACTCCAAAATGTGCTACATCCTCACTTTTAGACATATACCCTCTATTGTTTGTCATTTCTATTATTTGCCAAAGCTTGTTATCTTTATATAACTTTACTCGCGATCCATAAAAAACAGCGTCTTTATTTTTAGAAAAATTAAACCGTATAAAATTCCCCTTGTTTTTTTCAATTGTTGTGTTTCTATACACAAAAGCCCGTTGGTTAATATTATTAATAACCAAATCTAAATCTCCGTCTAAATCTAGGTCTGCATAAGCTGCTCCGCTAGATAACGTTGGCAAAGAAAACCCCCAATCTTCAATTTTATTTTCGAAGGTTAAATTTCCGTTGTTTTTAAATATATAATTTTTCAATTTATCTTCTGGAGCCATCTTAACTAGAGATAAAATATCTAAAACATCCTGAAATCGTTTATTTTGCTTCTTAGCTTCAAGCTCTATACTATCTAATATTTTTTCATATTTATTATTAACATCTGTGTAGCGCATGTTTCGCTTTATACCATTGGTAACAAATATGTCTTTTAACCCATCGTTATCAAAATCGGCTATTAATGGACCCCAACTCCAATCTGTATTAGACACACCTGCTAATTGAGCCAAATCACTAAATGTTCCGTTTCCATTATTTTTTTGCAAAGTATTAAACATGTATTGATGATGCCATCCATTTTCTACAATTCTATTAAAGGTTGTAACATTCATCCCTCCCATATTTGTTTTTATACGTTTATGGTCTTCGGCAACCATATCTACAACCATAATATCTAAAAACCCATCGTTATCATAATCTGCAATATCGCTTCCCATACTAAAATTAGATATATGTTTAAACGCTTCTAGTATCTTATTTTTAAACGCTCCTTCTTTATTAACATAGAGGTAATCTGGTTTATTATAATCGTTAGTTACATAAACATCTAACCAATTATCGTTATTAATATCGCCTACAGAAGCAGATAAGCCATGTGCTGCATTTTGTATCCCTTGTTGTTTTGAAACATCTACAAAGCCTTTATTACCTCCTAAATTTTTAAAAAGTTTATCACTAAAAAAAGGATTTATCTTTCCTTCCTTCATTTTGTATCCTTTTCTATTTCCATAACTAGGAGGCTGATTTATAAGATACATATCTATAAATCCATCTTTATTATAATCAAAAAAGTTAGCTTGAATAGAATACCCTCTATCATTTACTCTGTATTTAGAGCCACTTTCTGTAAATGTTAAATCGCCATTATTAATAAAAAGAAGGTTTTCGCTAGACTTATTTTTAGAGTATATGTTTTTACACACATAAATATCTAGGTAACCATCTAAATTCACATCTGCAAAAGTTACTCCAGAAGACCATGTTTTATCGGCTTCTATTCCTGCTTTTTTAGATATATCTGTAAATGTTAAATTGCCATTGTTTAAATACAGTTTATCGTTTACTTGGTTTCCCGAAAAATAGATATCTGGCAATCCATCATTATTTATATCTCCTATAGCTACACCTGCTCCGGTAATAAAATTTTCGTTTATTAAATGATTTTCTTCAGCTGTTTCTACTAAACTATTTTTAAAGTTAATGCCTGTATATTCTTGCGTTAACAAAACAAAATGGTTGCTTTTTTCTTTAACCGCAGGGCGTTTATCTGTTTTACAAGAAACTAAAACCAACAA
Organism: Postechiella marina; assembly: GCF_039538365.1. Classification (NCBI taxonomy): domain Bacteria; kingdom Pseudomonadati; phylum Bacteroidota; class Flavobacteriia; order Flavobacteriales; family Flavobacteriaceae; genus Postechiella; species Postechiella marina. The sequence goes on from NZ_BAABCA010000004.1 coordinate 354,931, forward strand.
ACAACTTACAAATAGCATCTTTTTTATTAAAATCATTCTTTATTTTTTTTGTTGAAAAAGTGAGGGGTATTAAATTCTTACTATAAAACAAAATAGCATCATAATTGTCTTTCAAAAATATATTTTAAGTAACAAATAAACATACTTTAAAACTTGACATTTACTTTACAAGCACCAACCACAAGTACTTACAAAATAGCTTAACTAAAGTTAACATTTTATACTTAAAAACAGCAACAAGAACAGCAAATATGACTGCTTGGACATATTGTACAAATGATTGACTTTATTTTCCAATTCTTGATTTAACATATAAAGTAAGTTTGTAATTCACAAAATATAAGCTGATTTTTTAAACAAAACATATTCAAGAAAGAAATAATTGATTATTTCTCAATTCTACATCTTGAACACTCGTTTTAATTCATTCTTGAAGCTTACTATACAAATTAACTAATTCCTAAATTCAACTAAACTATGAGGAAATTTTATTTTATTAATTATCTGGGAAACAGATTTAAATTGGAAATAAAGTGCCTTAGCATATTGCTAATGTTACTATGTTTCAACGTTGCGGTTTATGCTCAATCTATTAAAGTAAGCGGAACCATAACAGACGCAGCTAGCCAACCTCTTATTGGAGCTAATGTTATAGTAAAAGGTACTACTAGAGGTGCCATATCAGATTTTGACGGTAACTACAGTATCTCTGCTAGTGCTGGTGAAACCTTAGTTATTTCTTACACTGGTTTTAAAACTACCGAAATTAAGGTAGGAGGCTCATCTACTATTAATATTACGTTAGCAGAAGATACTGAGTCTTTAGACGAAGTTATTTTAATTGGTTATGGCTCTAGAAAAAAATCGGATGTTGTAAGTGCTGTTAGTACAGTAGACAAAGATTTTTTAGAACAACAACCATCTGCTGATGCTACAAGAGCATTGCAAGGAAGTGCATCTGGCGTTACAGTGGTATCGTCTGCAAGACCAGGCCAACAGGCTCAAATTAGAATTCGTGGTCTTGGAAGTATTAACGGAAACTCACCTTTATTTATTGTAGATGGTGTTACTGGTGGCTCGGTTCCGCCTCCAGATCAAATTGAATCTATGCAAGTATTAAAAGATGCCTCTTCTACTGCTATATATGGAGCTAGAGGTGCTAGTGGTGTTATTCTTATTACTACCAAATCTGGACGTAAAAACCAAGCTCCTAAATTTCAGTTTAACGTAAGAACTGGTATTGGAAAAAGTAATGCCAATTACGATTTAATTACAGACCCTAATTTAATTGGGCAAATGCTATGGTTAGAACAAACAAATGATGGTATATCGCCTTCTCATGCGCATTTTCAGTTCGACCCAAATGATATTATGGCAACACAGGTAAACGACTACCTTTTCCCTAATGGAGCCTCTTTTGGAGATCCTGCAACAGATCCTTCTTTATACAATCAAGAAACTTACCCTATTACTTTAACTAACAAAAATGGAACAAATTGGATGGACGAAAGTCTTAGATCTGCATTTTTACAAGACTTTAGTTTAGCGGTAAGTGGAGGTTCAGAAAAAACAACCTATTCTTTTAATGCTAGTTTTTTCGACGAAGAAGGTGTTTTTAAATACAACTCTTTTAACAGATACGCTTTTAGATCTAATGTAGATTCTGAAATAACAGATTGGTTATCTGTTGGCCAACGTTTAGGTGCAACTCTTACAGAAAGTAAAGGTAATCTACCTGGCTTTAATAGATATGTAGAAACGAGCCCGTTAATTCCTTTAAGAGATGTTGCTGGTAATTGGGCTGGAGGTATTGTAGGTGGTAATTTAAACGATGGTCCCAATCCTGTTGCTGCAATATATAGAAATAGAAAAGATTTACGAAAAACCTTAAACTTAGTAGGAAACTTTCATGTAGAAATAGCTCCTGCTAAAAACTTAAAAGTAAAATCGTTATTTGGTTATAACATGAACTGGTTTAGCAATCACGACCCACGTTTTGGAGATCCTGAAAACACTAACGGTTCTTCTTTAAATACCTTAACAGAAACAAGATCGAATAATATAACATGGAACTTTACAAACACTGTTAACTATTCTAAAATATTTTCGGATGTACATAATTTTGATGTATTAGTAGGAATGGAATCTACAGAATTTAATTTTGATACTGTAACCGCAGGACGAGAAGATTTCTTATCTACTAACGACGATTTTTATTATTTAAGCTCTGGAGGTCCAAATAATATATCTAACGGATCGGATGCTGCAACATGGAAATTATTCTCTCTATTTTCTCGTGTATTCTATTCTTTTGACGACAAATATATTGTAGAAGGAACTATTCGTCGTGACGGTTCGTCTCGATTTGGAGCAAACAATCGTTATGGCTATTTCCCTGCAGCCTCTTTAGGTTGGGTTGTTACAAAAGAAAACTTTATGGAAGGTTCTAGCGATTGGTTAAACCAATTAAAGTTTAGAGCTGGTTGGGGACAATCTGGTAACGATCAAATTGGTAATTACAACGGGTTTTCTACCTTTGGTTCTGGTTTAGGAAATTCTTATTATGGTATTTCTGGAAACGACAACACCATAACACAAGGTTACCAATCTACAGCTGTAGGTAACCCAAATGCAAAATGGGAAACTACAGAGTCTTTAAACATAGGTATAGACGCAACTCTTTTTAGAAATTTAGATTTAAGCGTCGATGTTTGGAACAAAACTACTAAAGACATGTTGTTTAGATCTGCAATACCAGCAGTAAATGGTCAAGGTACAGCACCTTTTGTTAATGTTGGTAATATGGACAATAATGGTGTAGACATAGAATTAAATTATAGAGGAAATGCCAATAACGATTTTAGTTATAATATTGGTTTAAACGTGTCCACTTATACAAACGAAGTAACCAAATTATCTAGTTCTGACGGAGATGCACTAATTGGGCGTAGCGAAAGAGGGCAAACATACACTAGAGCTATAAGCGGACGCTCTTTCCCTGAATTTTACGGGTATATAATAGATGGCATTTTTCAAACTCAAGCAGAGGCAGATGCACACCCTACTAATGGTACCTATAACGAGCCAGGAAATTTAAAAGTAAGAGATATTAGTGGGCCAGATGGTGTACCAGACGGTATAATAACTGCAGATGATCGTACATGGATAGGCAACCCGCATCCAGATTTTACAGTTGGGTTAAACCTAGGATTCGAATATAAAAATTTCGATCTTACTTCTATTTGGTACGCAAGCGTTGGAAACGACATTATTAACTACCACGACCGTTTTACACGTTGGGGTTTATTTCAAGGGCCTAAAGCTGCAGATCGATTATTTAAATCATGGGGAAGCCCATATTTAGAAAATAATGAAGATGCTGTATTACCTAAAGCTTCTGGAGCAACAAGTTTTGAACAAAACACCAACTCTGAACATATTGAAGACGGATCGTTTTTAAGAATGAAATCTATCCAATTAGGATATAACTTACCAGACGATGTCTTAAATAAATTTGGGTTATCAAGCATGCGTATTTACGTAATGGGAACAAATCTTATTACGTTATTTGATGATTACTCTGGGTTAGACGTAGAAGTATCTCCAGAAAATGAAATTGACCGAGGATTCGACCAAGGTACTTGGCCACAACCAAAGCAATTTATATTTGGTGTAAACATTGGTATCTAAAATAAAAAACATATAAAATGAAAAGATTATATTACAAAATAAGTCTATTAACCATAACTTTAATAGCATTATACTCTTGTAAAGAAGAGTTTTTAGAAGAGTTCCCTAAGGGCGTTGTTACAATTGACACACTATCTGATGAAGCTGGTGCTAATCTACTCTTAATAGGCGCATATTCTTTAATAGATGGAGTATCTCAAGGTGGCCCAGGCGGAGCAGGAGAAGCATCTGCTACAAATTGGGTTTGGGGAGATGTTCCTTCAGACGATATGCATCGTGGAGACCAAACAGGAGGTTGGAGTGCTATTAACTTAATAGAAAGATACGAGGTAGACTCTACCAACCCATGGGTAGAAGGCTTATGGGCTGCAAATTTTGATGGTGTAGCTAGAGCCAACGATGTTTTAAGAGTAATAAGAAATGCTGGAGATGCTATTCCTATAGAAAAAGCTAATCAAATTGAAGCAGAAGCTAGGTGGTTACGTGCATGGTTCCATTTTCAATTAAGAACCAAAATAGAAAAAGTGCCTTATGTAACAGAAGATGTAATTGGTAGCGAGGTGCCTAACGATAGAGAAATTTGGGATGATATTGAGGCAGATTTACAATGGGGCATAGATAATAAAATGGACGAAGCTCCAACAGAGGTTGGTCGTGCATCACGTTGGGCTGCAAAAGCATTAAAAGCTAGAGTACACATGTTTCAAAACGAATTTGATTTAGCAAAACCTTTATTAAACGACATTATAGATAAAGGTCCTTTTCAATTAGCTGATCATTTTTATGACAATCATGATGAAGAAAAACAAAACAATATTGAAAGTATTTTTGAAGTTCAATACACTGTAAACGATGGAACTCCGGGTGGATGGAACTCGGGTGCAGACCACAGAACACTTTTTCCTAGAGGAGCAGATGTAGGTTTATGCTGTGCATACAGCGCACCTAGTTTCGATCTTTTTAATGCCTTTAAAGTAGACGCAGATGGACTACCTCTACTAGACACTTTTCAGGATGATTTATTACTTGAAGATTACGGATTATTAGATACTGACAACTTTACTCCTACTGATGAATTATTAGACCCTAGAGTAGATTGGACCATTGCAAGACGTGGTATTCCATTTTTAGACTGGGGACCAATGAGCGGTGGAGACTGGATGCTAGATCAAGCAGGAATGGGACCATTTCTTAACAAAAAGAATATGTTTTACAAAAGAAACTTTCAAACCATATCTATTGCCTCTCCAACATGGTCTGCAGGCATGAATGGCAACAACTGGAGATTATTTAGATTAAGCCATGTTATTTTATGGAGAGCAGAAGTTGCTGCTGAAGAAAACGACCTAGAAACAGCAAAAAACTTAGTTAATAGAATAAGAGAAAGAGCCCAAGATGATATCGTTATGGGAAAAATAAGCAATACATCTTTTGGTGCTTCAGACCCTATAATAATAGACGAAAATGCTCCTGCAGCAAACTATAAACTAGGCCTATACACTGCTTTTTCAGATAAAGAACACGCCAGAAAAGCCATTCGTCACGAAACGCGTTTAGAGTTTGCTTTAGAAGGTATGCGCTTTCAAGATTTAGTACGTTGGGGTATAGATGGTCAAGTTATTAATAAATACTTGGAATCTGAGTTAGAAGGCGAAAAATTAAAATGGATACAAGGCGCGTCTTACTCTCCAGGAAAAGACGACCACTGGCCTGTACCTTTAACACAAATAGATTTACGTCCAGATGTGTTAACTCAAGACCCAGCTTACAATTAAAATAACACCAATAAAACATTATTTTTAATAGTCACTCTTAAAAGGTAGCAATATAAAAATTGCTGCCTTTTTTACTCTATTTAAGACAACCTACTTTAATTGAACACATAATACCAGCCTATGATCTCATATTACAATAAAAAACAAACTATATTTTGTTATTTTGAGTTGTATTTTTGAATACTACAGCGTTTTAATTTAACAACTGTTTTTAATTTTATAATGATATATTGCTAGAACAAAATCATATCTTAAAATGCATCTCTCAAATAAATTAAACACATGTAACCATTCAAATAGAATTAGTTTAGTTGTTTAATAAACGACTCTTAGTTAACTTAGAGTCGTTTATTCTTTTTAAATTAAACTAACTTACATTTATTTATAATTAGAGCAGCATGATAAAAACCTTCACCCATTTTTTACACAAACTATGCTTACTAATTAGTCTAATTCTAATTCCTAATACACTTTATAGTCAAAAACAAAACTTAATATTTGATCATTATATAGACGAAAAAGGTTTTACTCAAAATTCTGTAATGAAGGTTATTCAAGACAAGGATGGTTTTATTTGGGTAGGAACTCCTAATGGTTTATATAAATATGATGGACTAAATTTTACAGTTTTTAGACACGAAGCAAACACCCCTAACAGTTTAGTTAGCAACTCCGTTTTCGAATTAGAACTAGACATAAACGGTAACATTTTAATAGGTACAAGCCAAGGGCTAAGCAGATATAACATAGAAACAGAAACCTTTGAAACCTATCCTAAAATTCTAAAAAACAAACGTATATCAGCTATTTATCCAGATACAAATGGAGACCTTTGGGTGGGCACACTTTATTCTGGATTGTACTTTTTTAAAAAATCAGATTTACTAGGAGAAAACCCTATTCACTACGAACATAAACCAAATAAAAAATCGAGTATAGATAGCGATAAAATACACTCTATTGTTAAAGATAGAGGTGGTAATTTGTGGGTTGGAACAGTAAGAGGGTTAAATAAAATGAGTGCTCAAACTAATCAAGATAGCTTTATTCATTTTGATACTATTAACGAGAGTATAAAGCTTGTATTTTTAGATAAAAAAGGGACACTTTGGGCAAGCTTAGTTGGACTAAGTTTAATAGAAATTAATTCGCCAGAAAACTTTAATAAAGAAACCCAAAATAATTTTAAAAAATATTCTTTTAACATAAAAAAACCAGACAGAGATGAGTATGGAGGCATAATAACAATGTTCGAAGGCTCAAATGACTATTTATGGTTAGGCATTCATGGGTATGGCTTATATTTATTTAATACAAAAAACGGAGAATATACTAGTTACGTCCCAGATATAGAAAACTCTGCTAGTATAAGTAGCACAAATGTAGAAAGTATTCTTATAGACAACACCAATGTGCTTTGGGTTGGCACCGAAGAAGGAGGCCTTAATAAATGTGATTTAGAACACAAAGACATTCTTTATTTAAACCAAAGTCAATTTACCAAACAATCTTTAAGCAACCCATCTATTAATGCTATAACAAAAGCTAGCTCAAACTCATATTGGATAGGCACCCAAAATGGATTAAATAGGTTAACATTTAAAAACAATCAATATAATAAAAACGACATCTCTTACGAACATTTTTTTACTGATGAAGGTTTAACACATTCTACCCCATTAATTAAACAACCTGTTTGGTCTATTTTAAAAGATAATGATAATGAGTTTTGGTTAGGCACAAGTGATGGAATTGCCTTTATGAAAACAGACTCTAGTACACAAAAAGTAACCATTAATAAAACCGATTTAAATATTTTAGAAGTGTCTGCCTCATTAAAAGATAGAAATGGGAATTTATGGTTTGGTTCTTTTCTTAAAGGATTAGTAAAGTGGAAAAAGAAAAAAAAGAATGGCAAATTCGATTTCTCTAACGCTAAATACTATCTACCAAAAAACAATACAAAATATAGTATAAGTGGTAAAGAAATTAGTTGCATTTTCGAAGATAGCAAAGGTAATATATGGATAGGCACCTTAAGAGGAGGGTTAAATTTATTTATACCAGCTAAAAAAGGAAGAAAAGACCAGTTTATATCGTACCAACATGAAGAAAACAACCCTAATAGTATAAGCAATAACTCTATATTTTCTATTCATGAAGATAAAGAAGGAAATCTTTGGATTGGTACATTTGGAGGTGGCTTAAATAAAATGATATTTTCTGAAACTGATAATAGCGATCCTATTTTTAAAAACTACACAGAAAAAGACGGATTAGCAAACAATGCCATTTATGGTATTTTAAGCGATAAGAAAAATAATTTATGGATAAGTACCGATAATGGTATATCTCAATTCAATCCTAAAACAGAAAACTTTCAAAATTTAAACAGAGGAGATGGACTTCAAAGTAATAATTTTAGAATAAATGCACATTTTAAAAATGATGATGGCTATTTATTTTTTGGAGGATTAAGAGGTTTAAATATTTTTAATCCCGATAATTTAAAAGAAAACACAACACCGCCAAAAGTAAAATTAACAGGCTTAAAAATTAAAAATGAAAGAATTAATGCTGGCGAAAAATATAATGGCAGAACAATACTAGAAAAAAGTATATCAAATTTAAAAAAAACCTTATCCTTAAATCATAACGAAAACACCTTAACTTTTGAGTTTGCTGCTCTTCATTTTGCTGCTCCAGAAAAAAACAAATTTAAATACAAACTAGTTGGGTTTGATAAGAATTGGCAAAACTCCAAAAAATTACCCTTTGCTTATTATACAAATCTATCTCCTGGCGATTATAAATTTCTAGTAAAAGCAGCAAATAACGATGGTATTTGGAATGAAACCCCCGCTGAAGTAAAATTTAAAATACGACCTCCTTTTTGGTTAACCTGGTGGGCTTTTACCTTTTACGGTATATGCCTTCTAGGTTTAAACTACGCCATTACACTTTATTTTCGTTTAAAAGAAAAAGAAAGATTAGCTCTTAAAGTTCAAAAAGAAATAGCAGAGGTTAATAAATTAAAACTTCAATTTTTTACAAACATATCTCATGAGTTTAAAACTCCTATAACTTTAATTTTAACACCTATAGAAGAAGCTTTAAATGCTTTAAAAAATAACCCAAAAGCTACAACCCAATTAAATACAATAAAGAGAAATGCAAACTACCTTTTACGACTCGTAAATCAACTAATGGAGTTTAGAAAGATTGAAGTTGGAGAAACAAAATTAGCTGCGTCAAAATCTAACATTATAAATTTTGTTAGAGAAATTACATTTTCTTTTAGCGCTTTGGCCAAATCAAAAAACATTGAACTTACTTTTGAAAGTCAACTATACAATTTTGATGTCTGGTTTGATTGGGATAAACTCGAAAAAATATTAAACAATTTAATATTTAATGCAATAAAATTTTCTGATTCTCAAGGACGAGTCGTTGTAAAGATTAATAAATCTTTTGAAAATAGTTTTATAACCACAGAAAACGGTACCAAAAAACACAAATATATTAAAATAGAAATAGAAGATAATGGCCCTGGTATATCGCCAGAACAACTTCCTTATGTATTTCAAAGATTTTACCAAGTAAATCAGCAAAACAAAACCGCTTCGTCGGGGTCTGGAATTGGCTTAGCTATAACAAAAGATTTAGTAGACTTACACTATGGTACCATAGAAGTTACATCTACAAAAGGAAAAGGAAGTATTTTTGTTATAAAATTACCCGTAGGAAAATCTCATTTATTACCCGAAGAAATAAACGAAAATAAAACTCCAATAATTATATCCGAAGATCAACTTGAAAAAGAAGACTCAATATTAAATGAAGACCACAATATAAATACACCTACCAATAACAAAAAAACAGTTCTAATTGTAGACGACAACAAAGATATTAGAGAGCTCGTTAAAAGTAATATCGAAAAAAAATATAATGTATTAGAAGCCGAAAATGGAAAAGCTGCATTAAACTTAGCTTTAAAAAATATACCAGAGCTTATTATTAGCGATGTATTAATGCCAGAAATGGATGGTATAGAATTTTGTCAGCAAATAAAAAACAATATTAGAACGAGCCATATTCCTATTATTTTACTTACAGCTTTAAATGCTGTAGAACATAGAATTAAAGGTCTAGAGTCTGGCGCAGAAGCCTATATACCCAAACCATTTAACATGCAACTACTTAGTGTTAGAGTAGACAAACTAATAGAGTCTAGAGAAAATATTATTAAACAACTTAAAACAGAAGAAAAACTAACACCATCAAAAGTTGCTTTTAATTCTATAGATCGGGAGTTTTTAGAAAAAATAATGGAATTTATGGAAGCAAATATGGGTAACGAATCGTATTGGCTAGACGAATTAGCAAACGATATGAATACAAGTAGATCTACCTTTTTTAGAAAACTAAAAAAATTAACGGGTCAACCTCCTAATGATTTTATGAGAATGATTCGTTTAAAAAGAGCGACTCAACTGTTAGATCAAAACCAATACACCATAGCCGAAATTAGCTATAAAGTAGGATTTAACGACCCCGGATACTTTAGTAAGTGTTTTAGAAAAGCTTTTGGCCAACCACCATCTCAATATAAAAACAACAAACACAAAAGTAACTAATCTACAAACTCCATTAAGCCAAAATCTGTGGGCTCATGTACGTTTTTAGAAAAATCGGCTATTGGAAATAATGTTGATGTCGATCTACGGTCGCCTTCAGCATCATTTCGATCTTGTCTTAACCCCAAAAAAGTCCATTTATTACCCGCTTTAACTGGAACAAACTCGCCTAAAAACCCAAAAACAGAAAGCGGAATTTTCATTTCCATAGTCCAACCTTTATCTATATCTGTGTTATCGTTTATGGTACCATTAAATGTTACTTCTGCCTCAAATTCTGGATTAAATGTTTTTAGAGCAATGTTAGTATTATTATAATACTTATTAAAATAAACAAAATCGTTAGAAGCCTTATTTAAATTTAGCTCGAATCCAAAATGAGTATTTAATTGCTCTGGTACTGGAATTATAAAAATCTCTGCACAATCATCAAAAAAAGGGGCACCATCTCGTTTTGTTTCTCTAACGGTTAAATATTTATCTTCAAACTCAAAAAAAACATAAAGATTTTTATCATCCCAAAGCATTCTAAAAAAGCTTTTTTGGTAGTCGTTAGGCTTTAAATTTTGGTATATGTTATCAAAAGATTTTACTTCCGTTTTGCTCCAAATAGCTTCATCCATTTTTCCGTCTACAATCATAGTTTCTTCTGTTTTCGAAACTTTAAAAACTGGTGATTCACCTATATATTTATTCTCTTTTTTTTCATCTTGACCACATCCAAAACAAATAAAAACTAAAATACTAAATACTAAAAAGCTAAATTTATTCATAGTTTCAAATGTATAAATTATTATGCTTGAAATCAATTAACAAAACAATAAACAGATCAACAAAAGAAAACAAACACTTAAAAACCAGAACATTAAACTTAAACCCTCTCAAAAAAACGTTCATATGTCATACGATAAAAAACATTTGTATCTAAAAACAGTAAAAATAAAATGCATCTTTACACTTACTAAACATCTATATAAATAAAACCATGTTAAAAACATTAAAAGTTATTTCTATATGCTTCATAACGGTTTTTGTATTCTCTTGTTCGCAACAAGAAAACACAAAAAATATTGCAGACCAAGAGTTTAATAAAAATTGGCTTTTCCATAAAGGAGAGGCAAACGGAGCCGAATCAAGTCTTTTTAACGATGCTTCTTGGCGTACATTAAACCTACCACACGATTGGGCAATAGAAGGCCCTTTTGACAACAAATACAATGCTAGAAATGGAGGACTTCCTGTGCATGGAACTGGTTGGTACCGTAAACATTTTAACGTCTCTAAAAACATGCAAGGCAAACAAATATCTGTAGAGTTTGATGGAGCCATGAATAATACAGAAGTATGGATTAATGGTGAATTTGCAGGTAAAAGACACTATGGTTATGTAGGCTTTGAAATAGACCTAACACCTTTTGTAAAGTTTGGGCAAGACAATGTTATTGCTGTAAAATTATCTCCTAAAGATTTATCGGCAAGGTGGTATACAGGAGCTGGAATTTACAGAAATGTTCGTATAAAATACAATGCACCAGTTCACATTCCGCAGTGGGGAACTTACATTACAACTCCTGTAGTTAACGATGAAAAATCTACCGTTAATATTGAAACCAAAATAGTAAATAAAGGTTCCAAAAACAAAACTGTAACATTAGAAACCGTAATTTTTGATAAGGCAGGAAAAGAAGTTGCTAAAGCTTCTAAAGAAGTTTCTGTAGCATCTGGAAAAACAGAAATTGAAAACATAAAATTAGATGTTGTAAACCCAAATCGATGGGATTTAAATAATCCATACTTATATTCTGTAACTAGTTCTATAATTTCTCATGGACAAGTTACAGATAAGTTTGACTCTGAGTTTGGATTTAGAACCATAGAGTTTACAGCTAATAATGGTTTTATACTTAACGGTAAACGCGTACAATTAAACGGTGTTTGTATGCATCACGATTTAGGTCCTTTGGGAGCTAGTGTAAATTACCGTGCCACCGAAAGGCAAATGGAAATTATGAAAAGTATGGGAGTTAACTCGCTTAGAACAAGCCATAACCCACCATCTCCTGAAATGATTAAAGTATGCGATAGATTAGGAATTGTTGTGCAAGTTGAAGCCTTTGACGAATGGAAGGTGCCTAAGGTACCTAACGGATATAGTAACTATTTTGATGAATGGCACGAACGCGACATTCGAGATATGATAAAAAGAGATCGCAACCATCCATCGGTTATTATGTGGAGTATTGGTAACGAAATCTTAGAGCAGGGTAAAAAAGATGGATGGAAAACTGCCAAATTGCTTAACGATATTTGTCATGATGAAGACCCTACTAGACCAACAACAGCTGGTTTTAACAACTTTAAAGGCGCCTTTAAAAACAAACTAGTACACCAAATAGATTTAGTTGGAATGAATTACTGGCCTTTAGAATATAAAGGTATTAAAGAAAAATTTCCTAACATGATTTTCTATGGAAGCGAAACCTCTTCGCAAACGAGTAGTCGTGGTGTTTATAATTTACCTATTAGTGGCGATTTTTATAAAGAAACAGGACATGTTTCTAGTTATGATGTTGTTGTGGGGCCACCATGGGCTTACCCTCCGGATGCAGAATTTGAAGTACAGGAAGCTAATCCAGAATCTTTAGGAGAGTATATATGGACTGGTTTTGATTATTTAGGAGAACCTACACCTTACGGAGGTAGAGATAATTCTACCAATGGCTATTGGAATGATGATTGGCCATCAAAATCATCATACTTTGCACCGGTTGATATGTGCGGATTTCCTAAAGACCGTTATTATTTATACCAAAGTCAGTGGACTAAAAAACCTATGGTTCACGTATTACCTCACTGGAACTGGACTGGAAAAGAAGGCCAAAATATTCCTGTGTTTTCATACACAAATGCAGAAGAGGTTGAACTTTTTGTAAACGGAAAGTCTTATGGTAAAAAAGTAAAAGGAAAAGATTTAACAGGAATTCCTGCAGAATATCATGGCTTTAAAAAAGGTACTTTTATGTCGCCTTACCGCGTATCTTGGGATGTACCTTACCAACCAGGAAGCTTAAAAGTTGTAGCTTATACTAACGGTAAAAAAGTAGCAGAAAAAGAAATTAAAACTGCTAAAAAGGCTGCTCGAGTAAACTTATCGGCAGACAGGAAAATTATTAATGCAGATGGTAAAGATTTAAGCTTTATAACAGTAAAAATAGAAGATGAAAACGGAAACTTTTGTCCGTTAGCAAATCATCAAATCGATTTTAAAATTGAAGGAGCTGGCGAATTGGCTGCGGTTGGTAATGGAGACCAACGCTCTCTAGAACTTTTTCAGCAACCTTCTAGAAAAGCCTTTAATGGTTTATGCTTATTGGTTATAAAATCTAACGAAAATGCAGGAGAAATAAAAATAACAGCTACAGCTAATGGCTTAAAAGAAGCTACTTTAAACCTAATTACCCAATAGTATTTATGAAACATATTGTTGCTATTTTAGGAGTTGGAATTGTGTTTCTAGGAGCTTGTTTTAGCTTTACAAGCTCTACTCCTGCTCCCAAAAATGTATTTATAACACAACCAGAAGGAAAATACAATTGCGAAAGCCCAAGTGAAACACAAGATTGGATAAACCCTTTTCCAAAAGGAGGTTTAGGTACAGTTTATACAACCTCAGAGAAAGTCAACCCTCAAGGCAACAAATTATTTAAGGTTAAACAGAATTCTATTGAAGTTTTATACGATTGGAAAGGAAACAAAGCTCCTTTTGGTATTATTACAACAAAAAAAGCCTACAGCGCTTTTAATCTAGAATTAGAATACAAATGGGGCAAAAGAAAATTTGCTCCTAGATTAAATGCAAAAAGAGACGCGGGTATCTTATTTCATATTCAAGGAAAAAAGGTAGTTTGGCCATCTAGTTTAGAGTGTCAAATACAAGAGAATGATACCGGAGATTTATGGGTAATTAAAGGCCCTAAAGTAACGGTTATAGAAAAGGATAGCACCGAAACTATTTTAGATTCTGGTGGAGAGCAGTCTTTTTTACAAAATGTAAAATATGATAATTACGAAACTAGTTCTTGGAACAAAATTCGCTTAGAGGTTCGTGGGGCAGAGTCTGCAAAATTCTTTGTAAACGATAAGTTGGTTAACGAAATAAAAGATTTTAAAGATAATGCAGGAAAAGTGCTAAATAAAGGACTTATTGCATTGCAAGCAGAAGGCGCAGAGCTAACATACAGAAATGTAAAAATCCAGGAAGTAAAGTAATGAGACAATTATAATATTAACTTTTTAAAACACAAAAAAACCAAACTAAAATTTAGTTTGGTTTTTTTGTACTTAATTTTAATAAATTATCCTGCTTGTTGCTCGTTAATTTGAGTTGTCATACGGGCAGTTACTTTCATATTTAATTTTTCTATTCTCATTTGCTCACGCATGGCCTTCTTCATTTCTAGCTCTCTCAATTCTTGCCTTATCTCTTCACTCCTTCTAAGCAACTTAGTTAACTTTTCATCTCTTTTTATTTGATTACTTAATTTTACAATGCGCCTTTCTTCTCTTAACTTAACAAGTTTTTTTTTGGCTTTTTGGCCTTTCATGTTTTCTAATGCTACTGATGCGTATGCATAACCATACATACACAGAAATAGTAATGCTATAATTCCAATAATAACGTAACCATTGTCCATAATTCTATTTTTAAGTTAGGGAAAACTATTTGATTAGAGAATTCTTAAAAAAAACCTCTTAAACTACTTAAATTTATAGAAAAACAACAAAAAAAAGAAATAAAAAAGACGAAATACTTAAAAAAAGGGACAAAAACCTAATAATACGATAAAATGCAAAGGCAATATTACAAAAGCTGTATTAAATTTTCATGTTTACTTTCAGGCCTTTATGTTTCCATTTAGATATTCCACCTTCTAAATCATAAACTTTAACAAAACCTGCACTTATTAATTTTTGAGCGCATTTTGCACTTCGCCCACCTGCTTTACAATATAACAATACCGGTTTACTTTTATCTAATTTGCTTACATCTTTATCAAATGTTGGAGAATAAAAGTCGATATTCTGTGCCTTTGCTATAAATCCTGTTTTATATTCTGCAGGAGTACGCACATCTACAAGTTGTACGTTATCTAATTCTAAAAAAGTTTGCATTTCTTCAGCAGAAATAACTTTTACCAGTGGCGAAGCCGAATCTTTACAACCAAAAAAAGTAATACTACATACTAAACAAAATATAAATAACAGCTGTTTCATAATATTAATAATTAATCTTTATCTACGACGTCTCCTGTCCATTCTAACATACCGCCTTCAAGGTTATAGGCATTTTCAAAACCTAACTGCTCCATAATATTGCAAGCTTGTCCACTTCTGTTGCCCGAACGACAATATACATAATAGTTTTTTTCTTTATCGAGATCTTCTAATTCATTTATAAATTCTTGACCTTTATATATATCTATATGTATAGCGTTTGGTATAATACCATCTGCCACTTCACTATCTGTTCTTACATCTAAAACAACAGCATTTTTGTCTTCTGCTAATTGCGAAGCCCACTCTTCTTGACTTAAATCTTCCATGTTTTTAAAAATAATTATTATTTTGATGCTAATTTAATACATCGTACCAAATTTATGCATTTAAAAAATCCTAAAGTGTTATAGCATAGTTTTTTTTTAATTACCTACTATTTTACACGTTTTAATAGTCTGTTAAACTAATATAACTTACATCAAATTATTAGTTAACAATGTATTTATTTTAATTTAGGAAAGCTTTAACCTCTTTCTCTAACTCCATAAAATTAAAGGATTTCTCGTAAAATTTAGAATTTTCGTTTTTGTATATTATAGTTGCTGGAATAGAGCCCGACCAATTTTTATTTACTTTAGACATCCAGGTACTAGCACCTTCATTATCTAAAGCAATAACTTGAGATTTTAATGTATGTTTTGCTATAAAAGGTTTTAATTTAGACTCGTAAGCGTGCGGAAAATCTAAACTTACCAAAATAACCTCTACATTAGTATACTTGGCTTTTATCATTTCAAAATACGGTAATTCTTTTATACAAGGTGCGCACCAAGTTGCCCAAAAATTAACAACATAAACCTTGTTATCTTGCTTGTTTAATATAGGTTTAAAACGTTCAAAATTATAAATATCTAGATCTACATTACTTTTTACAGTTTTAACAACCTCCTTTTTTATTTCTAAATCTTTAGTATCGTTTTTCTTTTTACATGAAACAACTAACAAAACAGAAAAAAAAACCAATAATATTCTCATGCCCATAATTATAAAATTAAATATTATTCAACCCTAGAAATTGCTATTTAACAAAAAATTAAGAGAATTTTAGGAATTCTCAATTATTTATTACACATTTGTATATACAACAGTTATAAAAATGAAAATAGAAGAGATTCTTAAAACAAAATCTAATCTTCCTTTATCAAAAAAAGCTGTTATAAGTATAATATACACTAACGCACAAATAAACAAACAGTTAGTAGATACTTTAAAACCATACGACATATCTCTTCAGCAATTTAATGTGCTAAGAATATTAAGAGGTCAAAAAGGAAAAGCTGCTTGTTTAGAAACAGTGCAAGAGCGTATGATAACAAAAATGAGTAATACCACTAGGTTAATAGACAAGCTCATAAAAAAAAACTATGTCGAAAAAAACACAAATAAAGCTAATAAACGCAAAATAGATATTTTAATTAAAGAAAAAGGATTAATTCTCCTTAGAAGTGTAGATGATTTGATTGATAGCAAAGAATCAGATATAATGAGTTCTCTCAACAAACAAGAAAAAATTGAACTTATTAAATTATTAGGTAAATTATGTTAATAACATAAAACTAAGACTCTCACACCTAATAATTACTTTAAGGACTACCATATTTATATATGGTAGTTTTTTTTTAACAAAAACCTTCAATCTATTGTATAATTATATTTTGATTTCTATATTTGGCAAAGAAATATAAATTATGAACACAATTTTAAATAATACTTGGTGGTGGTGCTTTCGAAACTAGATTCGTGAAGTAACCCTATAGGTATATTTAAATTAAAAATATTCAAAAAGGCTTGTCATTCACGACAAGCCTTTTCTTTTTTCTGAATGTAAATTCAGATTAAAAAAAATTATAAAACCAAAACTGAAATAAATTCAGCTTATATGAAAACATTTAACCTTTACACTCATTACAAAAAAATACTAGCAGATACTATTACACCAGTAGGTGTGTATTATAAAATAAGGGACAAATTCCCAAATAGTATTTTGTTAGAGAGTGGCGATTACCATAAAAGTCATAAAAACTTCTCGTATATATGCTTTAACCCAATTGCAACCATAAAGGTAGAAAACGAAGTTATTTCTCAGACCTTTCCAGACGGCAGCTCTACAACTACAAACATAGATAATACGGTAAATGTAGCCGAAGAAATTCATAAATTCACAAAACGATTTAACACTAACTCAGACACCGAATTTAAATTTATAAACAACGGTATTTTTGGTTATACTGCTTACGATGCTGTAAAGTATTTTGAGGATGTTAAAATAAGCAAAAAAGAAGACTCTATAGTTATACCAGACGTATATTACGCTGTATATCAAAACATAATAGCTATAAACCACTATAAAAACGAGGCCTATATTTTTGCACATTGTTTTGATAATGCAGAAAATAATATAGACGAGGTAGACCAAATTATTAACGTACAAAACTTTGCAACTTACGGTTTCGAAACCAGCGGAGAAATAACATCTAACCTAAAAGACGAAGAATTTAAAGAACATGTAGAACTAGCAAAAAAGCATTGTCAACGAGGCGATGTTTTTCAACTCGTACTCTCAAAAAGATTCTCTCAAGAATTTAAAGGTGACGATTTTAATGTATACAGAGCCTTAAGAAGCATAAACCCATCGCCTTACCTATTTTATTTTGACTACGGAAGCTTTAAAATTTTTGGTAGTTCGCCAGAAGCACAACTTATAGTAGAAAAAGGTATAGCAGAAATTCATCCTATTGCAGGAACATTTAAACGTACTGGAGACGAAGAACAAGATGCTATATTGGCAGAGAAACTAAAAAGAGACGACAAAGAAAATGCAGAGCACGTAATGCTTGTCGATTTAGCTCGTAACGATTTAAGTAGACACGGTAGCCAAGTAACTGTAGACACCTACCGCGAAGTTCAATTTTTCTCGCACGTTATACACCTAGTAAGCAAGGTAACAGGACTGAAACATAAAAATACTTCAACCATGCAAGTGGTTGCAGACACCTTTCCTGCAGGCACATTAAGTGGAGCACCAAAACATCGCGCCATGCAACTTATAGAAGATTACGAAAAAACAAGTAGAGCATTTTACGGTGGCGCCATAGGTTTTATGGATTTCGATGGCAATTTTAACCACGCTATAATGATTCGCACCTTTTTAAGCAAAGACTATAAATTAAACTGGCAAGCAGGAGCTGGTTTAGTATCAAAATCTAATGCAGACAGCGAACTACAAGAAGTATATAATAAACTCGGCGCATTAACAAAAGCAATAAAACTAGCCGAAGATGTATAGAACATGGACATTACTCGAAAAGGTAATAGGTTTTTGTGTTATATATGCAATAACTCAAAAGAGATTTAACAAACCTGTACCAAGCACTGCCTAAGTAGGCCTAAAGTCCTAAAGTATAAGTGTGCAGTTGGCAAAATAAGCCAGCTAAGACAGTTAAAATAAAAGAAAACAAGTCCAGAAAACATGCGTGTATTCATGGCAAGAAAAATAAAAAATATGAAAGTATTAGTTATCGACAATTACGACAGTTTTACATACAACCTAGTACATTATCTAGAAGATTTAAATTGCGATGTAACCGTAGTACGAAACGACAAACTCGTTTTAGAAGATGTAGAACCATTTCATAAAATAGTATTATCGCCAGGTCCAGGCATACCAGACGAAGCAGGTTTACTAAAACCCATAATAGAAAAATACGCCCCAACAAAAAGCATATTAGGCGTATGCTTAGGGCAACAAGCTATAGGCGAAGTTTTTGGAGGCACACTAGAAAACCTAAACGATGTTTACCACGGTGTAGCAACACCTGTAACCATATCTGTAGACGACGAAATTCTTTTTAAAAACCTAGGCAAAGAAATTGAAGTAGGACGCTACCACTCTTGGGTTGTAAATGCAAATTTACCAGATAGTCTTGAGGCCACATCGTTTGACGAAAATGGACAAATCATGTCTTTAAGACATAAAGTTTACGACGTTCGTGGTGTACAATATCACCCAGAATCGGTATTAACACCAAAAGGTAAAGACATATTAAAAAATTGGATTGAAGGTTAGTTGAAAAACAAAACATAATAAAATGAAAAATTTATTAAACAGACTTATAAATCACGAACACCTTTCTACTACAGAAGCAAAACAAGTTTTAGTAAACATATCTAATGGTATGTATAACCAAAGCCAAATAGCATCTTTTTTAACCGTTTTTATGATGCGTAGCATCACCCTAAACGAACTAAGAGGTTTTAGAGATGCCCTTTTAGAATTATGTATTCCAATTAATCTTAGCAATTTTAATGCTATAGATATAGTAGGTACTGGTGGCGATGGTAAAAATACGTTTAACATCTCTACCCTATCCTCTTTTATTACTGCAGGAGCAGGTGTACATGTTTCTAAACATGGCAATTACGGTGTATCATCAACATCTGGATCATCAAACGTTATGGAACATTTAGGTGTTAAATTTTCTAATGACGAAGATTTTTTAAAACGCTGTTTAGACCAAGCAGGAATATGCATTTTACACGCTCCTCTATTTCACCCAGCAATGAAAGCGGTTGCGCCTATTAGAAAAGAATTAGGGGTAAAAACATTTTTTAACATGCTAGGCCCTTTAGTTAACCCATCGTTTCCTAAAAACCAATTACTTGGTGTTTTTAATCTAGAAATTTTACGATTGTATAGTTTCTTACATCAAAACACAAAAAACAATTATAGCATAGTTTATGCACTAGATGGCTACGACGAAATCTCTTTAACCGGTAAAGCAAAAATTGTTTCTAACCATAGCGAAAAGTTGTTTTCGCCCGAAGATTTAGGTATCGAAAAAGTGACACAAGAATCTATTTTTGGAGGCAAAACCATTAAAGACGCTGCCAATATATTTGTAAACATTATTAATGGTAAAGGCACAGAGCAACAAAACCATGTTGTTTGTGCAAACGCAGGTTTAGCTATCGCAACGAGTAAACAAATAGACCATAAAACAGGTTTTGAAATTGCTAAAGAATCGCTTTTCTCTGGAAAAGCAAAAACAGCTTTAAATAAATTAGTAGAATTGAGTAAATAATGAATATACTTGACAAAATAACGCTAGATAAAAAAAAGGAAGTAGCACTTAGAAAAAGTTTAATTCCAATATCTCAACTAGAACAATCTGTTTTATTTAATAGAAACACCCTGTCGCTTGCCAATAATTTACGCCATAGCACAACAGGAATTATAGCAGAACACAAAAGGCGTTCGCCATCAAAATCTGTAATTAATAACACATTAAATGTGCATGATGTGGCTAGCGGATACGAAAACGCTGGTGTTTGTGGTATGTCTGTTTTAACCGATGGCAAATATTTTGGTGGCTCTCTAGACGATTTACTTTTAGCTCGCGCCAGCTGCAACCTACCTCTATTAAGAAAAGAATTTATAATAGACGAGTACCAGTTATTAGAAGCCAAAGCCTATGGAGCCGATGTTATTTTATTAATAGCAGCCATTTTATCTAAAGAAGAAATAAAAAAATATTCTGAGTTTGCTAAAAGTTTAAATTTAGATGTGCTTCTAGAGGTACATAACGAGGAAGAATTACATAAATCTATTATGCCTAGTTTAGACATGCTAGGTGTAAATAACAGAAATTTAAAAACTTTTGATGTTAGCTTAGAAACAAGCAAGCAACTAAGTGAATTAATTCCTAACGATTTTGTAAAAGTATCAGAAAGTGGTATTAGTAATGTTAATGCCATTAAAGAATTACAACCGTATGGTTATAAAGGATTTTTAATAGGAGAAAACTTTATGAAAACCGATAACCCAGGAGAAAACGCAACAAAATTTATTAAAGACTTAAAATAATGAAACTTAAGATTTGCGGAATGAAATACCAAGAGAATATGGCTCAAGTAGCAAACTTAAAGCCCGATTATCTTGGTTTTATATTCTACGAGAAATCTGCTCGAAATTTTGACACAACCATACCTAAACTACCAAAGTCTATAAAAAAAACCGGTGTTTTTGTTAACGAACCTATAGATAGTGTTATTGATAAAGTAAACACTCACAAGCTTCAAGCTGTGCAATTACACGGTAAAGAAACACCAGAATATTGCAAAAGCTTACAAATATTAAACATTGAAATTATTAAAGTATTTTCGATTAAAAACGAATTTAACTTTGAAATTTTAAAACCTTACGAAACTGTTTGCAATTACTTTCTTTTTGACACTAAAGGCAAATTACCTGGAGGCAATGGTTATACCTTCGATTGGAATGTGTTAAACAACTACCCATCTACCAAACCCTTCTTTTTAAGTGGAGGTATTGGTTTAGAGCAAGTACAAGACATTAAAAAATTTAAACAAAGCAAAGCATCTAAGTATTGCTATGCACTTGATGTAAATAGTAAATTCGAAATAAAACCTGGATTAAAGGATATTTCGCTTTTAAAAGATTTTATAAATAAACTGAGTAATAATATTATGAATTACAACGTAGACGACAAAGGCTATTATGGAGAATTTGGAGGTGCTTTTATTCCAGAAATGCTCTATCCAAACGTAGAAGAGTTACGCCAAAACTATATTAAAATTATGGCAGAGCCAGATTTTAAAAAAGAGTTTGATAAACTTTTAAAAGATTACGTAGGGCGCCCTTCTCCGCTCTATTTTGCAAAACGCCTGTCAGAAAAATACAATACCAAAGTATATTTAAAACGTGAAGATTTAAACCATACAGGAGCTCATAAAATAAATAATACCATAGGGCAAATACTTATGGCTAAACGCCTTGGTAAACACCGTATAATTGCAGAAACTGGAGCAGGACAACATGGTGTTGCTACCGCTACCGTTTGTGCTTTAATGGGGCTAGAGTGTATTGTTTACATGGGAGAAATAGATATTGCTAGACAAGCACCAAACGTAGCTAGAATGAAAATGTTAGGCGCCAAAGTGGTACCTGCATTATCTGGTAGTAAAACCTTAAAAGATGCTACCAACGAAGCTATTAGAGATTGGATTAATAACCCTGTAAATACACATTATATTATTGGATCTGCTATTGGGCCACATCCATACCCAGATATGGTAACTAGATTTCAAGCGGTTATTTCAGAAGAAATTAAATGGCAATTAAAAGAACAAGAAGGTAGAGAAAACCCAGATTATGTTGTTGCTTGTATTGGTGGTGGCAGCAATGCTGCTGGTACATATTACCATTATTTACACGAAGAAGATGTTAAAATTATTGCTGTAGAAGCTGCAGGTTTAGGTGTAGACTCTGGCGAAAGTGCTGCAACTTCTGTACTTGGTAAAGAAGGCATTATACATGGCTGTAAAACGTTGTTAATGCAAAGTAAAGATGGACAAATTACAGAACCTTACTCTATTTCGGCTGGATTAGATTATCCTGGTGTTGGCCCTATGCATGCGCATTTATGTAAAACTGGTCGTGCAGAGTTTATGGCTGTTACAGATAATGATGCTATGAATGCTGGATTAGATTTATGCAAACTAGAAGGTATTATTCCTGCTATAGAAAGCTCGCATGCCTTGGCTATTTTCGAACAAAAAACGTTTAAGCCTGACGATGTAGTCGTGGTAAGTTTATCTGGTAGAGGCGATAAAGATTTAAATAATTATATCGAATATTTTAAAATATAGTTATGATACTTTTTTTGCGTTAGGGATTGAACGGTATGTGTGAGCTCCTCGCAGAGAGCGAGTAGTGAAAGCCCGACCCTTGCGGTAACGCCCAAATTGAAAAATTTAAAAATTATATGAATTATGAATAGAATTCAAACAAAACTACAAGAAAACAAAAAATTACTATCTATATATTTTACTGCGGGTTACCCAGATATTAACGATACTGTTTCTATTATTGAAGATTTAGAAAAAAATGGTGTTGATATGATTGAAATAGGTTTGCCTTTTAGCGACCCATTGGCAGATGGCCCCACTATACAAGCCAGCTCTACAGAAGCTTTAAAAAATGGCATGACTACAGAGGTGCTTTTTAAACAATTAAAAGACATTAGAAAAACGGTAAACATTCCACTTATTATTATGGGGTATTTTAATCCTATGTTTCAATATGGTGTAGAGGCTTTTTGTAAAAAATGTAAAGAAATTGGTATTGATGGATTAATTATTCCAGATTTACCTGTAGATGTTTACCATGAAGAATACCAAGCTATTTTTAAAAAATACGGTTTAACGAATATATTTTTAATTACTCCACAAACGGAAGATAAACGCATACGGTATATAGACTCTATATCTGATGGTTTTATTTACATGGTAAGTAGCGCGAGTACAACTGGAGCTCAATCTGGTTTTGGAGACGAGCAAACAGCTTATTTTGAACGCATTGCTAACATGAATTTAAAAAACCCACAAATTATTGGTTTTGGTATTAGTAATAACGAAACTTTTACACAAGCTACTAAATACTCTAAAGGCGCTATTATTGGAAGTGCTTTTGTTAAGCATGTTACAAATAAAGGAACGAAAACTATTAATGAATTTGTGAAATCTATTTTAAATTAAATATATTTGATTATTAATAACTAACCCTAAACACATTTATTTAATGGAATGGTATTTAAAAGTAGTGCGCGATAATTACGCAAATTTTACAGGTAGAGCAAGACGAAAAGAATATTGGATGTTCGCCTTATTTAACGGAATTTTTATTTTAGGAATCATGCTTGTTTCTGGTGGTATTGCTGCTGCTACAGATATGCCTGCTATAATGGGATTATACATTATTTATGTATTAGGTGTACTTGTACCTAGTTTGGCTGTTGTTGTGCGTAGACTGCATGATGTTGGTAAAAGCGGATGGTTTTACCTTATTGGATTAATACCATTAATTGGCCCTATTTGGATTTTTGTTTTACTAGTTACAGAAGGTGATACAGGACCTAACCAATATGGCCCAGACCCAAAAGCTGAAAACGCTGAAGAAATTAACGAAATTGGAAAGCCTCAAATAGAGTCTTAAAATTTCTATTTTAATATATTTTAAAAACCTATTCTCTATACAGAATAGGTTTTTTGATTTACACAACACATTAAAACATGCCACTAAACATTGTACTTATAGAGCCAGAAATACCCAATAACACAGGTAACATAGGGCGTTTGTCTTTAGGCTCTGGGTCGCATTTACACCTTGTTAAACCTTTTGGTTTTGAAATTGACGACAAACGCTTAAAACGAGCTGGATTAGATTATTGGCAACACCTAGAGGTTACTTATTACGAAAACATTGAAGAGTTTTTTGCTATAAACAAAGACAAAAGCATGGCGTTTATGTCTAGCCATGGCACAAAGAAGCATTGGGATATTCCTTTTGAAGATGATATGTTTTTAATTTTTGGGAAAGAATCGGCTGGATTATCTAAAGATATAACCGAACAAAATACTGATAGACTTTATAAAATACCGCTTTATAGCGAACATATTAGAAGCCTAAATTTAGCTAATGCTGTTAGTATTGTTATTTATGAAGGGTTAAAACACATAGGTAAATAAGAAAGGTTGTAAAAAAAACAAAATATTTTTAATTCTGATTAAACCTTTTACCTATAAAATAGTCTAAACTTAGATTAACAATTAAATAAGTATTTAAAATGAAAATGACAACTTTAAAATTAGGAACATTAGCTGTAGCATTAACTGCTTTTTCATTCACTATGTCTGCACAAGAAAAGAAAACTCCTGACTTTGATAAAATGTTTAAAAGATTTGATGCCGATAAAAATGGGTCTATTACTTTAGAAGAATTTAAAGGGGCTAAAAGAAAAAAAGAAGTTCCTGCAGAACGATTAGAAAAAAACTACGCTAACTTAGATGCAGACTCTAACGGAGCAGTAACTTTAGAAGAGTTAAAAGCTAATTTTGGAAAGGGAAAAGGCAAAGGAAAGAAGAAACAAGAATAGTTATTCTTTTTAGTTAAAAGAAACAAAAATGCTCAAGTTTAAAACTTGAGCATTTTATATTTTATAAAAATACAAAAAGGTTACTTTTTATTTTTTAGCATATTTAAATACATGGTTTCTACCTTTGTTCTTGCCCATGGTGTTCGCCTTAAAAACTTTAAACTAGATTTTACAGATGGATTATCTGTAAAACATCGTATTTTAATGGTATAACCCATATACTCCCAACCATAATGGGCTTCGAGTTCGTTTATAATTTGCTCTAATTTTATACCGTGTAAAGGGTTATTTGGCTGCTTCTCCACTTACAAGTTTTTTAATTTTAGTTGCTTTTTCAAAATGATCTAACTTATGGGTTTTAATCCACCAAGTAGCAGCTTCCATGAGCAAATCTGGATCGTCGTTTTTATTAGCAAAAAAAGCATAAAAAGACAAACCAACATTAACACCTTTGGTTTCTATTTTTTTATTACAAACCGCTATAATTTTATCCTTTAAAACTTTTTTCATTATTACTATTTTCTTCTTTCGCTGTTACGTTTTGGTCGTCTTGACTTATTATTTCTACTAGAACTACGACTAAAATTAGTATTAGAATTAGTAGATTTTGGTTTTCTATTTCCGTTTCCTCCTTGGTTATTTCTGCGTTGACGATTTTGCCCTGGTTTTATTGGCGCAGTAGATGCATTAGGATCTGGCTCGAAACCTTCTATAATCTCCTTCGGGATTGTTATTCCTACTAGTTTTTCAATATCGCGTAAATAGGTAGTTTCGTCTGCACTTACTAAAGATACCGCTTCGCCCTTTGCTCCTGCTCTACCTGTTCTTCCTATTCTATGTACATAATCTTCAGATATGTTTGGTAATTCAAAATTTATAACATGTGGTAACAATGGAATATCTAATCCACGCGCAGCTATATCTGTAGCCACCAAAACATTAATACGCCCACTTTTAAAACCAGACAATGCTTTTGTTCTTGCTCCTTGGCTTTTATTACCATGAATAGCAGCTGCAGTTATGCCTGCCTTACCCATTTTATCGCAAAGTTTATTCGCTCCATGTTTAGTACGTGTAAAAACCAATACTTGTTTCCAATTACCTTCTGTTATTAATTTAATTATTAGCCCAGTTTTTAAACCTTTAGCAACACGGTAAACTTTTTGGCTAATAGCATCAACTGTAGAGTTTTCTGGTGTTGCTTCTACTTGAACGGGATTGTTTAAAATACCGTGAGCCAACTTTTTTATATCTTTAGAAAACGTTGCCGAAAACATTAAGTTTTGCCTTTTATCTGGCATAGATTTTATAACACGCTCTATATCGCGTAAAAACCCCATATCTAACATTCTATCGGCTTCGTCTAAAACAAATATTTCTATGCGTTTAAGCGATAATAAACCCTGACTTTGTAAATCTAATAAACGTCCTGGTGTTGCTACCAAAACATCGACTCCCTGACGAATGGTTGCTGCTTGTGGTTTTTGGTTTACACCACCAAAAATAACAGCGCTTCTTAAATTTAAAAATTCGCTATACTCTCTAACATTTGCATAAACCTGAGCTGCTAGCTCTCTAGTTGGTGTTAATATTAAAGCTCGTATTGGCCTATATTTTTCTTTAGGATTTTCTGATAAAATATGTAATAATGGCAGCGTAAAACCTGCGGTTTTTCCCGTTCCTGTTTGTGCAGATGCTAAAACATCTTCTCCATCTAAAACTGGTGGAATTGCTTTTTGCTGAATTGGTGAAGGTGTTGTATACCCTTTTTTGCTAATTGCTTTTAGCAAGGCTTCTGATAAGCCTAATGATTTAAATGACATATAAATTGTTTGGTAAAGTCCGTTATCGAACATTTTGAGATGACAATTTATAATTAAACACCATCTCTTTTAATAAAGGCCAAAGGTAATGTTATTTTTAACGACATGTTAAATTAAACAAACAACTCTTTGTTTTCCTTATAAAAAAACAAAAAAAGACCACTTTTAAAAGTGGTCTTTTCTGCTATTAATCAAAGTTATAAAGATGTGGCTAAATTAATTAGGAAAATTAAACTTACCGTTTGTATTTTTTCTATCTGTTTCTGGAGTAATTGTTTCTACGACGTCCCAATGTTCTGCAATTTTGCCATCTTCTACTCTAAATAAGTCGTAGTATGATGTTGGTTTATTTGCAAATTTACCTTCGCTAATAGTTAGTACAAAATTACCTTCGCCTAATACTTTATGTACCGTATTATACTCCATTCTTATACCTTGTTTTGCCATCGCTTCTATGGCTTGACCTAAACCAGATAAACCATCTGCAATGTTGGGATTGTGTTGTATATAATGGTCTCCATTAAAGTAACCTTGTAATTTTTCCATTTTACCGTTTACTAAAATATCATTTACAAAATTAGAAACTAAAGTTTTATTAGCTTCAGTCTTGTCTAAATCTGTATTGCTTGTTGTACCATCGGTTTGTGTGTGTTTGCTTGGGTTTGCAGCAGCAACTTCTATTAAATTATCCCAATGCTCTACAATTAATCCGTTTTCAAATCTAAAAACATCAAAACCTACTTTTGGTCCAAAAAAATCGTAAACGGTTTGTGTAAACACATAATCGCCATCTTGAAAAGCTCTAATTGTTTTTACTTTAAAACCATCAGCTGGTGCTAGTTGTAATAAAGCTCCAAAACCAGCTAAACCATCGGCAACAGACAAGTTGTGCTGTGTATATTTGTTTGGGTTTATATACGAAATTGCTTTTTTGTCTCCTGTTTCAATACTTTTTAAAACTGCAATTGTTTTTTCTTTATTTGATAATTTTGCTATTGTTTCCATTTTGGGTTCCTTTTTAATAGTTACTTTTTTTGTTTCTTTTTCAGAGTTGCAAGAAGCTAATGTTATTACTAGCGATAATGCGATAAGAGAATTTTTCATTTTAATTTATGTGTGTTTTTATGACTACAAAATTAAAATAGAACCCTTAGTAACTAAAGATAAATCTAAACCTAAAAATGGTAAATATCGAACCTTAAATTTTAATTTAGTTCTTTTTTAAATTGATTTGGGGTAAATCCTGTATTCTTTCTGAAGTATTTAACAAAATTTGTTGGCTCTTCAAAACCTAAAGCATAGGCTAATTCTGTACTTTTAATTTCTGAATTTACAAGCTGTCGTTTTGCTTCTAGTACAATAAATTCGTCTATAAATTGCTTTGCAGTAATAGAAATAATGCTTTTACAAATGGTATTTAAATGCTTGTAAGTAATATTTAGTTTTTCGGCATAAAAATCGGCATTTCTACTTTTCGTAAAATGTTTTTCTAAAAGTGATTTAAAATCTAAAAATATATTGAGTTGTTTAGATTGTTTTAAATGAAAAGTTTGATATTGTTTTAAACGTTCTAGCTTATAAAAAATAATAGAATGTAAAGATTTGTATGTGCTTTCTTGGTTATAATCTTCTTTTTGACTGTTATATTCTTCAAATAATAATTCGAAATAACGTACTACATTAGAGTCTTTTGGTACTTGAATAATTGGAGAGAACAAATGTGCATTAAACAATCTTATTAATTCGTTTTTTGGTAATGCATTAATCTGTTTCTTTAAATAATCTTCGGTAAACAACAAGATATAACCTTTTAGATTCTTGGTAAATTGAAAAGCATTAATTTGACCTTTAGACAGATGTATTATCGTGTTTTTTTTTACAGTGTGCCATACAAAATCTACCAATTGTTTACTTTCTCCTGCTGTATATAATACAATCATATTAAAAGCAACCTGATGTGCTTTTTCTGGATGATGATCTACAGCGTCATCCTTTCTAATAGCAAGACTTTCAATAGATAAAATTTCAATTCCACTATTATTTGGCTTTTGAGAATTAAAAACAATATGCGGAATCTCTTTATGCATTACATTTTAGTATTAGAATTTTCCAAAGCCTTTCTAATGTGCTCGCTATCCCAATGATTATCATAGTCTACAACACCTCTTTTAAAATCGGCATCCAATAATTCTTCTTGTTTTTTTAATTCTTTTCTTACTTTAAATATATAATTTTTCTCTTGTCTAGACTCTTTTGCTAAATGTCTTAAACTGGTTTCATCATACTTAATATAGTTTTTAACTTGCCTATTTAGCGTATATTTTCTAAAACCTAATTTATGTAAAACATCACTAGCTAAAGCTAACGATGTATCTAGAGATTCTCTATAAAAATTTTCATGTCCAAGATTTAATAACTCATAAGCATCTTCTCTATTTTTAGTACGAATCATGAGTTCTATATGCGGATACTTATCATTAACTATTTTTGTAATTGCTTTTGTTACACTTAATTTATTTGTAGCAATAATTACTATTTTAGCTTCTGCTATTCCTGCAGATTCTAATAAATCTAAACGTGTTGCATCTCCATAATACACTTCAAATCCCATTTTACGAAGTAAGTCTACACGATTTGAATCTTGATCTAAAATAGTAGCTTCTACACCATGCGATCTTAAAAACCGACCTACTGTACTGCCAAAATTACCAAAACCAACCAAAATTATTTTTTGCGATTTTGCAATATGATCCATAGGACGTTTAATAGATTCTTTAGTCCCTACTTTAGGTAAAATAAAACGCTCATTAAAAATACTTATAATTGGTGTTAACCCCATACTTAAAGCTGTAATTACTAGCAAGATATCCATTTGTTCTTGTTCTAAAATATTTAAACCAAAAGCAAAAGACAGCAATACAAAAGCAAATTCTCCAATTTGTGATAAACTGAAAGTTAATAGTAATTTTTGATCTAATTTTAAATTAAAAACACGACCAGTGATAAATAAAACGATTGCTTTTAATATAACTATTGCAATTAAAACACCTCCAATTGTTAAAGGACTTTTTGCTATTACTATAAAATTTATTGAAGCACCAACTGCCATAAAAAACAGACCTAATAACAGATTTTTAAAAGGCTCTAATGTACTTTCTAATTCGTGTTTAAACTCACTATTAGATAATACTACTCCACCTAAAAAAGCGCCTAATGCAGGACTAATTCCTACTAATTCCATAATAAATGAAATACCAAAAACAATTAAAAATGCTGCTGCAATTAGCAACTCACGAACATCTGTTTTTGCTACTTTTCTTAGCATGGGTACAATTACATAACGCCCTAAAGCAATAATAACTGCAACCGATAAGATAATAGCCATAGTTTGTAAACCAAGTGGTAAACTTTCAATAAGACTCATAGATTCACTATGAGCATCTGTTTGTGTTCCTGAATTAGAATTGGATAATAAAGGCATAACACCAATCATGAAAATGACAATAATATCTTGAAATAATAAAATAGAAAATGCAGATGTACCAAAAGTAGTGTCCATCAAACCTTTTTCTTTTATAGTTTGCATAGCTATTGCTGTAGAAGATAAGGCGACTGCCATAGAAATTACTAATGCAACTTCCCACTCATATCCTAAAAAGTAGAAAAGCAAATAAGACAATAGCATCGTACCTCCTACTTGAATGCCTCCCATGCCAAGTATGGTTTTTCGCATGTTCCAGAAATTTTTAGGTTCAATTTCTAATCCAATAAGAAATAGCATCATTACTACTCCAAATTCTGCAAAGTGCAAAATATCTTGACCTTCTTCACCAATAAAACCAAGCACATAAGGTCCAATTAACACACCTGCTAATAAATAACCTATAACAGAACTTAAACCTAAACGCTTAGCAATAGACACACAAATTATGGCTCCTGCCAAAAACATAATAGCTTCAAAAAGTAAACTTCCAGTCATATATTAAGAGCTTTTAAGTTGCGGAATATCATTAATAAATGATTTTTTTTCGAAATCATTTATATTTAAATTGGCTTGAAGTAAATCAATTAGTTTACCGTAATTAATTTTATAATCGTGTAGTTGTTCATCTGAGAGATTATGTGTTCCCATAACTGCAAAAGGCGGAAAATATGTCATTCCGCATAAATTGGCAGTCTGCTCAAAGGGTCTTAAAAATTGTTCAACCGTAAAACTATTATATCCTGCAGAACAGTAAACTTCCTTAGAGCCACCTGTAGTTATAGCATTTAAACACGTTTTATTGTGAAGCGCTTTTCCTTCTGGACCATAAGCCCAATTAAACTCTAATACCATATCAATCCATTGTTTCATTAATGGCGGACAACTATACCAGTAAAACGGATGATGCCAAATAATAATATCATGCTGTTTTAATAATTTTTGCTCTCTAGGCACATCTATATGAAAATCTGGATACTCATCATACAAGTCGTGAATAGTTACATTTTCTTTATCTTTTATATGATTTATTAAAGATAAGTTTGCTCTAGACTTCTCTAGTTTAGGGTGCGCAAAAAGAATTAGAATTTTTTTCATATTACTACTTATATAGTCTATTTGTTATTAAAAAGAATGACTACTCTCCTAACAATTATATTGCTTTTAGTTTATTTTAGGCTATAAAATTAAAAGCAAGTTTAATTCCTGTTATAATCATACCTGTACCTATTATAGCTATAATTAAACCCATTATTTTTCCTATTACAGATATTACATTATTTCCTACAATTTTTACAATTAAATCGCTTAATCTAAATGTAAAATAAGTTAATAAACTCATAGAACCAAATATGGCAATTACCAAAACAATGTGTATTGTTTCTGCTTTGGCAACAAAATTCATAGCAGTTACAATGGTTCCTGGACCAGCTAAAATTGGAATTGCTAAAGGTGAAACAGCTATGTTTTCATCAATATCAACATTATCAATGGTTTTTACATTAGATTGTTTAGACTGTAGCATATCAAAACCTATAAAAAATATTAATATACCTCCTGTAATTTTAAAAGCAGGAATACTAATATTAAATAATTCGAAAATATATTTACCTAAAAGAACAAAAACAGCGACGATAATAAAAGCTATAAAATTTGATCGTTTATTTATATCTTGTTTAGTTTTTTTACTCGCACCTTGTGTTAAAGACAAAAAAACCGTCATGTTAGAAATCGGGTTTGTTATCGCAAAAAATGCTGTAAATACAGCTATTGAAAAAGTTATTAGGTTATCCATTAAAATATAAAATTAATCGTGCAAGAACTTGAATATCTTCTACTTTACCAAAGTTTTTTTTATTTTTATGTAAATAAAAAAAACGTTTTGTATAATATAAGAAATGCCAAGACTAATTAAAATTAATCTTAGCATTAAAAACAAATAAACATCATGCTATCATCTCCATTCGCCACCAACAAATATTTTTTTTAGTATAATTTGGTAATTCTTTTTGTATTTTCATTTTCAAATATGTTATATATATAGTTTTCCTAATTTTCAATCTGAGCTACAAAAAACTGATGCTGTGAAGATTCTACAATAGCCTCTTTCAATAATTTGCCTGTAACCTGTGTGTAAGATTGTTTTCTGTGGATAATGCCAGCTTCATTATTCTTCCAATGTTCTTGTATTACAAAAGAATTTTCTTTTCCTTTAATACTGTAAAAATCAAAGCGAATGTTACCTTCTTCTTGCCTGGTAAGTTCTGTATGCTTAATTAGTTGCTTTAGAAACCTTTCTTTATAACTTTTTTTTATTTCAAATAAGTAAAACAATAACACTCCGTCTTTGTCTGTTTTAATTTGACTAAAATTATTTGTTGGTAATGGTTTTTCGTTATTTAGAAATAGGGTTTTAGGCGCTTCTATTAAAGCCGATTCTACGCGATTTGCAATTCCTCTTTTGTCTACTGCTTTAGAATGTTCATCTAAAGTATTCTGTCCTTTATTTATTCCGAAGACCAAAAAATTCTCTGGATCTTTTTTATCTTGAAACAACTTCATTTCTAAAGTGCCTGTCTCCTTACGAACTACATCTTGATTGGATAGCATTTCTTTTTTAAACAAATCAATTTTATCTAATTTTATTTTAAAAGTTGATAAAATAGTAATTTCAGGGTCTTTCTTTTTATCATAAACCACAGACATTCCTGTACCTTTATTTAAAATTAAACGCATTTTAGAATCTGTAACATCAATCTGAATACAGTCTGACCCTAAATCCATAGTTCCTAGAGTACTTGTTCTACAAAAATATTCACCTTGCCAATCCCAAGTTCCTTTAAGTTCTTGTCCGCCAAAATTTCCTTTAATAATGCCTTCGCTTGTAGCAATAGACGTTCCACCTTCATCACCATAATAATTATCTGCTCCTTTTTCTATATATTCGGCTTTAGTAGTAATTCTGTCCCAAGCAATTGGTTGATAAGCAATTAATTTATCACCAAAAATATAAGGTGCAAAAATAATTTCACCATCTGTATTAATGTCTGCAATTCCTTTTGAAGATGTATCAATCAAGTAATTTTTATCGCCATCAAATGTGTATAATTGACCTGTTGGATTACTACTTGCTAGCAAAATACCATTTATAGAGGTAACACCGTCAAACACTCCTTTTTTGTTTGAAGAAGCAATTAACTCCACCTTTTTAGAAGCTATATCAATGTTATATATGGCTCCAAAATCTTCAGGTTTCCACTCTTTACGCATTAATCCTTCACCATTTTCTAGTCCGTAATTAGCAACAACCAAGGTGTTATTTTCTACAAAAACACCATTTGGAAATGGTATTTTATCAGACTGTAACCACACTATTAATTTGTCATTTTCTATGGTATAAATTTTACCACCAGGTACATCAGAAATGAAGACTTGACCAGTTTTCTGATTAATTGTTAAATCATTTAAAGAACCGGCTTCGTTATCAGAATAACTTTTTATAATGCTTCCGTCGTTTAAATTTATAAGATGTACTTGCTTTTGGTCTGCAACATACAAGATGTTTTTATAAACATCAGAACCAGTTGGAGACGTTAACCCTGTTGTCCAATTCAGGTTGTCAATTACTCCTTCTTTAGACACACGACTTATAAAACCTGGCGCTGCACCGTTAGTATTTGAAACATATAACCACTTATGATTTGACGATGCGTATACAGATTCTGGCATTTTAAAACCGTCTAATTCCCATTTTACAGCTACTGCGAAATCGTTAGTAATTACGTCTTTGTTTTTTTGAATTACTGCAACTTCTGAAACTTTAGTTGTTGTTCTGTCTTTGCAGCCAGAAAGAATCACTAGAAAAAGAAGAGCTATAATTTTTATAGAATTTTTCATAATCTTGTGTTTAGATAGTTACAATCACTTTACCAACCGTTCTTCCTTTTTCCACTTCTATGTGAGCATCAGCCATAGCTTCAAAAGCAAAGGTTTTGTAGATGTTTGGTTTTATGGCTCCGCTTTCTAACATGTCTTTTAGAATGTTCATATCATTACTATCTGACTTTACCAACATACCGGATAGATTCACTTTGTTTGCCTTAGCAATTTCTTTAGCTTCCTCAGGAAAATCTGTTCCGGTAGTTGTAAAAACATGCCCGTTCTCTTTAACTACTTTTACCGAATTAAGAAGTACATTTCCACCTTGGGTATCTAATACAAAATCAATCTCTGTTAAAATATCTTCAAAATTTTGGGTGTGATAATCGATAGCTTCATCTGCGCCAATTGACAATACAAAATCTTTGTTTTTAGCCGAAGCAGTAGTTATAACATAAGCACCATAATTTTTTGCAATTTGAATTGCAAAATGACCAACACCACCAGAACCAGCCTGAATTAAGACTTTATCACCTTTATTAATATTCCCCTTTAAAATTTGCAAGGCTGTTAAAGCTGCTAATGTTGTCGCTGCAGCTTCTTCAAAAGAAACATTGTTTGGCATTTTTGCTAAATGTGCTGCCGGAGCTGCCACAAATTCTGCATAGGCATTACCAACACCAGGGAAATTTACCATTCCGAATACTTTATCACCTTCCTTAAAATTGATGACTGCTGCACCAACTTCGGTAACGGTACCTGCAATATCCCAACCTAAAATTATAGGTCGCTCTTTACCGTACAACATATTTAACATATCATCTACATACTTTGGTTTTACATCTGCTGGGTTTAATGAAATTGCTTTTGTGGCAACCAATACTTCGTTATCTTTTATTGTTGGCTTATCAATATTATCTATATAAAGATTTTCTGGTCCACCTGCTTGTTTTAATAATACTGCTTTCATAATTTTTATATTTTTTAATGTGTTTGTCTCTTAAATCTCTTTCACAAAATTCATATACTGCTTTAAATCTCCAATAACAGCTTCTTCCATAAGTTTGCCTGTTTTCACTGCATATGGTTGATTGAAGTGAATATCCCAAACATCAGATTCTTTTCTCCAATGCTCATAAACAACCAAGGTGTCTTCTTGATCATCTACGGTGTATAAATCGAAAAGAATGTTTCCTTTTTCCTCTTTTCTGGTATGTGTTATATGGTCTTCAAACTGATTTATAAGTTGATTTCTAAAAGCTGTTTTTAATTTAAAAATGAAGAAAATGATAAATACGTCATCTTCTGGATTTGCAGATTTAGAATGGTCTGGTAACGGGTTTGTATCGCCTAAAAAGTAGAAAATTGGTGCAGTTTGTAATGCAGTTTGTGCCACTTCCATTAGTTTTTTGGTATGTGGCTCGTTATCGTGAGACGTTATTGCAGCTTTATCTGCCCAACGTTCGTATACAAAAAAAACATTTTCATCTGTTTTAGATGCAAATACTTTAATCTCTTTATTTCCAGCTTCTTTTTGTGTAGCTGCTTGCGCTTCTTTTAGTGTTGTAGCAAACGTATCTTTATGTTCTGGTTTTACTGTAAATTTTACTATAGTGCTTTTCATCTTTATATCGTTTTAGACTTTAAAATTCTATTTATAATTGTGTAATTATTGTCTCTTCTGAAAATCTTGATTTTGGAAGTTTTGCATTAAAATCGGTGTCCTTTCTGTACCCTAAAGAAACGACTGCTAATGCTGTAAACCCTTTTTCGCGAAGTCCAAATTCTTCGTCTAAAGCTTTTACATCTACACCTTCCATTGGAACAGCGTCTATACCCAATGCAGCAGCACCTAGTAATAAAGTCCCCATATTTAAGTATACCTGTTTTTCCATCCAGTGTGGCAAATCTTTAAGGTCGTAGCGATGAATATTTGCAAACAACATACGCCCACCATGCATTTGGTCCTTAAACTCTTGGGCTGCAAAACGCCCGTCTTTATCTTCTTGCTCCAAAACACGTTTCATATAACTCTCATCTGCATCTGTACGAGCAGCTATTACTATAGTATGAGACGCATCTAATACTTTAGGCGTATTAAACTTAAAAAAACCTTGTGTTCCTTTTGCTACGCGCTCCTTACCTTCTGCTGTATTTGCAATTATAAAATGCCAAGGTTGTAGGTTTACGCTAGACGGGCTTAAACGTAATATGTTTTTTATTTGCTGAAAATCTGAATCTGATATTTTTTTAGTCACATCAAATTCTTTTACTGAGTAGCGATTGTTTAAAATTTCTGTTAGGTTCATTATACTAATATTTTATTATTGTTATTATACTATCAAAATTATAGTGACAAAAGTATATATAGTATATACACTACGCAATAACGGTCAAGAAGTATAGTATAAACAAAACTACTCAAACAACTAATAAACAATACTTTAAGATTTAAATTTTTTGCTATAAAAAATATAGTTGCATACTAAATTAAAGCATTATAACTTTGTAAAAAAAACACACATAATAAATGGATAGAAAAGAACTATTTGATAAGAAACCAAAGATTAAGATTAATGATAAAATATCGTATTGTCCCACAAGTGCAGCAATGGAACTTATTGGTGGTAAATGGAAAAGCGTTATACTTACCCATTTAATAGATGGCAAAAAGCGTTATAATGAATTGCGTAAAGAAATACCTGGTATAACAGAACGCACCTTGAGTTTACAGCTTAAACAATTAGAGGCTGATGCTATTGTAAACAGAAGAGTATTTACAAAAAAGCCACCGTTAAAGGTAGAATATACGCTTACTGAATTTGGACAAACCTTAGTACCTATTTTAAATCTAATTGTTGAATGGGGATTACATGCTGCCGAAACTAAAGGTGAGTTTTTATTTGATGAATAAAGACAAGTAACTTATTTTTTATCTAAGAAACTAATGTTCTTGTTAGTGTTATTAATTCTTCAATTTTATCTTCATTATAAGTATCAGGATGTGCATTACTAAAGCTACCTTTATCATTATCAAAATACTTACCTGACTCATTTTTATTTGCTTCAGATATGGCTAAATTATAAAGAATATCTACACCTTTTTCTGCTGGAGACCAATATTGACCATAGGCTTCTTTAGCCATTTTAGTGTTTAGTAATGAACCTGGATTTACAGCTATAGTTGTAATATTTGGATGTTGTTTTGCAAAGTAAAAACTCCACATGGTTAGTGCCAGTTTGCTTTGTGCGTAAGCTTCGTTGGCACTGATAGATACATCGCCTGTTAAAATGCCTTTTTTAACTGAAGATTGTGCTGCAGAACTTAAATTTACTATTCTTGATGCTGACCCTTTTTCTAGAACCGAAATAATATTTTCTGTTAAAATATAAGGTGCCAAATAATTGACAGCCATTCTTATATCTAAACCCTTTTTAGTTTTAACAGAAGGTGTTTTTAAAACTCCTGCATTGTTAATTAAAACATCTAGACTTGGTACTTCATTTTTTATTTGTTCTGCCATTTGTTTTACAGCATTTAAATCTGAAAAATCGGCCACAAATCCTTTTACATTATCATTTTTTGAAGCGGTTTTTATTGCGCTAATTGTATCGTTTACTTTAGCTTCACTTCTACCGTGAATATAAACTGCGTTTCCGTTTTCTGCTAATTTTAAAGCGGTTAGTTTTCCTATACCGTCTGTACTTCCTGTTATTAATATATGTTTCATTGTATCTTTTATGTTGATGAAAACTGGCAATACAACTATTGCCAGTTTTATAATTTTATTTTTGTCTAATATAATAAACTACGCTTGCTGTAATTAAAATGGTGCAACGGTATCCTTAGGACCGTCAGGTAAACTCCAACGTTGACGAGCTGTAACATTTTCTAATGCAACGTCTTTGATTGTACCATTGCTACCAATGTTTCCGTAACTACTAGTACTACCACGTGGTATTTGCATATTATCACCATATAACCAAACTACCAAATTACTGCGTTGCCCGCTTGTAATTGGGTGTGTTGCGTGTGGCACATTACCTCTATGGATGATGGCTTTTCCTGGCTCAAACTTAGTTTGTACCGTTTTACCTGAAGCTTTATCATAGAAATCGACTATAGATCCTGTAAATTCTTCATCAGGTAAGTTAGTATTTATATTTAATGTTGCTGACGAAGCATCGGTATGCGCATGTAAATCTTTGTCTTTATCTGGATTGTATTGTATTGAAAATCCAAAAGTTTGATTGTCGTAACCGTAAGTCCCCAATAATAATCGAGAAATCGGGCGCATATAACGGTCCATTATATCATTATAAAATGCCTGAAAGCTTGGTGTTGCTAAATATCCTTCAGATCTTGGATCTAACATCATTCCGTAACGGTTTAATTGAATACCGTAAGGTGCACGTTTAGGGATTTCTGACTTTACTACGTCTTCTAAATACTGACGAAAATCCGCTAAACGTTCTAAATCAAAAAACTGTGTTTCATAAACGCCTGGAATTATTTCTTTCCATAAATCGGCAACAGCAGATTCTTTTTCTGGATTTTCCCAAGCATCTTTAATAGCCTTACGTAATTTTGGATCTAGTAAAGATTCGTCTGGCAATAATAAATTGTCTTTGTTTTCTAGTTCCCACTCTGCCCAAGCGTCTTCTAATAATTTTCGATTATCATTCCAAAATTTTGAAACTGATGGATCGCGTCTTAATGATAATTCTCTTGATGGTACTTCTAAAGCACGAGCTTCTGCAAGTGCATTTGTATGTTCTATTGTTTTCATAATTATATGTTTTAAGTATAGCTACTGCTATTGGATTTTTTATCTATAACAAAATTACGCACAAGCGGCTGTTCTTCTTTGGTAGTAAAAATGGTGGTTTTAGTAAAAAACAAGGTTTTGCTATGTTTTAAATGAAAAATGCCTCTAAAAAGAGGCATTTAACACTATTAATCAACCATAAGGATACATTGCAAATCCCTATTTGTTTTTAGTTCTCAACTACTATTTTACCAATAGCTTTTCCGCTTTGTAAATGTGCATAAGCATCACCCACTTCTTCTAACGAAAACTTGTTTTCATCTACTATTGGCGTTAAATGTCCTTCGTTAGAAATTTCAGCTAAACGCTCTAAAATATTTCCGTGTGCATCTCTTTTAAAATTGTGCAACATTGGTATTAGCATAAATACTACGTGTAATGATGCTCCTTTAAAGTGCAATG
Source organism: Postechiella marina (assembly GCF_039538365.1). Classification (NCBI taxonomy): domain Bacteria; kingdom Pseudomonadati; phylum Bacteroidota; class Flavobacteriia; order Flavobacteriales; family Flavobacteriaceae; genus Postechiella; species Postechiella marina. Next base: position 394,737 of record NZ_BAABCA010000004.1, read on the forward strand.
GCGTTAAATCTAATTCACATAACGACACCGTAGTAGAAATATGTCCGTTTAAGGCAACAGCTTCAATAGAATTGGTAAGATTTGCACCACCAACAGTATCAAAAACCACATCAAAACCACCATCGGTATATTTTGCTGTGTAATCTGCTACTTTTTCAGTTTTAAAATCGATGAAGGTTGCACCAAATTTTTCAACAATAGCTTTTTGATTATCACCAGTACCTGTAGCAAAAACTTCTGCTCCAAAATACTTTGCCAACTGCACCGCTAAATGACCAACACCACCAGAGCCACCGTGTACCAATACTTTTTGACCTGCTTTTACGCCTGCTCTTGTTAAACCTTCGTAAGCTGTAATTGCTACTAATGGTAAAGCTGCAGTTTCTCGCATAGTTAAGCCTTTTGGTTTGTGCGCTACAAGGTTGCTATCTGCTACAATATATTCGGTTAAGGTTCCTGGTAAATCGGCTAAACCGCCAGCACAACCGTATACTTCATCTCCTACATTAAAACCCTCTACTCCTTCTCCAACAGCTTCTACTGTTCCAGAGAAATCCATTCCTAATAAGGCAGGTGCAGCTGGCGATAATGGTAAATCGGTTCCCATATTCTTAATCATAGTGTCAATTGTATTTACACTAGATGCCGCTATTTTTACCAATACGTGATTTGCCTTTACTGTTGGTTTTGCTATTTCTGATACTTCGAAATTTCCGTTTTCTCCGTAGTTGTTTATAAGCATTGCTTTCATATCTATTTTCTTTTTTTGTGATTTATGAATTTGACTTTAAAATTTTAGTTTATTTCTTGAATATCTATGAGCATAGATTCCCAATTCTTTTGGTTGTCATGATCAAACTGAGCACCATTATCATCTGCATATTGAAAACGTTTTACTGCTGGTGTTCTACTGGTAGCTTGGAATAATTGATAAGCTTCTTCTTTTAAAGCTTCTTCTATAGGCAAATCCAATGACGCATATACTGCACGCTTACATGCTGCTATAGAATCTGCTGGAAATTTTGCAATACGCTCTGCCAAAGCATCAACGTAAGGTCCAATCTCATTAGGATCTAATGCTTTATTTACTGTTCCGAATTTTTCTGCCTCATCTGCATCCCAATCTCTGGCACCAAGTATAATTTCTAAAGCTTTACCCAAGCTTGTTTGCCTTGCCATACGTGAAGCGCCACCGCCACAAGGTAAAATGCCCATACCTACTTCCATTTGCATAAATTTGGCTTTTCCTCTAGCTGCGAAACGCATATCTAGTGCCAAAGCCATTTCGTGTCCGCCACCACGTGCAAAACCTTCAATTTTTGCTATTGTTGCTTGTGGTAAATTGCTTAAACGCTCTAAAACAGATTGTAAATCGAATAATTTTATTTCATTTCTTGGTACCGCTTCGGTGGATAAATCTTTTAGTAAATCGGTATCATAATGACATACCCAATACCCTGGATTTGAAGATTCAAAAACCACTACTTTTACACTTCTATCGCGCTCTAATCGTAAACAAAGACTGCTTAAATCTGCTAGCATTTCTTGTCCTTGTACGTTTACTGGTCCAAAGTTAATATCTACGGTTAAAATTCCTCCGTCTTGCTTTGCTGTAAATGTTTGAAAATTCTTGTAGTCCATGGTATCTTATTTTAAGTTGTTAGTGTGTATATTAATTACACTGCAAACTTAAAACAGGAACCAAGCTTTATTTTGGTAGAAAACAAAGTGGTATTAGTAAAAAAAGAGGTTTTAGTAAAAAATTAGGCTAAATTGGCTCTAAAAGCACTTAAACTGGTGCCTTTATAGCTTTGAAACGTTTTGTTTAAATGACTAGAATCTGTAAAACCGAGTTCTGCTGCGATTTCGGAATATTGCAAATCGGTATATTTTAGTCTGGTTTCTACCAATTTTAATTTGTAGTTGATGATGTACTTTTTTAAAGACACATCGGTATGCTTTTTAAAATATTCACTGATGTAATTATCTGCCATATGAAATTCTTCTGCTAAACTTTTAGTAGATAACAATTCTGAATTATAAATATTAGAATGAATGTAATTTATAATTTGTTGAATTTTAGACGATTTCACTTCTTTTACAGAATCGGAAGTATTTATGAATTGAATATTTCGAGCAATAAGATGTAAAATAACTGATAATGAATTTTGAATGATAAAGATATCAAAGGATTGTTTATTTAGATATTCAGTTGCTACCATGTTTACTAAAGCGACTAAATGCGAACGATCTGCTTCGGTTTCAAACTGCATTTCACGAAGTTCGTGGCTTTCGCTATTTAAGATTTCTTCAATTTTACGAAACCAATTGTTAACAGGTAATGTTTCATTTTGCGAAGCTGTATTTCTAAAAAAACTCTTTAAAAACTTAATGGCTACCGTAGAAGTTTCTGTTTCTGGATTTAGAATATAAATATCATCTGGAATAAACACAAAAATGCTATTGGCTGTATAATTTACTGTTTTACCATTAATTTTTATGGTTCCTGAACCTTCTTCGAAATAGACGATTTCAAAAAAACGAATGGTTGTGTACTGGCAAAACTCAAAAAATGTTTGTTTTTTATATTGCGCAATCACAATGTTTTCAATAATAGTTCTTGGCATAGTTAAGAGTTTTTAATGGCTGTATTTGTAAATTTTTCTTGAGCTAGAAACTTATGAATATCGCTAACTACAATGGAGCCCTCGCCCACAGCGGAGGCTACACGTTTTACAGAACCAGATCGCACATCGCCAACTGCGAAAAGCCCAGGCAAACTAGTTTCAAAAGTATAAGGTTTTCTTTCACTAAACTCTGGCTCACTATTTAAAGCATTATTGCAAATGGTAAGTCCGGTATGCACAAAACCTTTTTCATCCGTATCAATAATATTATCGAGCCATTCGGTACATGGTTTTGCTCCAACAAAAGTAAATAGATATATAATTTCGTTTTTTACCAAAGCATCTTTTTGCTTTATTTCTACCTTTTCTAAATAGGTATCGCCTTCTACTTTTACAACATTACTATTGGTTAGAACTTCTATATTCTCGCAAGCAATAATTCTTTGCACTAAGTAGTCGCTCATTTTAGCTCCTATATCTTCATTTCTAATAATCACATATATTTTACTGGCAAAATTAGCTAAAAAAAGAGCAGCCTGTCCTGCAGAATTACCACCACCTACAATACCGATTTCTCCATTTTTGCACATATTGGCATGCATGGAAGTTGCACTGTAATAAATTCCTGAGCCTTCAAATTTCTGAATTCCTTCTAATGGTAATCTTCTATAAGCAGCACCAGTAGCAGCGATAACGCTTTTGGCTTTTAATGTAGACGTGTTACTCGCATGAACATAATAAAGATTATCTTTACACTCAATACCTTCCACACGATGTGGTACAGAAATAGTACAGCCAAACTTTTGAGCTTGAATGTATCCGTTGTTTGCTAGATCCCTACCAGAAATACCTGTAGGAAAACCTAAGTAATTTTCAATTTTAGAACTTTTTCCTGCTTGCCCTCCAGGAGAATTACTATCAATGGTTAACACTTTTAATCCTTCTGAAGAAGCATAAACACTTGCTGCTAAACCTGCAGGTCCTGCTCCCACCACTAGAACATCATAAACTTCATCATCTAATTTTATTCTAACACCTGAACACTCTCCTATTTCATCAATTGACGGACGAATAGCAATTTCATTCTGACTGTTAATTAAAACAGGTAGGTCTTCTGTAGTGAGGCTAAATGTTTCTAACAATTGAACAAGCCCCTCTTCTTTATCAGAATCTATAAACTTGTACCAAATGTCATTCTTATCCATAAAATCACGAATCGCATAGGTTTCGTTAGAATGCTCTGAGCCAATAAGTTTTATACCTTGTACATTATTCTTTAAAGCATCTTCACGTAGTAGAAACGCATTGAGCAGCACATCACTAATATCACTAAATTTGGCAATAGCACTTTTAAGTTTTTCAGGATTTATTCTAATAAGCTGCGTGTTTTCTAATGTTTCTCCACAAACACCAACTGTACGATGCGATAATATACTACTCGATCCTGAAAATTGATGTTTTCTGTGTATGGTAATATTATCATCTTTTTTATCAGGATCAATAATTTTAATTCCTCCTGCAAGCACCACGAAAAAATCGTAATGCTGATCTCCAAAATCTAAAACTACCGTAGGTTTCTCATAAAACTCAATGGTTCCGTAAGCTTTTAACTTCTCTACTTGTAAATTTGTAAGTTCGGGAAATTTTGGATCAATCATTTATTATTGGATTAGTAAGTTACAAAAGCCTCGTCTTTATAGCTCCAAAGCCATCTTTCATTAAATTCTACCGAACTAATAACTGGATGACCTATGGCTTGAAAATGCGCTGTAACGTGCTTGTTTTTAGAATCGTCGCAACAAAGTGTAACACCACATTCTTGACAAGTTCTTAAGTGCACCCAGGCATCGCCAAGTTTTACACATGCTTCACACACCTGCTTGGTCGCAGTTTTTAATTCTGAAAATATCAGTTATATGCTTGCAGGCGGTTTTCATCATAACAAATATAAAAACGTTTTTATAATATAGTTTTTATAAATTTAACAAAAGAACTTGACAACTCCCTCCTAAACCCCATTGTTTACCTGAATATTTGTTTTTAAATACAAATTATCTAAATGAAACACCTTCTGCAAGGGGTTTAAACTTGAAAATGTAGAAAGGTTTAGTAGATTGATCTTTTCCATCGTTAAAAACTGCGCCTTTATTTACCTGTGCTGCCGAAACATACATGTACCCATCTAAATGATTGTAACTAACACCATCTGGCCAAACCATATTTTCATTTGAAGTCATCGTTTTTACACTTTTATCTTTGGCTAAAACAACAGCAACACTATTAGTTTCTAAAGCAGTTAAATAAATATTTCCTTTTTTATCTATTGACATTCCTCCATTGTTTGGTTTTTCAGAATAGGTTTCAATTTTAGAATCTAAATCTTCATCTGTAAAAGTTTCGTTAACTAAATCAAGCGTTTTAATTCTGTAGATTTTTGTTCCGTTTAACGGTCCATAATAAATATACTCAAAATCTTTATCTGCTGTAATTCCGTCGTTACCAACCAATAAATCCTTCTCATTAACTGCTAAATGTTTGCCTTTAATAACAGTTGGTGTGTTTTCTGGTTTAGTAGTACGCGTACCCTCTAAAATACGACGCGTTTTTCCGGTTTTCATGTCTACAATTATGAAAGCTGCTTGACTTCCGTCGCCTCCATTACCAATGCCTTCATCTGCTATAATAAAATAACCATGTTTGGTATCGACAACCATATCGTTAGGTTGTGCAATTTTTGGAACCGAAGATTTTGGTAAGTAATAAATACGCTCTAATTTATTAATTTTGGTATTCCAACCTACAATTTTAGGCGTTACATTATTACGTTGTGCCATATCTATCATCCAAATAATACCGTTTTCATCGTTACGAATACCCAAGACATTACTTAAATAGTTGTCGTCTGTGTTTCTTGGTGTATTCCACGCTTTATTTGGAAACGGTTTGCTTTCTTTGGTTTTTGCATCCATTATCATCACGCGATTTTCGGGTGCAAAAAAGGGATGATGACTATATACCAAATCTCCAGTATTAGTAAACGTGATGTTACCAACTGCTTGATTTGTTGTTGCAAAAGTTTCCGCTTCAGTCAGTGTGTTTTGGGAATTTACAGTCATTACTGAAGCGAATAGTAATATTATGAAACTTAAGTTTTTCATGATTATTTTACCTCAAACTCTCCATTACTTCTAATGTAAAGAACCGTTTCTTTTTCTGCTGAAATGATTGACGTTGCATTTTCCTCAGCACCAAAATAAGATGGCGCATTTAATTCTTTTTTATCTTCTTTTTTAGAAAACTGATGTGAAATTCCTCCAGAAATAACCACAGCTCTAAAATTAGGACTTAAGTTTTTGATTTTTCCTTTAAAACCAGCTGGTAATTTTATTAACGATGCACGTAATTGATTCTTTTCGTGACTTCCCCATAAAAAAGCGGTTTGTACATTACTTTTTGAAGCAACCCATTGGATGTCGTTAGCATTTAACCAAACCAAGTTTGTTTTATCAACATTTACAGGTCTTTCACCATTATCAAAAGCTTCAGATGTTGGTTTTACTAAATACGGACCTTCTTGAATATCTAAAAACGCCATATTTTCGTTATCATCAGCAGCAGTAATATGCGCTTCGCCTGCTGGTTGTTGCCAATAAGAACCTGCTGGAAGCCATTGTTTTTCTGCATTTTCATCGTCATTATGTAATAAGCCTTTAATGACTACACCACGATATGTAATGTTGTGAATGTGTGGTGGCGAAGAAAATCCTTTTTTGAATTTTACTAAGAAACCAGCTGGTTCGTTTTTGGTTCGGTCTCCCCAAAGTTTCCCTGCTGCTGGACTTTTATCTCCTCGTAACGGATTTAACCAACCCCATTCTACGTTGTCTGCGGTTACTACTTCGTTTACAGACTTAATATCATCTGTTGTTGGTGTTTGTGCGTTTGCAAAAATACCAACAACTAATGCTATTGCGATTAGGATATTTTTTTTCATGTCTTTTATGTTTTAATAATTTATTTTTTTGTTTTCTTTAAGTAATCTGGTAACTCTTTAGATAGCCAATCTTGACGGACAGGAACGTGCACATCTAAATCTACCGTTTCTTCTAAAGCCCAAAACTCGTGAGGAACATTTTCAGGAAAAACAATAACTTCTCCTGCTCCAACTTCTACAAACGTTTCTTTTCCGTCAATAATAGTTTTTATTTTAACCTTACCAGACATAATATATGTAATTTGCTCGTTAGGATGTTTATGCCAAGGAATATGCGCGCCTTTTTCTAAATTAAAGATGGTCATTTGTCCCTTTTCTCCGTGAAACCACTTGCGTTTTATGCCTTTCCCGATGGTTTCCGATTCCATATCATCAAAATTGAAATGCTGTACTTTTGACGTTGCTACAGAATCTATTGTTGTAACTTGTGCAGTAACTGTATTGCTTGCAAATAATGCTGTTACTGCTAGTATTGCTAATACGTTTTTTAATTTCATATTTATTTTTTTAATATAAATGACAATTCAAGTTTTAAAATTCACCCAAATTGATATTTGTTTTTAATCTAAATTGAATACTAAAATCCTTCTAAAACAATTTTGCCTTTTGCTTTACCTGTTTCTAAAAATGCGTGTGCTTTTCTAAGATTTTCTGCATTAATAGTTCCGAAGTTTTCTCCTAAGGTTGTTTTAATGATTCCGTTGTCTATAAGCTTAGAAACTTTGTTTAAAATGTTATGCTGCTCAATCATATCCTCCGTCTGGAACATAGAACGAGTAAACATTAACTCGATATGCGTAGACACTGCTTTACCTTTAAAAGGCATCACGTTTAATGTTTTTGGATCATCAATAAAACCAAATTTACCTTGAGGTTTAATTAGTTTTACAATTTCATCCACATGATGTTCTGTAGCATTTAAACTCACTACATATTCTGGTGCAGATAAATTGTATTTTTCAAACTCTTCGCTCAACTTATTTCTGTGATTGATTACTGTATCTGCACCCAATTCTTTTAACCAATTGGTCGTTTCTTCGCGAGAAGCAGTACCAATAATGTTTAATTTTGTCAGTTTTTTAGCCAGTTGAACCAATATAGAACCCACACCACCAGCAGCACCAATAACTAAAATAGATTTGTTTGCACCCTCTTTAGATACTTGCAATCTATCAAACAACATTTCGTATGCTGTAAGTGTTGTTAATGGTAAAGCAGCTGCTTCAGCATAGGATAAACTTGAAGGTTTTTTACCAACAATGCGCTCATCTACCAACTGAAATTCAGCATTACTCCCTTGACGTGTCAAATCACCTGCATACCAAACTTCATCTCCTACATTAAACAAGGTAACATCTTCACCAATTTCCTTTACAATTCCGGTTGCATCCCAACCAATAACACTCCATTCTCCATCTGGAGCTGGTTTGTTAGCTCTAACTTTGTAGTCTACAGGATTTACAGAAATGGCTTTAATTTCAACCAAAACATCTCTTCCTGTTGCTTTAGGCGTTTCTACTTCTATATCTTGTAAAGAATTTACGTTGTCTATTGGTAAATTCTCTTTGTATCCTATTGCTTTCATCTAACTTAAACGTTTTTTGAAATTATATTACAGTGAAAATTTCACTTTCTGGCAACCTAGATTTTGGTGTTTTTTCAGTTGAATTGAAATCTGAATCAGCATGATATCCTAAAGACACAGCAACTAAAGAAGTGTATCCTTTTTCTCTTAATCCGAATTCTTCATCTAAAGCTTTTACATCAATACCTTCCATTGGTGTAGCATCAATACCTAAACTAGCAACACCTAATAAAAAGCTACCAATGTTAAGGTATACTTGCTTTTCCATCCAATGCTGTTGGTCTTTTAAATCGTATTTATGAATACCAGCAAATGTTTTTACAGCACCTAAAAATCCGTTTTTAATATCTTCATTTGGGAATCTTCCATCTTTATCTTCGGTATCTGCAATATGTTGGTAATATGCATCATCTGCATCTGTTTTTACACAAAATAAAACTACAGCTGAAGCATTGGTTACTTTAGGTTCGTTAAAACTGAAAAAACCTTGTGTTCCTTTTGCAACGCGTGCTTTACCTTCTGTAGTTTCCGCAACTATAAAGTGCCAAGGTTGCAGGTTAACACTAGAAGGACTCATTCTTAACAAGTTTTTGATTTCAGCCATATCTGCTTCAGATATTTTTTTGGTTGCATCGTATTCCTTAGTTGTGTATCTCCAGTTTAAAATTTCTTTTAAATTCATTTTTATGTTTTTTTTGAGCTGATTAATAATTACTCTGCAAAGGTATATACACACACATCTTTTTTTAGTGTACAAAAAAAGGTAATACAAGTACAAAAAGAGGTTATTTATGGGTTTTTTCTTAAAATTTTCATAAAATGGGTAAAAATAACGGTTTTTTCACGCTTAAACATACATTAACTAAATGTTAAACCTTTATTAATACAAGATTTATTCTGTTAAAATTTCTTAAAAAATGGTGTTTGTTTTATTTTTAACTGTATCTCTCTCAAAAAAAAAGCAGCAATAAAATTGCTGCTTAACTATTTGTTTGAATTGAAAACATTAATCGATCCAAATCGATTTTGTGTTTACAAACTCTTTAATTCCGTAGCCAGATAATTCTCTTCCGTAGCCACTATTTTTAATACCACCAAACGGTAATCTTGGATCTGAAGCGACCAGTTTATTCACAAAACTACTACCTGCTTCTAGTTGTAGAGCCACTTTTTCGCCTCGTTCTTTATTGCTTGTAATGACGCCAGAACCTAATCCGAATTGTGAATTATTAGCCAATGCAATTGCTTCAGCTTCATCTTTAGCCTTAATAACAGAAGCAACAGGACCAAATAATTCGTTATCAAAACCTTCCATTCCTGGTTTTAAATCGGCTAAAATAGTTGCAGGATAATAAGCGCCTTTTCTGTCTGGAATAACACCTCCCAACACTAATTTTCCGCCTTGCTTTATGGTTTTTTGAACTTGTTCGTGCAACTCATCTCTAAGATCTTTTCTGGCCATAGGACCATAATATGCATCCTCGTCTGTTGGTTCTCCCATTTTGGCAGCTTTCATTTTCTTAGTATAACTTTCTAAAAAAGCATCGTAAATATCTTCTAAAACCACAAAACGTTTTGCAGCAATACAAGTTTGTCCGTTATTTTGTAAACGACCTAACGTTGCTAAGTCGGTAGCCTTTTCAATATCTGCATCTTCTAGAATTACGTAAGCATCGCTACCACCTAATTCCATAACTGTTTTCTTTAAATTCTGACCAGCAATTGAAGCCACAGAGCGTCCAGCAGGATCGCTTCCTGTTAAAGTAACTGCTACAATATTTTTATCTTCTATAACATCTTTTACATGTTTAGCGCTCAGGTTTAAATTAGTAAAAGCACCTTCTGGGAAACCTGCTTTATTAAAAGCGTCCTCCAAAGCAAACGCACAACCTTGCACGTTTGATGCGTGTTTTAAAACACCTGTGTTACCTGCCATTAAAGCTGGTGCAGCAAAACGAATAACTTGATAGAACGGGAAATTCCAAGGCATTACAGCTAGAACAACTCCGATAGGTTGAAACGTAACGTAGCTTTTAGAAGCTTCGGTGGCAACGGTTTGGTTTGCTAACAAATCTTTGGTATTATCGGCATAATAACGACAAATCCATGCACATTTTTCGATTTCTTTTCGAGATTGCCCAATGGTTTTACCCATTTCTGTGGTGGCTAATTGTGCGTATTCTTCTTTATTTTCATCTAAAACATCGGCTAACTTATGCATTAAAGTTGCGCGTTCTTCTAAAGATTTATGCTTCCAAGTTTGATATGCTTTATTTGAAGTTTCAATTTTACTTATTGCTGTTTCTACTGTAATTCTATCGTATTCGGCAACCTTTTCATCGGTTGCAGGATTTATAATGATTGTCTTTTCCATAATTTATTTTTTACTATTTTCAGTATATTCTTTTAAAAGAACATTTAATATTTTGTGATTTAACGAGTAATCTACAGGAAGCTCGATAACCTGAACACCTTTAGCATTTAAAGCGGTTTGTAGGATATTTTTAAAATCTTCAACCGATGTTGGTCTGTAACCTGTTGCTCCATAACTTTCGGCATATTTTACAAAATCTGGGTTACCATAATCTAATCCGTATTTTTCAAATCCGTCGCCTTCTTGCTTCCATTCAATCATTCCGTAGGCATTATCTCTAAGAATAATTACCACCAAATCTAATTGTAATCGAGTTGCAGTTTCCAACTCTTGAGAATTCATCATAAATCCGCCATCTCCATTTACAGAAATCACTTTTTTATTTGGGTTTAATTCTTTAACCATAATGGCAGACGCTAATCCTGCTCCCATGGTTGCCAATGCGTTATCTAACAACAAACTGTTTTGCTGGTAAGCTGGATAATTTCGCGCAAACCAAATTTTATAAACGCCATTATCTAAAGTCACAACACCATCTTTTGGTAAAATATCTCTTGTAATTTTAACTAGACGCTGTGGCAAAATAGGAAAGCGATCGTCGTTTTCATATTTCGCTAAATGAGACGAAACATTGGCTTTAATATCCATAAAACAATCTGTATTCCAACTATTTGCATTGGGTTTCAAGGCTTCTGTAAAAGCTTCAATTGAATGTGCAATGTCTCCAATAACGTTTAAATGCGGAAAATAAACCTCGTCAATTTCAGCTGGAAAGAAATTTACATGAATCACTTTTCGATTATCTGAAACATGCATGAAAAATGGTGGTTTTTCAATGGTATCGTGACCAACGTTTATTATTAAATCGGCTTTATCAATCGCTTCATGTAAAAAATCGTTTGCAGATAAAGCAGCAGTTCCAAGATATAACGGATTTTCTTCATTTATAATTCCTTTTCCCATTTGGGTGTTAAAAAATGGAATGCCAATTGTGTCGACAAACTGAGTTAATGCATGACTTGCACGCTTTCGGTTCGCTCCTGCTCCAATTAAAATTAAAGGTTGTTTGGCTTTATTAATTAAAGAAACCGCTTCGTTTACAACCTCTTGATTTACGTTTGGAATTTTGTAATCTACAACATCAAAAATGCTTGGATTATCGACTTCCTCTTTGGCAATATCTTCGGGTAATTCTATGTGAACTGCGCCTGGTCTTTCCTCTTGAGCCAACCTAAACGACTCGCGAACTATAGACGGAATGTGTGCGCCATGTGTAACTTGTTTAGAGTATTTGGTAAGTGGCTGCATCATTTCGACCACATCAATAATTTGAAACTTCCCTTGTTTACTGGTTTTAATTGGTTTTTGACCTGTAATAACCACCAATGGCATCGCACCTAATTGTGCATACGCAGTTGGTGTTACCAAGTTTGTAGCACCAGGGCCTAAGGTAGATAAGCAAACGCCTGGTTTTCCTGTTAGTCTGCCATAAGTGGCTGCCATGAAACCAGCACCTTGCTCGTGACGTGTTAACACGAATTTTATTTTATCGGATTTTCTAATGGATTCCAGAAAGTCTAAATTTTCTTCTCCTGGAAGTCCAAAAATATATTCGACACCTTCATTTTCGAGTGCCTTTATAAAAAGATCTGTTGTTTTCATTCTAGTTATTTAGTATTATCTTATATGAAGTTAGAGCAAATTATTTTGCTAAAACATTGAGGAGTACTTGTAGGTAGTTCTCTAAAGATAAGGAAATTAAAAAGTTCTGTAAAATTAAGGCTTAATAGATTGGTAGTGCCTTAAAGCTTTGCTAAGAAATTCTTAAATATTAGTTAATCCACCTAAAAGTTAGATTTATTCTAGGCTGAATTGGTTTTTGGGTTTTAGGAATTTTGTGTTTCCAGTGTTGCTGAGTAGCCGCTTGCATGAGTAATAAACTACCATGAGCTAACGGAATATCGACACGATTTAAATCTTTACGCGATACGTGTTTTAATTGAAAAGGTCTTGTTGCTCCAAAGGTTACTGATGCAATTACCGAGTTTTTGCGTTGTTCGCCTTTACAATCTTGATGCCAATCTACACTATCTTTTCCGTCGCGATAATAATTGAGTAAACAACGTGTAAATTTGATGTCGACTTCTTTTTCAATTCTGTTTTTTATGAAAAGTAAATCGGCATTCCATAGATGCATTTTACTTTTAGTTTCGGTGTATGTTATATCTTTTTCAACATCGCCAAACCAAGCGGTTAATCTTGGATAATCAATTAATTTACCATGAATAATAATTTGTTCTTGTTGCCAAGGTGTATTTTCTAGTAAACTTTTATATAACGTATTGCTTTCTTCTATGCTCAAGAAATTTTCGAATAAAATAACATCTGCTCCTGGTAAATCGTATACTGTTTTACGGACTTCTTCTGTTGAAAATAAATCTGGTTGATTGAATGCTTTCATTTTAATTCACCTTTTTTATAAACATCTTTTAAAAAGAAAAAAAACATAACCAAAATAAAGAAAGCGAAAGGCAACGAAGTGATAATTAACAAGCGTTGTACAGCTTCTAATACATTAATATTGGCTTTAATATTACCTAAAAGGATTAAAGCAATGGTTGCTAATAAAATGAAAACAGACCAAATAACACGATGTGTTTTGTTTGGATTTTTAGAACCTTTATCTGTAAACATACTTAAAACAAATACAGCAGAATCGACTGAAGTGATTAAAAAACTAATTAATAAAAATATAGAAGTAACATTTAAAACTGTAGCAAATGGATACTGTTCGAAAAACACAAAAATAGATGAGAATACATTCCCAAATTCGTTGTTATATGTTCCCCAAGTTTCAATTAAATTGAATGCTGAAGTTCCAAAAACCGAAAACCAAAAGAAGGTTCCGATAGACGGAATAATTAACACGCCTAATAATAATTGCCTTATTGTTCTTCCTTTAGAAATACGTGCAATAAAAATGCCTGTAAAAGGTGCCCAAGCCAACCAAAATGCCCAATAATAAAAGGTCCAACCGGTTAAAAACTCTAAACCAGGATTGTAATCTCCAAGTGCTAAACTGATTGGAATAAAGTCGATAATATAGTGATAGGTTGCAGTTATAAAAGATACTAAAATCTCTTTGGTATCGCTAGTAAAAAAGATAAAGAGTAAAATTATTAGAGTAACAATAATATTTAATTTTGAAAATATTTTTATGCCCTTATTTACACCTTGCCAAGCAGAATAACAAGCAATTGTTGATATTAAAACACACAGAATAATGGTAGTAGTTATCCCAAAATCAGCATTAAACACATGATTTAATCCACCATTAATTTGTGTAGTCCCTAATCCAATTGCTGCTATTAGTCCAAAAACGGTTGTAATAATAGTTATAACATCTACGCTATTTTTAACACCTTTATTTGATAAATAATCTTCTATTGTAGCGCTAATTCTCACTTTCTTTTTCTTTACGTGTAAAGCATAACCAACCACAACAGCAAAAAGCCCGTAAAATGCCCAAGCTGTAATTCCCCATTGGTAAAACGTAAATTCCAGCGCAAGCGTTTCATTAGATAAATTGGATATAAAAGGTGGATTTTGTTGCATAAAAACAGGCTCCTGTACTGCTCTTAACAAAATACCAGAGCCCATTCCTGCGCTGTATAACATGGCAATCCAAGACCAAAGTGAGTATTCTGGTTTGGTGTTTGGCTTACCTAGTTTTAATTTTCCGTATTTAGAAAAAGCAACTAATAACAATGCTAAAACACAACCAAAACCTAAGTACAAATAGAAATATCCAAAATAATTTCTAACCCATAATGAAGCGGTTTCAATAGCATTATAACTTGCCTCTGTAGCAAAAAACACAGTGAAACTACAAGCAAAAATGATGCTTATAGAAAGAGTTAAAATGGTATGTTTTTTAATGAATTTTAAAATCAATAAATACAATTTTATACAAAAATAGACATTACGAACTTAATTCTACCCCAGACACCATAAGTTTTAAGGTATATAAAATGGATAGTTATGTATTTTAAAAGGTTTTAGCATCGAATTAACAGCTGTTAAGCAAATATTTCTCTAAATTTGTTCTTAATTATCCATAAAACATACCATTATGCAAGTATTAGAAGCTCACAAACCTTTTGAAATACAAGAAATAAAATTAACAGACTGGAAACAACGTCCTGTTAAAAACAATTTCTTTGAGTTGGTTTTAATACAAGATGGAGAAGGCACACAGTGCATAAACTATAACGATTACCATTACACAAAGAACAGTATCTTTTTATTACCGCCTTTAAAATGTCATTCTTTTACAATTGAAAAACCAACACGTTTTGTGTTTTTAAAATTTACAGATACGTTTTTTAAAAATGCAAATAGAATAAATATTGATAGAAACGAATGGTTTAAAGAAGCCTCTTATATACTATCCAATTACAACCAATTGCCCGGAGATATTATTAAAAATGAAATAGACAGAAGCCATTTAACAAGTTTAGTAACTATGATTTTACAAGAATCTAGAAACTATGTCGACAACTCCATAAACCTTGTTACCAGCTTAATGACTAGCGTTTTAGAGTTGCTAATAAGAAACATAAAAAAAAGTAGTTATTACGAAGTGCCAAACCATAGCAACGACGACAGAATAACAAAAATGCTAACTTATATTAACGAAAATATTGATAAAACCGAATTGCTTAAAGTTGAAAATTTAGCCAATGTTTTTATGATGTCTTCTACTTATGTAAGTGAGTTTTTTAAAAAACAAGTAAACATGTCTCTGCGAGAATATATTATTAAAGCCAAACTTAAATTGGTTGAAATTCGCTTATTAAATTCTGATTTTACTTTAACTCAAATTGCAGATGAATTGGGTTTTACAGATGTAAGCCATTTATCTAAAACCTTTAAACGTTATGCAGGAACTTCTATACGAGAATTTAAAAATAACGGTGAATATATGATGCTAAAACGTGGTAGCTGCTCACCAGCTATTAGGCTTTAGGGTATTTATTCCATCCTTCTAAATTGGTTATCGGCTAGATATTTTTATTAAAAGCATTTTATGCTTAAATAAAAATATTAGCAGCTTATAACTTTAATTACTTCTAAAAAAGCATAAACCTTTGTTAAAAAAAGAATGAACGTTCATTTTTATTATATCTTTGTACCAGAATAATAAGGATATGGCAAAACTTCAAAAAAGTATAGATAAGCGAAATGCATTAATTAAAGCGACTATCGAGTTAGTAAACAACAACGGTTTTCATGCTACACCAATGAGTAAAATAGCAAAAATGGCTAAGGTTTCTCCTGCCACTATATATCTATATTTTGATAACAAACAAGATCTTGTTAATAAAACTTATGTTGAAGTAAAATCAGAATACACAAAATATGCCTTTGCAACTTATACAAAAGACATGCCCATAAAAGAAGGCTTCGAGTTAATTTGGAAACGCATTGCAGATTTTAAGCTTAAAGAGTGCGAAAACGCTATGTTTCTAGCACAATGCGATAACACTCCAATGATAGACGAGCCAAGTAGACAAGAAGGCATTAAGCACTTACAACCCCTACTCGACCTTTGGGCTCGAGGAAAAAAAGAAGGCATTATAAAACCAATGTCAGATTATTTGTTATACGCATACGCCATAAATCCTTTATCATTTTTAATGATATCACAAAAACGTGGTGCTTTTACACTAGACAAATCGCATATAGAAGAGGCTTACCAATCGGCTTGGAACAGTATAAAAGTATGTCAATAACATGAAAAAAACAGCTATTATATTAGGTGCCTCTGGCTTAACAGGTGGTTTATTATTAGAGCAACTCATAAAAGACGAGCGTTACGATAGCATTAAGCTATTTTCTCGTTCTAAAATTGAAGGATTACCTTCAAAAGTTACACAACATATTGGAGATTTACTCAAATTAGAACAATTTAAAGCGGATTTTACAGCAGACCAGGTATTTTGCTGCATTGGTACAACTAAAGCAAAAACACCCGATAAAGATTTATACAAAAAAATTGATTATGGTATTCCTGTTGCTGCAGCAAAACTAGCTAAGGCTAACGCTATTGATACTTTTTTAGTAATATCTGCTTTAGGAGCCAACGCCAAAAGTAATGTGTTTTATAACAAAACTAAAGGCGAAATGGAACGCGATGTTTTAAAACAGAACATAAAAAAAACTTTTATTCTTCAACCGTCTTTAATTGGTGGAGAACGCAAAGAAACTCGCACTCTAGAAGATATTGGAAAAACCATTTTTAAGGTAATTGAACCTTTGTTCTTCGGGAAATTAAAACAATATAAAATTACAGACCCTAAAAGTATGGCGCACGCCATGATTAACCTAGCAAATAGAATAAGTTATTCTGAAGTTTTTATTACATCAAACGATATAAAAAGAATTACAAAAAACAACTAAAAATCATATGGAATTATTAGATAAATTAAATTGGAGATATGCTACTAAAGCAATGAATGGCGAAAAAGTAGCCGAAGATAAAATTGAACGTATTTTAGAAGCTGCACGCTTAGCTCCAACATCTTCTGGCTTACAACCTTTTGAAATTTTTGTTGTAAAAAATCAAGATATTAAAGAACAAATTAAACCTATTGCATGGAACCAATCGGTAATAACAGACTGCTCTCACCTTTTAGTTTTTGCCGCTTGGGACCATTATACTCCAGAGCGTATTAATTACATGTTCGACTTAACCAACGACATTCGTGGTTTTAAAAACGAAGGATGGGAAAATTACCGTCAAATGTTGTTAGGTATGTATCCGCAAAAAGATCCAGAAGAAAACTTTATTCACGCATCAAAACAAGCTTATATCGCTTTTACAGAAGCTATTACAGCTGCTGCTTTTGAAGGTGTAGATGCAACGCCCCTTGAAGGTTTTGAACCTGATGCTGTAGATAAAATATTAAACCTACGCGAAAAAGGATTGCGTAGTGCTGTATTATTACCTCTTGGATATAGAAAAACAGAAGAAGATTGGCTAGTAAACCTTGTTAAGGTTAGAAAACCAATGGAAGATTTAATAACTATTATAGAATAGTAAAACACAAATTAGAACGAAAAAGAATAAAAAAAGAAAAGAAAATGAACAATTTTGATTTTAAAAACCCTACCAAAATTATTTTTGGAAAGGATACGATAGAACAATTAAAAAATGAAATTCCTACTGATGCTAAAGTTTTATTACTTTACGGTGGCGGAAGTATTAAGAAAAACGGTATTTACGATCAAGTAAAAATTGCTTTAGCAAATGTTAATGTTGTTGAGTTTGGAGGCATTCCTGCTAACCCAGAATACGCCATATTAATGAACGCCTTAAAGGTTATAAAAGATGAAAACATTACATATTTATTAGCTGTTGGAGGCGGTTCTGTTATAGATGGCACTAAATTTTTATCTGCTGCTGCTGTTTTTGAAGGAGACACGCCTTGGGATATTTTAACCAAGAAAATAAGAACTGAAAAAGGTATGCCTTTCGGAACTGTTTTAACATTACCTGCTACAGGGTCTGAAATGAATTCTGGAGCAGTAATTACACGTGAAGAAACTAAGGAAAAGCTTGCCATGGGCGGACCAGGATTATTTCCTGTGTTTTCAATTTTAGATCCACAGGTTATTACCTCAATACCTCAACGCCAATTAGCAAACGGATTAACCGATGCCTTTACACACGTTTTAGAGCAGTACATGACCTATCCTGTTGGTGCCTTATTACAAGACCGTTTTGCAGAAAGTATTTTACAAACTTTAGTTGAAGTTGCTCCAACGGTTTTAAAAGACCCAACAAATTACCAAGCAGCGTCTAACTTTATGTGGAGTTGTACTATGGCTTTAAACGGACTAATTCAAAAAGGTGTACCTGGAGATTGGGCAATCCATATGATGGGTCACGAGTTAACCGCTTTATTTGGAATAGATCACGCACGTACTTTAGCAGTAATTGCACCAAGTCATTACAAGTATAATTTTGAAGCTAAAAAAGAAAAATTAGCACAATATGGTGAACGTGTTTGGAATATTACTGAAGGCAGTACAGACGATAAAGCCTATGAAGCTATAGCTAAAACCGAAGCGTTTTTCCATAAACTAGGTATTGATACTAAATTATCTGATTACACTAAAGATTACGAAGGTACTGCCGAAGAAGTTGAAAAACGTTTTAAAGATCGTGGTTGGAAATTAGGAGAGCGCCAAGCTCTACTACCAGAAGACGCTAAGAAAATTGTAAGAATGTCTTATTAGGTATAAATGAAATTAGTAAAAACTATAGCCTTAGCGCTAACTGTTATTACAGCTTCAAGTTGTAAAGACAAAACAAACAACACAACTTCTAAAACCGCTTTAGAAAAAAAAATAGAAAACAATAAAGAAAAAGATATGAACGTATTATTTGTATTAACATCTCACGATAAATTAGGAGATACAGGAAAGAAAACAGGATTTTGGGTAGAAGAATTCGCAAATCCATATTACACATTATTAGATAAAGGCGCAAAAATCACTATTGCAACACCAAATGGTGGAGCTGCACCAATAGACCCAAGTAGCGATTCGCCAGACGCTGCCACAGAAGATACTGAGCGTTACAATAAAGATGAAAAAACAAAAGCATTAATTGCTAACACACACAAGTTAGCAGATATAAATGCAGACGATTTTGATGCTGTGTTTTACCCTGGAGGTCATGGACCATTATGGGATTTAGCAAACGATGAAACGTCAATTGCTTTAATCGAAAAATTTAATGCTCAAGAGAAGCCTGTAGCATTTGTATGCCATGCTCCTGCTGCTTTAAAAGCTGTAAAAGGAACAGACGGACAGCCTTTAGTAAAAGGTAAAAAAGTAACAGGATTTACTAACTCTGAAGAAGCTGCTGTTGGTTTAACAGACGTTGTTCCGTTTCTAGTTGAAGACATGTTAAACGAAAATGGAGGAATCTACTCTAAAAAAGAAGACTGGGCAGCTTACGCTATTCAAGATGGTAACTTAATTACTGGACAAAACCCAGCATCGTCTGAGTTAGTTGCACAGAAACTATTAGAGCGTTTAAAATAACACCCTTTTTATTAATAGCAGAAAGCCTGTAAAACAACTTGTTTTACAGGCTTTTATATTTTATATATTCTTTTTAAGAGTTAAGTAATAAACTTAATTAATATGCATCATAAAGAGAAATAATATCTAAGCTAGATTTTAAACTTTCTATATCTACCGCTTTTTTTCCTATAAAATTAATGGCATATTTTTTATTTGGTAAAACATCAAAATAATTGTTAGAAAATCGCCCTTCTATAGCTGTTTGCAATCGCACATTTTTTGCTAAAACATTTGCCTCTATTTCTACAACTACATTATTATTAGCATCTTTTATTACAGTATAGCTAATGTCTGGTTTACTTAATTTTAATTTATTTGGTACTACATCATAATATACTGTTTCATCTAATACAGATTGATTTATATCCTCTATCTCTGCAAATAAAAACGTATTATGAGCTTCTTTTTTTCTAATCCAAGAACTCATTTTATCGGTAAAATAAATAGCACTTGTATTAGCATTTATAACAATAGGCACTTCTATTTGATTATAAACTTCACCAGTAAAATCAATAGTTTTTAAACGCAAAATTACTGGTTTTTCTTTTAAATCATCAGAAGCAATATGCAATTCAATTTTATCTTCATTATTAAAAAACATCATTTTAATAGGCTTATAAAGCTCTTTTACAGCATAATGCGATGCTTTCCATGTACCGTAATAATCTATCGTAGACCAAGAAGCTACTGGCCAACAATCGTTTATTTGCCAATAAAGAGATCCCATACAGTATGGCATATTTCGCCTATGCGCTTCAATTGCTATTTTCATGCCCTTGGCTTGTAATAACTGACTTACATACAAAAAGGATTCAAAATCTTTAGGTGTTCTATACCATGATTTCATGTAACGCTCTATACTTTTATTCCCTATTGAAGAACGTTGATGCGATTTCATAACATCGGAATAAATATTCCAATCGTCTTCTTCTGCATATTTTTTAACAGAACTAAATTCTGGGAAAGATTGAAACCCATATTCTGACATAAATCGAGGAATATATTCTTCAAAAGTAGAAAACGGTTCGCCTTGTCCCCAAACCCCCCAATAATGGTAATCTCCCGCTGTTAAAGTAGCATCTTCTCCTCTAGCAGATGTTGGTGACGATGCCCAATAAAATGTGTCATTATCAAACTCCTCAACGACCTCTGGCAGCACATTATGAAACACATCTTGGTAAGCTTTCCAAACTTTATCTACAATGTCTTGCCCTTGAGTATTTAAGGTTTGCGGAATCCACCCCCAATTTTTCCAAGCAGTTAAATTTTCGTTATTTCCACACCAAAGCGCAATACTTGTATGGTTGCGCAAACGTTTTACATTGTATTCTGCTTCGGCTTTAACGTTTTCTAAAAAATCTTCATCTCCAGGATACATAGCACAAGCAAACATAAAATCTTGCCAAACTAAAATACCGTATTTATCACATAAATTATAAAATATATCTTTTTCATAAATACCTCCTCCCCAAACACGAATCATGTTAAAATTAGCATCTACCATGTTTTTAACCATAGTTTCATAATCACCAATAGAAATACGATTTAAAAACACATCTTGCGGAATGTAATTGGCTCCTTTCATAAAAACAGGATGTCCATTTAATTCAAAATAAAAACTCTTGCCTATGCTATCCTTTTCCTGAACAACTTTTAGTGTTTTTAACCCTATTTTGTTGGTGTTTATAGCTAGTAAGTCTTCTTTGTCCTTTAACTCGACATCTATTTTATATAATTTTTGATTACCTAAACCATTAGTCCACCACAACTCAGGATTATTAATATTAAACGGTAAATTAATTCTATTCTCTCCTTTTTTTAAGGCTATTTCTTTATGAGTAGTTAAAACAGAATCGACTTTTACATTTACAAATGCTATAAAATCATGTGTAGCTACTACGCTTAATTGTGCTGTTAACACTGCATTTGTTTTGGTTATTTTACGCTGTTTTAAATAAACATCTTTTATAGTGGCCATATTATAGGCTGATACTTCTATATCTTGCCAAATACCACTAGATACTAACCGAGGTCCCCAATCCCATCCAAAATGATACCCAGGTTTTCTACTAAAAACTGCCACTTGTTTTTTACCCAAACCGCCATTCTCAGATTGGTCGTTAACAGCATTAGGCAATGTATAACCTAAAGCCTTTCGCTTTTTTAATCCTATTTTTATAGGCGAATCGAAAACAATTCTTAATTTATTCTTACCTTTTTTTAATACCGATTTACAATTAATTGTTTTACCAACAAACATATTATCTGTATTTAAAACTAAAGAATCGTTTAAATAAATATGAGCATAAGTATCTAAACCTTTAAAATTTAACTCGACTATTTCTTTATCTAAAATAGATTTGTCTACATAAAAAACTGTTTTATACTCCCAGTCTTTTTTATCTATCCATTGTTGTTGTTTTTCGTTTAATCTATAAAAAGGATCTTCTATAATACCATTAGCTAGTAAATCTGTATGCACTGTACCAGGCACTTCTGCTTTTAACCATAATGTGTCTTTGCTAGATTTAAATTGCCAATTAGCTTCTATTTTTTTTGAAATAAAATGGGGTGTTTGATCGCATGATATCAAACTTATAATTATTAATAACAAACCTAAGTATTTATTTTTTTTACCCATCATTTTATAAAAACCTTCTTATTACTTAAATATCGTTTTAAAATAAAAAAACACCAGCAAACTATACATGCACTGGCGTTTTTAAATCACTACAACTAACTTAATTTTTCACAAATCGCTTTATAATTTTTTGATTTAATTTGTTTTCTATGGAGACCAAATACATTCCTGATTTTATATCTGACACATTTATTGATGTACTATTTGATGTTTTAACTAATTGCCCAGTTACACTAAAAACAGACATATTTACACCATTTAAAACTGCTTGATTTCCTTTTACTTTAAGCACATCGCTTACAGGATTTGGATACACTTCAAAGTACGTATCTTGTAAACGGTTAGATGATAACGTTGATGTAGTTATTGCTGAGTAGGCATTATAATCTGAATCTGGTAAAGCCTGTAGTTTAACTTCATAAACATTCCCATCTGCAATAGTTATTTCTGATGCTCCGCTTCCATATACTCCAGAAAAGGTGTAAGATGTTCCGCTAGAGTAACCCCATTCTACCCAAATATCAGATCCATCTGCTCCAACAATAGCAACATTAAAACCTCCTGTAGCTGCTGCATCTGCATCCCAAGTTAAAGTGAATTCGTTTGGGGCGTTTTGAGAGATCATTAACCCAGTGGGTGCAGCAGGTTCTGCAGGAGCATTTATAGATTCTGAAATATAATTATCGCCATAATCGCCATCTACACTTGGTGTATCGTCTGGCGTAGATTGCACGGTAAAAGTATAATGGTTTCCATCGGTCATGGTTGTACTCGAACTCCCACTGTTATTTGTTACCAAACCTGAGAAGGTATACGACGTTTGATCGCCAGCAATAGATGCTATGTACCCTAAATTATTTCCGTTGGTATTATCGTTTAAATACACATTAAAACCTGCGGTATTTGCACCTGTATTCCAATTTAAAACAAACACATTTGATGTAGAATTATCTATTGTTAAATTTGTTATTGGGTCTGCATCTTGAGCAAAAGACAAACTAGACACTAAGAATAAGCTAAAAACTGAAAGCCATTTTAATGTTGCTAATTTTAATGATTTGTATTGAGTAATTTTGTGGTGCATATTTTATTTAGTTTAAGAGATTATTAATTACAGTAAAGGTAACTTTGGTAAAAATGCCTTTATGACTAAATAATGCTGAATACTTATTACTTTATGAATTTATAAACCAATTAATTACAAATAATAATGCTTAAAAACAGACTAAAAAAGTATACATACCTCTTTTATTTGAGCTGATTAAAATGATATTTAAAAAAAACGTACTCGTATTTATTTAAAATATTCAAATAAATACAAGTACGCCTTAACTGAAAACTAAATTTCTTATTTAGTCCTTACTTTTTAACCTTATACCCTTGTAAAGACAACATTTTAGTTGCGTAACGCTTTCCTAATTCGCGCACACCTGCCGAATTAAAGTGTAACTCATCACTTTTAACACCACAGCCTTTAGAAGAAATTACATGAGCTGTTGGTATGGTTTTAGGTAGTTTATTTATAATAGGATTCATACTTGCGCACATACCATTTTGTGCTTCGTGTACCACCTCTCCAGAAAGTAAAGGCACATCGTTTGCATTTAAAGATAAATCTGCAAGGATATTATTGTATACTTTTTGAACATATCTTGGCCAGTTTACATCGTCTTGATTTGCCTCTCCTTGATGTAATAAAATCCCTTTTATAACACCACTTTTTTGAGCTATTTTAGCTAAATTAATAAGATGTCCATAAGGGTTTCCTCTGTAAGATGCTATTTTATCTGTAAACCAAGATTGCTTGGTAGTAGCATTAAAATCTTGATATAAATCTTTATCAAACAATCTAATATCGCAACCGCCTACAGCTACTGGCACAACGCCAACTTTTATCTTTTTAGGTAAATTTTCTACCATCGTCCTACCAAAATAATCGGCAGGAGAAAGACCTGTATTACAGTGAAACATAGGCGGTAAAGCAGAATACCATCTATTTTCATTTTTACCTAAACTACCACAATCTAAAGATTGCAATACTTTAAAACGGTGGTTTGCTTTTAAATCTTGTGGCTCTATTGCAGCAGAACCTTCCATGTTAGATTGCCCAATACATAAGTAAATATGCATGTTTGGATCGAATTTTAAATTTTCGCCTTCGGAATCGTTTAAATTTACAATTGAAGTTGCGTAAGCATTTTGATTATCGTCTGGTAAAGCCTGAACTCTTGCTATATAAACTCCATCTGGTTTTATAGTTAAATCTTCAGTTTGCTTGCCTTCAAACGTAAAACTATTTACATCCTTACCTAACGTTTTTAAATATACATTACCACTATTTTTTGCAGGGTCTTCAATATAAACATTAGTAGCCTGGCTTGCATTTAAACCATTATCCCAGGTTAATGTAAAACCGTTGTTATTTATTCTAGAAACTTGTATATTATATGGCGCATTAGGTTCTGGCAAAGAACTCGCAACCTTAATACCTTGTAAATCCAACATTTTAAGCGCGTAACGTTTTCCTAATTCGCGCACACCAGCCGAATTAAAATGTACATTATCATCTCTTACCTCGCAACCTTTTGAAGAAATGACATGAGCTGTAGAAATAGTTTTTGGCAGCTTATCTATAATTTTATTCATGCTAGCACATTTACCTCCTTGATCTTCGTGCGCCAATTCGCCAACAAGCAAAGGCACTTCGCTTTTATTTAAAGACAAATCGTTTAACATGTTATTATAAATGGTTTTAACATAGGCTGGCCAATTCGTATCGTCTTGATTGGTTTCGCCTTGATGCAGTAAAATCCCTTTAATAATGCCATCTTTTTGAGCTTGTTTTGCTAATTCTATAAAACGTTTATATGGGTTTGCGCCATAGGCATTAATTTTATCTTGAAACCATTGTTCTGGGTAAGTATTTGTATAATCTTGCCATTTGTCTTTATCGAACAACCTAATATCGCTACCACCAATAGCCACATTTATCACACCTACAGTAACCGCTTTAGGCAAGTTTTCAACCATAGTTCTACCAAAATAATCGGCAGGAGAAAGTCCGGTCCAACATTGGCTTAATGGAGGTATTGCAATAGTCCATTGCCCTTGTTTTCTTCCTAAATCAGAACAATCCATAGGTGCTAAAACTTTAAACCTATCGTTTCCTGTTTTATCTTGAACTTCTATAGCTGCAGAACCTTCCATATTAGACTGTCCAAAACATAAGTAAATATGAAAATTTGGATCTTGAGCAAATACATTAAGGGTACTCATACCTATACAAAACACTAAAACAAGTTCCTTTATAAATTTTATTTTCATCATAATATTTTAATCTATTGATACATATACAACACCAAAAAGCAGAACACTATTAACACCACAGACCACACTCTAAAGTTTTTGTAAAATGGCACGCCTTCAAGCTCTTTGGTTTCTTCGTGATAAATCTTTTTTGTCCAAATTAATTCTTCAATTTGAGAAGTTTCATCTGGTTTAGAAAGTAAACTCACAATGGTTATAATAACCGCACTAAAAGCAAAATAAAAAGGCACTTTAAGTAAGAAATGAATATCGCCTAACAATTCAAAATCAAAAGCAACCTTAGCAACTATAGTAGCCACAGCAGCAAAAGCACCACCCATTAACCCCCAAAATGCGCCATGTTTATTTATACGTTTCCAGAAAACGCCTAAAAAGAATACTGCCACAACTGGAGGTGCAATATAGGTTAGCATTTCTTGATAGTATTTTAATAACGAATCGAATTTAGACACAAAAGGCACCCAAGCCACAGCTAAAATTAACACGATTACCGACACAATTTTACCCACATATACTTGCTCTTTTTGAGAAGGTTCTTTTTTAAACTTTGTATAAAAATCCATTGTAAATAATGTGGCTACCGAATTTAACAGCGCACTTAATGTAGATGTTAAAGCAGCAACCATAGCAGCTAACATTAAGCCTAATAAACCTGTTGGCATAAGCTCGATAACTAACTTAGGATACACCATATCGTTTTTAGGTAAATCTGGAAATAAATGCTTCCCTATTACTGCTGGAAAAATAATGATGAAGATTAACGACACCGTTAAAAAACCAACTAAAAGAATTCCTTTTCTACCGTGGTCTATAGATTTTGCGGTTAATACACGCTGTACCAAAACTTGATTATTTCCCCAGAAATAAAACCCAAGAATAGGTATTCCTACTATCATACCGAGCCAAGGCACCGAAGAATCGTCCATTGGGCGAATTAATTTCATCATGTAATCGCCTTCTAAAAGTAATGTCTTTAAATAATCTAATCCGCCATTATTCATAGCCAAAAAGGTTAAAATAAAAGTACCTACTAGTAAAAGAATACCTTGAATAAGATCGACTTTTATGGCTGCCGACAACCCTCCAGGAATAGTATATGCTGCAACAATAACAGCAAAAATTACCGATAATTCCATAATAGACATGGTTGGAAACACCAATTTCATTAATAAAGACGCTGCGTACAATGCACCTGCTGCATCTAAAAATGTAGAGCCCATTAATGTTATAAACGAGAAGTAGTATCGCGAGCGTTTATCGAAACGTCTTTCTAAAAACTCTGGAATAGTAAAAATGCCCGATTTTATATAAAACGGTAAAAAGAACATGGCAAAAAATACCATAACCAATACCGAAACCAAATCGTAATTAAAAACAGCAATTCCGGTAGAATATGCGTCGCCACTTTTACCAATTAATGTTGTACTAGAAATACTTGCTGCAAACAATGAAAACCCAATAATTGGCCATGTCATGTTTCGACCTGCAAGAAAATAATCGCTTGTAGAATCGCTTCCTTTTTTAGATGATTTGATACCAAACCATACAATAAAAATAAAGTACACAACGAGTACCGTAATATCTACAACACCTAAATTATAATCCATAATATTTTTGAGAAACCTTTACAGGTTTTATTTAATTAAAATTGTACTTATAAAAACAACACTGTTATTTTTAACCTCAACAGTTAAATTGTTTGCTTTTGAATTGACACGCTTTGTTACCACCGGGAAACCATCGCTATTAACAGGTCTATTATTTTCTGAATATTCATACACATACAATGGTGTATTATTAGAAAACATTTTAGTAGACAAACCTATTGTTTTTACGGTATTAGATTGATTAACTAAAGCCACCGTAACATCTTTTTCTTTTAAAGTTGCTACAGCACGAACACTATCGTTAACCACAGAAAAATCAGGTTGATAAACGTTAGATTCTGGAGGAAACAAATTACAAAGCAAGGTCCATGAATACGCCCAAGGTCGTGGTATTTTATCTGCTTCTAAATTACCAAATTCTTCAGCCAAAATATTCCACATGCCCCATTTTTTAAGCTGACTTTTTTCGCCTAAATCGCCAACAGTATGCATGGCATCATCTAAATCCCAAGCAATAGCACCACCAACTCCTGCTAGCATACTTTGTATGGCAGCATCTGCCATGTCTACGCCATAAAAATAATCGTAAACAAACATAGAAGAATCATCTGGTCCAGCAAATTTATCGGCTTTACCTCTATTGGTATTTTCTTCTTTTAAAGCACCACTGTATTTCATCCCTAATTCACCTAAAACCAAAGGCTTATTAGTTTTATTTATTTCTGAAGTAAACGGTTTTAAGTAAGGAATAAATTTTCCGGTTCTAATTAAGTCTTGATCTGCATAAATATGAAAATCGTACAAACCTGTAATAGTATCTAAATCTTTTACCGTTGAGTATACCCAGTCGTGCGCTTTTTTTGGATGCTTAGGATGATCCCACTGCGTAACTGCATCTGGACCAGAAAGCGACACATACTTGTTTAAACCAGCCTTTTTTATAGCTTGATCTAGTTGAATGTATCCTACTTTCCATTGTTCCCAATCGCCATCGGTTGATGCCCAATAACCATTAGGCTCGTTTACCAAATTGTAATATTTAATGCAGGTATATCCTTTTTTAACAATTAAATGTTCAAGATATTTTACAATCATATTGGTCCAACGTACATCGTCTGCTCGCTCAATTTCTGGAATAGTTTCATCTAAATTCCATAAACCAGGAGCACCCCACTCTCCAAAAAGCACCTTTATATTTCTAGATTGGCAATAATCTAAAAGTTTATAAAGGCTTTTTATTTCTTCAGTATTAAAATCTAAAATAGGTTCGCCTTTTTTATCTAAACCTTTGTAATAACGCCATGTAGAAACATCCATAACTCTAATAATATGCGGATTTACAAAATCGACACGTTTATAGAGTTCATTCCATTTTTCGTCGGTCATTAAAAAACCCCATTCGGCATCGGGAGCATCTGCATGCGGATACGCAGACCATTGCACACCATGGCCAATAAAAGGATTATTTATTTTACCGCTTTCGCTGAAAGAAATGTGGATATCTACGTTTTTGTTCTCTTTGGATTTAGCACAATATTGCAAGGATAAACCCATAAAAAACAAACAGCCATAAACTAAAATATGTAGGTGCTTTTTAATCATATTATTTTTTTAATTCTTCTAAAAGATCTGTTATACTGCAAGTTGCTAAACCAATATATTTATCGGCAGCACCGTAATATACATACAAAGTATCGTCTATAATTACGTTTCCTGTTGGAAAAACACAACCTTTATAATAACCTTCTATTTCGTAATCGTGCTCTGGTTCCATAATCCAATTATCTAAACGCCCAATAACCTTTGTTGGATCGTTTAAATCTAGAAGCGCTGCACCTGCACGGTAATACCCAAGGCCACCATTTTCTACACCATGATAAATAATTAACCAACCATCTTTAGTTTTTAAAGGCGGTGTACTACCTCCTACTTTTTCTTCCCAAGTATCTTTTTTACCTGCAATTAAAAGTGTACTAGGCTCTTCCCAAACCAATAAATCGTCTGTAAAGCGAATCCAAATAGCAGGCTTATCGGTTCCGTATTCTTCTCCAATCCATTCTTTTGGTCTGTGAAGCATGGCAAATTTTCCATTAATTTTTTCTGGAAAAAGAATGACATCTCTATCATCTAAATTAGAGCTTGTAATTCTACCTAAACGTTTAAATGTTTTTAAATCTTTAGATAAAGCTAAACCAGAGTTTGCTACATTTTTTTTAATAACATGCGGTGTATCTTCTCCAGATTCTGGTAATAAAATAACATCGTGAGCAAATTTCCAGTATTGTCCCGGAGGAAATGGCCTGTATGCATAAGTAACATAAAACTCGTCTCCAAATTTTGCAATTCTAGGATCTTCTACACCTCCCATATCTGGACCATCTACACTTGGCGAAAATACAGGCTCGTTAGACATACGTGTAAAATTAATACCATCTGTACTTTCTGCTAAACCGAATCTTATATAGTGCTCTTCATCATCTCCTGCTGCTCTATAAAGCATTGAAAACTTTCCGTTTTCGTACCAAACACCAGGATTACATACCACAATGTTTTCCCATTGGTTGTCTGGATTTGGACTAAAAATAGGGTTATTTGCGTGCTTTTCTAATCGTAACAATCCTGTTTTGTTTTTTTCAATAGTATTCATTCTATATTTTATTTACTAAAGTTTTATATCTTTTTTAATCTCGAAAAAATAATATTCGAGTTGTTTATATGTTGCTATTCTTAATCCATATTGGTTAAAATAATAACCGATTGCCCAGGTACATTAAATGTATAATCGCCATTTAATTTTACCGACATACTGCTTTCTTTTGGAATAGGAAATCCTTTATCATTTGTTAAGCCTTGGTAACCACCTTCAAACTCTGATATGTATTCGTACTTTGAAACATTATCGAAAGTAAAGCTACTTTCTGCTTCAAGAGATAAGTCGTTATACGTTACATAATTAGAATTTACAATAGCAATGGTGTATTTATCCCCTTTTTTTGCTGCTACAGCTTTAAGTCCTTTTTTATTAGGCAATTCTATTTCTATAATATCTGATCCTTTTGGAAAATAGCGACAAAGTAAAGACACCGGAAAAAAGAATGGTCTGATATTTTCGTCTTCGCTACTTTCAAAAGACTCTTCGCCTAGAATATTCCAAAACCCCCATCGTTTTAACTGTTTGTAACCGTCGCCTGTTTGATTACCATCTCTGTTATACATAGCATCGTCTACATCCCAAATTAATGCGCCAGAGTAACCAGCCATCATGGTTTGCACAATAGCGTCACTAACATCTACACCATAAAACCCATCGTAAACAAACATGTTACTATCGTCTGATGCGTATTGATCTGCAGCAATTCTAGCTTCGTTTTCGTTTTGTAAATCGATATCGCTATCGTAATATTTAAGTCCAATTTCGCCAACTACAATTTGTTTATCTGCAGGAATAGCATTTTTAAAACTCTTAAGTACAGACAAATAATTTTCGCCATTTACTAAGCTTTTTGTGGCGTAAGAGTGGATTTCGTATAAGCCCATTCCTGCTCCAAAATCGTTTTCGGCTTTTGTTACCCAATTGGTATCATCGGCATCTCCAAAAATTGCTAAATCTGGGCCAGCAAGTTTTACCATACTATCTATACCTGATGTTTCCATACGCGAAAGAAACTCTGCAGTAACTGTTTTCCATAAATCGTAATTACCTTGCACGGTAGACCAATCGCCATTAGGCTCATTAATCATATTGAAATATTTAACACAGGTATAGCCTTTTTCGTTTATTAAATAATCTAAATAGTCTACGGTATAATCCATCCATGTGTAATTGATTTGGTTGCGATCTCCGTTAAGAAAAACGTGACCCCATTCGCCAAACATTACAGTAATATTATTATCTGTACAATACTGCATCATTCTATGAAATGCTTTACTTGCTTTTGATGGATTGTAAATATCGCCTGAGTCTAAATAATTCCATCCTGCACTTATCATTATTCTAATAAATGGTGGACGCATAAAATCCATTCTTTCTTTAAGTTTAGCCCAATCTGCATCGTTAAAATCGTCGCTTCCTGTCCAGCTTTCCATAATTTCGTAACCGCCCCATTGTGCGCCATTTCCAATAAAATTAGTAGAAAGCGTTTCTTGATTTTTTATGGTTAACGTTTTACTTATTGCCGATTTTGGAATTTGATTATCATCGTTATTTGAGCATGATATAATACTTGTGCAAATAAGAACTATAATAAAATGAGTCATCAGTTTATTCATGTTTTTTTTAGTTTTAAATTTTACTCTATAATTTGTTTAAGGTGTACCACAAATCTGCTGAAGCAACAAACTTATTAGTGTGATCGCCATAATAATCGTCCCAATTAATTTTACCTAAATCTTGAGCTCCTGGATTTAATGGTATTTTTAGAGTTGAATTGTCTATTAATTCGAAAATTTTAGTTGTGTACGTTGTTCCTTCAACAACAATCATGATAGAGTTATCTTTATTTAAAATCCATTGCCCCGAACCTACAGGAAGATGCTTAAATCTATCTGCCCAATCGGCACTTGTTCTGTCGTAAACAAATGTTCCTGCTTCGCCATCGTCACCTGTAGTGCGCTCGTAATTTCCGTAAACTAAACCATCTTCGTTCGCGCCTTCTACAGCTCCAAACATTATAACATCATCTAAACCAGCATTGGCATTTGGTAATAAAAGTGGTAGTTCTGCTTCGCCTGCATTTCCCCAGCCAAAACCATCGTCCCACTTAAAGTAGAAACTAGAAATAGACCACGAACCTTCTAACTGATTTATAAAAGGCTCTACATAAATAACCCATTCTAAGCTCTCGCCTTGTTTTGATGTTACGTTTATAGATGCTTTCTTTTCTTCATTATCGAAGTTTAATTTATCGCCTTTAGCAACGTTTGCTTCAGCATCGTAAGACAAAACCATATCTGTAATATCTACAGCAGATAAATCTAATCCGTTAGCATTTACTGTAATGCTAACGATAGCCTGCGTATCTGTTCTTTCTATTCGAGATAAGCCTATTTGTTGTGCTAAACCTATTTCTAAAATATTGCGTTCGTTGTTCCAGTTTCCTTCATTAACATCATCCAATAAATCTTTTTCACATGATGAAAGCGCCAACACAAATGTTAGCAAGCATATACTATATATTATTTTTTTCATTTGCTTATATTTTTTAGTGTTCGACAATTAATTAGCATTTGGGTTAAGATCTGTTTCTCTTAATGGAATAGCATAAAATGCTGCTTCATCTTCAGACAGGCCAGAAGTTTGAGCTTCTGGAATAGTAGAAATAACAGATGCTGTTCTTCTTAAATCGAATAAATGATGCCCTTCGTAAGCCAGTTCCCAAGTTCTTTCTTGTAAAACTGCTTCTCTAAAATCTGACACACTTAAACCTGTTGCAACAGGATCTATACCTGCACGATTACGTATTTTATTTAACCAAGCTTCGCCTTCGGCAGTTGGCCCAACAGCTTCGGCATAGGTTAGTGCGATATCTGTAAAACGAATCATTAATGGTCTTGTACTTCCTCTGTTTCCGTTAAAGTTAGGGTCTAAGTATTTTTTACTAAAACTTGCAGGCACGTTACCATCTGCAACACTTCCAATAACATTGCCATCTGCATCGTAAATTTTATCGTCCATTAAATCTGTTCTACGCTTATCTGCAATATCAAAAGTTGTAATAAAATTATCTTCTATTTGATATACTTCCCAACCGTTTTGAGCTGGTTCCATAACACCTTCAGGATTCTTAACATAATATGATGCGCCTGGACCCCAAGGCAACCACATAAGTTGTGTAGAGCCAAACTCTTCGGTATTATCTCCTGTTCTATCCATACTAATTAACCAAATATGCTCTGGCCCATCAGGGTATTCTACATCGTAAATATTACTTAGAGAGTCATCAAAAGCAAATTCGCTTTGCTCGTTTAGTACTTTTGCAGACCAATTTGCTGCTTCTGTATACATGGCATTAGCATCTATAGACATATCTCTATAACCTACAGCATTGTTATCTTTACCAGAGGCCATATTTAAATAAACTTTAGATAGAATTGCCCAACATGCTACTTTATCAAATCGTCCAACTTTTCGACCCATTGCTAAAAGTGGTTCTGCTGTTTTTAAATCTTCTAAAATAAAATTGTAAACCTCCTCTATATTTTCTGCTAAAGCAGGTGTAGTTTGCGCTTCGGTAGATACTAATTGTTTTTGCATTGGCACACGACCAAAAACACGCACTAGACTAAAGTAACTCCAAGCCCTAATGGTGTAAGCTTCTCCTAAAATGCGATCTTTATCGTCTTGATTAAAATCTTCATCAACCACATTTTCTATAACACCGTTTGCTCTATTTATAGCGATGTAGCAGTATTGAAAGAAATCTGATAAGGCTCCATTACTATTGGTTGCTTTCCAATTATCTAATTCTTGTACACCATTACCCTCGCCAGGTTTTACACTTACGGTTTCGGTTGTTAAATCTCCAATATCTATAATGCCTCTATTGTAACCTTGGTAATTAAATGCACGGTAGGCATATAATAAAGCTGCATCTGCATCTTCTACTGTTTTGTAAAAATTCTCATCAGAATAAAAACCATATGGCTCTTCTGATATATCGCATGAACTGAAAACTACAGCGATAACACTCAATATATATATAAGTCTATTTTTCATGTTTTTTCAGATTAAAAAGTTAAATTCAAACCAAGTGTAATACTTCGTGTACGCGGGTAACCTCCCCAATACACACCATCTAAACCAACCTCTGGATCGTAACCTTTAAAGCTGTTAGAGCTAAACGTATACAAATTGGTAGCGTTTATGTAAAGTCTCATATCAGAAAATAGAGAAACATTTTCTGCATTAAAATTGTATCCAACGGTAAGGTTTTGAAGTCTTACAAAAGATCCATCTTCAACAAAATAATCACTTAAAAGTAGGTTTCTAATCGATCTCAATTTTGGATAGCTATTAGTTGGATTATCTGAAGTCCATCTAAATGGCATCTCATTGGCTTGGTCTAATTTACCAGGGTAAAAAATTTCGTTACCAAACACACCATTAAAAAATAATGACATATCGAAAGCTTTATAAGTGAAGTTAAGGCCTAAACTGGCAATAAAATCTGGGTTTGGATCTCCAATTACCATTCTATCGCTTTCGTCTACAACACCATCTTCATTAAGATCTACATATTTAAACTCGCCAGGTAAAGCCATATCGCCAGTTAATCCTGCTGATAAACCTTCTTCTAAAGTTTGAATAATTCCATCTGTTTTATAACCGTAGAATACATTTAATGGTTGGCCTACTCCGTAAATATTTGCAGTTGCCATACCGAATGATGTAAAACCAGAACCTTGAAACTCATAATTCATTCCTGTGTTAGGATCGACAAGTAATCCCATTTCTGCACCATTACCAAGACTTGTAACCTCGTTACGGTTAACTGATACCATTAGGTTTGAAGACATTGAAAAATCGGTTCCATTAATAATGTTTCCATCTAATGATAGCTCGATACCTTCGTTTAAAATTTCGCCATCGTTAACCCAAATTCTGCTGTAACTGGATGATAGTGGCAAGAATTTTTGACGTAGTAAATCGGTTGTCTTTTTACTGTAAACATCTACAGTAGCTCTAAG
Organism: Postechiella marina; assembly: GCF_039538365.1. Lineage (NCBI taxonomy): Bacteria > Pseudomonadati > Bacteroidota > Flavobacteriia > Flavobacteriales > Flavobacteriaceae > Postechiella > Postechiella marina. The sequence goes on from NZ_BAABCA010000004.1 coordinate 429,737, forward strand.
TCGATTGTTAAAAAAGCCCATATCTACACCTAAGTTTACTTGTGCTGTAGATTCCCATTTTAAATCTTTGTTTGGAATGCCAGACCAGTAATTGTATCTGTAATCTGGACCATATTGCCCGCTAATATATCCTGGCCCTATAGCTGTTTTCCATTGGCCATTATCAAAATAATTTTCAATACCATATCTACTTAATGTTTGGTAAGGCGAAATACCTTGATTACCAGAAATACCATAACTTAAACGTACTTTTAACTCGTTAAACACATTTAAGTTTTCTATAAACTCTTCGTTATGTGCTTTCCAACTTAAAGCTCCAGAAGGAAAATATGCCCATTTGTTATTTTCTCCAAACTTTGAAGATCCATCGGCACGCATAGTTGCTGTTAATAAATATTTATCGTTAAAAATATAGTTTATACGCCCGTAATATGATGATAATTTAGTTTCAGATTTTCCGTTAGAAAGCTCATTTACAGAAGGATCTCCTGCACTTAAATTTTCGTTTCCTAAAGCTTCATTTACAAAACCTTTTGCTTTAAGTTGCGATGTTCTGCTTACCGTATTTTGGTAAGATTGCCCAACCATAACATTTAATTTATGTACATCGTTAAACGTATTATTATATGTTATAAATGTTTCTGATAAAATATCTTCAGACTGCCAATTGTCTATATACGCTACACCATCAAAAAAGTTTCCTTCCCAGGTGTAATCGCTTGGTAAATAACGATCGCCAATTGAAGAACCATATTTGTAATTTAATTGTGTTTTTACACTTAAATGCTCGTTTAAAGTAAAATCGAATAAATAAGACGACAGAATGTCTAAACCTTTAGATGTGTTTAAAACATTTTCTGTGGTTGCTAATGGATGCCCAAAATCTTGAGAAGATGTGCGAAAATAATCTCCGCTTTCATCATAAATTGGCCAAAGCGGATTTCTATAATACTCTAAACCACCATTATTATCTCTTTTATTTTTTGATATAATGTTAGAGGTTGTAATTTTTAACCAATCGTTAAATTTATGAGACACTCCTAAATTAAGAATGTACTTTTCGTAATCGTCTTCTATATAAACGCCTTGATCTGAGAAATAATTTCCACTAAAACTAAACGATGTTGTATCGTTTGCTCCTCTAATAGAAAGTGTTGTGTTAGTTGATAATGGTGCATCTCTAAAAACAACATCGCCCCAATTTGTATTATGTGGCCATTCGCCACTAGATATTTCTGATAAAGAAGGATAATACACACCCGCAATGGTTTGCCCTGTGTAATTTGGCACCATTCCGTCGTTTATACTTCTTTCGTTGCTAAGTTCTGCCATAAGTAACGGATCTTCCCAAGCAATTAAATTAGATGTAAAATCTTTTACAGAAGTTTGATGTGTAATTTCGATAGTTGCTTTACCCTTTTTTCCCTTTTTTGTGGTAATCATGATAACACCATTGGCACCACGCGACCCATAAATAGCTGCTGCCGATGCATCTTTTAGCACCTCTACATTAGCTATATCGGCAGGGTTAATTTGCTTAATATCTCCTGCGCCACCAATAGGGAAACCATCAACAACAACTAGAGGGTCGTTACTTGCGCTAAACGAACTACCTCCACGAATACGAATTGTAGAAGCTGCGCCTGGCTCTTGCGACGCATTAATAACTTGTAAACCCGTAACTCTACCTTGTAATAACCCATCTACCGAATTAGCAGGAATAGATTCAATACCTTTCATTTTAACACTAGCCACAGACCCTGTTAAATCGCTCTTTTTAACAGAACCATATCCAACAACCACAACCTCGTCTAAAGCTGCAATATCTTCTCTTAAAATAATGTTGAAAGATGTACTAGTACCTACTTCTTGTTTTGTTGCGGTATATCCTATATAAGATATTTCTAAAACTGCACTTTTATTGTTTACAGTTAGTTCAAAATTACCATCAAAATCTGTAGTTGTTCCGTTTACTGTTCCCTCTTCAATTACAGATGCGCCTGGTAATGGTAAACCACCTTCGTCTGTAACAATACCTTCTACTTTTATTTGAGCACTTATGCTGGTAAAACATAAAATGGTCAAAATAGCAGAAAGTAGCCACAATTGATTTTTTTTATTCATTTAGTTTAGTATTAATAGTTTAATATAGGTTCAAAGTTATATTAGAAAAGAAATGTAAAATGACAACATCTTGTTTAATACTATGCGTTTTTTGAACTTTACGTTTTATTATTAGTAATTTATAAGCAATAGTGTTATCATTTTATTAATATATCGCAAAATTATTTTTAATTCTTTAACTTTGTTAAGCTTTTTTTACTAAATATGTCTTTAGATAAAAGACCGTGCTCTCGATGAAATCTATTAAAGAAATAACGCCCATAAAAACTGACGATCCGTTTGTTATATTAAAACATAAAAACGCGTTGTTTGACTATCCTTTGCATTTTCACAATGAATATGAATTAAATTTAATTACAAATTTTAAAGGCAGCAGAACTGTTGGCGATTCGGTAGAGAAACTTGAAGGCACAGATTTAACGCTTTTAGGCCCAGAACTTAAACATGTTTGGAAATCTGACAATCCTATTAGTAATGCAGCAGTAATAACCATTCAGTTTCAAGAGCATTTTTTACACTCTAAAATAATGAGTTATAATGTTTCGAAAGACATTAAAAAACTTTTAGAACTCTCTAAACGTGGTATTGTATTCGCTAATCCTACTAAACAAAAAATTATTGATTTACTTTTATCTATTGATAATAATGACAATTTTAAATCGTTTCTAAGCTTCTTAGAAATACTACACATCTTATCGACCTCTGATGATAAAAAAGTTTTAAGTAGTCCGCCAAGTGCCAACTACAGTCAAAAACGCGAAAGTAGAAGGATATCGTTAATTCTAAATTACGTAAAACACAATTACCAAAAAAATATTAAACTATCGCAAATAGCAAATATGGTAAACATGTCTGAGTCTGCTTTTAGTCATTATTTTAAAAAAAGAACCAATTTAAGTTTTACAGGTTACCTTCTAGATTACAGACTAGGTGTAGTTACCAAACTATTAACTGAGACTAACATGTCTATAAACGAGATTTCTTATACCGCTGGGTTTAATTCGCTTTCTAATTTTAATAGAGCGTTTAAGAAAAAGCATAGCATGTCTCCTAAAGAGTTTAAATTAAATTATTTGAAGGAGGTTTCTAGATAAAATGAAATATTCTTTTTTATAACAATCTAGTTTTTTGTTATTCCATATGCCACACTTGTAAAAAACTTGTTTTAAAAGCAATTACATCGCCTTGCAGTTTACTATTTTCTATATACGTGTTTATAAAGTCTATTCTTTCGCTACCCGAAGGGTGTGTAAAACTAGCGCTTCCTAATAGATTTTGAAGAAAAGGTATATCTCTCATAAGACTATTAAAAACATCTGTATGTTGTGTTTTTATTAAATACATGGCGATTAAATCGGCTAAATATTCTGCTTTTATATAATCATTGGTTAATGCGCCTTTAGGGATACTTTCTCCTAAATTAAACTTTCTTGCTTGCGAAATGGTTACAATGTGCGCTACTTCGTGGCAAAGAGCAAATACTTGAATATGCCCTTTTGAAAGGTTTACTAAACCCTGACTAACCTCTACATAACCAAAAGCAGCTCCTGCATCTATACTTAAATCCTTATTGTCTATTATTAATTCTGTAGGCACATTTGCATTGGTATAAGCTTTAAATAAAGGTAGAACATGCTGGCTATACGTTTGTATTATTTTTTCTTCTTTTGTTAATGTTATGTTTTCTTCCAGATTAACTTCTTCGTGACTTGATGAGTTGGAATTACAAGCAAACATTATAACTAAAATTACTAATATGTAGTATTTCTTCATTTAAAAAACAGGTGTAAACACAAACACTCTTATAAAATAAGAGTGTTTGATAAAATAAAAACAGGGTTTGCTATTAATTTGCGTAGTAAGTAAAGCTCTTGTCTACAGTGGCTAAGCCATCAAAATAAGTATAAGATGCGCTTAAAGGGTAATTATCTGTGTTGTACTCGTAAGTAACAGTACCATCTGCAAAAGTTCCTTCAATAGGATTATTTGTGTTTACTGCTTGTATACCTACATTAATGGCTGCATAAGCAGCAGGGTACATTCCTTTAAATGGGTTGTTGTTTGTATCGTATGTTGCAACATAATCGTCTCCAAATCTGTTTTCTACAGTTACATTACCATCAGTAATTGTAAACATTACTTCTGTAACCGCATCTTCGTCTGTATGATCTGTTCTTTTTTCTGTAGTTAAATCGCCAGACTCATTATACGTATACTCGTAGGTGTAAGTAGGTGTACCATCAACTGTATAATTGGCTTTTGTAATTTTTCCATCCTCGTAAGTATACATAGTACTTTCGTTAGATGCTTCTACTTTTTTCTCTACAACTTGGTTTTTATCGTCGTAAACTAAAGTAAAAACTGTAGTAGAAATTTCTCCCCAATCGTTTACTTCTTTAGATATTTGACTCACAAAATTAGCTTCATTGTAAGCGTAAGTAGAAGTTGAATTTTCGCCATATAAATCGGCAAGCACATAAGTTTCTAATCTAGAACCACTACCAACTTCACCTTTTACATTTATAGTTACTGTATAATCTTTAGTAACATCACCATCTTCTGCAGTTACTGTAAACGTTTTAGCTTCGCCATCTACAAAAGTAATTTCTGAACCAGAAACAGGAGAGACTGTTGCGTTTTCTGAAACTAAAATGGTTGGTACAACTGCTGTTAAACTTGTACCGAATGGTACAGAAACGGTAATATTTGTTCCTAAATCGTAAGTTATATCATCTGCGCTAACACCATCTATTGCAACAGTAAAATCTGTAATAGTTGCTAAAGACGATAATGTTGGCGAATCGTCGCTACTTGAACAAGACACTGTAGTAATAGCTACCGCTAAAAAAACGCTAAGGATCGAAAAAATTCTCTTCATAATTTAAATATTTATTAGGTTTGATTTATCTTTTTAATTGAAATTATAATACATAAGATAACAATGAACTATAACTGGGGTTTATTTATAAATTAGGGTTGTTAATAATAGCATCGCTTGGAAAAGGAATAACATAACGTGTATCGTTTTGCTGTAAAGTATATATTACTCCATTAAATATTTTTGTTAATTTGGGTTGGGTTGTTCGTCTTAAATCGTTCCAACGTTGCCCTTCTATTGCAAATTCTCTTCGTCGTTCTTCTAAAATCTCATTGGTTAAACTATCTCCAGATAATGCATTTACTTTTGTTTTAAAAGCATCCCAACCGGCAACGGTGTATCTGTTTTCGGCAAATGCTATTAATGCTTCTTTAGCCAAATCACCTTCATCTAATTCTGCTAAACTTTCTGCTATAATTAAATGCAATTCTGCAGTTCTAAAAGATATTTTAAACTTTGTTTCTGCACTTTTGTTAGAACTAAAACTTCCATCTGTATTTTGATTGAAGTAAAGCGAAAAGCGTAAATCTTCAGTTTGGTTATAGGCATCAACTAAGTCTGAAGAAATTGTCGTGTTGTTAACCATATCGAAATTTGCAATGGTTTCTAACGCTAAAATAGATTCAACAGCATTGTATTCTGAAGGCATGATGCTTACATCTGTATTTAGGTTTTGTAAATCTGCATGTATTGCTAATGCTTCATTTGCTGCATTTATAGCTTTTTGCCATTCTTGTTGATATAAATAAACACGTGCTTTAAAGGCTTTTATTGCTACTTTGGAAAACCTGTAATTATACCCTAAATCTTGTTTATCGATATTTAATAAGGCTTCTGCTTGTTCAATATCGTTTAAAATTAATGTGTAAACCGCTTCTACTGTTTCTACTGGATAGTTTTTTTCGGCATCGTATTCTATAGTAATTGGCACAGCTGTGTCTGTGTTAGCTGTAGATTTATTGTAAGGTTTAGCATATAAGTTTACTAGCTCGAAATACTGCATGGCTCTTAAAGCATAAGCCTCGCCTATCAACTGCTCTTTTTCTAACAAATCGCCCTTTATGGTAGCTTCACTATTAATAATATGGTTGGTATAAAAAATAGTATTGTATAAGCTGGCGTATGGAAAAACACGGGTTAAAGGGCTCGGGTTATCATCGTTCCAAATAAAAAGATCTTCGTACTGCTCCACGCCCAACGCTGTAGAACTTAGTGCCAACTCATCGGTTCTATACGTGGTTAACACCTTATGATCTTTAGCTATTGAATAAGCTGATGTTAAAAAACTTCGATACTCGTCTACACTTTCTGGTATAACTTGACCTACAGGCTCAATATCTAAGTAATCATCGCAAGAGATAAAACTTAGGGCTATAAAGGTGATGTATATTATATTTTTCATGAAACTCTTTTTTAAAAAGAAAGGTTAAATCCTGCTGAAATTATTCTTGGAATAGGCTGTGCGTATAAACTACCGTAGGTTTCTGGATCGAAAAAACCATCATAATCTGTACCAACAACAAATAGATTACGCCCTTCTATATTAAAACTTAAACTTGATAGGTTTAGCTTTTCTAATTTAGACTTAGCAACAGCGTAACTTAACTTTATACTGCTTACACGTAGATATGAAATATCTTTTACCCAAATATCTAAATCGTTATACGTTTGTCCATCATCGGACGAGTTGAACCAAGTGTACACTAAATCGGTATCGAACCCTGGAGAATTAAGACCTATTAAAGCTGGATAATTTCCTGTGCCTGCTTTTAAAATATCTGTATTATAGTTGTTACCTGGTTGTGCCAAAGCCATATTGTAACTAGGCGTTGTTTTTACCGTTTGCTTTATATTAAAATTGGTTAATACCCGTAAATCGAACTGTTTGTATTTAAAGTTATTTCTAAATCCGCCACTAAATTTTGGTGTACCATCGCCCACATAAGAGTATAAATTTCTATGCTCTTCTCTAGTTAATTGGCTACCATTTGTACCTGCTTCTAAATTGTAAAATTCTACAGCCGATACTTTGTTGCCATCTTTCCAAAACAAAGGCAATCCGTTACTATCTAATCCTGCTGTTTTAATAGCAAAAATGGCATTTACACTATAGCCTTTTAAAGACGGTTTAAAGTCTTCTTCTCTAATCTCAATATCGTCTACAATACTTTTATTATGCGAAATGTTTAATCCGCTTGTCCATTTAAAATTTGGCGTATTTATGTTTGTTGTGTTTATAGATAATTCGAACCCATCGTTACTAACCGTAGCCCAATTGGTATTTATAAAATTGTAACCACTCTCTAATGGCACCGATCTTAAACCTATTAAATCTGTACTTTTTCTTGAGTAATAATCTCCAGAGATATAAATTTTATTATTTAGTAAACCTAAATCTAAACCTATGTTAGACGAGGTGGTTTTTTCCCATCTTAAATTACCATTAGGAGCATTTAAAGCTCTAATAATTTCCTCGCTTACACCAGGTAAAATAGATGTGTTGTAGTACTCGCCAATTACAAAAGGTGAAGTTGATTTATCTATATTTCCTTGTACACCGTAAGACGCTCTAAGCTTTAAATCGCTAATGGCATCCATGTTATCCATAAAGTCTTCTTTATAAACATTCCAAGAACCTGCAAAAGACCAAATAGGGAGATATCTGTATTTAGGATTTACCCCAAATAGGTTAGAACCGTCATACCTTAAACTACCAAATACGGTATATTTTTTATTGTACGTATAACTCGCTGTTCCAAAAAATGAAGCATAAGCATTTTCGCTATAAGTTTTGTTATAAGTTTCGAACAAAGCATTTGTTAAAGCACGCTCGTCTGTAATAGGAACCGTAGTTAATGTGTTTGAATTATACCCAAAACCTTTGGCATGAATTTCTGTTCTATCATTTCTTCTAAACTCTGTACCCAACATAACATCGAGCTCATGTATATCGTTAAAAGATGTATTGTAATTTGCTGTAGTTTTCCAGTTGTACTGAAAAGCATCGGCATCCCAATTTTGAATAATTCCGCCTTTTGGCATATAATACGATACACCTGAACCTGTTAAATACTGCGATCTTTGCTCGTACTTTCTTGTATAATAACTTGCCTCGTCACTAAACTTTTCAGTTTTATCAAAATCGAGTTGTAACCCTAATTGAGTTGTAAAATGAATATCATCATTCAATTGATAATCAACATCAAAAATAGCTTTCAACGAGCTTGACACTAAATCGTAATTTGTGTTTTCTCTTTCTTCTAAAATATTATAATCTAGATTTAAGTCCGATCGCTCTACTAAATCTGGGTCGTAAACATAATTCCCATTTTCATCTTTAATTTGTAAATACGGATTGGCATTTCGAGCGTAGTACGACGGATTTGTATAAGCATCTGCTCCTGTAATATAAGACGATGTTTTGTTTTGGCTACCAAATAAAGCAACCCCAACTTTTAACTTATCGTTTATTTTAAAATTATCTTTTAATGTAATGTTATATCGTTTTTGCCCTGTGCCCTTAGTTGCTCCTTTTTCATCAAAAAGACCTACCGAAAAATAGTAATCGTTATTATCATTTCCGCCAGAAATACTTACACCGTATTGCTGATTTACTGCCATTTGATATAGCTCGTCTCCCCAGTTAGTATTGGTGTTCTTTAAATTATTAATTTCATTTTGAGCATTGGTAGAAATACTTGCAAAGCCATTATCTCTATAGTTATTATACTCACCATAATTATTTAAAATTCTAGCTACGCCACCACGATCTTGCTGATAATTTAAATCTGAACGCCCTGCTAAAAACAACTCAAAATCTACTTTTTGAGAAGAATCCATTAAATTCAACTTACTAAAATCTGGTTTCTGTGTTACAAATACATTTGCATTTACATTAACACGCATGGCACCTTTTTTCCCCTTTTTACTGGTTACAACAATAACACCATTTGCAGCTCTAGCACCGTAAATTGAAGTTGCAGATGCATCTTTTAAAACCGTAATACTTTCAATATCTTCTGGATTTAAACCCGCTATTGGATACGATTGAAGGTTATCAATATTATCTTTATCTCTAAAATCTTGAGGAATGTCGTTTCCTTCTAAAGGAATACCATCTAAAACCCATAAAGGATCTGAAGATCCATTTAACGTAGCGGTTCCTCTTATAGAAATTTTAGCTGGCGCACCAGGACCACCACTTGTTGGCTGTATAACCACACCTGCCAATTGCCCAACCAACATTTGATCTACACTAGCAACACCTGCTTGGTTTATATCTTCCATGTCTACTTTAGCGTAAGCAGAGGTCATTTTTCGTTTTTCAATTTTTTGATACCCTGTTAAAACAACTTCTTGTAAACTTTCTAAACTTTCTTTAAGAGCAATAGATATATTACCGGTTATGCTTGAAACATCAACTTTTTCTGTTTCATACCCCATATAAGACACCATAATAAACTTAATATCGGTTCCTATTTTTAAAGAAAACTCCCCATCAAAATTAGTTGTGGTTCCTAACATAGAACCTTGAATAACACCTTTGGTATTTGTCTCGTTACCTATAATGGCAGATGATACATAAACCGACGCCCCAACTATTGGCATTTGCAACTTAGCATCTATTACTTTTCCTTCTATCACTTTTTCTTGCTGAGCAAAAAGTAAGCTTGGAATAAAAATTAATAAGCATATTAAATTTCTCATTCGTTAATTTTTCAAATTATATTCAATTCTTGCTATTAAGTCTCTGTAATGCGACTTTGTAGCTCTATCTCCTCTATTCTGTTTTTTCTTTAAAAGTTTGAGTACTTTTTCTAGTGCCGATCTTTTACTTGTTGCAATATCTGCTACCCTTGGCAAGTATGAAAAATGCACATTTTTAAAGTTATTAGAGTCGCTAGCAAGTGTTTTTTCTTTTGTTTTTTCTAATAACTTATTTCTATCTACAGTTAGTACATCGATGTAATTTTTTTGTGTAATACGCTCGAACATATCTAATGATTTACCTTGCTCTGTTTTTTCAAAAATGGCATCGAATAACCTATCGAATAAATAGGCTTCTGTAAAAATGTCTTCTCCATCTTTAACAAGCACTTCGTTTTCTGTAATTCGCATTAATCTATCGGTCTTTACCAAAGCATAAATAACATTGGTTTGATGAATACGTAACATTGAAACTGGAGAATAATAACGCTCGCCATCTGGAGCATCTCTTACAGCAAAAACTTTATTTATAATATCTGGTGTAAACAACCATTTTTGAGGTAGAACTGCATGTTTTATTAAATAATCTAAAGCATCTTTTTGCATCTTTGCAGACACTGGACTAAAGGTGTTTTTTCCATCGCCATAAACAGTATTATTAATATAAACACCACCAATATTAGCCATAACATGGTTATTATACGTTCCCCATTGATCGATAACCGCCTTATATAATTTTGAAGCCTTGTAGTAATCTTGCCCTTCTTCTTCTGTCCAATCTAGAATGTTAGGCAGTATTCTTTTTAAATTTTTAAGTCCGTATTCACTAGCTTTTACAGCGTTATCTCCCAAATCTTCACTTTGAGATCTTGGGTCTATAACATCGCCTTGCTGCGGACCATAAAAGTACAAGGCATCGTTTTCGTGCTTACGAATCCATTGGTTTAAAACAGGTATTTCTTGGTGAGCAGATGTTTTATCCATCCATCTGTAACCCCAATCGATAGCATACTTATCGTACACTCCAATTTTAGGGGTGATATCTGTAATATTATCTTCGGGTTGTGCAACATAATTAAATCGGGCATAATCCATAATAGAAGGCGCTGTTCCTCCCATTTTAGAAGTAAAAGTTTTAGATCGTAAAGAATCTACCGGGTAACTGTAAGACGACCCCATGTTATGCTTTAACCCAAAGGTATGTCCAACTTCGTGCGAAGACACAAAACGAATGGCTTCTCCCATATGTGCATCAGAAAATTTATTTGCTCTAGCTTTAGCATCAATAGGTCCTGTTTGTACACGAATCCATGAGTGCAAACCTTTCATTAAATTATGCCACCAAATAATATCTGATTCTAAAATTTCTCCACTTCTAGGATCTACGATAGATGGTCCCATAGCATTTTGTTTTTCTGATGCTGCATAAGTTATTACCGAATACCTCACGTCGTCTGCATCAAAATCTTTATCGTCTTTAGTAGGAAACTTTACTTTAAGCACATTTTTAAAACCTGCTGCTTCAAAAGCTACATTCCAATCGTAAACGCCTTGCTCTATATACGGTCGCCATTGTTTAGGTGTTGCAGGATCTAAATAATAAACAATAGGCTTTTTAGGCTCTACCAATTCACCTTGCTTATATTTTTCTATATCTTCAACTTTAGGCTCTAATCGCCATCTAGTAATCATGCCTCTAGACTCTACCTCTTGTTGTGCATCAGAAAAATAATCCATTGGTTTTGTAAAGTATCCAATGCGTTTATCAGAAAAACGAGGTTTCATAACATCTTTTGGTAATAAAACAATATTAGTAGTAACACCAACAGACAAAGGCAATGCAGCACTACCACCTTCGCTTACAGAAGTTGTTATTAAAGATTTAACAACGACATTCTCTGGAAAAGATTTTATACTTTCTAAAATAGACAGATTTGTTTTTACACTTCCGCCCAAACCAATATTGGTAAGCAAATCGCTAAAACTCTTCTCTTTGCCATTAAAAATTTTATTCACTTTAATAAACACCGAAGTAGAATCTGTGTTTTTAGTTTCTATTTTAAATTCTTCTATAATCGACTCGCCAAAATTATCTTTAACAGAAAGTGTAATAGCATCATCTTTGGGAGATTGAACACGAGGATTTACCGTTTTTACCCATATTTTATCTAAAATAGAATCTCTGTAAAAACGAATTAATTTAGTTTCAAACGTCATACCTTTATTTAAACCATGACCGTTTAACGCATAAGGCACGCTAGACACTTTATTTACAACCAGTAAATCTCTTGCTAGTAACGAATCTGGCACTTCAAAAAAGTAATCTTCTTTTATAGAATACACATTAAACAATCCTGTTTTTACATGCCCTTCTTTTAAAAACTTCTCGTAGGATAGCTTTTTATCATCAGAAAACTTTAAAGAGTCTTTTTCTACGCTATTATCTTCTTTAGATGTTTCTTTTTTATCTTGAGCAAAGCCAGAAAAACTTGAAAGCATTAAAACAAAAAGAATTAAAAATCGAGCCATTAATTCACCTTTTAGGGAAGAGGTTTTCATAAATGATATTATTAAAACATCAAATTTGCATTAAATGAATAGTTTATTAAAACAGAATGGAGTGAACTCACTTAAGAGCAGAGTGAAATGAAGTTTTTAAGCTATATATGGCAAATTACACACAAATTCATCGTCTAAAACCTCAGTTTTAAAGGTAAAAATTTGATAATATTGATAGGTATTTGCTAAATAATTGAGTCCTATTTGGTGACTATCCTTAGATTTCACCTTTCTTGGTGTAAAGTTATTTTTTACAATAATTCTGTCTTCATTTATTATAATTTTAATATGTAGTGGATTTTTTTTCGTGATTTCGTTATGTTTTATAGCATTTTCAACCAAGGTTTCTAAAGACAAAAACGGAATCTTTTTTAATAAAATTTTATCATCACAATTATTTACAATGGACACCTTCAAACTTTTATTAAATCTAATTTCTTGTAAAAAAGTATATTGCTCTAAAAAGGTTATTTCTTTTTTTAAGGTTATTAAGTTTCCCTCTTTATTATCTAACAGATACCTGTAAACATCTGCCAGTTTCAATACAAATTGTTGAGATAATTCGGGGTTTAAATCGATTAAAACATGTAAAGAATTTAAACTATTGAATAAAAAATGAGGATTAACTTTTTTCTTTAATTGATTTAACTGAAGTACTGCATTTTCTTTTTGATACTTTTCGTTTACATGTGCTAGCTGCTCCTTTTCTTCTACAACTTTTAAATTTTGAACATATTCTTTTTTAAGTTGTACTCTAGAAATTATAAGAAGCAACATAAACGTAGAAAAAGCCAAAACACTAATCCATGAAAAATATTCTCGAACATTTTTTTTAGTTTCTTTTAAATGAATATCTACCGGAAAATTAACAACAACTATTAAAGACGTATCATCAATATTAACCGCATCGTAATAACGTAAAACCTCTAACCCTAAATAACTTGAAGTAGCACTGTCTTTTAAAGTATTTACATTATTAGATGCATAATACCCATTAACCTTAAATACGCTTTCTAAAATTTGATTAATAGACACTTTATTAAAATAAGAGTCTATTTTCTTTCCTATGTAAGCTGTATCTGGATGTAATAAACAAATTCCATCTTTATTAACCACTACTGTATAACCACCATCACCTTTATAAGTTTCGGAGTAATAACTCCAGAATGCCATTAAATCTACATCATAACCAATAACAGCGATATTATTGTTTGGCAACTGTTTTGCATACAGCTTTCTATTAATTACCCCATTCTTTTTTGCAATTATGGTATCCATTAAAAACTCGTTATCTTTAAAAGATATTTTTTTTAAAATGGTATGTATCTCTTTTTGGTATAACGTATCTTTTATATTAAAGAAATGTGTGTTACGCCCTTGATTATTATCTACAAAAGACACAAAACTATTACCAATACTATGATGCTCTAAAGCTAAATCTGCAGTAAAAAGCAGCTTTTCTTTTAAAGAGTTAAATGTATTTTTTTGAGTGTTTTGAAGAATACTTCGCGAATTCTCTAAAGTGCTATTTAGTTTATTAAATTCGAAAGCAATAATGTTTTTCTTAGAATTTAAATTACCCTGAATAACATCTTGTGTTAAATTTTCTGTAACCGTTGTTATTTTTGGAGTAATTAGAGAACTCCCAATAAAATAAACAGCAATAAGCAGAATACTTATGTATAAATATTTTTGATGCTGCTTTAAACGGTTCTTTAATTTAATCTCTTGCATATTAATTATTTAACCATTTTTTAAAAGCAGCAACCACCTTCGAACTTATTAATATAAAATCGTTAATATTTGGAGATGGTTCTAATTCTATTTTTAATCTATTCTGACTATACTTTACAATCGTTTTTATAGCACTATGACTAATAATAAATTTTCTATTTATTTTAAAAAAATCTTTTTTAGATAATTTCAAGTCTAAGTTAAGAATGGTATCGTCGTATAAATAACTCTTGCCATTGGTTGTAAATAAAAAAAGTGATTTATTTTCTGCCATAAAATACGCAATTTCCTTTTTAGTAATAGATAGTAACTTTTCTCCTCTAGACACTAAAAACCGCTCCTGCTCTACTATATTTTCATTTGTGTTTTTTAGATGCGATAGCAAATTTTCTAAATCGTTATAATTGTTTTTTGGAGTAGTAGCCTTATAATTTGAATACTTTTCTAAAGCTGTGTTTAGCTTATCTTTATTATATGGTTTTAATAAATAATCTATAGCAAAAAACTGAAAAGACTGTATAGCATATTGATCGAATGCTGTTGTAAAAATAATTGGAGTACTGATATTTAAATTTTGAAATATCTCAAAACTTTCACCATCTCCCAAGTGAATATCGCTTAAAATTAAATCGCAACTATTTTGCTTAAACCAAGCCATAGATTGCTCAACACTTTCTAATCTCTTTTTTATATGAATAGAAAAATCACTTTGCAATAATAATTTCTCTAAAGATTCTGCAGCTAAATCTTCATCTTCAATAATAACAACATCCATAATAACTTAATTTGTTTCGTGATTTAAAAACTAGAAATTACTATTCCTTATAAATTACCAATACACATGTTATTAATACCTAAATAAAAAAATGCCTAGTCTAACTGAGAATAATATTATAAAATTAGCAGAAATAAAAAAAGTCCTTCGACAATTAGGACTAGATATTCTTAACAACAGCTGTATGATAAAATATTTGCAAATTTACATAATTACTAACTTTCTTTTTAAGACTTAACAAACATAATCTTATAAAAGACTGTTAAATTATAAGTTAAAATTAAAAACGACCACATACACCATAAAAAAAGCTGTTAAAAAAGGTTTTATTAAATGCCAATTATTCCTTTTTAAACAGCCTTACTTTTATACTAAAAAAGTACTTTACTACTTATACTTGTTTTTCCAGTTTTTTAAGTTTTTATAAACTGCAGAGGTAATTCTAGTTGCTGAATTACCTAGCGATGACCCGTTGGTATGAATACCTACAACATAGCGTTTACCGTTTTTATATTTCCAAACGGGCGAACCACTTTGCCCACCAGCAGAATCTATATTATATACCAAAGTTCTTGGAGTAACCAACTTAATTTTTCTACAATGCCACCACTGTGTTCCGCTTGGCTTATCTCCAGGATATCCAGATAAATTTACCTTTAGCCCTAACAGATTAACTAAACTATAATTTGCATACCCAAAATACCCCACGGTATTACCCATCTTCTTATTTTCTGGTAAAATTATTGCTCCGTAATCGTTAATTCTTTTTTTGTTACTTGTCCACCCCTTAACAGAATGAAATTTGCTTGTTACACAAGAGCCATAAGGCCTACTTGAAGCATTTCTACCCGGAATAACTTCTATACTTTTTGCCCAACCACCATGTTTATGCATATACACAACATGTCCTGCTGTTATAACTGTTCTTGGCCCAATAAAAAAGCCTGTACCTATCCAGCTAGTACCATCTTTAGCTTTAATTTTTAAAGAACATATTGCTCGCCAAGGGTACTTAGATGTTCCGGTAATTTTTTTACGATCATCTTTACCTATTACAACCTCTCTCATCATTTTTTGACCACTTTCAGTTTTCATCAAACTTACCAGTTCATCATCTCCATAGCTAGCATAATAAGCATTTAAGGGTTCCTTTTCTGTTGTTTGTAAAGTATTTTCTTCTGTTTCTACTACAGAATAATCATAACCTTCTACTTGCTCTAAAGTATCTTCTTTAGAGTTATTTGCAGCAGCTTCAATGGTTTCTGAATCACCTCCTTCAAAAGGATCTTCTCCATCTGCATCTCCAGACTGGTTTGCTTCATTTTCATTACTTACTTCTTGATAATCTTCTATAGAAGTTTCTCCTTCATCTTCTCCAATTAGTTGATTTCCATCACTTAATTGATCGCCTTCAAAAGACTCTTCTATAGTATCTTCTTTAATTCTTGATTGTTTTAAAAGTCCATTAGTTTCCATCATTTTATTAATTTTAATTGTTATTAATTATTAGTACAGTTTATAAATTGCACCAACAAATCTACAAACAACTAAAAATCAAAACATTAAATAATACACTGATTTGTAAATAGAAAAAGCCCCTATATTTTTCGGTATAATCACTTATTATAAAGAAGAAAAAATAAATGTAGTGGTAGTAAAAAACTAATACTTAAACAGTTTAGACCTATTATGATTAATTACAATCAAAATTAAATTTATAAAAAAGGCATATCGAGTCATTTTGAAAAAACTAGAAAATACCAAGCTCATTCCAAATAATAATCCAATAGTAAATGAGACTCCTTGTATTTCCATGTTATATGCCTATTGAACCAGATTTAATCGGCACGTACACACCACGTTTTAAAGTCCTAATTGTTTTTTAGTGCCAACTGGACTTGAACCAGCGCTCCTCGGGTTATGAGTTTGAAAAAACACCCATTTTTCGTGCTATTTTGCCATGTTTTAATAAAACCGTGTACCAAATTGTGTACTCTAATTTATAATTAATTTCTATTAAAATTTGCATAATGTTTTTGAGATGTATTACTAAAAACAAAGAATTTGTATTACACCTATAAAACTTGTCTTTATAGCTCATGCACGTAATATCTGGAATTGGAAGCAAAAAAATGGCTTCATTTTACATACAATGAGGATGCTCTAAACGCTTTAGAACTGAAATTCCCACAAAATACAGGTACTGTTCTAGGTACTTTTAAACATGTTAATGAGAATGAAAAGGAACAGTTAATTATTGAAATACTATCTAGCGAAGCTCTTAAAACATCAGAAATAGAAGGTGAATATTTTAGATAGAGATAGTATTCAATCTTCTATTAAGAGAAGCTTAGGTTTAAAAGTTGATAATAAAAAGATAGCTCCTGCCGAGTTTGGTATTTCTGAAATGATGGTAGATTTATATAAAAACTTTAATACGTCACTCACCCACCAACAACTATTTAATTGGCACAAAATGCTAACTAATGGCAGACGTTATTTAACCGATGTTGATATATATCGTGCACATGAAGATTCTATGCAAGTTGTTTGTGGTCGTTTAGATAGACCAACCATTCATTTTGAAGCACCTCCTTCTCATGACATACATAAAGAAATGGAACAGTTTGTTTTATGGTTCAACATCTTGTCTTCAAAAAAGGAAAATAATGTATTACCAATTGCTAAAGCTGGTATTACACATCTGTATTTTGTGAGTATCCACCCTTTTGAAGATGGTTACGGACGTATTGGACGTGCTCTTAGCAAAAAATGTATCGATTAAAGTGTAAGTCAACCTGCTCTTATATCTTTATCCAAAATCATTGAAGCCAAAAAAAAGCATATTACAGCGCTCTTGAAAACAATAATAAAAGATTTAGACATTACAGATTGGTTGCTTTATTTTGGACAAACCATATTAGATGCACAAGAAGACACTTTAAAACTTATAGATTTTTTAATTGAAAAAGCAAAATCCTTTGACCGTTTTAATACCGAAATGAATAAACGCCAACTAAAAATGGTTACACGTATTTTTAATACAGGACATCAAGGTTTTAATGACGGGTTAAGTGCAGATAACTATACTAAAATAGCTAAAACCTCAGCTTCTACTGCTACTTGTAATTTAAAATCTATGGTAGACAAAAAGATGTTTATTAAAACTGGTGAATTAAAAGGGACTCGGTATTGGTTGAACTTGGAAAATTAATATTTCATCAGTTTTTCTCAATATCAAATAAATCTTCTCTAATATAACTTCTTTCCTTTTTCTATAATAAAACTTCTTGTCAAAAACTTAGAAACAGATTCCTTTGCGTCATTAATTGCCCAGGAAATGAAATCTCTATTTGATGGATCTGGTTTAGCTTTTTTTTGATCCATTCGATATACACTTTTTATTGCCCTTCTATCTCCTGTATAACTATACCACAATGTATTCCATTGAGAACTCCCTATACATTTTTTACTCAGAATAATTTCTCCTGTTTTATTATTAACGACTTCAACTACTATATCAACAAACCCAGAACCATACCTCTCATAACGTGTTACTTCTGCTGTCACTTCTTTTTTTATAACACTACCACTTGAATCTTTTCCATCTTTTACGGTCTTTTTATATTTTTCGATAACAGGATCTTTGGGACCTACACCTGCTTTTTGATCTACTAACATCAGTTTAACTAAAAAATCAGCGCTACTATTATCAAGAAGTGACACTAGTCTATATTTTATAACTGTAGAATTTAACTCCTCTTCTGTTAAAGACTTTAATTGATTAGGGTAAGCTGATTTTAATGGAGAAATGAAAAAGCTCACGGTAGCTTTATCGCGAGATAAATCCATTTTATCTTGAACATCTTGAAAATCTTTTTCATAAAGGCTAGATATGATATACTTAGTATAAACATTCTTCCATTTACTTTTAGAATCAGCTACACTCTCAAGTTCAAGAGCTTTACTATAATATTTCTCTGCAAAATAATGCTTCGCTACTTTCAAAGAATCTTCCAAACTTTTTAACCTACTCGTATTTATAGGTTTTATGGTTAATGCTATATCTTTTGAGCCACTAGCATAAGTATTTAAAACCTTAAGCGTGTAAAAATGATTTATAAGAAGTTGAATATTCTTAACAAAGTTTACTCCTTTTTCTTCACTCAACTTATCTTCCAATTCTTTTTTACTAGAATTCCATTTATTAATCGTAGTTTCATAATATGTTTGATCTACTTTTTTCGCTATTTTTTTTTGAATTCTTTTACTCGTAGTATTACTAAGAGTAGTAAGCCCATAAGCCAAAGCTCGATAATACTCTTCATTCCTATAATACTTATTAAAAAGTTTCAAAGATTTAGAGTCCTTTAAATCTTCATTAATTTTAAGAGTGACTCCCCACCTTAACGGGTTATTTTTCAAAGGTAAACTATCAAGCTCTTCTAAATTAGTTAAATTTTCCATTACCTGCCCTTTTGAGGATAAACTCCAGAAAACTAATACTAATAAAAAACATTGTTTTAACATCTCCATATACTAAAAACTTTATTTTTATTATAAATTAACAGAAAATT
Source organism: Postechiella marina (assembly GCF_039538365.1). Taxonomy (NCBI): domain Bacteria; kingdom Pseudomonadati; phylum Bacteroidota; class Flavobacteriia; order Flavobacteriales; family Flavobacteriaceae; genus Postechiella; species Postechiella marina. The sequence goes on from NZ_BAABCA010000004.1 coordinate 449,091, forward strand.
ATTGAGCTTTTTTTGCTCGTAATGCACCTAAGTATTCGAAAATTGGAATATCAAATCCTAAACTTAAAAATGCATTATCATAAGACATTGAATTACTAATTATTGGAACTGAATAAGAAACATTTAACTCTAAATCATTAAAAAATGTAATACCACCTCCAACACCTATTAAAGGAAAATTGAAATTATCTTGAGATTTTAAGTCAACAACATTATATAATATACCTGAGCCATAAACTGACAAATAAATATCATCAATTAAAGGATCTGCAGATGGTCCATTCCATTTACGGTATTTCCCTTTATACTTATACCATTCTTTAGGCTTTTGCGATCGAGTATATCCAAAATCGAATAAAATAAACTTAACACCAATCTTTTCACTCACATAAGATATATCAGAAATATTATCTGTATTATCATTACTTAATATTGTTGAGTTAGAACCTGTAAAGGAACCGTAATTAAGTCCGATAATAAAAAATGGTTTTATTCCTATTTTATGTTCTTTTATACTCGAAATATTAATATCTATAAATTCTTCTTCAAAAGTTAGTATAATAGACTCTACATCTATTTTAAACTTAAAAACCATGTCATTATCACCTTCAAATGACTCATATATGACATATTTGTTTATTATTTCTCCAATTTTAGCCAAAAAGCTATTTCTACCAATTTCTTGTTCAAAATCTGACAACGATATAGAGAAAAGATCAAATACTACTTTAATAACAGCCTCATTTGTTTTCTTTAACTCATCAAATTTTAAACTATTATTTTTTAAAGAATCAATCAAACCAAACACTTGATAAGAAGCATCTGAAATAGAATCAATATCATCTACAAACGTTTGCATCTTATTGCTTATATTAAGTTTAATAACAGAATCTATCTTTTTATAATCCGTATCTAAGCCGTATGTAAATTTTTTATCTAAATCCTTTTTATCAAACAACCCGTTAGACTCAAAAAAAGGAAATTCACTAGACAATAATTTATCATTCATTTCATCCATAATATAATTCGCTATTAAAGCATTCTCCAATTTATTAGTATCTGTTGTTTTAACTTCAACACCATTACCCTTATTTCTAATAAACTCTTCATTTATTAAAAAATTTAAAGCGTTTTTTTCTGGGTTATCTATCAAAGAATTAATTGCAAATTCAGGCTGCGAATTTGAAAGGTTGACTCTAAAATAATTAGCTAATGAATAGCAAATTGCATATTCTGTAATTTCAGTTAAAATACTTTTAGTCATTACTGTTTTATTCTTCTCATTGGTAATAATTTCCATTAAATCATACATAGTTTTATAAGTTGTATAATTTGTGGTCTTTATATTCTTAACTATTAAATTTTTTAATATTCGCTGTTTTACTTCATCTTGTTTCTGACTGACCAATTCGGAAATTAAATCCGTATCAGGCGTAAGTTTTTGTGAAAACGCATAGCAGGAAAATAAAAATAACAACAATAACGAAAAATGATTTTTACAAGTCATAAATAATTGGTTTAAAGTTAGGAGCTATTAAAGAGTATATAAACACTTTAATGAAGTCAAAAATTTCATTAAAGTATTGGGAAGAATTTCAAAATTGTAAGTAGAATTAAATAGATAAAGAACTGTTTTGCGAAAAAAAGGAATTCTTAACACATAATAAATTCTATACCTATCCAAAAAGAACACTAAGGCTCCCAGCTTCGCTTAATAATGACCAATAAAACCTCATTCATTAAAAATGAAATAATATAGCATAAGTAAGAAACGACTTTGTATCGCATTAAATTAAGTATTAAACATTCAACTTAATGCTATTGTAGTTTTTTATAGGAAGAAAAAGTAAATATAAAACTTTACACAACTAATAACCAAATACTTAATGTTTTTTTACCAAATATTAATTCTAACCGTTTTTTCAACTATGTTTAATGTATCCCTCATTAATACCATCAAATAATTCATCCTCCTTCTTAACTAAAGTGTTATATCAATCTACTTTATCTTTTTATTCATTTAAGCCAATCTTTTAACTCCATTCTGCATAAGCTAACCCTGTATAACAACAAAACACAAACATATCTCTTACTTGTGTCAATCTACTTTGAGCAAATTGATGGTCTTCTAAAGCCATCAATTCGTCATGAGTAAGGAATATAACTTTAGTTTCGTAACGTTTAGGTTTATACATAATAAAAGGATCTTTTTGTAGATAACCTTCTGCCAATGAAAGCTTAATTATTTTACGAACTCGTTGTATGCTCTTATTGATGGTAATCTGTTTATGACCTAATTCTGATTTCAAGTAAAAATCAAAGTCTTTTAGGAAATTCATTTTAATAGATTCCAACAAAATGTCATTTTTGCCATATTGATATGAAATAAAGTTAGAAGTATGCTTTTTAGCCTCAACAAACTTTCTGTAAGTAGCGTTTGTATATTCTATTCCTATTAACTTGTTCATTTGGTCATTATGTAATTTAAATACTTCTAAAAGGGTTTTATGAGTCTTTATGTTCTCGCCTTTATACTTAAAATAAATATCCTCAACATCAAATATGTTATTGCTCACTTGCAGAAACAAAAAAGCCTCATTAATCTTTTGACTAACAAGGCTTAATTGCGTGTTGATATAATTATTATCAGGGTTTGGTGGTTTTGCTTTCTGTTGTTTACTCTGCCAATGATCTAGATTAATAAAGAGACCTGTTGAAAATGTTTTTCTCTTACCCAAAAATGTCAATCTACATTTAATAGGTGTCTTATTCTGCTTATTTAGTTTTGCTTTATCAGTATAGAACAAAACACTTATTTTATTAATATTCATAGTGTTACATTTTTAAATTATGGGTGTCGATTTTAATAAAAGGGTGTCTTTTTTGATACCTTTTTTAGGTTGAAATTGTTGATTATAGTAATTTGAAATTTGAAGAAAATCTGTAAACCCTTAATTTACTGCATAAAAAAAGAGTAACCATTTCTGATTACTCTTACTTAGTAGCGGGAACTGGACTCGAACCAGTGACCTTCGGGTTATGAGCCCGACGAGCTACCTACTGCTCTATCCCGCGATGTAATATTCTTAAATAATTTACTTAGCTTTTAACTTTCGGTTCATAATGCCGATCAAATTATTTCGGACTGCAAATATACAATCCTTTTTAAGTTTCTACAAGCTTATTTTAATAAAATATTATTGTTCTATGCTATTTGCTTGAAAATCTTGCAATTCCATATTAAAAAAAGTTACTTTTATTTCTATAGGATTACAACACACCTCGCAATCTTCAATATAATCGTTAATATTAACTGAATGATCTAACAACATAGATATGGCTTGCCAACAATATGGGCATGTAAAATAATGTTCTTTCATAAAAAAAAGGGTAACATATAATGCTACCCTTGTAAATTTATAAAAAATAATAAAAATTAATCTTTTTCTACGTCCATGACTGCTGTAGAACTTTCTACATCTAATCGCATTAACTGGCGTGGAGTTTTTGTAGATATACTAATATACTCTTGATTTAAGTTATTATCGCTAACCATTATGGTGTTTAAGTTTTTTAAATTTATAAACTCCATTGGTAAAGTACCTGTAAATTGATTACTAGATAATAACAACTCTTCTAAATTAGTTAACAAGGCTAACTCTACAGGAATCTCACCGTCCATTTTATTATCCATTACGCTAAACTTTTCTAATTTAGTAAGCGAATAAATTTGGTTAGGTATATTACCTGTTAAAAAATTACTACCTAATAAAAGTTCTTTTAAATTAGTTAAAGTCATTAAACTCTCAGGAATAGTCCCTGTAAAAGCATTACTATATAATTTTAATGATTCTAATTTTTTTAATTGCCCCAATGCAGAAGGGATGTTACCTTCAAACTTATTCATAAACAACTCTAAAGATGTTAATCCTGTTAAGTTTTTTAAAGAATTTGGTAATTCACCTTTTAAGCCATTAAAACCAAAATTCATTTTTCTTAAAGCTGTTAGGTTACCTATTTCTTCTGGAAGATTACCATTTAAGTTGTTAAACTGCAAATTAATTTCTACAACTTCATTGTTTTCGATTGTTAAACCATACCAAGAATCTACTGCTGTGTTTAAATCCCATTTAGAATTCCAATTGTTTCCGTTTGTAGAATTATATAGGGCTATTAAGGCTTCTTTTTGGTTTGGAGAAATATCAGCAAAAGATATGGCCGATATTAATAAACATGCTATTGTAAGTTTTAAAGTTTTCATCTTAAATATAGTTTTGGGACTAATTTCTAGTACAATAGTACACTAGAAGTAGCTTAAACGCAATTTTTATCGACGAAATACCTATTTTTTTAACATTTAAAAACCGTTTAACGGATAAATTCACCGATAAACAACATGTTATAATTTTTTAAAATTCAATATCTAAAAGACTTCCACTAACTTGAAGCATTTGCAATTCGGCTAATTTTGCTTCATATTTTGCTTGATTTCTGCTTAACTCTGCATTTAATAAGTTTATTTGAGCTTGTCTAAACTCTATGGAGTTTACTTGCCCCAACTTAAACTTCTCTTCTGTTCTATCAAAGTTATTTTTAACCGTGGTAATATTATCTTCTCTAAACTTATAAATGTTTAATTTATTTTGAAAATCTTCCCATGCATTATTAAAATCTCTATCTATTGTAACCAAAAGTTCTTCCTTTCTAATATTTTGGGCTTCTAAATTAATCTTTGCATTTTTAACTCGGGTAATAGTGCTACCTCCATCAAAAAGATCCCACCTTAAATTTAAACCAGCAGAAAGCCCTGTATTTGTAGAAACAGCTAGAAACGAAGCTGCATTATTGTTGCTTTTATTCCAACCATAACTACCAGTTAAACCCAATGTAGGCAAATATGTAGATTTTTCTGATTTAATATTTAAAGTATTAATATCTATATTTTTATTTACTTGTAATAAGCTAACGTTACTAGCCATTGCTTTTTCTATAAGCGCTTCTTTACTATATAAGTTATTAAATGCTATATCTGTATCGATACTAAAATTATCTCCAAGTGCATTACCCATTACTAAATTTAAATCACGCTTAAAATTCTTTAAATCTTGTTGCGAGTTCATTAAATTTATGCTGTCGTTATTAATATCAACCTCGGCATTAAGTACACCTAACTTGGTATTTTGCCCATAGTCGAATTGATATTGCGCTCTAACTAATCTTTCTTTTGATATATTTAATGTTTCAGAAATATTATTAGTATTCTCTATGGTCTGCGCAACATTGTAATAAACAGTAAAAAGCTGTAAAATGGTTTGTTCTATAGTTTCTCTAGCTTCTAACTCTGTTAACTTATGCGTTTCTTTAAGCCTTTTGTAATTATAAGATCTACCCAAACCATCGAATATAGTATAGTTTAAGTCTACCGATGCGTTATACCTCGAACTCTCTGCTCCTGTTAAAACCGTAACCTCTCCATTAGAAAACTCTGCTTCGGTATTATCTACATTATAAGTGGCTCCAGAATTACCCACCAACGTTGGCAAATAGCCCGAATTTAAAACATTTGCATTATTTTTTGCTATACTAACATTTGTATTTGCCAATTTAATGCCATAGTTATTTTCTAAAGCTAGACTTATGGCTTTTTCTGGAGTTATTACTTGCTGTGCAAACAAAACTGTTTGCGACATTATTATAATACTTAAAGCAATTATTTTAATTTTCATGCGACTCGTTTTGTTCTTTAATTGCACGTTCTACTTCTTCTTTAGTGATCTCGTTACCTGTAGCTAACCATTTTACATTTTTCTTAATCCAGTTGCTAAAAGACAAAAATAAAGGCAATACTAAAAGTGTTAAAACGGTTGCATAAGCAATACCAAACGATATTGAAATGGCCATAGGTTTTAAAAATTGAGCTTGTCTACTTTTTTCTAATAATAGCGGAGCTAAACCTGCTATAGTGGTTAAAGAGGTTAAGAAAATAGCTCTGAATCTAGACTTCCCTGCTTCGCTTAATGCTTTATCGAACGACAGACCTTCTTTTAAGTTTGAATTAAAACGACCTATTAAAACCAAACCATCGTTTACCATGATACCTATTAAGGCTATAATGCCTAAAAGAGATAAAACATTAACAGGAAAACCTAATAACCAGTGACCCCAAGCTACCGCTGTTAAGCTAAACGGTACTAAAAGTAATAATAAAATAGGCTGACTGTAACTTCTAAAAGTAAAAGCTATTGTTATGTAAATAAGTAATAAAATAGGTATTCCTGCTGAAGCTAAAGAACTAGATAATTTTGAAGCTTCTCTGTTTTGACCTTCATATGAGGTTGAAATTGTTGGGTATTTTGATTGAATCTCTGGAATAACATTAAGTTTAATATCCTCTAGAATATCTGTAGCACTCGTACTTGGGTCTTTTAAATCTGAAGACACCCTAATTTCTCTCAATCCCTCAAGATGATTTATAGACACATCACCTCTTTCTATAGTGTAACTAGCAATATCTTTTAAGGTAACACGTTCTCCTGTTGGTGTTATAATACGCATATCGTCTAAGTTATTTATAGATTCTCTATTAGATCTATCGTAACGTACCCATACTTTAATTTCGTCTTGTCCTCTTTGAAATCGTTGCGATTGTACACCAAAAAAACCAGATCTAACTTGAGACATAACCGATCTTAAATCTAACCCTAATAAATAAGCGCTTTCTTTTAATTCTAAACGAATTTCTTTTATTCCCGCAGGGTCATTATCCTCTATATCTTTAAGCAACGGGTTTGTTTGCAACACTTGTTTAAGCTCTAATTTAGCTGCTTTTAATTCGGTTATATTATTACTTAACAATGATACCGAAACAGGGCTGCCACCAAAATTACCACCAGAACCAAAAATTAATCGTTCTGTACCAATTACAGGGCCAACAAGTTCTCTTAATTTATTTGCTACCAATCTAGAATTAATAGCATTAGGGCGCTCTTCTCCAGGTAACATATTAATTTTTAATGTTGCACTAGATGAGCTTTTAATAGATAAAATAGTATTCTCGAAAAGCTCTTTTCCGGTTCCTTTTAAATACTGATCTGTAAGCTCTTTGTTAACCAAATACGATTTTTGCTCTATCATAGAAATAATGGAATCGGTAATTTTAACATTGGTTCCGTTTGGCATATCCAACTCTACAGACACTGTATCGCTGGCTATAGACGGAAATAAAGTAACACCAATTACACCACCACCAATAGAGCCAAAAGTAAGTACCAAAAGCGATACAAAAACGCCAAAAGAAAAGACTTTAAATTTTAATACAAAATCTAAACACGGACTATAAACTTTATCTCTTAAAAAAGACATAAACCTATCTCCCATTTTATTAATGATACGCATTTTAGAAAAAAACTGTTTCATTTTAGAAGGGTTTTCTTCTTCTACAGGCTTTCTTAAAGCTTTAGAATGTGCTAAATGGGCTGGTAAAATAATTAAAGCTTCTACTAAAGAAACCACTAGAGTTAAAATAACAACAACCGATACTTCACCAAAAAACTCGCCTATTCTACTATCTAAAAAAAGAAATAAAGAAAAGGCTAACAGTGTGGTTATAATTGCAGAAACTACTGGCGGTATAACTTCCATTGTGCCATCTATGGCAGCTTGTATAGGGGTTTTACCTTTTTCGTAATGTTGGTATATGTTTTCTGCTATTACAATACCATCATCTACTAAAATACCTATTACAATAATCATCCCGAATAGAGATAATACATTAATGGTTATATCGAACTGACCTGCAAAAATAAACATTCCTAAAAAAGATACAGGCAACCCAAAGGCTACCCAAAATGCAAGTCTTGTATTTAAGAAAAGTGATAAAAAAACCAAAACCAGAATAACACCAACAATAGCGTTTTCTGTTAGTAAATCTGTACGCTGGTTTAATGTAATAGATAAATCTCGAACAATATCTATTTTAACATTGTTGTGACTTTGATTATAACCAGTTATGTAATCTTTAACCTTATCGGCTGCCGATACTAAATCTTCATTATTTGTACTTGTTATAGATATATTAACCGACAATTCTTCGTTAAAAAAAGTAGCATTGGGTGTTTCAGAAAAACGATCTCTAATTATGGCTACATCTTTTAATCTCACTACTTGCCCTTTACTATTGGCTCGAATTACAATGTTAGACAACTCGTCTCCATAATACGATCTATTATTAGCACGAATTAAATACTCTTCGGTATTTGTTTTTATGTTACCTCCTGTTACTAGAATATTTGATGCACTAACAGCGTTAGACACGTCGCTAAAACTTAAATTATAGGCTAGTAAATTAGCTTCGTTAACCGCTATTTCTATTTCTTCTTCAGGGTAGCCCGAAACTTCAACCTGCGAAATTCCATCTATAGCTCTTAAATCGTTTTCAATTTGTCTTCCTAACTGCTTTAGCGTGGCTAACGGAATGTTTTTTCCGCTTAAAGCAAAAGAAATAGTTTCTCTTACAGCCTCTTGCTTTGCAACAATCAAAGGCTCCATACCTGTTGGAAAAGATGGTACTCGATCTACCGCATTTTTAACTTCTAAAAGCATAAAATCGATATTCTCGTCCTTTTCAATTTCTACGGTAATAGTTCCACTATTTTCTCGAGACACAGAAGTTACCCTATCTACACCCTTAAGACCTTTAAGGTTATCTTCTATTTTAAGCACAACACCTTCTTCTATTTCTTGAGGCGATGCTCCTGGATACGTTACATTAACGGTTATAATTTTAGACTCTGTTAAAGGGAAAAACGAAGATTTTAAACCCATAATTCCTATAACACCAAACACAAAAAAGGCAAGTAAAAAAACATTTACTGCTACATGATACCTTATAAAATAGCCAATTAAATTTCTCATTATTTGGTTTTACTTTTAAAAGGTTTAACTAACATACCCGCATAAGCTCCTGGTACTGGCTTTTTTAGAATAACGGTACCGTTGGGTATATCTTTTAAAACTACTTTAGTTTCAGAAAAATATACAGGTTTTACCGGCATAATATCTAGCAAACTATCTTTAACAATAAAAATTTCTTGGCCTTCTAACAGTAAACTCCTGTCTACCTCAATAGCATCAGCTACTTCTTCTGCATTTAAATTCGCTTCTAGATAAATACCTTCTTTTAAATTAGAATTTTTTACCTCTATAAAAGCAGTAATAGTTTGTGTATCTGCATTTATACTTCCATTAACTCGAGTTACCTTACCGGTATACGCTTCTGTTTTATCTAGATTAGACAAGCTAACTGTTTCTCCTACTTTTAATAAACTAGCATAATCTTTACTTAAAGCAACCTCCATTTCGTAAATAGATGGATCTATAAATTCTCCTAATTTTTGCCCACTTCTTATTAAAGAGCCCTCAGTAACTAATGCTTCTGTTAAAATTCCAGAAAAAGGTGCAGTTATATTATATTTAGATAATCGTTGCTCTAAATTCTTGACATTGTAATAACTTGAAACTATGCCTCGACCTGTTATAAAGTAATTTTCTTTATCAGATGTCATTTTAGGCAATTTAGGGGTTGTTTTATCTAAATCATAGTTATTTAAATAGTTTTGCCACTTAGGGTAAACGTCTGGAAAATCTAAACGTAGATCTGGCATAACTGCTGCTATATCATTATATAAATTACTTTTAGCAGACTGTACACTTGCGTAATACTCGTTAGCATCAATTCTAATTAAAGCTTGACCTCTACTATAGGTTTGACCCGGTTTAAAAAGCACACCAGATGGTTTAAAAACACCTTGAACTTCTGCAAATAATTCTACACGTCGTTTGGCTACTAAACTCCCATTAGCAGGAATTATAATTTTAATAGGCCCATTTTTAACCGTTTCTATAAAGACAGTTTTAACAACCTTTTCTTTAACAGGCTTAGGTTTGTTTTTATTAGCTATTAAGTTTTTAGAGAAAATAAAGGCCAAACAAATAAGTACAACCCCTATAATGGAAAGTATAATTTTGCGCATAAAAGTAGTTTTGATTTAGTACCTTCAAAACTACCTATTAACAAATATTTATTAGTTAAAAAAAACTTAAATAAAATCTTAAGACTCGAACTCGTCAATTTGCATTTGTACCGACTCCCATTTATCCATAAACTGCTGTAAATCTGTTTTCATTTTCTGATAATCATCAAAAAAGTTAGGCTTAGCAGTTACAGTTTCGTAGTTAATTTCTAGCTCTAAATCTATGGCTTTAATGTCTTTTTCTAACTGATTTATTTTAGACTCAACATTACTTAACTTATTATTTAAAGATTTTATTTTCTTTTGATCTTCGTAAGACTGTTGTTTCTTTTCCTTAGGTTTATCTTGTTTTACAACTGTTCTTTTCTCTACCTCTCTAAGGTTTTGCACTTTACGTTGTTCTAAATAATAATCGATGTCTCCTAAATACTCTCGTATTTTATGGTCTTTAAACTCGTAAACATTTTTAGTTAAACCCTGAAGAAAATCCCTATCGTGAGATACCAAGATTAAAGTACCTTCAAACCTAGTTAACGCATCTTTTAATACGTTTTTTGACTTTATATCTAGGTGGTTTGTAGGCTCATCCATTACCAAAACATTAAAAGGCTGCAACATTAACTTAGCCAAAGCCAAACGGTTTCTTTCTCCACCAGAAAGTACACGCACATACTTATCTACTTCGTCTCCTCTAAATAAAAAAGACCCTAAAATATCTCTTACCTTACTTCTATTTGTTTCGTTGGCAGCATCAATCATGGTATCGTGTACTGTTTTGTTACCATCCAAATACTCTGCTTGGTTTTGGGCAAAATATCCAATTTGCACATTGTGCCCTAACTTTAAATGTCCTTCGTACTCAAGATCTCCAACAATCATTTTAGCCAAAGTCGATTTACCCTGTCCATTTTGTCCAACAAAAGCGGTTTTACTATTGCGTTCTATAAGCAGGTCTACTCCTTGTAAAACATGATTATTCCCATAACTTTTAGACACTCCTTCTGCCTCTACAATAATTTTTCCTGGAGTAACAGATATAGGGAAATTAAGTGTCATCACACTATTATCGTCCTCATCTACCTCTATCCTATCAATTTTATCAAGCTTTTTTATTAACGACTGTGCCATAGTTGCTTTAGATGCTTTCGCTCTAAACTTTTCTATAAGCTTTTCGGTTTGCTCTATTTGTTTTTGTTGATTTTTTTGAGATGCCAATTGCTGCGTTCTTAGCTCTTCTCGAAGCACTAAATATTTAGTATATGGTTTTGGATAATCGTAAATTCGACCTAAAGAAATCTCTATCGTTCTATTGGTTACATTATCTAAAAACATTTTATCGTGAGAAACGATGGCAACCGCACCAGTGTAATTTCTAAGAAAATTTTCTAACCAAATAATAGACTCAATATCCAAGTGGTTGGTAGGTTCATCGAGTAAAAGAATATCGTTATTTTGTAAAAGTAGTTTAGCCAATTCAATACGCATACGCCAACCACCAGAAAAGGTATCGGTTAGCTTATTAAAATCTTCGCGCTTAAAACCTAAACCTTGTAGTATTTTTTCTGTATCGCCTTGGTAATTATAACCACCTTCAATTTCATATTGATGCTGTAATTCGTTAATATCAATCATTAATTGGTTATACTCTTCACTTTCATAATCTGTACGCTCTGCCAACTGCGTATTTATATCTTCCATTTTAGCCTCTAAAGCCTTAATTTCTGTAAAAGCTTCGTAAGACTCTTCAAGAACTGTTCGCCCTAAAATAAAATCTATATCCTGCTTTAAAAAGCCAATTTTTAATTCTTTATCGCTAGCAATTTGTCCCGTATCGGGTTCCATATCTTTCGATAAAATTTTAAGCATGGTAGATTTTCCTGCTCCATTTTTACCTATTAAACCAACCCTGTCGCCATTTCCTAGCTTAAATGTAATATCTTCAAACAGATACTCTCCTTGAAATGAGATCGATAAATTATGAATGTTCATCATAGAAATGTGACTTAAGTTACAGGGCGTTAATTAATAAAACTTATTTTTGTAAAAGCAATTATAGACAGCTAAAAAAATAGTTGAACATTAATTGCGCTTGCAAAAATACATTAAATAATATGTTTAAAAAAGGATACAAAATATATAGCATTTTTACGGGAGCCTGTCCGAAATGTCACGAAGAATCTATGTACATAAATAAAAACCCATACATACTTTCTCAAGCCCTAGACATGCACGAAAATTGTAGTAATTGCAATACAAAATATAAAATAGAACCCTCTTTCTTTTATGGTGCCATGTATGTAAGTTATGCAGTAGGTATAGCTTTTGCTGTAGCTGCTTTTATTATTTCGCATTTTGTTTTTAATGCTAGCATCAATTACATATTTATCTCAATTATACTCACCTTAATTGTTTTTCTACCTATTATTTTAAGGCTATCTCGAAATATTTGGATTAACTTTTTTATGCATTACGATAAAAAACTTTCAAAAAAATGACACGTAAATTATTAAGTTCTGGTTCGACCTTCGAAAAAAAAATTGGATACTCTAGAGCTGTTATAGAAGGTAATTGGGTGTTTGTATCTGGCACCACAGGTTACAATTACAAAACTATGAATATAGCTAGTGATGTTATTGCGCAAACCGAACAATGTTTAAAAAACATAATAGATACATTAAAACAAGCTGATGCCAAGATTGAAGACGTGGTACGCGTAACTTATATACTTCCTGATGCTTCTGATTTTGAAAAATGCTGGCCAACATTACGTCATTATTTTGAAAACATAAGACCCGCAGCAACCATGTTTTCTGCTGGATTGGCAGATCCTAAAATGAAAATTGAAATACAAGTAACCGCGCTTAAAAAAAATAAGCTTTAACTAAAAACTGGTCTTTCGGAAATCGTTTTTTATTGTAAAAACAAAATTAAAAAAAGAAGTTCTAGCTAGTAAACCTACTAATATCTACCTCTTTTTCTAAAGGCTCATTTTTTTCTATAAAATTAAAAAGTTGTTTTGCCACATATGGCCCAATCATAACACCTCGTGTACCCAAGCCATTTAAAACATACATGTTATTATACATATTATGTTTGCCTACTAATGGGCGTCTATCTTTAACTGTAGGTCGTATACCTGCTACCTGATTAACAACCTTAAACTCGCAGTTTATCATGGCTTTTAGCTTCTCTAAAAGAGTTTCTCTAGCTTTTAAAGTAATATCGTGCGATGTATCATCCCAATCGTAAGTTGCACCAACTAAATAGTTATCGTTTTTTAAAGGAATTAAAACTACCGCTCCTTTTAAAACAAAATCCATTTTTAAATCTGGCGCATATATAGTTAATAACTCTCCTTTTGTTGGTACCATAGGCAAGGAATCAAAAAATAAGTTTTTAGTAACCCCAAAACCTTCAGAAAACACAATTTGTTTTGCTTTTATATTTAGATACTCTACTCCTGTTTCTTCATGTTTTAAATTGGCATAAACAAATGCATCTTCAAACAATAAATTAGATTTAAGTAAATACGCTTTATAAGCCTTAATTAATGCTGCTACATCTATTCTTCCTGTATTTAGCACTTCTCCAAAACCAAAATCTGCTTTTAGAAAAACATTAGTATTCTTTTTAATTTTAGTAGACAAATATGCTGCAAGTTTAGGTTTATCTGATGCTGAAAACCAATCATTTTGTTCTTCTAAAGACGCAAACTTTCTGTAAACTGGTGTTTTATAATCCAATTTAACATCCAGCGATTTTTCTATAGTTTGATACATTGGCAAAGCTAGAGCCAATTGCTCTTTGCTTTTCCAAACCGATGTAAACCGTTTTAAAACGACCGGATTATATAAACCACCTGCCACTGTTGATGATAACTGAGACTTATCGTCGAACACTACAAACGTTTTGTTATTTTCTTTTAATTGTTCGCAAAAACTTATACCAGCGATACCACAACCTACTATAATATAATCTACTTTCATTGTATTGCGAAGATAAGCAGATTGTTTTTTGATTGCTTTAAATAAATAGCAAAAAAAAACACCTGCACAAATGCAGGTGTTTAAATTATGTTTTATTAGTGTTAACGTATTAATACGTCCACATATCCAATTCAAAATCTCTAATTTTATCTTTAATTCTATCAGATTCTAATAACTGCATTAAAGAGTTTTGCGTTACGTACTCGCTAATTTTTCTATCGCCTTGTACATTCTCCTCTTTATATATGTAGCCATGAAAACGTCTAGAATTTAAAATATGATCGAAAGAAAACGGGATAGAACTATTCTCGTTATTAAACGATTTAGCCTCGTGCAACACCTCTCTGGCATCTGGCAAAAACACCCAGAAAAGAGGCACTAAATCTTGTTGTCCATCATCACCAGAATCAATAAAGTTAACATCTGGAGCTACAGGAGCAATAGCTAACAATCTATACTTCATCTCTGCTTGACGCTTGTCAAAATACCAAAGACCTTTAATATGGTATTCTCTAATATCAGCAGCAGTAATATCTCTTCTGTTTATAAACTCTGCAGATAATTGTTCTCCAGCATTTAATTGCTCAATACCATACTCTGTAGTATCTACTTTTACTAAAGAAGCCTCAATATCTTTTAGAGTTCTTTTTGTTGTTAGATAAGAATCGTCGTATAGATTTTTTATTTTTCCGTTTTTAATGTTCTTCATAAGTACATCGTATAACGAACGTCTGTTACGACCAATATTATTAGTATCTATTGGATAATACAACGGAAAGTTTGCACGCTCGTCTAGAACAATTTTTTCCCAAGTCATTTTAGAAAAAAGTATGTCTCTATCGTCTACGTAACCATATTCTAATGGTTTATCGTTATCAACTTCCTTTTGTGCTGCTGTTCTTACTCCAATTTCTTCTGGGCTTTTAGCATTTAATATATTAGCTGCCTGAGCAAATACACCAGATACTGTAAAAACAGTTGTAACGGTTAATAAAAAACTTTTCAAATTCATCTTATCTTACATTTTATTTATCAGAGTGTAGTTTTAAGCTACACTCTGATACATTACTAATTTGTCAGCTCAATAATAATTGGTGATACTTTTTTAAGTATTACACTAACACCAGTAGCTTTGGCTTGAATATCGAATACTTGAACTGAAGATCCTCTTTTTGCTTTACGCAAAGCACCTTTAGCTCTACTATCTAACTTACTTCCATTAACATTTATTGTTGGTTGCCCTGGAACTTTAAATTTAAATCCAGTTACACGTAATGGTAACTCAAAATCGAAATCATCAAACTTAGCACCAATAGTAGAAATTTCAAGACTGTTACGTTGCATCTTTACAGATCCGTCTTCACCTCTAATTGTTCCTGTTGGTTTTGGTAAATCTTTAATTCTAAATTTAGCGTTATCGCTTACTTTACCTCCATCTGGTAAAGTACCTGTTACGTTAATAGTTACTTCTCTACCTTTAATTCTTGTAGCGTCCATTACATAGCTACTACCAGAACTTCTAGATAAACCTTGGGCGCTAGCAGATACTTTGTTATCTGGCACACCTGCAAAAGAAATTGTCATTGGGTTTTTTACACCTCTATAAACAACATTCATTTTATCTGCAGATATAGTTGCCGAATTTGGTTTTGCAACTGTAGCAAAAGAAGACTTTACTGGTACTTCAATTTCTTCTCCATCTTGAGCAAAAATTAATTTACCTTCAATTTTATGTTCTCCAACACCACCTGTACCTATTTTTAATTTTACTTTACCGTCTTCAATAGTATATTGCTTATCAGAAAGTTTTCTTCCATCTAAAGTTAATTCTACTCGACTTGGTTTAGTAGATGCATCTTTACGACCTAATACAATTTGACCATCGAATTGCTCTCCATTGAAGTAAGCAGATTTAGATGTTTCCATTAAGGTTGTATAATTTGTCATAGACACCTCGCTAGAAAGTGTACCTTGAAGCATATTAGATAATATTTCAGACTCAGTAGTTTTAATATCTGCTTGTAATTGAGTCATTTTAGTTAAAGATGCTACTAAAGGAAAACCTTTGTAGTGGTAATCTAACCAATCTACTTTAATGCCATCTCTATTAACTTCTTCTTCTGTACTAAATTTATCGTTTACATCTTTAATAACAGACTCCATACCTTTTTCGCCTGCTAAAATATTAGCTACACCTTCTCTAAAGTTTTTCATTTGAGCTAAAAACTCTTGTCCGCCTTCGCTTACTTTTCCTCCTTTAAAAAAGTTTTGATCTAAGTAATCGCCTTTATCCATGATTTCGTAATCTGTAGGATCTTCAACTTTAGCAGTCATCTTAGATTTTAAATCTTCTAAATAAGCATCAAACTTATGTGCTAATACATCAATTTGATCTGCTTTAGCCTTTAAAGGCTTATACTTTTCTGGTTGATCTTCTGCTTTTACATCTAAACTGGCTACAAAACTAGCATTTCTAGCTTCTGTTGCTTCGTTAGATACGGTAAGCTTTTCGTTCATTAATCCAAATGCTGAAAGCACTTCTTTTGACATATTTAAAGCTAGCATTGCTATAAATATTAAATACATCAAGTTTATCATTTTCTGTCTGGGTGATAAATTTCCTCCTGCCATGTTTAATTAGGTTTTTGGTTAATATT
Organism: Postechiella marina; assembly: GCF_039538365.1. Taxonomy (NCBI): domain Bacteria; kingdom Pseudomonadati; phylum Bacteroidota; class Flavobacteriia; order Flavobacteriales; family Flavobacteriaceae; genus Postechiella; species Postechiella marina. The sequence continues at coordinate 465,765 of NZ_BAABCA010000004.1, forward strand.
AAATTTGGGATTAACCCCTAATTATTTGTTCATTGCAGATAACATACCTCCATATACACCATTTAAAGATGATAGATTAGACGCTAAAGATTGCATTTGCTCTTTTAATTTAGCAGCATTCTCTACAGACTCTTCGTTTATTGTAGCTTGTTTGTTTACACTTTCTAATTGTACTTTATATAAACTGTTTAAAGATTCCATTTGTGCAGCAGCTAAAGATAACTCTTCGCCATATTTTTTTGTTGCCTGAATAGAATCTACAGTAGGAGAAATGCTTTTTGCAGCACCTTCAAAGTTTTTAATGCTTTCGCCTAAACTAGACATTAATTCTCCATCAATTTTAGCATCTTTTAATAATTCATCTAATTTTTTAGATAATAATCCTTGAGCATCTTGCTTTTCCTCTTTAGCTCCTAGAGATTGTCCTCCTGCTAATTCTGGATAAACTAAAGACCAATCTAACTCATCATCCACCGGTTCGAATGCAGATAATGCAAAAATAATTGCCTCTGTAACAAGACCAATAGTTAACATTACGTTACCTGTAAGTGGTCCAATTTCGAAGTGAATAATTTTGAATAAAGCTCCAACGATTACGATTGCTGCTCCTAATCCATAAGCCATGTTCATGAATCTTTTACTTGCTTTTGACTTTGCCATAATTTTTTGGTTTTAATTTTTAAGTATATCTTTTATACTTAAGTAGGTTAATTAATAGTATTACTGGTTATTTATTGGGTTAAATTTATTTTCCTGCGTTCTTAGTTACTTGTGTCCCCATGTAATCTTGAACGGTTCTAAAGCCTATATAGCTTCTTGCAGAATCTCCATATTCATAATCTCTAGAACTTACTTGCAAATAGTAAGCTACATCTTTCCAAGAACCACCTCTAACAACTTTACGTTTGTTATTCTTTTCGTTAACACTTGGGTTTATAGTTGAGAAATATTCGTAAGAGTTAGGATCGTATGATGCGTTTACCCATTCTGATACGTTTCCTGCCATGTTATATAAATTATAATCGTTTGGCTCATAAGATTTAGCTTCTACTGTATACAAAGCTTGATCTGCTGCATAATCTCCTCTTACAGGTTTAAAGTTTGCCATAAAACAACCTCTATCGCTTTTAGTATAAGGACCTCCCCATGGATAAGTTGCAGCTTGCAGTCCGCCTCTAGCAGCATACTCCCATTCTGCTTCAGATGGTAATCTAAAAGCATTTACAAAAGCAGCTCCTTTTTTAGATTTTTGGTAAGCGTTCTTGTTTATAGTTCTCCATTCGCAAAACGCCTTTGCTTGTTGCCATGTTACACCTACTACAGGGTAATCTCCATAAGCATCGTGCCAAAAATAATCGTTATGCATTGGCTCGTTATACGAGTAAGCAAAATCTCTAATCCAAACAGTTGTATCTGGGTATATTTCAATTTCTTCTTTTCTAATAACGTCTTTACGCTCTATACCTCTACTTTTTGCTGCCTCTTGAATGTCCATGTAGCTGTATTGAAATTTAAATTTCTTAACATCCCACGTGCGTTGCCCATTATAAGATTCGTCTAGAGATAAATACATCGTGTCCATAACCTCAGCATAATACTCGTCTGGATAATCACTAGTATCATAAATCAAATCAACATCATGATTTAACTTCCTTCCTTCGTATCCTGTTGGTCCTAGTCCGGTATAATTTTCAAACATATACTTTTCGTAAACAGACATATTAGCTGTATCTGCATCTTTAAATGCAAATTCACCAATACCACCATCATCTGGAACTTTTCCAACTTCGTCTGCTAATACAGCAAGTTTCATTCTAACTATAGAATCTCTTACCCAATTAACAAATTGGCGATATTCGCTATTTGTAATTTCTGTTGCATCCATATGGAAAGCTCTTACGGTAACTGTTTTAGCAGGAGCATCGTGTACTGCCGCTAAATCGTCATCTGCTTTACCCATAATAAAAGCACCACCTGGAACAAGTTCCATACCATAAGGCTTTTCTGGATGCCATTTTTTTCCTTGTACACCTACTAGCTCTCCTCTATCGTTGGAGCCACAACTAGCAAGTAACGTTAATACTGCGGTTAATAATACAAACTTCTTCATATCCATAGAAAACTCGAGGTTAATTATTTTAAGCTTCTTTTTCGAGAGCGTAAACATATTTATATATTTCTTAAAAAACAACTTTTTATCTAAAAAAAATACATTTCGTCGTATAAAAATAACATTTTACCGATGAAATCTACCTTTTAACTGTAATATTTTTAAATACTGTTCCTTTGCAGTGCTTTATACCACCTATCTGGAACCTTATTATTACAAGCATCAACATAATCTTGATGCATGCATGGTAATAACGTATGCCTTTTCAATTTATTATTAACTTCTGATAAAAAAGGGATCTCAATCCACCATCTTCCTGTCTTAATACTCTTATAAAATATTAATTCTTCAGATTCAATTAGTGTAATATATTTTTGATAGCTATTTTCGTCAGAGAAATCATCATCTTTAACTCTATAGTTTACACCTTCAATAAAATACCATATAATTTGAGATATAAGCATGGATGTAATTTCGTCGTCTTTAGATGGTTTATACTCGTAAATACCAAAAGAAGACACCTTATTACTTATGCCTGCATATCTGGCAATAGCGCAAATTTCTTTTCCGTCTAAGCCATTAGGAGAAAACTTTTGTTTTAAACTCACCTCGGCTCCTTTTACAGCATTTAAATCTAAACTAACAATATTAGCATCTCTTAAAACAGGTTCTACTAATTTTATATCGTTAGCAACTTTACCTAATCTATAGGTTTCGAAGTATAGCTTCTCCATCAAATCTATTTCTTCTTGCGAATTAAAATAAGTTTGGTAGCCAATATTTGCATAACTAAAAAGGTTATAGGGCTCGTCTAAAATAATTTTACCAACAAAACTATTGTTTTTTATAGGTTTAGCAGAGTCTCCTAAATCGAACCTACAATCTACATTTACAATGTTTACCATGGGTATTAAATCGTCGTAAGCTCTATAGTTAGCATAAGTAAGATCTTGCGTACCCCCCAATATAATAGGTATTATTTTTTTCTTGACTAAAATCTCTATAGTTTCTCGAAGTGCAAAATAGGTGTCGCTAACTGTTTCACCTTTATTAATATCTCCCAAATCTGCCACTACTGTATTCCAACTTCCTGGATATAGTGCGTACAAAGATTTTCTAATTTCGTCTAACTGAAATGCTTCGCCTATATAATTAACATCGTTTCTATTCTCTAAAACCCCCAAAAGAGCAACTTTAACGCCATTTAAATCGGGTATACCATTTTGAGAAGAATGAATCCTGAATTTTTGCCCTAAAGCTTGTGGCGATAATAATTCGTTATGTGCTACTACAGAATCTGGTACTGGAGATAGAAAATTAAAATTCATTTATTCGCTAATTATTTCTATTATTCTTTTTAGTATAAACACAAATATCAATAGAATAAATGATTTTTTCCTATTTTAAGATAAAAATGATTCAATAAATATTGAATTTTAAAAGTCTTTTTTGCTAATGTTTAGTTAATTCTTTTGTTTCCAGCTAAAAAACCACTGGGTAAACACAATGGCTACCAAATTAAATATTTATTAGACAAAAAAAAAATACCTACTAATAGGTATTTTTTTTGTTTTACTTTTTCTTTGCTGCTGTTTTCTTTGGCGCCGCTTTCTTTTTAGGAGCAGCTTTTTTTCTTGGTGCTTTTTTCTTTGGAGCTTTTGTTGCTATATGTGCTTTTGCTTCTTCTATAGTCATGTCTGAAACATCTACAGTTTTAGGCAATTCTACCTTTATTTTTCCTTGTATAACATTGTGTCTTCCCCAACGTGCTTTTTCTACACGAATGCCTTCTTCTTCCCAATTGTGAATAACCTTGTCTATTTCTTTTTGAATTTTAACTTCAATTAGCTCAACAATATCTTCATCAGATAAATTATCCCAGTCGTATTTTTTATTCACATTAATAAACATGTTGTTCCATTTAATATATGGTCCAAAGCGCCCTTTACCTTTTTGCACTGGCAAATCGTTATACATGTATATTGGTGCATCTGCTTTTTGTTTCTCTTTAATTAAAACTATAGCATCGTCAAGCTCTACACTTAATGGGTCTGTTCCTTTTGGTAAAGACACGTAAGCTGCGCCAAATTTAACATAAGGCCCAAACCTACCATTATTAACCACAACTTCTTCATCTTCAAAAACACCTAAGTTTTTAGGTAATTGGAACAAATCCATTGCTTCTTCGTAAGTAATTGTATTTAATTGCTGATCTGGACTTAAACTTGCAAATTGAGGTTTTTCTTCGTCATCTACGGTACCTATTTGTACCATTGGCCCAAATCGTCCTAATCTTACACTTACCTGTTTTCCTGTTTTTGGGTCTTTACCTAAAATACGCTCTCCAGATTCTCTATCGGCATTTTCTTTAACATCTTCTACCTGCGGATGAAAACTTTTATAAAATGATTTCATCATTTTAATCCAATCTTCTTTACCCTCGGCTATTTCGTCAAAATCTGCCTCTACTTTTGCTGTAAAATTATAATCTAATATGTTTTCGAAATGATTTACCAAAAAATCGGTAACAATCATCCCAATATCTGTTGGCACTAATTTTCCTTTATCAGACCCTACTTTTTCAGATAACAAGGTGTCTGTTAATTCGCCATGTTGTAATTTAAGTTGCGAATATTTACGTTCTACTCCTTCTACAGCTCCTTTTTCAACATAATTTCTGTTTTGAATTGTTGATATTGTTGGTGCATAAGTAGACGGTCTACCAATACCTAGCTCTTCTAATTTTTTTACTAAAGATGCCTCTGTAAATCTAGCAGGAGCACGTGTGTAACGCTCTGTTGCAGAAATAAAACTATTTAATAAAGTTTCGTTCACCTTCATTGCTGGCAACATACCATCTTGCTCTGTGTCTTCATCATCTGTTCCTTCTAAATACACTTTTAAAAACCCATCAAACGTAATAACCTCTCCGTTTGCTGTAAATATTTCCTTATGTGTAGAAGCACTAATTTTAACATTAGTACGCTCTAATTCTGCTTCGCTCATTTGCGAAGCGATAGATCGTTTCCATATTAAATCGTAAAGTCTTGCTTGATCTCTATCTATATCTACAGAATGGGTCGCGAAATTTGTTGGACGTATAGCTTCGTGAGCCTCTTGTGCGCCTTTTGCTTTTCCTTTATAGTTGCGTTCTTTACTATATTTAGCCCCGTAAGCACTTTCTATTTCTGCCTTAGCTCCTTTTCTTGCTTCGTCTGATAGATTTACACTATCGGTTCTCATGTAGGTAATAAGACCCGCTTCGTATAAACGTTGTGCCATTGTCATGGTTTTGCTTACCGAAAAATATAATTTACGCGATGCTTCTTGTTGTAATGTTGATGTTGTAAATGGTGCAGCTGGCGATTTTTTAGCTGGCTTTTTTTGTAAATCGGCTACTTTAAAATCGGCTGTTTTATTAGATTCTAAAAACTTATAAGCTTCTTCTTTTGAAGCAAATGTTTTTGGAAGCTTAGCTTTAAATGATTGCCCATCTTCGTTAGAAAACTCGGCATCTATTCTGTAAGAAGCAACCGCTTCAAAGTTTTGAATATCTCTTTCTCTTTCTACAATTAACCTAACAGACACAGACTGTACACGACCTGCAGACAAACCTCCTTTTACTTTTCGCCAAAGTACAGGAGACAATTCGTAACCAACAATTCTATCTAAAACACGACGTGCTTGTTGTGCATCTACTAAATCGTAATCTATACCTCTAGGGTTTTCTATCGCTTTTTGAATAGCGGTTTTAGTAATTTCATGAAAAACAATACGTTTAGTTCTTTCTTTTTCTAGTTTTAATGTTTCAGCCAAATGCCATGCTATAGCCTCACCCTCGCGATCCTCATCACTAGCTAGCCATATCATTTCTGCTTTCTTTGCTAAATCTTTAAGCTTTTTTACTACTGCCTTTTTATCTTTAGAGACTTCGTAGGTTGGTTTAAAATCGCCATCAACATTAATCCCCAATTCCTTTGAAGGAAGATCAGAAATATGCCCAAAACTAGATTCTACTTTAAATTCCTTTCCTAAAAATTTCTCTATTGTTTTCGCCTTTGCAGGTGACTCAACAATTACTAGATTCTTCGCCATACTTGATTTTTTGAATGCTACAAATGTATATCAAAATTCGTTAATGTTCCTAATTTTATAGGTGAAGTCTAAAATATTTAAACTAAAAAAGCTAAGTTTTAATTAAAAAACTCAGCTTTTTTTATATTATTTCACCTATTTAAAATAAGCTATATTACTCTGTTCCTATTTTATCTATAGCACTAATATTATTAAACCCAAATGTATCTTTGTATACTAAATACATAGGCAAATACACTATAGACATTGTAAATAGCATACCTACAAAACAAGCTATTGCACCAAGCATTCCTATTATTGCGGTAACAAACATTAATCCAAAAATAAGAAACCATTTTTTTGATCCAAATTTAAAACTAAGTGTAAAAAAATCTGAACTTTCTAAATGTGGGTTATAAGCAAAAAACACAACAAAAAGCGTAGTATAAACACTTAATATTATTGATAAAACACCGTTAAATAAAGAAGCTCCTATAGGAGGAAAAAACTTTTCGACAGCAAAATTAATTAAAGCAATAAGCAACGAGAAAGATGCTATAGCAAATATTTTACCTATATATTTTGCTTTATAAAAATAAAAAAAATCGGCAAAACTATAAGACTCATTAAAATCGATTCGTTTTACAATTCTATAAAAACCAGCCATTAAGCCCGTAGTTACAAAGCTTACCAAAAAGGTTAAACCCAATATCATATACCTAAAAGAATCTGGCTGATCTTGAAGAAAAGCACTTGCATTATTAGGGTCGTAATTACCACTTTGCGCCTGCTCTAAAATAGAATTGTATGTTGGCATAAATATTGCCATAAAAAAAGGTAACATTACCACCATTACCAGCAACAACAATATAAAACCTTGCACCCATGTCTTTTTAAAAAGATTAAAAGTTCTATTTAAAATATCTCCAAAATCTAATTCTTTAGCATTATCTATTTTATCTTGAAGCGACGAAAGTGTATTCATTATATATTGCTTTTATAATTTACGCCTCTAAAGGTAAAAGTTTTTATTAAAAAAAGACATTGCAAAGCCTTATTAAATCAAAAAAAAATCCTGTTAAAACAGGATTTTTAAATTCACTATTAAACCTATAATTTAGTTAAGAGAAAATGTACTTAAATGTGCTACACCATTATCTGTGTACTCGTATTGGTATAGCGAATTGCCACCAATCATTACTAGTGTGTTTTTTAAAGGAATAACATCTTTAGACTGTATGTTTTTAAACTGACCAATTTGTTTAATATCTAACGGATTTTCTTTGTTAAACACCTTTAAACCTGCATTACCATCGCAAACAAAAAGCCTATTACCTTTTACACCCAACCCGTAAGGGTTTTCTAATATATGCCTTGCTGCCAAAGTAGGGTTTGCTTTATCGCTTATATCAATTATTTCTAAAACGCTGTCTTGTTGCCCACAGTTATTGCCTCCACGCAAGGTTAAATAAGCATAATTTCCGTCTACAACTACAGGGTCGCAACCTGTCCAATGTATAAACTCTGACACATACTCTGGTGCTTCTGCATTTTTTAAATCGTAAATATACATACCATCTGTGCTTCCTATATACAAATAGTTTTCTGCATAAAACAATGTTTCTATGTTATTACCTGCATAAAAGGTACTTGTCTGTGTTGGCTTTGTTAAATCGCTAATATTAAAAATTGTCATTTCGTGAGAGCTCACAGTATATAAATAATTTTTAACAATTTGAAAACGCGCTAAAGAGCCTCCTGTTCCTACATTGTCAGATGCTCTGCTATCTGCTGATGCTGCTTCAATAGTAAAATTATCGACATAACTATTTTTATCGATTGTTCTACGCTCTTCTTTTAAAGTCCATCCTACTACAACCATGTCCGACTTATAATCTACACTTCCCCAATCTATAAAATCTGCCTCTGCTGGTCTTTGCAAACTATGCTCTACAAATACATTTTCTAGACGTTCTTTTATTATAATGTTATTAATATCCGATATATCGAAAACAACCAAGTCAGAAGCACTATCAGCATATAAAAAATTATCTTTTATAGATATGTCTTCGTTTCGAGGTATATTTATAAACTTAATAGCTTGAGGCGATTCCGGATTTGTGTTATCTATAACATGAATACCATGAGCTACATCGCTTACAAAAATATAATTCTCATAAGCATATATTTTACCTAACTCTTCAATTATTTGCGGATCTTTAACACTTACAGATTTTCTAAACTCCGACATACTTAACACTTCTGGAATAGCTACTGTAACAGTTTCGAAATTGGCGTCATCATTATTACAAGAGCTTAATAAAGCTAGTAAAAAACAGACAAAAAAGCATTTTGTTTTCATAAGGTTGATTGGTTTTAATTGATTATATTTTAATTTAATATGTATAAGTTAATGACGATTCTAAACCTTCAATATGTAAAACGACTTTACCCACTCCATTATCAATTTTTAGTGGACTTAAATTAAAAGACACCGTTTTATTAAAATACGCTTCACACATTTCTTCATTTATTAATTGAAATTTTAAATAGCGCTGCTCTGGCAAAGACTCTGCTATAGCGCCAGAGTCTACCAAATTATATTGCCAAGTACTCCCATCGCAACCAGAAGCTCCTATTTTAAGCAATAAACAATCGCCTTCAATTTCGGCATCAATAATTATAAAGTTTGCCGATTCTAAATTATTAAAATCGTTTTCGCTAACAACCACTGTGTTATCACAATTAACCTTTACAACATCATCCTCTTCACAGGTCATATTAAAAAAAGCCAAAGAAACAACAAGAACGAAAAACAATCTTTTGATTTGCAACATAATAATACATTTTTAAACACAATATTTAGATACCAAATCTTTGGTATGGTTGCGTTAAATATTTAATAAATACACATGACATCTTGTCACAAGACATAAATAAATTATATCTTTGCATACTTATTGACTGCTTAGAGTTTCAATACACTATGGAAAAAATTATAGACGAAGATAAACAAGGAGATTCTTTAATTCTTGATCAAAAAGAAGGCAACAAACGCAAGCTATTTATAGAAAGTTATGGTTGTGCAATGAATTTTAGCGATAGCGAAGTTGTTGCTTCTATTTTAGCAAACCAAGGCTTTAATACAACTAAAACTCTTGAAGAGGCCGATTTAGTTTTAGTAAACACTTGCTCTATTCGAGATAAAGCAGAACAAACAGTACGTAAACGCTTAGAAAAATATAATGCTGTTAAACGCGACCACAACCCTAAAATGAAAGTTGGCGTTTTAGGTTGCATGGCAGAGCGTTTAAAAACAAAATTTCTTGAAGAAGAAAAAATTGTAGACCTTGTTGTTGGCCCAGATGCTTATAAAGATTTACCAAATCTTTTAGCCGAAGTAGACGATGGTAAAGATGCTATAAACGTTATTCTCTCTAAAGAGGAAACTTATGGCGATATTTCGCCCGTACGTTTAAACACAAATGGGGTAACCGCCTTTGTATCTATTACACGTGGTTGCGATAACATGTGCACCTTTTGCGTTGTACCTTTTACTAGAGGTAGAGAACGTAGTAGAGATCCGCAAAGTATTATAGAAGAAATTAGCGATTTATGGAGTCGTGGCTTTAAAGAAATAACACTTCTTGGCCAGAATGTAGACAGTTATCTTTGGTATGGTGGCGGACTTAAAAAAGATTTTGATAAGGCTAGCGAAATTCAAAAAGCAACTTCAACAAACTTTTCTACCTTGTTAGATATGTGTGCTAAAGCGTATCCTAAAATGCGTATTCGCTTCTCGACATCTAACCCACAAGATTTAACCATGGATGTTATTAAAACCATGGCCAAACATCAAAATATTTGCAACCATATACATTTACCTGTACAAAGCGGAAGCAATCGTATTTTAAAGGAAATGAACAGGCTACACACACGTGAGGAATATTTTAAACTTATAGATAATATTCGAGATATTATACCTAACTGCGTTATAAGCCAAGATATGATTGTTGGTTTCCCTACAGAAACAGAAGAAGATCACCAGGATACCATGTCGTTAATGGAGTATGTAAAATATAACTTTGGTTTTATGTATGCTTACTCTGAAAGGCCTGGAACTATGGCAGAGCGTAAAATGGAAGACGATGTACCGCAAGCTACAAAAAAAAGAAGATTGCAGGACATTGTAGACTTACAAAGAGCACATAGCGAAATAAGAACCAAAGAACATTTAAATACCGTTGTAGAGGTTTTAATAGAAAAAGAATCAAAAAAATCGAACGCTCAATGGTCTGGCAAAACACAACATAACATTGTTGCTGTTTTCCCTAAAGAACACTATAAAATTGGCGATTTTGTAAATGTTAAAATAACAGATTGCACCAGTGCAACACTTATTGGAGAAGCTGTAGAATTATCAACAAATAATTAACATGGAATCAGTACAAGCTATAAAACAACGTTTTGGCATTATTGGTAATAGCGAGACACTTAATCGTGCTATCGAAAAATCGATACAAGTAGCCCCAACAGACATCTCTGTTTTGGTTACTGGCGAAAGCGGTGTTGGTAAAGAAAGTATACCTAAAATAATTCATCAATTATCGCACAGAAAACACAATAAATATATTGCTGTAAACTGTGGTGCTATACCAGAAGGCACAATAGACAGCGAACTTTTTGGGCACGAAAAAGGCGCTTTTACCGGAGCAACATCTACCCGAAGTGGTTATTTTGAAGTTGCAGATGGTGGCACCATTTTTTTAGATGAAGTTGGAGAACTACCACTTACCACACAAGTACGCTTACTTCGTGTTTTAGAAAATGGCGAATTTATAAAAGTAGGCTCTAGTAAAGTACAAAAAACAGATGTACGTATTGTAGCTGCTACCAATGTAAATATGTTTCAAGCTATAGAGAAAGAAAAGTTTCGCGAAGATTTATATTATAGATTAAGCACCGTAGATATTAATTTACCACCGCTTAGAGAGCGCCAAGGCGATATCCATATATTATTTAGAAAATTTGCTAGCGACTTTGCTTTAAAATACAAAATGCCTACAGTAAAACTAGCAGATGCTGCGGTACAACTATTATTAAAACACAGATGGAGTGGTAATATTCGTCAACTTAGAAATGTTGCAGAGCAGGTATCTGTTTTAGAACAAAATAGAAACATTACAGCAGAAACACTTAAAAGCTACCTACCTGTTTCAGGTACAAACAACCTACCTGCAGTTATAAAAACATCTAAAAGCGAAAGTGATTTTAGTAGCGAACGCGAAATTTTATACAAAGTTCTTTTTGATATGAAAAGCGACCTAAACGACTTGAAAAAGTTAACTATGGAGCTTATGAAGAATGGTAATATTAAAGATGTTGAAAAGGATAACGAGTCGTTAATTCAAAAAATATACGGAAACAATAGTGATGATGACACAACTTATGAAGAACCCATAAAAAAAACTGATGTTTTATCTATTCCAGAACACAATACTAACCCACCAGAAATTATTTCATCTCAAGATAAATACCATTTTGCAGAAGAAATAGAAGAAGAAGAAACACTGTCGCTACACGATAAAGAACTAGAATTAATTAAAAAATCGCTTGAACGTCATGAAGGAAAGCGTAAATTAGCAGCAGCCGAGCTTGGAATTAGCGAACGCACATTATATAGAAAGATTAAGCAATACGATTTGTAATTTAAAGTTCTATTATAACATACCATTAAAAAATCAAATGAAATTATACAAACTCATTTTAGTTTTACTTATTACAACAGCACTAGTTGGTTGTGGCGCCTACTCCTTTACAGGTGCATCAATATCAGACAAAACAAAAACCTTTCAAATTAATCGTTTCGAAAACAACTCGTTATTAGTAGAACCTGGATTAGATGTCGATTTTAGAAACGCACTTATTACATTACTAGAAAACCAAACCAATTTAGGTAATGTAAATTCTAACGGAGACATTGTTTACGAAGGCGAAATAACAGAGTATAGAATATCTCCAACTACTGCAACATCTCAAAACACAGCAGCGCAAAACCGTTTAACTATTAGTGTAAAAGTACACTTTATAGATAGAAATGATGACGAAGCAGAGTTCGATCAAACGTTTTCTTTCTTTTACGATTACCCTGGTAGCACACAACTTATAGGAGGCACAAAAGACACAGCCCACGAAGAAATTTTTGAACGCATAACGCAAGATATTTTTAATGCATCTTTGGCTAAATGGTAAAATGATTAACTAAAAACACACACACTTCTAAAATTAAAACAAATTTAAATTAGTTAATGAATAATAGTGATTTTACATACATACTTAAACAGGCAGAAGCAGTAACGCCTCAACAATCAGATGCATTAAAATCTATTATTGACGAGTTTCCATATTTTCAATCTGCAAGAGCCATTTACCTTAAAGGATTAAAAAACCAAAACAGCTTTAAATACAATCAAACTTTAAAAACGACAGCTGCTTACACTACAGACCGTAGTATTTTATTCGATTTTATAACCTCCAAAGGATTTCTTCAGAATGAAATATCACAATTTATAAAACAAAACACAGAACATTTAAAAGGACTAGATGTTACAGCTGAAGACATATCTGTAGATAAAAAAGTAACTATTGATGACACTTTAAAGCAACAAATTAGAGATACAGATGGCGTTTTAGACCCTGCTCTATTTCAACCTAAAGAACATAGACCAGAAAAAGAATCTAGCACATCTATAAATAACAGCACTGCTACAACACAAGGTAATAAAACAGAAATAACAGAAGAAGTTATTAGTACAGACATACTAAATCTAGGATCACCTTTACAGTTCGACAAACAAGAAGCACACTCGTTTAACGAATGGCTTAAATTGGCTAAATTAAAACCTATACAACGCGAAAAAACAGAAGAATCGCAGCAAGAACCTATTAAAGAAAACAAATCTCTAGACCAAAAAGCACGAGAAGATAAGTTTAAATTAATAGAAGATTTTATAATAAAAAAACCAAAAATTAAACCAACAAAAGCAACAACTACTAAAGGAAATATTGCTAAAGCACAAATGATTCAACCCGAAGCCTTAATGACCGAGACTTTAGCACGAATTTATGTAGAACAAAAAAACTATAAAAAGGCAATACAATCTTATAAAATTTTAAGTTTGAAATATCCAAAAAAAAGTAGTTTCTTTGCAAACCAAATTAAAGCAGTAGAACTTTTACAAGAACAAAATAATAAAGAGTAATGAGTAATTTTATAATATTTCTAGTACTAATAGTAGTTGTAGCATTTTTGCTAATTGTAGTAATTATGGTTCAAAACCCAAAAGGTGGAGGATTATCATCTTCTTTTGGAGGTGGCGGTACTCAACAATTAGGAGGCGTTAAGAAAACAACCGACTTTTTAGATAAAAGTACATGGTACTTAGCAACATTTTTACTAGTGTTAATATTAGCATCAAACGTAGCTATAAACAGAGGTGGCGGATCTGGAGATTCTAAAGCTTATGACGAAACCGAAGCAACACAACCTTTACCGCAAGCATTACCTACTACAGATAATACTCCTGCGCAAGATACTGCTCCAACAGGAAACTAATACCACTCACAAAATATATTTAAAATGCCAACTTATAAAGTTGGCATTTTTTGTTTCTGCAAGTTTGTCAGTTAACAAGACTTGGCATAATTTTCGAACAATAACAAATCAATAAATATTAACTTAATAATTTAAAAATATAAACAAAAATGGGCTTAAACATTAAACCATTAGCAGATAGAGTTCTTATCGAACCAGCTGCTGCAGAAACTAAAACAGCATCAGGAATTATTATTCCAGATAACGCTAAAGAAAAACCACAAAAAGGAACTGTTGTTGCTGCTGGTAAAGGCACAAAAGACGAACCTATTACTGTACAAGTTGGCGATACTGTTTTATATGGTAAATATGCTGGTACAGATCTTAAATTAGAAGGTACAGATTATTTAATTATGAGAGAAAGCGACATTTTAGCTATTATTTAAACCGCTTGAAGCAACACGATTAAACGAAAAATTTATTCATTAAAACAAAAATTAAACGAACGCCTAAAGCATAGAACTTAAGGCATAAAGCATTTATTAAAATGGCAAAAGATATAAAATTTGATATTGAAGCACGCGACGGTTTAAAACGTGGTGTTGATGCATTAGCAAACGCAGTAAAAGTAACTTTAGGACCAAAAGGTCGTAATGTAATTATTAGCAAAAGTTTTGGGGCTCCACAAGTAACTAAAGATGGGGTATCTGTAGCAAAAGAAATTGAATTAGAAAACCCGTTAGAAAACATGGGTGCTCAAATGGTAAAAGAAGTTGCTTCTAAAACCAACGATTTAGCTGGAGATGGTACAACTACTGCTACAGTTTTAGCACAAGCGATTGTTAAAGAAGGATTAAAAAATGTTGCTGCTGGTGCAAACCCAATGGATTTAAAACGTGGTATCGACAAAGCTGTATTAGCTATTACTGAAGATTTAGAAAAACAATCTAAACAAGTAGGAAACTCTTCAGAAAAAATAAAACAAGTTGCTGCTATTTCTGCAAACAACGACGATACTATTGGTGAGCTAATTGCTGTTGCTTTTGGAAAAGTAGGAAAAGAAGGTGTTATTACTGTTGAAGAAGCCAAAGGTATGGAAACTTATGTAGACGTTGTTGAAGGTATGCAGTTTGACAGAGGATACTTATCGCCTTACTTTGTAACAGATCCCGATAAAATGATTGCCGATTTAGAAAATCCATACATTTTATTATTCGATAAAAAGATTTCTAACTTACAAGAAATTCTTCCAATACTAGAACCAGTTGCACAATCTGGCAGACCTTTATTAATTATTGCTGAAGATGTAGACGGACAAGCATTAGCTACATTAGTAGTTAATAAATTACGTGGCGGGCTTAAAATTGCTGCTGTAAAAGCACCTGGTTTTGGAGATAGACGTAAAGCTATGCTAGAAGATATCGCTATTTTAACTGGTGGTACTGTTATTTCTGAAGAAAGAGGTTTTACTTTAGAAAACGCAGATTTAAGTATGTTAGGTTCTGCAGAAACTGTAACTGTAGACAAAGACAATACTACCATTGTTAATGGTTCTGGCGATGCAGATAACATTAAGGCTAGAATTAATCAAATAAAAGCTCAAATAGAAACGACAACCTCAGATTACGACAAAGAAAAACTTCAAGAGCGTTTAGCTAAATTAGCTGGAGGTGTTGCTGTTCTTTATGTTGGTGCAGCTAGTGAAGTTGAAATGAAAGAAAAGAAAGATCGTGTTGATGATGCTTTACACGCAACAAGAGCAGCTGTAGAAGAAGGTATTGTTGCCGGTGGTGGTGTTGCTTTAGTAAGAGCTAAATCTGTACTAGAAAAAATATCTAATGCAAACCTAGACGAAGTAACAGGAATTCAAATTGTAGCGCGCGCTATAGAAGCCCCATTACGTACTATTGTAGATAATGCAGGTGGAGAAGGTAGTGTTGTTATCTCTAAAGTATTAGAAGGTAAAAAAGATTTTGGTTACGATGCTAAGTCTGAAGAATATGTAGATATGCTTAAAGCAGGTATAATCGATCCTAAAAAAGTAACTCGTATTGCTTTAGAAAACGCAGCATCTGTTGCAGGAATGATTCTTACTACAGAGTGTGCATTAATAAACCTTCCGGAAGCTCCAGCTGGAGGTGGCGGACATGATCATGGTCATGGTGGCATGCCTGGAATGATGTAAGAAAAAACTTATTGTATATATTAAGTATAGTTTTTAAATACACATTTTAAACAAGAGAACGCTTCAAAATCATTTTTTGGAGCGTTTTTTGTTAAAATAAATTAAGCTGTAACAAATTGTTATTCGTCTTATAATTAGCCAATAAAACAACTAAATGTACAAAAGCTCTTTTTTAAAAACTCTTATAGTCCTCTTCTTTATATTTATATACTCTACTGGACATAGCCAATCTGCACCAATAACAGGCACTGTAATTAGTCCCGACAACTTACCTATAGAACTGGCAACCGTGTCTCTTTTAAACGCAAAAGACTCGACATTAGTTAGCTACACCATAACAGACGATAAAGGCATATTCAATCTTTTTGAAATTACAAAAGACTCCCTTTTATTAAACATTTACTCTATGGGCTACAACTCTTATTACAAGGGTATAGTTTACAAAAAGGCAGCTATAGATTTAAAAACAATTAAACTAAAAGAGGATTTAAGTCAGTTAGACGAAGTAGTAATCTCGGCTGTAGTACCCATACAAGTAAAAAAAGATACTATTGCTTTTAATGCAAGCTCTTTTAAAGTAAATCCAGATGATAATATTGAAGGCTTACTAAAAAAACTTCCTGGTTTAGATATTGGCACAGACGGAAAAGTAATAGCACAAGGTAACGAGGTTACTAAAATATATGTTGATGGTAAAGAGTTTTTTAGTGGAGATCCTGCGATTGTTTTAAAAAACTTATCGGCAGATGAAATAGCAAAAGTCGAAATTATTGATAAAAACAGCGATGAAGCCGAGTTAACAGGTATAAATGATGGTAACAAACAAATTGTTATTAATCTATCATTAAAAAAAACAAAAAGGAAAAACCGTGGTTTTGGTAAACTATCTGGAGGTGTAGGGTTAGACAATCGCTATTTTAGCAACCTCAACTATAATAACTTTTCTAAAAAAACACAGATTTCTGTTATTGGAAAATTCAATAACATCAATATTACTGGATCTAACATACAAAGCTTTTTAGAAAATGCTGATGGATTAACAGACGAATCGGATGAGGAAGACAGCGAAAAACCATCAAAAAGCCTTAGCGGTTTTTTAAAAACTGGAGTTGCAGGCGTTCATTATGGTCATGAGTATCAAAAAAGAGAATCGTTTAACGCTGATTATTTTTATAACAATTCTGAAAACAATGGTGTTTCACATTCTAAACGCATCAATTTTGCTAACGTTAATAATTTTGATTATCAAGCAGAAAACACATTCTCTAACATTACCAATAATCATAATTTAAATTTCAACTACAAAAATCAATCAAACAAGAGCTATAGTCTTTTTGTAAAGGGGAAATTAAATGCAGATAAAAGAACTAGTTATCTTGGCAGAGATGGTTCTTATTTAAACAATTCTAACGAATTAGTTACTACAAACAATAACCAATTAGAAAACGAAAACGACAAAAAACTAGCAAATGTAAATATAAATTACATTAAAAGGTTGGCTAAAAAGGGGCGTAGTTTTAGTACTGGTTTCGATTTAACTAGTAGTAGCTCAGACCGCGATAACGAGCAAAGCACTTTTACATCTCGCAAATTAAACACCAACAATCCAAATTATAGAGAATTAGAAACTCTTCGAGACGAATCGTTTAGAAACAACCGTTTTAATTTCAATTTTAAATACACAGAACCTCTTGGCGGAAATTATTTTTTACGTGTAGAAACTAGTTTTCTAAAAATTGTAGGAACAGAAAACACCAATCAATCTAAAACAACAATAACCAACAACACAACCGAAGACTTTTTAAGCTATAAATACCGATATCGAGAAAATAGCTATTTTACTAAGATTTTAAACAACTATAACACACCAAAATTAAACATCTCTATAGGTACTATTTTACAAGACCTTAATCGCTATTTTGGAGAAACACATGTAAATCCTATAACTAAAAGTCAATTTTACGTAAATCCAACAGCAATAGTACAATACCGACCTAATCGAGGCAAAAAATATCGTTTTTTTTATAGAAGGTCTATTAAAAGTCCATCAATAAACCAAAGTACAACTGTTATAAACAATTTAAATCCATTTTCTATAAGACGTGGAAACCCTGAGCTAAAAACCGAAAAAACAGATTTGTTGCAATTAACTGCCAATATTTTCGAGCACAAGTCTGCAGCTACATTTTCGTCTAAAATTCAATTTTTATATACTCAAGATGCCATTATACCTAATATTAATATAGACGAAGATTTTGTTAGAACACGAAGCTACGAAAATGGAGGAAACCGAAAACGATTAAATACTACGCTTAGTTTTAGCAGAAAAATTAGTAAACTTGGACTTAGGTACACACTTAAAAACCAAAACCTATTTAGCACCACAAACTCTATTGTAAACAACATTTTAAACGATGTTACATCTCAAAACTTTTTAACTAGTTTTTCTGTAGAAAACCATAATAAAAACAACTTCGATTTTAAAACAGGTGCGTCTTTTACTATAAACGAAACAAGCTTCTCCATAATTAACGATCTTGATAGAACCTACACTAAACAAGATTATTTTAGTTCTTTTGATATTGACGTCTCTAAAAAACTAAATTTTAACACGCAGTTTGATTACTTAATTTTTTCTGATAATAAATTTGATTCTATTGACAATTTACCACTATGGAATGCTGCTGTATCATACGCCTTTTCTAAAAAGAAAAACAACGTTTTAAAACTTTTATTTATAGACTTATTAGACAAAAACGTTGATATATACAGACGAAGCACCATTAATTATTTTGAAGAAACTACAACCGAAAGCTTAGGGCGTTATGTAATTATGAGCTACACGTACAGACTAAACAACTCTAAAAAACGTAAGAGTAAAAAGGGGATTAATGGATGATTGATGTTTTTATTATTTTCAATATTAAATTCATTACATTTTATCGAAATATAAAACCTATAAAAAAACCCAAAGCTTTACACCTTGGGTTTTATATAATTAATTTTACCTAGACTTATTCATCTTTATGATCATCTTGCACAGCTTCATCTCTATATTTACAACATGGGTGCACTTTTGCATAAGCCTCATCAGATGCTGTTATAAGTTTTGTATCGTGACCCGCATTAGCTACCGTCTGACTTATAACCTTTAAATCGGTTTTTCTATCGTCGTAAATAACTTTTAGTTCGTGTGTTTTAACATCCCAATTGGCAGACTTTACGCCTTTTGATGTTAAACACGCTTTTTCAATTCTAGACTTACACATTAAACAAACACCATCTACTTCTAAAGCACCTTTGGCTACTTTGTTTTGCGAAAAGGTTGTTAGTCCGGTGAATAATAGTGTTAATAATATTAATTTTTTCATGGTTTTTGGTTTGTGCTTCCTTTAAAACGGAAACTTGTTATTAATAATTTTTATTTTTCAATTTTTCAATTTTTCAATTCTCACAATTGCTTAACATGCTATCTGTGCGAACTTGCCTAAGACCTAAGCTAAAAAGCTTAGACATGCTTAGCATAATACTCTAGTACTTCTATTTAGCGTCTTCTATTATAGCTTTTATAAACATTCTACTAATTATTCAATTTTAAACCTTAATCCTGCATAATAATTACTTCCATAAATAGGTCCATAGACAAAAGTAGAATCAAAATTCGCTCCAAAAGGATCGTTTGCACCAATAATAGGATTATCTTGTCTTACATTTGATATATTCTCTCCTCCTACATACACTTCAAACTTAGAAGAAAACACCCGTGTAATTTGCATGTTTAAAGTCCCTAATGTTGGTGTGTATTTTGATAATTGATAAGCCTCAGGACTACTAATTGTTGACGGAAAACGCTGTTTACTTAGCCAATTGTAAGTCGCATCAAATTTCCATTGCGAACTGTTGCTACTCATTTGGGTTTCGTATGACGCATTTGTAAAAAAACGGTGTTTAGGCGTTAAGGGCTTATCCAGTTTACCAGAGTTATACTGGGTTTTAACATCGTAATATTTATAAGCCATTCGCAAATCAAACCGTTCAAAAACATTATAATTAAGTTCTGCTTGAAAACTGTTAGCATAACTATCGCCATCAAGATTATAAAAATTAACTTCTAACGGGTTTTCGTAATCGACAACCACTTGGTTTTTAAAATCTGTTTTATAATAGTCTAAAGTAATATCTGCTTTTCTACCCAAAAAATTAAAACCTTGTAAATACGACAATCCATAATTCCAAGCTATTTCTGGACGTAAACCATAAACATTTCCTCCAGAGTTTAAAATATTAATAGTTCGTGAGGTTGCAAACAATTGCTGGTTTTCTGTAAAAATATTAGCACTACGTTTACCTCTACCAAAAGAAGCTCGAAAAGCCGATTTTTCCCAAGGAGTGTATCGCACATGAAATCTTGGAGTAACAAAAGTTCCTAATACATTATGGTTGTCTACACGCAAACCAGCTGTTAGGTTCAATTTTTCTAAATTATCGAAATTATACTCAAAAAAAGCACCTACAGATTTTTCTGTGCGCTCGTAATCGGCTGTATTTACAAACTCATCATAATGGTCGTAAGTATAACTTATTCCTGTTTTAATTTTATGCCTAGAATCGCTAATTATAGAATTATAAATAATATTAGAGTACAAGCTATTATGAGTAATATTGTATTGATTTAACCCAAAATAAGATTCTTGCTCATGGCTACTAAAAGCTGTTTGCAAACCAATACTTTGCCAAGGAATTTCTGGATTTACGTACCCTAATTTTGTAGACACCTGATAACGTCTTGTGTCTATTTCGCTTCCCCAAGCATTGGTTGTTAATTTATCTGTATTCGGATTAAAATCCAACTCACCCATTTGTTTTTCATCATTTAAAACCTTGAAATTAATAAAACTTACAAAGCCTTTTTGAGCATCGATATATTGCCAACGATTCATTACATTTATTTGGTTATACAATGGCATATCTAAAAAACCATCGTGGTTTACATCATGCTTTTCGTTATGTGTATTACCGTGTATATACAAACCTGTACTCCACTTATCGCTTACCTTTGTATTTATGTGAGTATTTAATTCGAACCTACCTGCCTTATTACCAAAAAGATTAACAAACAATTTATTATCGGATGCTGGCTTAACCAATTCTGCATTTATTTGCCCAGCAATACTCTCGTAACCATTAACAACACTACCTGCTCCTTTAGTAATTTGTATACTCTCCACCCATGTTCCGGGTATAAAACTTAAACCAAAAGCTTGAGATGCACCACGTATTGACGGTATATTTTCTGTAGCTATTAAAATATACGGACTATTTAAGCCCAGCATTTTTATTTGACGTGTGCCCGAAACAGCATCGGCAAAATTAACATCTATTGATGGGTTTGTTTCAAAACTCTCAGACAAATTACAACAAGCAGCCTTTAATAGCTCGTCGCTACTTACCGTAAATACATTTTGTGCCTGTAAGTACGATTTTGCTGTAGCTTGCTTTCTAGAATTAATAGTTACCGCATCTAAATTACTAGTGGCATACAAAGCATGTTTAATGTACTTTGGTGTACTTACTGTTATGGTATCGGTTTTAAACCCAACATAACTAATTACCAATTTTGTATTTTCTGGCGAGTAATTTATTTTAAACTTACCATCTATATCGGTAACAGCACCAACAGATGTGTTTAACCAATATACATTAGCTCCTGCTAAACCCATTGGCACATTATTTTCTGTAGCTTCCACTATAATTCCCGAAATTTTGTCTTGAGACAACATTAACGTTGGAAGAAACAGAAACATATATAATATTTTTTTCATTTTTATTTTAAAATATCCCTGTATACACAAGGTTTTACGCATAATAACAGTTAAACTATTATCGTGCTAATTTAATACCTGCAGCTTTTTTAGTATGATGCTATTTTAAACAAATAGGCATAAACTTTTAGCTGCTCTATAAAGTTGAGATACTCAAAATAAATAATGGAATAACATACATATTAACTTTTCTATTATTTAATATACTTAAAAAGCATTCCAGTACAAACCGAAATTAATATGTGTATAATTGTGAGTTTTATTTGAGTATTACATTTAATTTAAATGCACTTTAAATAAAGTGAATTTAAAAATGTATATTATCAAATAATAAAAACTTGGTCTAAAACCTGAATATCGGCAACCAAATTAGGTGGAGAATAATCTTTATGCGGTATAACCTGCTTAGGTAAACCCTTAAATAAATTAATGTAAGTATAAACAAATGCTGTAACAAACTCTGGTTGCAAATCAAAATCTTTAAAGGCTCCTAATTGCAATTCGTCTTGGCCTTTTACAACATCAACCTCATCTTTACAACAGCTTCGTTTTTTTATGGTTTCTTCTACGTCCATAGCACATGTATCTCCTTCAAAAAAATAAGAGACATCTATTAAAACATCGCCACAAAAATGCTTTTCAATAGTAAAAGATACTGTTGAAAACAACACTAATAGCATCATAACAATAGAAAAAGCTTTATGTAATAGTTTCTTTATCACCTTGTAAAAATACAAAAAAGGCAATAACTTATCTTATTTTATAAAATGATTAACATTTATTTTTTTAATTTATGATAATAAAAAGCGGGCAGTAATAATATTAAAATAATAGGCTGAATAAGAAAACGACGCAAATTAAAAAACAAGTAATAATCTTCTTGTCTTGGGTTAATTACAAAATACAAATACAATATAATTAGTATTAAAAAAGATAAGATATATATTAGTGCTGAAAATTTAACAATACTTTTATCTTTAAAAACAAGAAACAGTATTGCTAAAGAAATTAGGGTATTTAAAGCATAACGTAAGGTTGTAAATATGGTTAGTTTTAAAACTTCTCGCCTAGGGTTATCTATATATAAATAATCGTTTTCGAAAAAAGTTAAATACGGATCGTAGAATAATTCATGCTCGAAAAACCGGATTAAAACCAATAAAGTAAACCCTATAAAAAGCAAAATGTATTTAAGAGACTTACTCATTCTTTTTATTTAATTTAGAAAAACGATTTACCCAAAACATCCATAATAAAAAAACCATACCATAAATAATTCCTGGAAAAATAACGGTATGTAAAAACCCAGATTTATCTGGAAAATGATAAATACCTATACTTAACATAACAATACGTAATAAATTTACAACATATAGTAGCACACCTCCCGAAAGCACGAAAAGCACCGTGTCTTTTAATTGACCAGAAAAGGCTATTACAAAAGATACAAAAAGAATAATAACACTAATGGAGTTACAACCTTCTATTACTCTTGCTAAATATTGTCCATTTACTATTAATTTTATAGATGGCTCGTTTGGGTGTG
The DNA here is from genome assembly GCF_039538365.1 of Postechiella marina. Lineage (NCBI taxonomy): Bacteria > Pseudomonadati > Bacteroidota > Flavobacteriia > Flavobacteriales > Flavobacteriaceae > Postechiella > Postechiella marina. The sequence goes on from NZ_BAABCA010000004.1 coordinate 489,096, forward strand.
GCAATATTGCTGTGTTATACCCAAAGGTGTTTAACAACGTCTCGCTTTGTATTGCTACCAAATGTGTAAAATAATCTGGATAGAATTTTAAGCCATGGGAAAACTGTAAATAAAACTTATACGTTACAGACAACAAGATATAAACCACTAAAAAAGTAGCTATAAATTTTATTACCGATTTGTATTTTACAATTAAAGTTTTCAGAATGTTAAATTTATTAAAAATAGAATATCGAAGTTACAGCTTTTTAAATACTTTTGCCTAAAATTTAAAGCAATGATTTTCGAAATATTAAAACCTAAGGTAGAACATATAATAGCTAGCACAGAAAAAACGGTAGACGAGCGCCTTCTAAACATTTGCGAATTACTTGAAGAACATTTAGACTATTATAATTGGGTTGGTTTCTATTTTAGAAACGGAAATAAAGAAGAATTGCTTTTAGGTCCTTATGTTGGCGCTCCTACAGACCATACTGTTATTCCTTTTGGAAAAGGTATTTGCGGACAAGTTGCTGTAAGTAACCAGAATTTTGTTGTGCCAGATGTTGCTGCTCAAGACAATTATATTGCTTGTAGCATTACGGTAAAGGCAGAAATTGTGGTTCCGGTTTTTGTTAATGGAGAAAATATTGGACAAATAGACATAGACTCTAACACACCAGACCCTTTTACTGAAGCTGACGAGCGCTTTTTAGAGTTTGTTTGCAGCCAGGTTGCTAGCATGCTTTAACAGTATTTATGCAAACACTATTTTTGCAGATATACACCCGCGTTAAGGATTGAGGCATTTGTTGAAGCTCTTTTTTGTTTTTCTCAAAAAAAGCGACTGCCGAAAGCCTGACCTTTTGCGCTCCTGCATGGTTTCTTTTTAACCTTGCAGGAGCGCAAAAGGTAACGCTCAAATTATTTTTACGCTGTGTTTTTGTAGTATTTTAATTTTTAATGTTAACAAATTGTGTTTTTAGTTAAAAACTCACTTTCTTTTTCGGGTATTCTTAGCTATTTTTTTTAAAGGAAATAAGTACTTTTGCATTTTATAAAAAACTAGACTTTAAAATAACTTGAATTTCATGGTATTATAAGCATGGAATTTTGAACAACACAACAGCAATGAGCAACGAAAAAACAATTAAATCGGCATTAATATCTGTTTTTAGTAAAGACGGTTTAGAGCCTATAGTTAAAGAATTAGACAAACAAGGCGTAACTATTTACTCTACTGGAGGTACCGAAAAATTTATTAACGATTTAGGAATAAATGTTGTTCCGGTAGAAGATGTAACGTCTTACCCTTCTATACTTGGTGGTCGTGTAAAAACATTACACCCTAAAGTTTTTGGAGGTATTTTAAATAGACAAAACCATGATGGCGATGTTGCCGAATTAGCAGAATACGAAATTCCGCAAATTGATGTGGTTATTGTTGATTTATATCCGTTTGAAAAAACTGTAGCTTCTGGTGCTGCAGAGCAAGATATTATCGAGAAAATTGATATAGGTGGTATTTCTTTAATTAGAGCAGCTGCTAAGAATTATGCAGATGTTATTTGTGTATCTTCTGTTGATGATTATGCTGAGTTTTTAGATGTAATATCTGCCAATAAAGGGTCTATTTCTCAAGAAGACAGAAAACGTTTTGCTGGAAAGGCTTTTAATGTTTCGTCTCATTACGATACTGCTATTTTTAATTATTTTAATCAAAATCATGATGAAGCTGCTTTAAAAATTAGCGAAACTAAAGGTAAGGTTTTACGCTACGGAGAAAACCCACACCAAAAAGGTTTTTTCTTTGGAAATTTTGATGAGTTATTTACTAAACTTCATGGTAAAGAATTAAGTTACAATAACCTTTTGGATGTTGATGCTGCTGTAAACTTAATGCTAGAATTTAAAAACGATGCACCAACATTTGCCATTTTAAAACACAATAATGCTTGCGGTTTGGCGCAACGCGATAATTTACATCAAGCCTATATTGATGCCTTAGCAGGAGATCCTGTATCTGCCTTTGGTGGTGTTTTAATTAGTAATAAAGAAATAGATTTAGCTACCGCTGAAGAAATACACAAACTATTCTGTGAAGTGGTTATTGCTCCTGCTTTTGCTGCAGATGCCTTAGAGATTTTAAAAGGTAAAAAGAATAGAATTTTATTAGAAATTCATGATATTGAAATGCCAAAAATGAACGTAAGAAGCTGTTTAAATGGTGTTTTATTACAAGACAGAAATAATATTACAGATAAAGCTGAAGATTTAAAAACGGTTACTAATACTGCGCCAACTACTGCTGATGTTGAGGACTTAATATTTGCTTCTAAAATTTGTAAGCATACAAAATCGAACACTATTGTACTTGTAAAAGGCAAACAATTATGTGCTAGTGGAACAGGACAGACTAGTCGTGTTGATGCTTTACAACAGGCGATACATAAAGCAGAATCTTTTAACTTTAACTTAAAAGGAGCTGCTATGGCTAGTGATGCATTTTTTCCTTTTCCAGATTGTGTAGAAATTGCAAATAAAGCGGGTATTACATCTGTAATACAGCCAGGCGGTTCTATAAAAGACCAATTAAGCATTGATTATTGTAACGATAATAATGTTGCTATGGTTATGACGGGAACACGCCATTTTAAACATTAAAATAAAGTTTAAACTCTTGTAAAATTGAGGGTAAACAAAAACATATTAAAATTTAAAAAGAGCACCAAAAGGTGCTCTTTTTTTTTAACCTGAATACAGTAATAATCCTCTCAAAAAAAATCCCTTAGTTTTTAAGTTTACTACATATAAAATCTCTTGGTTAAAAAATCAAAAAAGAAAAAATATAATCCCTTAGCATTCTTTTTTGATTGAAAAAAATAGCGCATTACAATACTGTTAACGCAAACAAACGGTAAAGAAGTACTGACAACTGTAAAATAACAGCCAACATTATAAAACATATAAAATAATCTGATTTTTTTCTTTTAGCTACCTGCATCCCTTTTTTGTTTTTTCGTTTAAGTGCCATATTTAAAATATATACACCAAGTAAATTGGTACATTTTATTTATAATGTAAAACTACATGCAAAGGCAGTGCCAAATTAAAAAAATGGCATAAGGCAGGTATTTTTTGGTATAAGACAGAAAAAATTAAAACGATGCATAAATTATAATCGTTTTAAGCAAAAAAAAAGAGCTTTATTTAAGTGTTGGTATGGTTTTTAAAATACTTTTATAAGTATCGCTAAGTAATGCTTTATGGTTACCAGAAAGCACAATAAGGTTATCTGCAGGTACAATTTCTACAATTTTTGCTGTATTTACAATGTAGTTTCTATGCGTTCTAGAAAACACAGATTGATCTAACAATTTTAAAATTTTTGTTAACGATATTAGTATAACAAATTTTTCTTTTTCGGTAATTATATTACAATATTTCTCTTCTACCTCAATAAAGATAATTTGAGATAGCTGTACCTTTTTTAAAGATTTTCCTTTTTTAATAAATAAGTAGTCTTTACTAACAACAGTATTTTCTTGATCTCCTAAAAAAGTATCTGGTTGCTCGTAAAATTTCTCTAAAGCCATTTCTAAGGCATAAAGAATTTCTAACTCATTAAAGGGTTTCATTAAATAACTAAAAGGTTGAGTTAGCTTAGCGCGCTCAAAAATTTTGCGATCTGTAGAACTGGTTAAAAACACAAAAGGCTTAGAGCCATTTGGATTTAAACTAATGGTTTCTGCAAAAGAAATACCATCGGCATTTCCATTTAAAAAAATATCTATAATAATAATGTCTATAAGCTGGTTGTAAAAGAAATTTAAACCATCTTTAAACGTTGTAGCAACAGCAACGACATTATAATTATTGGCTTCTAGTACTTTTATCAACCTATTACTTTCTGCAGGAGTATCTTCTATAATAAGAACATTAACCTTATCCATTTAATGTTGTTTTTGGTAAAGATACAATCATTTTTGTACCTTTTCCTAATTCGCTTTCTATAGCTAATTTTCCGTTATTCTTTTGTATTAACGATTTGCATAACTGCAACCCTAAACCTGTACCAATAATATCTTTGTTTTCTTTTTTAGACACTATTATAGTATTTTCTAGAAGACTATTTTGGGTGTTTTTACTCATGCCCAAACCCGAATCTTCGATAACTAAATCGCAAAAATTATCTGTAGTATATGTTGTGTAAATCTTTATCTTTCCGTTAGGTTTAGAAAACTTTATAGCATTGTCTAGTAGGTTTCTTAATATAATTTTTAACGATTCTTGATCTACTAAAACAATATCTTTTTTTAACACTTTATTATTAAAATCTATAGACTTGTCTAGCATAAGTGGTTTGTAATTATATGCCATTTGCTCTACTATAAAAAACAAGCGCAAAGCTTCAATTTCGAAATAAGATTGTTTTGTTTGCAATAATGCCCAATGCAACAAATTATCCAACAGACTATACGCACTATTTACAATGGCACTGTTATTTTGAAGCAAACCATCTAGAGCCTCTAAATTCTTTTCTTCTAAATTATCTAACAACTTAGTATTACTGCTTTTTAGTGCGTTAACCGAAGAACGTAAATCATGACTAATAATAGAAAACAATTTATCTTTTGTTGCATTTAACTCGTCTAAACCTTCTTTTTGAGCCATTATAATTTTATTCGATTTTATTTTCTCATTATAAAAATAAAAAGTCACCCCCAATAAAATTAATAAGGTTAATGCAGAATACAACAAGCCATTTCGCTCAATTATTTTTGCTTTGTTTTCTATTTTAAGCAAACTCACTTCTTTTTGCTTTTGTTTAACAGCAAACAGCTTTTCTAACTTTGCTACTTCATAAATTTTATTTTGGTCGTTTAAAGAATCGTGCCATTTTTCGTATTCTTTTCTGTATTGTAGTGCTTTTTTAAAATCTTTACGATTCTCTTCTACCACCGCCATATTTAAAGATGCATTATTTCTTTTTTTAAAATCATTAGTGCTCTTAGACAATAAATACGCTTTTTCGAAATAAGGAATAGCCAGATTATCTTTATACTGTTCGTAATAAAAATTTGCTAGATTTCCGTAAGCTGCAATTATCCCTAAGGTATCTTTTGCTTTTTCTTGATAATGCATAAAATCGAGCAAATATGGTTCTGCTTTATCGAACGCTTTTAAATGTAAATAACAAACACCCAAATTTTGCAAAACATCTCCTTTATTTAAATAAATATATTGACTATCTGGAAGATTTATTATACTATTTAAATACGAGATAGCAACTTCAAATTTATTTTCTTCTAACGCTACTTGGGCTAAACGAAAGGTTACTAAATTACTAAACTTAAAATTGGACGATATTGTCTTATATTCCTTTTTTGCTTCTTTTAACAATAACTTTTGCTTAAAACTATACCCTCTTAAATAATGATTATAATCTTTTAATTTATTTTGGTTTTTATCTAAATTTCTATGTCTTGCTGTATAAACCAATACAGAATCCCATTCTTTATTTAAAAAAAACATACCTGCTTTATAAAAAAAAGAACTCGATTTATTTAAATCTAATTTTTCTTTAATGGCTATACTAAATGCATCTAGTTTCTCCTGTTTTTGAGCTATTAGTTGGTTACAAAAAAATATTACAACTATGCATAACTTAATTTTATAAAAACTTTTTTTGTGAAATTTCATAAAGACAAATAAATAAAAAAAATAACTACAAGCAATTACCTGTAGTTATTAAAATACTTTTATTTAAAAACAGATTTATCCACCCGTAATATCTGTAACCGTTCCTCTGGAAGAAACCGGATCTTCATCCCATAAATACGATTCAATTTTATTAATCGCATTGGTTGGGTTATCAATATTAAAGGAAATAGTATAAGGATATAATGCCAAAGGCACTTCTTCCTCATAATTATAAACTACATAAACATCTTGAATACCTCCTACTTTTAAAGAATTTGCTGTATAGATATCTAAACTTGTTAAATTATCGGCTGCATCAATATAAATTGTCGCTGTAACAGCAATTAAATTATTGCTTTGTATTGCTGTTACATTATCTGGAGGTAACGGTGTAACCGTTGTTTGTGTAGATGGAGATATTAAGGCTCCTTTGTTTAAATTAGTAACTGTTGTTAATTTGGTTGTGTTTGGTGGCAATTCAACTTCTGTAGAAATCATAATATATTAAATTTAGGGTTAAGTTCTTATTTATTTTAACAATTAGCTTAATTTAAAACTGTAATTGTTCCGCCAGAAGCCATAGACTCTTTTCCCCAAAGAAACGTTTGTATTTGCACTAAATCTTTAGGTGGGTTTTTAACAATAAAATCTATTCTATAAGCATCAAAAGTTTGATTACTTTTTTCTAGAGCATCATAAACTATAAAAAAATTTAACTGAGTTTTATCAGAGTTTAAAATAATAGATTCTTGGTTTACTGCAGATAATTGAGGTGATTCGCACGAAGCCAAATAAACAACTGCGCTAATTTGCAAGTCGCCTGTTATACCAAAACTAGCTTGAACAAGCGGAGAGAACGGTTTGATACTTGTTGAATTAAACGCAAAATTAATTTGAGCTTCTAGTTTTCTAATTTTTAAATTACTTTGAGCTAGAGGTTGACCAGGTGGGTTGGATACACTTAAAGTTGTAACTTCCATTTTGTGAGAGATTATAATTAATATTATATTTTTTGATAAAAGAGATTCAAATATACTATAAATTCGATAAAAAGCAAATTAATCAGATAAAAAACACTAAATATTGAATTTCACTGTTATAAATTGATAGTTCTTTACCAAAAAAAAGTTACTTTTTATGAAGCAATATGAGCAATAAAAATTATTTTGTTAACTTACAATAATAAACATCCCTTTTTTTCTTTAGATTTATTACTTTTACTGCGTTTCAATAATAACTTCATTAATCACTCTTAATACATGGGCTTTTTTGATTTCTTAACCGAAGAAATTGCAATAGATTTAGGTACTGCAAACACACTTATTATTCATAACGACAAGGTTGTTGTTGATGCGCCATCTATTGTGGCTCGCGACAGAATATCTGGAAAAATAATAGCTGTTGGTCAAGAAGCTAGTTTAATGCAAGGTAAAACGCATGAAAACATAAAAACTATTCGCCCCTTAAAAGATGGTGTAATTGCAGATTTTGATGCTTCGGAGCAAATGATTAGTATGTTTATTAAAAACATACCAGCTTTAAAAAAGAAATTTTTCACCCCAGCTTTACGCATGGTAGTTTGTATTCCATCTGGAATTACAGAGGTAGAAATGCGTGCGGTAAAAGAATCTTGCGAACGTGTTAATGGTAAAGAGGTATACTTAATTCACGAGCCTATGGCTGCAGCTATTGGTATTGGTGTAGATATTATGCAACCTAAAGGAAATATGGTTGTAGATATAGGTGGCGGTACTACAGAAATTGCTGTTATTGCTCTAGGTGGTATTGTTTGCGACAAATCTGTTAAAATTGCAGGTGATGTATTTACAAACGATATTGTTTATTACATGCGTACACAACACAATTTATATGTTGGAGAACGTACTGCTGAAAAAATAAAAATACAAATTGGTGCTGCTACTGAAGATTTAGAGCTACCACCAGAAGATATGAGTGTACAAGGTAGAGATTTATTAACAGGAAAACCGAAACAAGTTTCTATTTCTTATAGAGAAATTGCAAAAGCTTTAGATAAATCTATTTTACGTATTGAAGATGCAGTAATGGAAACTCTATCTCAAACTCCTCCAGAATTAGCTGCCGATATTTATAATACGGGTATTTATTTAGCTGGTGGTGGTTCTATGCTTCGCGGACTAGACAAACGTTTATCGCAAAAAACAGATTTACCTGTTTATATTGCAGAAGATCCTTTAAGAGCTGTAGTTCGTGGTACAGGTATTACACTTAAAAATTTACCTAAATACAAAAGTGTATTGATAAAATAAAAAGCATTAAAATAGGTTTTACCCCATGCAGCAGATTATAAATTTTATAATACGAAACAAATTGTTTTTGTTGTTTCTATTGCTGTTTTCTATATCTCTTATTTTTACAATTCAATCGCATTCTTACCATAAGAGTAAGTTTATAAATTCTGCGAATTTTTTATCTGGAGGTCTATACAACACAATTAATAATACAAGCCAATATTTAAATTTAAAGTCTCAAAATAAACTTTTAGTAGAAGAAAATAACACTTTAAAATCTATACTTTACAATAGCGAAACTGCAATAGATTCTGTTATTTTAGATTCTACAACTGCAAAAACTTATAAATTTAGCACAGCCAATATTATAAAAAACAGCTACTCTGGCACAGATAACATTTTACTTTTAAACAAAGGTAAAAACGATAGTATTAAACAAGATTTTGGTGTGGTTACCACAAAAGGTATTGTAGGTATAATAGATCGTGTAAGCAGCAACTATGCTACTGTTATTTCTATTCTAAATACCACAAATAAAATTAGCGCACAGTTAAAAAAAACAAATCATTTTGGATCTTTGGTCTGGAATGGTAACTCACCTAATATTATACAATTAATAGACGTAGAAAAAATAGCACCCGTAGCAAAAGGAGACACTATAATAACTTCTGGAAGATCGTCTATTTTTCCTAAAGGCATTCCTATAGGTACTATAAAAGATTTTGAATTAGATGCTGCCGAAAATTATTACGAAATAAACATTGCTTTATTTAACGACATGACTAACATAGAGCATGTTTATATTATAGAGAATAGAGATATTCTAGAAATTAACAATTTACTAAACGAAAATAATGAATAAGGTAATATCTATACATACCATTCGCTTTTTCGTACTTATACTTGCCCAAGTTTTAATATGCAACCATATAAATTTTATGGGTAATATAAACCCCTATGTTTATATTTTATTTGTTGCCTTTTACCCTGTTCAAAACAACCGCTTATTGTTTCTCTTTTTTAGTTTCTTGTTAGGTATATCAATCGATATGCTTGCAGATAGTGGAGGTATTCATGCTGCATCTATATTAACCATTGCTTATGCACGCCCAATTTTTTTAAAGTTTGCTTTTGGATCTATGTATCATAATATAAAATTTGATTCAACAGAATTAGGTTCAAAAATAACATATATAGCACTGCTTACTATTCTGCATCACTTTATATTTTTCTCTTTAGAAGTTTTTAGTATTTCTAAAACAATTTTAGTGCTTCAAAAGACGTTATTCTCAAGTATATTTACTATTTTATTGTGTGTCATATTATCTATTATTTTTAGCAGAAACACGAAGTAAATAAAAATGTCATTTATTGATAGATTCTTTAATAATTTTTAAAAAATTATTTGACCTTTGCATCCTATTAAAATATAATTAACTTGAGACAAATCTTACTATTTCTTACCATTATACTTACTGGGTTTTTGTTTTTAGCAAGACTCTTTTATCTTCAAGTATACTCATCCGATACTTATAGCATAGAAAACGACAATGCTATAAGAAAAGTATACGATTATCCTAAACGAGGTTTTGTTTACGACAGGAATGGTAAATTATTAGTAGCCAATCAGCCTTCTTACGATGTTATGGTTATACCTCGCGAAGTAGAACCTTTAGACACATTAGAGTTTTGTGCCCTTTTAAAAATTGATAAAGAAAAATTTATAAAAACCTACAATAAAGCTAAGCATTATTCCCCAAGGCTATCTTCTGTTTTCCAATCTCATATTTCTAAAGAAGATTATGCTGTTTTACAAGAAAAAATGCGAAAATTTAGAGGGTTTTATATTCAAAAAAGATCTTTAAGAAAATACGAGACTACAATAGGCGCTAATGTTTTAGGCGATATTGGAGAAGTAAATAATGCTGTTATTAATAGAGACTCCTATTACAAAATGGGAGATTTAATAGGTTTACAAGGTGTCGAAGCATCTTACGAAGAAATTTTAAGAGGAGCTAAAGGTATTAAACACATTCAAAAAGATAGATTTAACAGAAATATTGGTCCGTATAAAAACGGTAAATTCGATACCATTCCAGAACAAGGAAAAGACATTACAATAACCATAGACTCTAAATTACAAGCCTATGGCGAATTATTAATGCGTAATAAAAGAGGAGGTATTATAGCTATAGAACCTAGCTCTGGAGAAATACTATCCATGGTTTCTGCGCCTTCATACAACCCCAACCTTTTAGTTGGTAGAGAGCGTTCTAAAAACTTTACTAAACTTTATTACGATACCATAGCAAAACCACTATTCGACCGTGGTTTAAAAGCACAATATGCTCCAGGGTCTCCTTTTAAAGTATTAAACGCCCTAGTTGCTTTACAAGAAAATGTTGTAACAACAGAAGATAAGTTTAAATGTAGAATGGGGTATTATTTAGGTAGCAAAAAACTAACTGGTTGTCACCACCATAAAAGTCCGTTAAGTATGAACGAGGGTATTGCTCAATCTTGCAATGCCTACTTTGCTAATGTATACCGACGCATTATTGAAAAATATGACAAACCAGCTGACGGAATGGATGCTTGGAGCAAGCATATAAAAAGTTTTGGACTAGGAAATTATCTGGGCTACGATTTAAAAATTGGTAACAAAGGAAGAATTCCTGATGGTGCTTTTTATGACAGATGGTATGGTAAAAACAGGTGGGCTGCAACCTACAATATATCTAACGCCATAGGCCAAGGAGAAGTAGAGGCAACACCCATACAACTCGCAAACATGGTTGCAGCTATTGGCAATCGTGGATACTTTTATACCCCACACATTATTAAACATATTGAAGGAGACACAATAAACTCTAATTACACAACACCTAAATACACCACTATAGACAAACAACATTTTGAACCTGCTGTACAAGGTATGTTTGATGTTTACAATAAAGGAACTGCAGTTGCTTTAAAAGTAAAGGGTATAGATATTTGCGGAAAAACAGGTACCGCAGAAAACTTTATGAAAATTGATGGTAAAAAACAACAATTAACAGACCACTCTATTTTTGTTGCTTTTGCGCCCAAAGACAATCCGAAAATAGCTATAGCTGTTTTTGTGGAAAACGGATATTGGGGAAGCCGATTTGCAGGTAAAATTGCAAGTTTAATGATAGAAAAATACATCAATAACACCATTACAAGAACAGATTTAGAAGAATGGATTTTAAAGCATAGTTTAGAAAACGAATATAAAAAACCATATCTAGACCAACCTCTTAAAATAAACGGAAATACAACCTTACAAATTATAGAAGAACAAGAGTATTATCAATTAAAAAAGGCGCTTAAAAAAATAAACGCCATTTCAAGTTAATGATTAGAAACAGCAACAAACATTTTAAATTCGACTGGATTACTATTACCCTTTTTCTATTATTAACAGGTTTTGGCTGGTTAAATATATTATCGGCTTCACACTCTGGCAACGTAATAGAATATCTAGATTTTTCGCAACCCTACGGTAAACAACTCATGTTTATATTTTTAACCTTTGGGTTAATTATTTTATTGCTAGCCATAGAGTCTAAGTTTTACGAGCGGTTTTCTAGTCTAATTTACATAGTCTCCATGCTGTCGCTTGTAGGCCTCTTTATTTTTGGTAAAAATGTAAATGGAGCCACCTCTTGGTATGGCATTGGAGGCATGACATTGCAGCCCAGTGAATTTGCCAAAGCAGCCACCGCACTTGCTGTTGCTAAGTATGTAAGTGATTTAAATACTGATATTAAAAATTTTAAAGATCAACTTAAAACATTTGTAATAATAATTACACCTGCCTTATTAGTTTTATTACAAAACGATACAGGTAGTACCATTGTTTATGCTGCTTTTTTCTTTGTACTTTACCGAGAAGGTTTACCTAAAGTATATTTAACACTTGGCCTTGCTGCCACATTAATAGCTGTTTTATCTTTAAAATTTGGTGCTATTATTACTAGTGTTATAGCCTCGTTAATTATTGCTACTTTTCATTTTTTAAGCAGAAAAAAGCCACCAATAATACAATCTATTTTAGCATTAATAGTATGTATTGTTATATCTGTTAGTATTAAATTTTTCTATCAAAATATTTTACAACCACACCAACAAGACAGAATAAGTTTGTGGTTGCGTCTAGAAAAAGACCCAGTAAAACTTAAACAAATGAAAAAAACTTTTGCCTACAACCTTAATGAATCTGAAAAAGCTATTAGTTCTGGAGGTGTTACAGGTAAAGGGTTTATGGAAGGAACAAGAACTACGGGTAAGTTTGTACCAGAACAACATACAGATTATATATTTAGTACAGTGGGCGAAGAATGGGGATTTATAGGTACCTCGTTTGTTGTTATTGTATTTATTTTATTATTACTACGCATTTTACATTTAGCCGAGTTACAAAAATCTCAATTTAGTCGCGTTTATGGCTATGGAGTAGCAGCCATTATTTTTATGCACTTTTTAATTAATATAGGCATGGTTATGGGTTTAATTCCAACTATAGGAATACCGCTACCTTTATTTAGCTACGGTGGTTCTGGGCTTTGGGCATTTACCATATTAATATTTATATTTATAAAACTAGACTCTAATAGGATTAACGAATGGTAACAAAAATTAGCATTAACAACATGTATTAAAATGATAAAGAACTTCTTTATAGTTATAACATTTTTATTTATACTTGGCTGCTCTGGATCTAAAAACTTAAAAGCCTCTTTATTTACTTCGCAAGAAAGCGCTTTAATAATGAATGCAGATAGCTTAAAACCTATGCGTATTTATAAAATTAACAACAAAAAAGATTCCCTTTTACTTCGCTCTAAAAGCAATTACATAAATCCTGATGCTAATAATATTGAGCTTAATCATTTTATAAAACGCCTTTATGCTACAGTAAGAGATAGCATGTCTATGGGCGTAGGCATTGCAGCTCCACAAGTTGGCATATTAAAAAATATTATTTGGGTACAACGTTTTGATAAAGACCTTTTTCCTTTTGAAGTCTATTTAAATCCTAAAATAACATCGTATTCAGATAAAAAGCAAACGGTAAAAGAAGGTTGTTTATCTATACCCAATAGAAGCGACACCTTAAACAGTAGACATTTTAAAATTACCATTTCCTACGATACCTTGACGTCCAGACAGAAAACGGAAACGATTGAAGGTTTTACTGCTGTAATATTTCAACACGAAATAGATCATTTAAATGGTATTCTTTATCTAGATCATCTAAAAAAAGATATATCAGACACCAAATAAACACTATCTTTTACTTTTTAATTTCTAGTTTTTCTGCAAAATAATCGCAAAAATCTTTCATTGTAGCTGTCATTTTTTCGTCTTGAGTCGCTCTTTTAAAAGTATCACTCATAGCTACAAGTGTTTGATGAAAAAACACCTTCATTTCATCAACAGGCATGTCTTTTGTCCATAAATCTATTCTTAACGATTCTTGAGTCTTAGAGTCCCAAACAGACAACATCATCGCTTTAGCCTCTTCATTTGTTATACCGCCATCTTGCGCAGTCCAACTTAACTTCTCTGGCACTCGATTTTCATCAAGTTCAACATTTAGTTCTATTTTAGATGTTATTTTATTAGCCATTTTTATTTACGGGGTTTAAACTTCGAATTATTAAAAATCTCTTCTGTACTTGTTATCATTAAATCTTTTAAAGACACTTCATTTTGCTGCATATAAGCTCTTACTATTTGCCAACCCATATATTGCCCTAGCCTACCAGGAGAATCTGCATCTATTTCTTCTAAATAAAATTTAGAAAATGGAGCAGGATTTATAAACCTACTAGGCAGCTTAGAGTCTGTACTAAACAACAATTCACGTTCTACAAAATAGCGCCAAATATAATTTTCGTTGGCCATAGCCCAATTAAATTGCTGGTTGGTATAGCCTATACGCTCTGCTTCGGTTTTAAAAGGAATAACTTTATCTTTAAAATACAATTGCTTTCCAAAATATATCATTTCGTCTAACAATGTTTTTTTCTCTTTTTGAAATGCATACTTATCAGCATATTTGGCTGCTAAATCTACAACCACTTGATCTTTACTTAAATTTGCTCTTATAAATTTCTGTATGCTTTGATAATATTCGTGGTTACTACCTAAATAAGTATCAGTAGATATTAAAGCAATCGTATCTGTTACAAACACTTTATTTCTATAATCAACAAAAGATGTTGTAGTAATCACTCTAGGAACAGAAAATTCTGGAAAATAATACTTTAAATGGTTAAATAAAGATTCTATTTCTTGTTCTGTAGAGCTAAAATCGGCAAACACCTTTTCTACCTCACCATAAAGCTGCTTTTGCAAAGTATCTTGCATTTTAGCGATCCAAAAGGTATCGCTATATTTTTCTGAAAACATAAACGGATAATGCTTCTTAATTTTTGGTAAATCTTTAATATCTGCTTCAGCAAATAATTTATCAAAACGTTCAACCGTAATATTTGTATCTATTTTAGCTATATTTTGTTCTAATTGCGATTCTTTTTTACAAGAAGCAACACCAAGTACAATAATAAAAAGGGTAATAAATTTTCTCATGTGCAAACCTATATATGCCAAGCTGGTTGTTATGTTACAACCATGTATATAGTCCATCTTTTTTTTACTCAACGCATTTCATATAAAACTTAAACGTTATAAATTTTTATTAATTGAGTGATTCTTTTATTTTTGTTAGCAAAGGTACTATTCTTATATTAAATTTATTTCATATGCATACAGAAAAAGTTGTTGATCATATTGTAAACTGGTTAAAAAATTATGCGACAAAAGCAGGAGTAAATGGTTTTGTTGTTGGGGTTTCTGGCGGAATTGATTCTGCAGTAACATCTACACTATGTGCAAAAACAGGCTTAAATGTATTGTGTATAGAAATGCCTATTCACCAAGCTCAAAGCCATGTAACTAGAGCACAAGAACATATGGCATTGTTAGAAAACAACTTTAGCAACGTAAGCACCACAAGAACAGATTTAACTCCTGTTTTTGAAGAGTTTAAAACCGAAGTGTTTTTTGATGGAGACCAAGCTACAGTAGATATGGCATTAGCTAATACCAGAGCGCGTTTAAGAATGACCACTTTGTATTATTATGCTGGACTTTACAAACTTTTAGTTGCAGGCACAGGTAATAAAGTTGAAGATTTTGGTGTTGGTTTTTATACTAAATATGGAGATGGAGGTGTAGATTTAAGTCCGATAGCCGATTTATTAAAATCTGAAGTCTATAAAATAGGTGAATTTCTTAACGTCCCAGATTCCATACTTAATGCTGCTCCAAGTGATGGGCTTTTTGGAGACACAAGAAGCGATGAAGACCAAATAGGAGCGTCGTATCCAGAACTAGAATGGGCTATGAAAATGGATGATGAAGGCAAGACTGAAAATGACTTTTCTGACAGAGAAAAAGAAGTGTTTAAAATTTACAAACGCTTTAACACTGCTAATAAACACAAAATGATTGCTATACCAATTTGCGAAATTCCTGACAATCTTATTTGAACTTTGTTATATTCGTAAATTTTTCTTACTTTTACACCTTAGGAACTCTCTCAATCATAGATTAACTACAAATCATGATAATTAAAACCACCCCTAAGATATGATAAAATTATTAATAGCAGATCCTCACCCGATCATTCGAAAAGGTTTAGAACATCTTTTCTCAACATCTACAAACATTAAAATTGTTGGTAGTTTAGACAATGGCGAAGCCATTTTAGAATTCATTAAAAAAGAACCGGTAGACATCATCCTTACAGAAGTAGATTTACCTAAACTTAATGGATTAACTGTATTACGTTATTTAAAAGCAGATTATCCAGACATTAAAACCGTTATGTTTAGCGGGCACCCAGAAGAAGTATATGGTTTAAATGCCATAAAAGCTGGTGCATCTGGTTACATTTCTAAAAACGTTAATATTATTACAATAAATGATGCTCTTATTAAAGTACATGAAGGCGGAATTTATTTAAGTAATGAGTTAACGCAGCAATTAGCTTTTGGAACTCGTGTTAACAAAAATGGTACGTTCTTTAAAAAACTATCGACCAGAGAAACCGAAGTTTTAAAACTTTTAGCAATTGGAAGAAAAAACAAAGAAGTATCGAAAGAGCTTAATATTAACGAGAAAACCGTTAGTACATATAAAGCCCGATTGATGAAAAAATTAAAAGTAACAAATTTAGTTGATTTAGTAAACCAAGCTAAACTTATGGAGACTTCTCTATAAAGCTCGGTTTAATTTTCTAGAGAGTAACATTTTTAAACCCGAATATTCCTTAACTTCTTCAAGAATGTTACGGTTTGTTTGGGTTTTATTTTGCATGGTTTCTTTTTGAAACTCTAATATTTTTTGATCTATTAAAAAGCAACGCAAGGTTAAAATAGTTTCGCTTACAAGTTGCGCTACTCCATCATTCTTTTTCTTGGGTATAATATTCATACGTTCCCAATCGTCCAGCCCATAACGTTCGTCTTCCATTAAAATACTAGATATTTCGTAAGCCATATCGTAATCTATAGTATTTATAAACGTTTTTAGCTCAAAATCTGGATTCTGATTTAAAGCATCAATAATTGTAAAATAAATATTTTTAAAATGCGAATTAGAAAACTCCATCTCATCATCTTGCAAGTCTAAAAATATTTTTTCGAACACTTTTGCTTGTTGTATAACAGGCTCTAAAACCAAATCGCCCTTAGCATTTTCCTTCAAAATTAAATCTTCAAAATCTTCTACTTTATTACCATATAATAATAGAGATTCTATCAACTTTCGTTCTAAAAGGTACTGTACATCTACCTTTTTTACTTTTTGTTCTGGTTTAATAACCTCAAAAGCCTTAGGCTGCTGTTTAGGTTTACTTGAAGCATCTTGTGCTTCTTTATTTCCTATTTGAGCAAGAGATGTAAACAACACCTCTTCACTTATATCCATAATACGAGAACACTCTTGAATATAAATTTCGCGCTTTATTGGATCTGGAATTTTAGATATACTATTTATAATATCCCTAACAGTATCGGCTTTTTTAATAGGATCGTTCTTTGTTTCTTCAAAAAGAATAGAGGCTTTAAACTGAATAAAGTCTTTAGAATTACTCGACAAATAATCTGTAAGCTCTTCTAAAGAATTTTGTTTTGCAAAACTATCTGGATCTTCTCCTTCTGGAAAACCACAAACCCTAACATTCATACCCTGTTCTAAAATAAGGTCTATACCTCTTATCGATGCACGCATACCAGCTGCATCGCCATCAAAAAGCACAGTTATATTATTAGTTAATCTATTTATTAACCTTATTTGTTGTGGTGTTAATGCAGTTCCAGAAGACGATACAACGTTTGTAATACCTCTTTGATGAAATTGAATAACATCGGTATAGCCTTCTACCAAAAAGCAATTATCTTCTTTAGCTATAGCTTGTTTGGCATGGTAAATACCATAAAGCACATTGCTTTTATGGTAAATATCGCTCTCTGGAGAGTTTACATACTTTGCAGCTTTTTTATCTGCAACAAGTATACGTCCGCCATATCCTAAAACACGACCACTCATACTCTTTATAGGAAACATAACACGACCTTTAAACCTATCGAAACGTTTGTCTTCTTTTACAATAGTAAGCCCTGTTTTTGCTAGATAATCTATGTTATAGCCTTTTTTTAATGCTTCATCTGTAAAGGCTTGCCACTCGTTAAGAGAATAACCTAAATCGAATTTTTTTATGGTTTCTTCAGTAAATCCGCGTTCTTTAAAATAGCTTAAACCTATAGATCTTCCTTGATCTGTTTTATGCAGTATATTTTGAAAATATGTATTTGCAAATTCGCTTACTAAATACAAACTTTCTTTTTCGTTAGCTTGCTCTTTTTGCTCGTCTGACTGAACTGTTTCTTCAATTTCTATATTATACTTTTTAGCTAAATATTTTATAGCTTCAGGATATGTAAAATGCTCATGTTCCATTAAAAACGAAACAGACGTACCGCCTTTACCGGTAGAGAAATCTTTCCATATTTGCTTAACAGGAGACACCATAAAACTAGGAGATCTTTCGTCGCTAAATGGACTTAATCCCTTAAAGTTACTACCCGATTTTTTAAGCTGAACAAAATCGCCAATAACCTCTTCTACTCTAGCGGTTTCAAATACTTGTTCTATGGAAGATTGTGATATCAATATATTGTTTTTAGTGTAAAGACAAATGTAATATAAACTAATGATTTTTAAAATACAAAAGCGCTTTCGATATTAAAAAATGAAAATACAAGACAGAAAAACTGATGATTTTAAGACATAAAAAAAGCCTCAAATTTATTGAGGCTTTTTTTAAATTTTATAAGCTATATGTCTCTATTGAATCTGAGTTTTTGCTCTATTATCTTCAATATCTGCAGCGTCTTTTAATGCAGTATAAAGTTTAGAGTTAACAACACTTGTTTTTTGTTGCTCTACTCTATTAGCAGCTGCTTGGTAATTATCTAACTTTACAGCAGGTATTACTTTAGTTACTTGAACCATATAAACACCGTTAACACCTTCTATTAATCCAGATGTTTCTCCTTCATTAAGTCCAAAGGCAGTACCCACAACTAAAGGCTCTCTACCTGCTCCAGAAATGGTTGGGTTTTTCATGCTTATAGCAGACGAGTTTCTTATTGTAGCGTTTTCTGCTTTTGCAAGTTCTTCTAGGCTAGTTACAGAAATTCTTGATTTAATCATTTCAGCCTTTTTCTTTTTTCTAATTGCTGGTAATGCAGTTGCAGAAGCATCTTCTACACTCATTAAACCTGCTTCATGCTTAGCTACTAACTGTACAATTGCATAGCCTCCATTAACATTAAAACGTTTTACATCTCCTGTTTCTGCATCCTCTTCGTAAGCCCAACGTACAATTGGTCTTTGGCTACCTAAGCCTGGTATGTTTTCGTCTAATACTTTAATTCCATTTACAGGACGTACAGTAAACTTACTTTCTGTAGCTATATCTTGAAAATCTCCTTCTCCTACTTTAATTTCGAAATTAGAAGCATCTCTAAACACTTTATCTATTGTAGCTTCAGATGGCTCTATAACTCTAGAAATAGTACCTACTTGCACCACTTTCTTTTTTTCTTTTTGTCCTTCTATTTCTATAACGTGGAAACCAAAAACTGTTTTTACAACACCTATATCTCCTGTTTTTCCTTCAAATTCAAAATCGTTAAATTCTGGAACCATTGTATTGTATGGGTGCCAATCGTAACGTCCCTCATTCTCTACACTTCCTTTATCAGAAGAAAATGCTTTTACTAATTCAGGAAATTTAGATCTATTAGATTTAATAACTTTAACTAAACTATCTGCAGTTATTTTTGCTTGCTCTTCAGTTTGAGTAACCGCTGCATCAGCAGATCTAGAGCCTAAATAAGGGATAAGAATATGTCTTACTTTTGCAGAATCTGGAATTTGCTTAACAGCAATAAGTTTAGATATTTTAAAGCTACCACCATCTTTATATGGTCCGTAAGTCTCACCTACGTTAAGGTTATAAATATTATCTGCAACAGCAGTTGGTAAACTAGATTTAAATACAAAACGGTTATCAAACTTAACATCAGAATTTTCGTTAATATAAGTTTCGTTATCTTCTACTTTAGCAAAAGGCTCTATAGCGTCATCTCTACCAGCTTCTTTTCCTGTTAAGTAAGTATTTAATTCTGCTTTAATAGCGTTTTCATCTTCAACAGTAGCAACTTCTTTAAACTCTACATATCTAATATCTCTAGAGGCTTCTGCTTCGTATTGTTGCTTATTATCATTAATATAACTAGATATATCTGATTTTGAAACTGTAATTGTACTATCTACAATTGATGAATAAGCAATTTGAATAAATTTTAAATCTACTTTGTTTCCTTCTAAATTATGAGCTAATTCTCCTTCTGCTAAAGTACCTGTTAAACCAGCTTTAACCATGTTAAAGTAATTTTGCTGTAAGGCATTAGAGGCTATAGATTTTTCGTAATTAACCCAACCTTGGTAACCAGCGACAGATGTTTCTTTTAAGTTAGCTATATACTCGTTTAGTTTATTTTCGTCAAATAAACCTGCTTCGTTTAAAAACTCTGGACTACTAGCTAAAGTTGTTTTTAACAAATCTCTCATTTGGTCTTTCTCTACAGAAATACCTAATTTTTCGAATTGAGTTTCCATAACAGCTTGTCTAACCTCTTGTTCCCAAACAGAATTCATTACTTGAGTGTTTGTAGCATTTGGTCCTGCTTGTCTTTGTGCAGCTTCTACTTTTTGTAAAAATTCATTACGATCAATGTCCTTTCCATTTATTGTTGCAACCGTATTTTGCGATTTTGCCGAAAGTGCATCACTATTTTTAAATAAATCTCCAATTACAAAAGCAAATAAAGCCAATGCAATAATTAAGATTAAAAATAAGGAACGTTGTCTAATTTTATTTAAAACTGCCATCTGTCATTTAAATTTTTAAAAAATACCCATTATTGGGATTCAAATTGTTATTTTTTTTGCCCAATTTATAATTATTAAGTGTTTATAACACACTTTTATTTTAAATTTCACAAAAATATCGTGCGCGAAAATACCATTTTCTATTTAATAATGAAAATAGAAAAGCGCATTAATTCTATTAAACTTTTAGATTTTTACTTTTGTTGAAGTAAGAAAATTAAAATGATTGATACCTACTGTGATATTAATCATTTTATTACCATTAATCTTCGTCTACAAGTTCTAATTTTACTAAGCTAATTTTAGCACTAGATGCCTCTATTATAGTAAACTGAAACTTATCTATTTTAATAACATCGTCTTCTTGCGGAATTTCTTCTGTATGGCTAACTATAAGTCCCCCAAGTGTTTCGTAATGTTCGCTTTCGGGTAAATTAATTTTATACGTTTCGTTTATATGGTCTACCTCCAAACGTGCAGAGAATTTAAATATATTATCGTCTACAAGTTCTTCTGTTAAATCTACATTATCGTGTTCGTCTTCAATTTCACCAAAAAGCTCTTCTACTATATCTTCAACAGTCATAATACCAGATGTACCTCCATACTCGTCTAAAACAACAGCTATACTTTTTCTTTTTTTAATAAGAATATTAAGCACATCGTTTATTAAAACTGTACCTGGCACATACTCCACTGGTAGTAACATAGACTTTATAGTCTCTGGCTTTTTAAACAACTCGAAAGAATGTACATAACCCAAAATATCGTCTACCGTGTCTTTATAAACTAAAATTTTTGTACAACCTGTTTCAGTAAAAAGTGCGCTAAGGTTTTTAATGCTATCGTTAATCTCTACACCAATTATTTCGGTTCTTGGCACCATAACCTCTCTAGCTTTTACCTCTGAAAACTCCAATGCGTTTTGAAAAATTTGAATTTCGGTATCGACCTCATCATCATCTTCAACAGATTCCATTTGCTCACTAATATAGTTACCTAACTCTACTTTTGTAAATGCTAGCTGAATTTGATCGCCTTCGGTTTTAAAAAAATGTTTAAGAACAAAATCTGATATCCAAATAACAAAATCTGAAACCAACGAGAATAACACATAAAATATGTATGCAGGTATGGCAAAGAATTTTATTAGAGAATTAGAATAAATTTGGAAGAATACCTTAGGTAAAAACTCGGCAGTTATTAAAATAACTAAAGTTGAAATTATAGTTTGAGTTAACAAACTAAAATTGGTTAGCATTGCCTCTAAAAAACTATTGCTTGTTGGTAAAAATGTTTGAAACCAATCGACCAATAAATCGCCCATAAAAAACCCATAAATAACTAGTGCTATATTGTTACCAATAAGCATAGTTGCTATAAATTTAGAAGGTTTTGCTGTAAGTTTACTTAATATTTTAGCAAAAAAACCTTCTTGTTTTTTCTCTATTTCGATGTGTATTTTGTTTGAAGATATATATGCAATCTCCATCCCTGAGAAAAAGGCAGATAGTAATAACGAAACAATTATAATTATTACATAAACACTCATTTATTTAGAGTTGTTTCTGTTTTCGAATTTTTTACTAAACTTTCGTTTGAAGAAAAACATAAAAATAGCTGTTGCTCCTAACAATAAAGAAGCATAAGCTACTTCTCCTGTATTAGTATATTTTGCAAAAGCGTCATAAAGAAATAATGCTGCAAAAATTAAATAGGCATATTGGAAAAATTTTGAAAATTTGGTCATAACATTTAATCATTCTTAATACAAAGATAGATAAAAACCATATGGTATTATATATCTTTATATTATTTGATAGCTTATTATTAAATAGTGACGTGCAGTAACTACTCGTCTAAAGTTACAATACCAGAAACTTCTAATACTTCGGCATTAGTAAATTTTGAGTTAGAATCGAAACCATTACCATGTATTAAATCTAACCCTGTTCTAAATTTTACAGGCTTGTTAGTAAACAGCCATCCTTTAGTATTATCGTAGTATAATTGCTCTGCAAACAAGGTGTCTTTATCGGCTGTAATTAACTTAACATTACCTTGTAAATCGATTAAATTTGTTAAATCGTAAATTATGGCGTAATCTGCTATTATATTACTTCGTTTATTGTCTTCGTTAAACACTTCTAAATCGAGCCCCTTAGGAAACTCTTTATAAGGGTAGCTTCTATTAGAGTAATCTAACATTTGCGGGCTAATTAAAATAGATTTAACCCTACCAGAATCTATGTACTTAAAATTAAGATCTACAGCTTCGGCAATGGGTTCGTTCTCAGAAACACCAATTTTATTAACCTGACTTAAATTATTATTACATGAAAAAAACATAGTCACAGCAATTGCTGTGACTATGTTAAACATTCTATATGTTGATATTAGTTTCATTTAAATTTTTGGCACTACTACAGACGACCCAATCCAACAACCAATAGTAATTGTTTTACCTGTCATACCAGCTGTAAAAATTTCTGACTTAGTAGGTGCTTTTGCTTTATAACTTGTAGCAGATTGTGCTGCTGCCTTTTTTAAAGTTGGATCTACTCTTGATGCTCTTTGAGCTTCTTGAGCTGCTAACCAGTATACTGCTCTTTTATTAAAGTTAGTATCTCCACAGTTTTTAGCACTAGATGCATACATTGCTGCTATAGATAGGTGTGGTCTTCCGCTTGAAGGGTTTAATTTTAAAGCTTGTCTAAAGTAGTTTCTTGCTTTACCGTAACTATGCTTCTTTTTTAATATTAAACCAATTCTGTTTGCCAATTTACCTTTTTTGTAAGTATCTGTTTCTAACTCGAAAGATTGATTTAAGTAGCTTTCTGCTTCAGATGTTTTTCCTTTTTTAAGTAAAATTGTAGCTACGAAGTATTTAGTATCTGCAGATGGTGCAGTTTCATCGTAAGCTTTTACTAATTGCTCGTATAATGGATCTTCTGTACATTCTTTATGATACATCTTGCTAACCGCTCTCTTTAACCATACAGCATCAGATCTATGTGCTTCAAAATCTTTTTGGTATAGAGGAATAAGGTTTGTACAATTTGCTCTTTCTCCTAATTTACTATCAATACTACCAGCAATTTGATCGTAAGCTTTTAAATAACTTTCGTAGTATCTTTTATAGCTGTTTTCTTTTTTAGATAATACTGTTCCTCCATCAACTTTTTCTGCTAACTTATTAAGTTTTTCTGAGTAACTTTTAACCTCATCATCTACTTTCTCTACAATATCGTCGTATTTATTAAATAAATCTTGAGCTGGTTTAGCCCCTGCATCATACAAATCTACCATTAAAGAAAAATAGGTATATAAACTTTTCGGGTTTGTAAAAGTATCTTTATCTAATTTGTAAGCTGCATCAAAACAATCGTATAATTCAGCATCAGTTTTACCTAACTCTTTTTTGTTATCATACATTAATTGGCAAGCTTTTGCAGCATACTCTCCTTTTTTAGTTTTGCTTGCAAAATATTCAGCTCTTTTTTCCCATAACAATAATAAATCGTTAATTAAAGCTACTTTATCGGCTCCAGATGCTTGGTCTATTTTATGGTTTAATATTTTTTCTCCATCAATATAAATAGCTGTATTAAACTTTGGACATTTATTTCTTACCGCCATCCAAGGTTCGAATGCCGCGTCATAATTTTTAGCTTTTACATATTCGTGAAATATAGACAGTTTTGTCATACACTCCTCATCTTGCTGTGCAAAACCTGAATTAAAGCCTATAAATAAGAAAGCTAATAAAAAAGTAATTTTTGTTTTCATGGTAATAATTTTATGCTGTTAATTGTATTTTCGTTTCTCGAACCATCTATCGTTCAAAGATAAACTTATATGCAAATTAATAAAATTCTCTTGTATTAAATTGCTGTTTTTAGTACCTCTTTTGCCAATTTCTAGACCTAGGTTTGCATTAGAGATTCCTCCTGTTAATGGTAATCCTACTCCAAAAGACATGCCAAACTCTTCAATAGACTGTCCGTTTATATTTAAACCTGTTTTTTCTTGGTGTAAACCAGCTCTATAAACCATTCGTTTTAAGTAACTTGTATACGAATTGTATTGTGGAATATAAAAACCTCCTATAGATATAGTAGACGCATCTTCGTATGTTGTAGATGAACTAGAATATAATGGATTTGAAAAATCGCCAGTTTTTTGAGACGTAAATTCGGTACCTACAAACCACTTTCTAGGAGCTCCTATTCCTGCTCCAAACGAAAATTTTGACGGTATTGTTAAATCTGTTTGATGCAAACCTACTGATTCTAGGTCTACACTTACAGAACTAATTTCTGAATCTGTTCCTGTATCTGAAACAACTACCGTAGACAAATCTCTTGTATTTTTAGAAACCAAAGTATGCTTTGGCATATAGGTAAGCCCTGTAACAAGTTCTAATTTTTCTGTAATCATCGATTTATACGACACACCAAAGTTAAAGTTTAAGCCACTTAAATCTGACCTATTACTTTCTTTAGATTGATTAAGCAATGGCAACCCATCGCTATCGTATCTGTAAATTATAGAGCTATTCTCTATATTACCAAAGTTATACTGTGCATCAACACCAACGCTAAATCCTTTTTTAATGCGGTAAGCAAAACCTAAAAAGGCTTTATTTACGCCACCTTCTCCAGTAAATCTGTTAGAAATGTCACCATCATCGTTGACATCTTCTAGTTTATAACCTACTGCTGTGTATGGCACTAAACCAAAGCCAAAGCCAAACTTACCCATAGGTACGTTCATTGCCAAATAATCGAATGTTGTAGAAGATGTGCTACCTTCACTTACATCGCTTTCTAAGTTTATACTAGAGTGGCTACCACCAACTGTAAATTTAACTGGTCTACTTTCGTTGTTCCAAAGCTCTAAATTATCTCCTGCGTAAGATGCTGGATTTCGTAAATTAACATGTATACTGTCGGTGTAAATACTTAGACCTCCCATACTTCTATTCTCTACCGTCCCTTTAAATTTTAGACTTCCAATTCCATAAAAAGAATAAGGCGATGCCGTATTCTCTTGAGCATAAGTTTGAAAAGTAAAAATTGTAACAAAAACTAATACAAGTTTTTTTATCATTTGTTTAATTAAATTGTAAAATATGATTCAATCCTTCTAATAAAAAATTAGAGTTCGCAAATATGCTACTTTTTAATTGTTTAGACAAGAAATTACTATTGCCTCCTGTTAAAATAACTGTTAAATCTGGGTATTTAAGAGCATATTCCTCAATTACCCCGTCAATTTCTTTTAAAACACCATTAATAACTCCTGAATGAATCGAGCTGTTTGTTGATGTGCCTATAATATTTTTTGGTTCTTCTATTTCTAACAACGGTAAATTTGCTGTTAAATTATTTAAAGACTTATATCGCACGACTATTCCTGGAGAAATGGCTCCACCTAAATACTCGTTTTTAGCGGTAACAAAATCGTAAGTAATACATGTTCCCGCATCTATAATTAATACATTTTTACTTGGAAATTGCTGCACAGAAGCGCAAACTAACGCTATTCTATCTACACCTAAAGTTTTTGGCGTATCGTATAAATTTTTAAAGGGTAATTTGGTTTCTGAGCTTAATTGTATTAATTTAAAATGTGTGTCAATATATTTTAAATCTTCATCTTTTAAACTTCCTACCGACGAAACAATGGCTTTTTTTATTAAAGGATACTGCTTTTTTATACCATTAACCGTAACTAAAAAGTGTTCCATCTTAACTGCTTTCTTATCTATTAGTGTGTTATCACTAAAAACAGCAAACTTTACTAATGTATTACCTACATCTATTATTAAATTCATTTTTTTGTATCAAGTGTCAAATTTACAAAACACTTTATTAAAATAATTTTATTTCCTCATGTAATTAATATTGAAGCAATTATAGGTGTCGACTAAAAAAAATGAATAATTTTTTTAATTTTTTACCTTTTTATTTTGGCAGATAACAATATTGAGTATATATTTGCATCCG
This sequence comes from Postechiella marina, assembly GCF_039538365.1. Classification (NCBI taxonomy): domain Bacteria; kingdom Pseudomonadati; phylum Bacteroidota; class Flavobacteriia; order Flavobacteriales; family Flavobacteriaceae; genus Postechiella; species Postechiella marina. Next base: position 515,620 of record NZ_BAABCA010000004.1, read on the forward strand.
CTAAGCGAGGTGCCTTAGCTCAGTTGGTAGAGCAAAGGACTGAAAATCCTTGTGTCCCTGGTTCGATTCCTGGAGGCACCACTTCGAAAAGTGAACCCTTGATTATCTTTTGATTTTCAAGGGTTTTTTATTTTACAACAATAACAGATTAACTTAATTCTGCACGAAGCTTTTCTAGCAACCTCTTAGTTGCCATTATACCTGTATCTGGACTCATAATTTCTCCTTCGTACTCTATACCTATATAACCAGAATAATTATGTTTTTTAACAATTTCTAAAACACGCTTGTAATCAATTTTAGTTTCCTCGCCTTTTTCATCAAAATGGTAAGACTTAGCACTTACTGCTTTAGCAAAAGGCATCATTTCGTCTATACCTTTATATTTATCATATTCATTTAAACAAGCACGTTCTTTACCACGTTTAATACAAAAATTCCCAAAATCGGGTAATGTGCCACAATTTGGTAAGTTAACCGAATTCATAACATCTACCACCCAAGCACCATCACTAGAGTATCCGCCATGGTTTTCTAAAATAACATTTAACCCAAAATCTTTGGCAAAATTAGATAAGCTTATAAAACTTTTAACCGTGTTTTTATGCAATTCTTCTTTACTTCCATTTCCCCTTGCATCAACACGAATAGAATGGCAACCTATTGCTTTTGCTGCTTCTATCCATTTTTTATGATTTTCTACAGCTTCCAAACGTTTTGTCTCGCTTTGATGCCCCAACAAGCCTTCTTTACCAACCATAATTAAAAGGTTTTTAACCCCTTCGTCTTCTGCTCTTTGTTTTAATTCCTTTTGATAGCTTTTATCGGTTGCTGGTTTATCAAAAAAGAAACTTACATACTCAACACCTAAAATACCATACTTATCTTTTGCGTATTTAGGAAAATCTAAATTAGCAATAGTGCCACTTTTTAAAGCCTCTCGAACAGACCATTGCGCCAACGAAATATCAAAATGAAATTTTGGAGTTAACAAATTACATGCTGGAGACATTAAGGCTAAAGCACCTACAGATAATACACCACTCTTTTTTAAAAACATTTTTCTATCCATTCGTATTTTATTTTTATAAATTAAAGACCTAACTATTAAGTATTTACTCAAATGTAGTTAATTTGAAAAAAATACCTAAATAATACAACTCTAAAATATCTATACAACACATTAATTAATACAACATATATTCTTTAAACAGCTAAATACGTTTAATTTATAATCAAACCCATAAAACAGAAGCCCTATCAAACTAGAATTTCCTATTTTTAGAAAGTTAAACACCAACGACAACTATTTTATGAAACTTAAACCAATAGTGGGTTATGCCTTTTTATTTTGCATAGCCCTTACCTCTTGCAATAACAAACCTAAAAAACCAACAGAAATACCCCTAACCATTATCGAAGATTCTTTAGTTGGAGAAATACGCGCCATAGAGGCCAAAAAAACTACTACTGCTAAAGTTGGAGACGGATTAGTTTTAAGTTTATGGGCTTCAGATTCTTTGGCTCCAGATCCTGTTTCGATGGATATTGATGAAAATGGACGTGTTTTTATGACAAGAACCAATCGTCAAAAAAATTCAGAATTCGATATTAGAGGTCATAGAAATTGGATGACTCCATCTATTTCTTGGCAAACTGTAGAAGACCGACGCAAGTTTCTTTACGAAAACTTTGCAACCAATTTAAGTACAAAAAATACTTGGTTAAAAGATTTAAATAACGACTCTATTCACGATTGGAAAGATTTAACGATTGAAAAAGATGAAGTTTGGATGCTAGAAGATACAGACGGTAATGGAATAGCAGATAAATCGACACGAATTTTAAACGATTTTAACAATGAAGTTGATGATGTTGCCGGTGCTCTTTTAGTTAAAGGCGATAATTTATATGTTGGTATTGCACCAAATATGTGGAAAATTAAAGACTCCAATGACGATGGTGTTTTTGACGAAAAAACATCTCTAGCCAATGGTTTTGGTATTCACGTTGGCTTTGGCGGGCATGGTATGTCTGGAGCTATCGAAGGCCCAGACGGGAAAATATATTGGGGTATTGGTGATATTGGTGCTAACCTAACAGACAACCAAGGCAATACTTATAAATACCCAAATCAAGGCGTTATTGTAAGGTGTAACCCAGACGGTAGCAACTTTGAAATTGTTGCTCGCGGATTAAGAAATACACACGAATTTGTTTTTGATGCCTATGGTAATATTATTACATCAGATAATGATGGAGATCACAAAGGAGAAACAGAACGTTTAATTTATATTGTAGAAGGACACGATGCAGGATGGAGAGCCAATTGGCAGTATGGAAAATACACAGACCCAAAAAACAACGAGTACAAAGTCTGGATGGATGAAGAACTTTTTAAACCACGTTGGGATGGACAAGCTGCTTACATTATTCCGCCAATTGCCAATTTTCATGGTGGGCCAACTGGCATGGCATTTAACCCCGGAACTGGTTTAGGGATAGATTGGCTAAATAGTTTTTTTCTGGTTCAGTTTTCTGGAGCTCCAAACAGGTCTCATGTCTGGAATTTCACATTAAAACCTAAAGGAGCTTCGTTTGTATTAGATAAAGACGAATCTATTTTAAATGGCATTTTAGCTACCGGTTTACGCTTTGGCCCCGACGGTGCATTATACATGACAGATTGGATAAATGGTTGGAAAACAAAAAACCTAGGACGTGTATGGAAACTAGATGTTGAAGCCAATAAAAACGACTTAAAAAACGCGCGTTTAGAAACTCAAAAATTAATAACTTTAGATTACAAAAAGCAATCTATAAGCGAGCTCACGAGACTACTTAGTTATATAGACATGCGTATTAGAAAAAAAGCACAGTTCGAATTAGTAAAAAGAGGTACTTCTGGATACAATGTATTTAAAGAGGTTATTATTAATAACACCAACCAATTTGCTAGAATTCATGCCATTTGGGGTATAGGTCAAATATCCGATTCTAAACAAGAAAAAGCCTCGCCTTTATTAGACTTACTAACCGACTCTAACCCCGAAATTATAGCACAAGCAGCAAAAATATTAGGAGACGTTAAACATAAGAACGCGAGTTCTAAATTAATCCCTTTATTAAAACACGATAATGCACGTGTTCGCTTTTTTGCAGCTCAAGCGCTAGGCAGATTAAAACATAAAGAAGCTGTTAAGCCTTTATTAAAAATGCTTGAAGAAAATAACGACGAAGATGTATATATAAGACACGCTGGTGTATTAGCCTTATATCGTATTGGAGAAATACTCCCTATAACAGCATTAGTAAAAAGCCCTAATAAAAGCTTAAGGTTAGCTGCTGTTTTAATTTTAAGAAAGTTTCAGTCTAAAGACATCGCTAAGTTTTTAAATGATGAAGATAATTATATTGTAACAGAAACAGCAAGAGCAATTAACGACGATTGGTCTATTAAAGGAGCGCTTCCTGCTTTAGCTCAAATTTTAACTAACAAAAGATTTAAAACATCTGAACCTCTTTTAAGGCGAGCTATAAATGCTGCTTTAAGGGTTGGTAGCGAAAAAGATTTAAATAATTTACTTGCCTTTGCTAAAAGAACAGATGTTTCTGGAATTTTAAGAAGTGAAGCATTAGCCACTATAAGCTCTTGGACATCACCATCGGTTTTAGACCGTGTAGATGGTCGATATAGAGGAGAAATAAAGAGAGATGCAAATACTGTTAAAAGTAAAATTGAAAAAGAAATACCGCATTTCTTAAACGATAAAGATCCTAATGTATTAGCAGGAATTGCAGAAGTTCTTATAACACTTCAAATAGATTCTTATAACGATAAATTGTTTCATATTTTAAAAACAAACCCATCTACTATAGCTAAATCTGCTGCATTAAAAGCGCTTGGCAACCTCAACTTTAAATCCATTGAAAGTGCGGTACAATTAGGGATGAAAAACAAGGGGCAAAATGTTAGATCTACAGCTATTGCATTAATTAAAAAATTAAATATATCTAAAGAAAGACTTCCAGAAGTTATAGAGCCAATTTTTAAATACGGAACTATTAACGACCAACAAACCATGTTAAATACTTTAGGCGAATTACCAGTAGAAAATACCGAACATATTTTTAAAAGTTTAATTAATAAAGCTAAAAACAAAAAAATATCTAAAAGCATTACGCTAGATTTAATTGAAGCTGTAGAAAAAACAAAATCTAAAACACTTATTACTAAACTAAGTAGCATAAGAGAAAGCAGTGATTTTACAGAATCGTATAAAGATGTATTATACGGAGGAAATGCTAGAAAAGGACGCCAAATATTTCATAAAAACTCTACTGCTCAATGCGTTCGTTGTCATGTTGTTGCTGGAGGAGGCGGAAAAGTTGGACCTAATTTAGACAACATAGGCAATACTCTAACTAGAGAACAACTACTTGAAGCCCTTATAGAGCCAAGTAAACGACTTGCTCCTGGATTTGGAAACGTTGTGTTAACTTTAGACGACGGACAAGTGGTAACAGGCGTTTTAGCCGAAGAGAAAGCACATGAATTAATTATAACAACATCTGAAGCAGAACCATTAGACATCCCAATATCTAGAATAAAAAAGAGAGAAAACATGCCTTCGTCTATGCCACCAATGGGTAAACTTATTAAAAAGAGAGAATTAAGAGATGTCATTCAATACCTTTCCACTTTAAAGAAATAATTGTAATTTCATGGCTATTTAATTAAACACTGTTATAAATGATCCAAAAAAAGAGTTTCACTACATTTACCATGCTATTGGCTTGTTTTTTATGTGGTAGCCTGTTTTTTGGGTGTAAGCAAAAAGAAAAACCAGAATTTTTATTTAGAGCGAGCTTAATTGTAAACGAAAATCACACTTGGTTTCAGGCCTTCGAGTATTTTGGACAAACACTAGAAGAACGCTCTAATGGGCGTATGAAACTTCAAGTTTACCCATCTGAACAACTAGCCAAAGAAATTGAAGCCATTAGACTTATTCAAGCTGAAGTTATAGACATGACCGTAACAGGATCCATGCTAAACAATTGGTTTGAGTTGGCTGCATTTTGCGAATTACCCTTCTTTTTTAAAGATACTATTGAGGCTAGAAATTTTATTCACGGACCTATTGGAAAAGAAATGGAACACCAAATGATTAATGTTACAGGTTTACGTCCTGTAGGCTATTTTCAAAGAGGGCCTAGACACTTAACCTCTAACAGACCAATAAAACACCCTGACGATCTGCAAGGGTTAATTGTACGTGTACCCAACGTTCCTTCGTTTGTTACTGCCTGGAGCGCATTAGGTGCAAAACCTACACCAATGGCATTTTCTGAAGTTTTTACCTCTTTACAACAAGGCACCATTGAAGCTCAAGAAAATCCTTTCGATTTAATTAAAAATGCAGGTTTTTACGAAGTACAAGACTATATAAACCTAACAGAACATGTAATTAGTTGGGGCTACCCCGTTATTGGCGAAAAACAATTTCAAAAACTTCCTGAAGATTTAAAAACTATATTTTTAAAAGCTGCAAAAGACATGCAAGCCTACGAACGTCATCTTTTTACAGAAAACGAAAAACATATTAAAGACGAACTAGCTGCTAAAGGCATGACTTTTATTGAAGTAAATAAAGATGCTTATATTAAAAAATGCGAAGATGCTATTTATAGTAGTTTATCAAATGACATGAAAAAAGTATATAAAAAACTAAAGAATCCATAATTTTATGCTAAAAAAAAATATTGAAAAAATTTTAAAACTAGGCACTATCTGGAGCGTTTTCTTATTAATTGGCTCTGTTTTATTACAAATTTTTGCTCGTTTCTTTTTAGCCCAAGCACCATCATGGACCGAAGAACTTTCTAGATTATGTTTTATTTTTGCTGTAGCCTTTGCCTCGCCTCTAGCTCTAAAATCTAACTACTACATCCAATTAGATGTTTTTTACAACATGCTTAAAAACACATGGCAGCAAAAGCTAAACCTTTTAATATCTATAGTTATTTTTATTCTTTTTCTTGTGTTAACGCTATCATCTATAAAATTTATTGTTATGGGCTTTACAGAAAACTCCCCGAGTATGGGCATAAAAATGGGCGTTGCTTTTTCTAGTATGCTTATTCTTGGCATTACCATGTGTTATTTTACGGGTTTAAAACTTTTAAAACAACTTAAAAAAGAGTAATTATGATATTGGTGCTATTTATTGTTTTTATAGTTTGCTTAATTTTAAGGTTTCCTATTGCCTTTTCTTTGGGCTTATCTTGCCTAGCTTATATTGTTTTAAATAATATTCCTTTAATTGTAATACCCATGAAACTCTATTCTGGTATAGATGTATTTGTGTTATTAAGTATACCTGGGTTTATTATGGCAGGTAACCTTATGAATTATGGCGGACTTACTGAGAAAATTATAAATTTCTGCAATCATTTAATGGGACATATTACTGGTGGATTATCACTAGTAAACATTGGTGCATCTATGTTATTTGCTGGTATTTCTGGCACCGCAATTTCCGATACCGCTAGCATGGGTTCCATTATGATTCCTGCTATGAAAAAAGAAGGCTACGATGCCGATTTTTCGTGTGCTGTTACCGCATCATCGTCAACCATGGGACCAATTATTCCTCCTAGCATCCCTATGATAATTGCAGCTACACTAAGCGGCCTATCTGTAGGTCGTTTGTTTCTTGCTGGCGCAATTCCTGGTTTATTATTAGGAGGCGGTTTAATGGCTACAGCTTATTTTATTTCTAAAAGAAAAAAATACCCTAAACATCCCAAAAGCAGTTTAAAACAGGTTTTGCTTAGTTTTAAAGACACTTTTTGGTCGTTATTAATGACATTTATAATCCTTTTCGGAATAATTGGAGGTGTTTTTACCCCAACCGAAGCCTCTATAATTGCAGTAATTTACGCGTTATTAATTGGTGCTTTTGTGTACAAAAAATTAAATTTCAGAAAAGTTCAAATTATTGTTTTAGACTCCATGAAAACCTCGGCTTCTTTAATGTTATTAATTGGTTTTGCTAATTTATTTGGGTGGATTTTAATTACAGAACAAGTACCACAACTTATTTCTTCTGAAATTTTAGGTATTTCTACCAACAAATACATGGTGCTACTTATGATAAATATACTACTTATATTTGTTGGCACATTTATGGAAACCATTGCTGCGCTTCTTATATTATTTCCAATTCTTTTAAAACTAGCCATTTCTGTAGATATAGACCCCATTCATTTTGCAGTAATTGCTGTTTTAAATCTTATAATAGGTTTAACAACACCACCGGTTGGTGTTTGTTTATTTGTAGCATCAAGCATAGGTAAAGTTTCTATTGCTAAAGTTAGCAAAGCCAGTTTTCCATTTTTAATTATTAGCTTTGTAGTACTTGCTTTAGTAACTTTATTCCCTAGCATTTCGTTAACATTGCCTAGTTGGATTATGGATTAAAACAACCATTTTATTAAACCCCTAATATATATATTGTAATTACTAATGGGAAAGCGTATCACTCTTAAACAAATAGCCAACGAGTTTGGTGTTTCTATTGCTACAGTATCTAAATCTTTAAACGACAGTTACGAGATTAGCTCTGCAACAAAAGAAAAAATTCAGAATTACGCTAAAGCCAACAATTACCAATCTAAAAGCATTCCATTAAATTTAAACACAAAAAAAACAAAAACTATAGGCGTTATTATTCCTAATATTATGAATAATTTCTTTGCTAAAGCTTTTGTTGGTATAGAAAAAATGGCCACAGAGAAAGGGTACCATCTTATATCTTGCATATCTAACGAATCGCATGAAAAAGAAGTAACCACCATGGAGCTTTTAAAAAACGGGACTCTAGATGGCGTTATTATCTCTTTAGCCGAGGAAACACAAGTGAAAAAAAATTACAACCATATAAAAAACGCCATAAACGAAGGCATACCCGTTGTTATGTTTGATCGTGTTGCAGATGATATTTCTTGTGATAAAGTCGTGGTAAATGACGTTGAAGGTGCTTACCACGCCACAAATCATTTAATAAAATCGGGGTGTAAGCGCGTTGCTTTAATTTCTGTAATAGACAACTTAAGTGTTGGTAAATTAAGAGTTGAAGGTTATAAAAAGGCCCTAACAGTTCATAATATTAATATTGAAGAAAAACTTATTGTAAAAATTGGACATAAAGAGGATTTTGATATTGCTTTAAAAATTATTTTAGCAGATAAATCTATTGACGGTTTATTATGTTTAGAAGAAACTTCGGCTGTTAAATCGTTACAAATTGTAAAACAAATGAATTATAGTATACCTACAGAAATGTCTATAGTTAGTTTTACAAATGGAGAATTACCTAAATACGTTACACCTACAATAACAACTGTTAGCCAACACGGAAACCATATAGGCCAAACCGCAGCCAATATTCTTATAGATCGCTTAACAGGAGAAAGCGAAAATAAGCCCTTTGTAAAAAAAGTAATTAAAACAAGTTTAATTGAGCGGGAAAGCACAAGAAAACTAAACTAAAGAAAAACAAATATTAATTTAAGCGCTTAACCACTAAGGTATCTAACTTAAGTTTTAGTTTCAACCATTTTTCTAACTTTATTTTATCTGAATTTCTTGAATCTTCCTGAGATAAAGAGTCTACCCATTTAACAGTAAAAACAGAAACTGTATCTATCTTTTTAAAATCAGAATTAATAACACTAGAGTAAGCAAACTGCTCTATAGTTTCATAATTAATTTTAACCTCCTGAATAAGTTCTTCAAATGGAATTTGATTACGTTCTAATCGAGATAATTTTCTAACCCTATCTTCTAAATAAGATATTTTTTGTTGTTGCGACATTAAATCTAAAGAGTCTCGGGTTCTTAACTCTTCCATATATTCCAAATTATTAATACTTCTATTTTTAACTTGATTTATATAAAGTTTAGTATTTGACAAAGCACTATAATTAGAAAAACGTTGCTCTAAAACCTCTTTGGTAGATTGAGAGATTTCATCTGTTCCAAAAGGTATTAACTCAATAATAGACTCTCCATCTTTATTATAGGTAAACGTTGCGTTTTTTTCTATATAACTATAATTAGGCAAAGCAACCAACTCTTTTTTAAGAAACGTTTTAGCATCATTTTTAAAATTACTTTCTTTTAAAACACTTAAAAATGTTAAAACCGCTGGAATCATAACTACAATTGCTAAAAGAGATGCAAATTGAGCTGTACGTCTTCTCTTAGCTGAATTAGCATATTTAAGCATAGGAAAACGCAATATTTTTAACACCAAAAAGGTTGCTAAAGCAATAAAAATAGTATTTATAGTAAACAAATACATCGCCCCTAAAAAATAATCTATATTGCCTTTTGCTAAGCCATAACCTGCTGTACACAACGGTGGCATTAATGCTGTAGCAATAGCTACGCCAAAAATTACCGATGCAATAGTTCCTTTTTTTGTTCTAGCTATAATTAAAGCTAAACCACCAAAAAAGGCTATAAGTACATCTCGAATATCGGGTTTAGTACGAGCAAAAAGCTCTGATGTTTCTTCGCTTAAAGGAAAAAATTTAAAAAATAAAAAGGCTGTTATTAAACTCAACACAATCATAGTGCCTAAGTTTATTAAAGACTTTTTTAATGTATCTATATCGTTAATAGCAATAGATAAACCTGCACCTAAAATTGGCCCCATAAGAGGAGATATTAACATGGCACCAATAACTACAGCTGTAGAATTGGCATTTAACCCAATGGATGCCACAAAAATAGAACAAATTAAAATCCACGCTGTTGCACCTTTAAAGGGTATATCGCCTTTTATAGCCTCTATAGTTGCATCTCTATCTGTATCGTGCCTAAAATCTAAAAGTTCGCTAAAAAAAGTTTTTACACTCTGAAAAAGACCTTTGGCATCTTTTGTTACTGCCTTTTTACTTTGATTTACAGCTTCATCCTTTTTTAAAGCTTCTTTTTCTTCTTCAGAAAAATTAAACTTATTTTCTTCCATAGACACTATTTTTATCTTTAATACACTAAGATATATAATATATTATTGCGATATAATAACTACAATAAAAAAAGAGAGATAAAACCTTATTTATCTCCAAAGTTACTCTTAACACGTTGTAAAACCTGCTTAATATCTTGTTCTTTTGCTTTTGGATAGATTAATAATGTGTCTTCGTTATCCACAATTATATAATCGTTTAAGCCATCTACAACTACAATTTTATCTGTTTTAGTTCTTATTAAATTACCCGTCGCATTTTCAGCTAAATTTCTAGCATTAGAAACTGCGTTGTTATTCTCATCCTTATCCAATTTATCGTAAAGACTCCCCCATGTTCCTAAATCATTCCAATCAAACTCTGCAGCAATAACCTTAACATTGTCAGATTTTTCCATAATAGCATAATCTACAGAAATGTTTTCTGCTTTGGGATAATTATCTTTTATAAAACCTGTTTCGTCTTCGGTATTATATACGCCAATTCCACTTTTGAACAAGCTATATAAATCTGGCTGATTATTTTGAAATGCCTTAATAACACTTTTAGCACTCCACATAAAAATACCTGCATTCCATAAAAAATTACCTTGATCTATAAAAGCCTTAGCTGTTTCGTAATCTGGTTTTTCTCTAAATTGATTTACTGGTTTTATAACTTTTTCTGCTGTTTTATCAAACTCAATATATCCATATCCTGTATTTGGAAACGAAGGTTTTATGCCCAACGTCATTAAAGCATCATTCTGCGAACAATAATCGAAAGCTTCTTGCACATTTTTAGAAAACGCTTTTTCGTCTTCAATCCAATGATCGCTTGGAGCAACAATCATTATTGCATCGGGGTTTTCTTTTTGAATTTTTAACGAAGCGTACAAAATACATGGTGCTGTATTACGCATTGCAGGCTCTAAAACCACCTGTTTTTGCGTAACTTCTGGTAACTGCTCTAGCACCAAATCGTTATAACGCTCGTTTGTTAAAATATAAATATTCTCTTTTGGAATTAAATGTGATAAACGCTGAAATGTTTTTTGAATTAAAGTGTTGCCAGCACCCAACATATCGTGAAACTGCTTAGGAAACTCTGCTGTACTTACTGGCCAAAATCTAGACCCTACACCTCCTGCCATTAAAATGGCATAATAATTTGAATTTTTCATATTTATTTTCCCTTAAAAATTATTTTATATTTTCTTTTACCATCGATACCAACTCAACCTCAACATTTGGATTGAAAAGATACAATTTTCCTGTTTTTAATTCTTTACATTCAATACGCTTAACGCGTTTTTTACCTTTTGTAAATACTTTATTGTTATAAAGCTTAAAAACACTGCCTAAAGGTAATTGAAAAACATAGAGCTTATTATTTGGTTCGTCGAACTGCTTTAAAGCGTAGGCGAGTGTAACATCTGTATCGCTCGATGCTTTAGGATTTATAAAGTGCTTTGCTAACAATGGCAACAAGTCTTTTGGAAACACTTCCGGATTTAAAAGAGGTAACATTAAATGTTGAAATGTATGCTTCCACTCTGTGCCATGGGGTTTTATAAAATCTCCATACAACTTAAAAGACTCTAAATGGGCAATTTCATGAATTAACGTAATTAAAAACTTGTAAGGATTTAAATTTGAATTTATTGTAATTTGATGCTTTCCATTCGGCATTTTTCTATAATCGCCATGACGCGTTTTACGCTCTTTTTTAATCTTTACAATTAAATTATCGTTTTCTAAAAGTCTTTGAACATAGTTTCTAGATGATTTAGGAATATAGTTGTCTAGTAGGTTACGCATTTACACAAAAATAAGATTTTTATTTTAAGATTAAATCATACCTAATAGTAAATTCATATTACTAAATGTATTGGTGGCCTCTATTTTTAACTCATTATTATAGTCGTGTGCTGTAAAACCAAAAACATCGAAACCTCCAGCTTTAGCTGCTCGTACTCCAGACATGCTATCTTCTATTACCAAACATTCTTCTGGCTTAAAGCCCATTGTTTTTGCTGCCCATAGAAAAACATCTGGTTCTGGTTTCCATTTTTGAATAGTATAACAACTAAAAATTTTATTTTCGAAAAAAGGCAACAACCCTGTAACCTCTAAATTTAATTCTATTTTATTTTCTGGTCCGCTAGAGGCTACACAAAAAGGAAGCTTTATATTTTCTAAAACATCTTTTATACCATCTATAGGCTGTATGTTTTCTCTAAAAGCTTTAAATGTTCTAACTCTATAGTCTGCTTCGAAAGTCTCTGGCAATGGCTTATTGATTGCCTTAGAAATAGCATCCATACATAAATTAAAAGATTTACCTTTAAACTTAGTAACTGCTCCTTTTTTTGGAATATTTGCTCCCAACTCGTTTGCCATATCTACCATAACGCCAATTGCAATGGTTTCGCTGTCTATTAAAACACCGTCGCAATCGAATATTATACATTTATATTTACTCATAATAATTTTATCTTTTTAATGAAAAATGATCTCTTAGTCTAAATTTTAAATTGTTTAACCAAATACTCTTCTTTATATAAAAAAGTAAATATTTTACTTGATAATTTTCGTGGCACACTCATTTTTACAAAGTAGTCTGACTTTTTAGAATTTCGATTTCCAATACAAACATCAAACTCTTTAAAATCTAAATAATAAATAACTTCATCAATCTTAGAAAAACCATAAGGAATATCTGCATCTGTAAATATTTTAAAATCTCCTTTAGCTTGCAACATGCCTGCTTTTACAGCAAAGCCTTTGCCTTGATTTAATTTATAAAATAACAATTTTAAGTCGGGGTCGCATTTAATAAAGCTATTTATAACAGAATTTGTATTATCTAATACTACCATCATTAACAAAAATCACTTCAACCTTATAATTAATAGTTTGCTTCCACTTTTGTATTCTTGTAAGCGTATCAAAAATAAATAACTCAGCATTATATACTGGAATAACAAGACTTAATTTTACTGACATTATTTATAATAATTATTTTATATATTTTGTAAATAATTAACCTTTTTAATACTCTAAAATTTCAAATTCACTCCTTCTATTTAATTGATGTTCTTCGTCTGTACAATTTAACATGGGACAGGGTACTATTGGAGATAACTCGCCAAAACCTTGAAACTGCATACGTCTTGCATTAATAAAAGCCTCTAATGCTAAATAATTTCTTGTAGACTCTGCTCGCCTTTCTGATAGTACTTGGTTATAACGGGTTGTACCTCGGCTATCTGTATGCGCACTAATTTTTAAATGCACCTTAGGATAACGCTCTAATTTTGCTGCTAAAGCATCTAATATTTTTTTAGAATCGGCACGTATATTCCACATATTAAAATCGAAATAAATAGGCTCTAATTGAAAATATAATTTACCATCTTTCTCTATAACCGGAGGCCCTTCAATGTCTGTTAACAAAGCAAATCGTTCTGGGTCTTTTTCTTTTAAATTTTTATCTATTTTCTTCTCTGCTATTACAGTTTCTACAGGATCTATAACTACTGGTGGCGGTGGCGGAATCTTTTTTAAGTATAAAACGTGTTCTTGGTTTTCTCTTTCTAAAACCTTTACCTGCAATACACCAGAATAATAGCCTTCGCTTTCTGCTTGTAAAGTATACTTACTTGCCAATAAATTTAAATTAAATGTTGACAACGTGTTATTATAAATAACATGCTCTCCTTTGTTTAACAAGACAACTCTAGCTTCAGGAATATAAGCTTTAGTTTCAAAATCTTTTATTTTAAATGTATTTATATATTCTCTAATAAAAATTTCTCCTGTTTGATTAAATTTAAAAATATCGTCGCTTCTGTTATTTCTATTGGATGAAAAAAAACCTTCTTCTTCATTATAATAATTTAAATTAAAATCGTCGTATTGCGAATTAATTGGCACGCCTAAATTTATTGGCTTAGTAAAATTTCCGTTTACCAACTCAGAGACAAAATTATCTAACATGCCTAACCCTAAATGCCCGTTAGATGCAAAAAACAAATGTCCTTTGTTAGATATAAATGGAAAATGTTCGCGGTTAACAGTATTAATTGTTGAGCCTAAATTTACAGGTTCTCCCATAAAACCATCAATATCTATGGTAACATAATACAAATCAAAACTACCATAACCTCCTTCTATATCCGAAGAAAAATAAAGCTTTTTCCCGTCTAAACTTAAAGCTGGATGCTGATAAGAAAATCCGTTTTTATTAAATGGTAATTTCTCTAATTCGCTCCATTTACCATTAACTCGTATAGATTTATACAAATGGATATTATTTGTCGCTTGATCGTTAAACTCCTTTTTACCATTTGTAAAATTACTTCTAGATACGTACATAGTGTTACCATCGTTACTAAAGCAAAAATTACCCTCGTGTAATTTAGAATTTATGGTTTTACTTAAAGCTAGAGGCGCACCAATAGTATCTATTTTGTTATCTACTTTAACTTTATAGATATCTAAAAAAGGTTGATGTGTCCACTTATATGTTTTTGATAATAGTTGTTTATTATCTCTATCTGAAGTAAAGTAAACACTATCATTAAATTTTACAGCTCCAAAATCTGATGCGTTAGAATTAAATTGCGCTTTTTCTATTTTATAATCAGGGTTTTTAAGTTTAAACTCTTCAATTATTGCTATAGATTCAGACTTATCTAATCCTTGATATAAATTGTCTTTATACAGTTTAAAATAATCTAAGCCCGTTTCATAATCGCCTAAAGCAGACAAAACCTGGTACAGTTTAAAATTATACGTATTATTATACGTTTTGCCTTTTTCTACAAATTGCCCTTTAACCAATTGCTTTAAAAACAAAGATGCTTTTTTATACTCGAAGATGTTATAATAGCAAACAGCTATATTTTCGATATCTTTTTTATGTCGTTCTTTGTCTATACTAGCTTCATAATACTTAGCAGCATTAATATAATCTCCTTTTTCGAAAAAACGATCGGCTCTCGATTTTTTTTGTCCATACGAGACTTGTATAAAAAACAAAGCCATAATTATAAACGTAATTTTCTTTGTCATATTAATAGAATCTTGGAGATGAATATTTTTTACTTAAACCTAGCACATCGAATTTATAAAGTAGTATAAACTCATGACTGCCATTATTATAATTCTTTAATTTGCTTGTATTAAAATCGTAAGCATAACCTAGTTTTAAATTTGGTGTAATTTGAATTCCCATAAGCCCCGAAACAGCGTCTTGATACCTGTAAGATACTCCTAACTCAAATGTATTTAGATACATAATATTTGCAGAAACATCGAAAGATAAGGGTGAGCCTCCAACAAATTTTAACACAGTAGATGGTTTTAGTTTAAAATCGTTATTAAAATCAAAAACATAACCTCCTATTAAAAACACATGACATTTATCTTTATAAAAAACATCGTTGTTAAAATTTAAATTACTCGGAATTAAATTAGGAACCGATATACCTGCATAATAATTATCGTCAAACAGAAAAACACCAGCTCCAATATTAAGTACGGTTTTATTTGCATTACCAAAAATAGGATCGCTACTTACATTACTGCCAATAGCACTAAAATTTAAATGATCGAACCCTGCTTTTAAACCAAAAGATAGATTTAAATTATTTTTAATGTTTATTTTATAAGCAACATCAATATTAAAAATATTTTCGCTTAAATTAACATTACCTCCAATATTATCATTTAAATAATTAACCGTTAATTCTATTTGGTTATTTACTGGTATATGCGCAAAAACATTGGCTGTTTTTGGTGCTCCAGCTATGCTTACCCATTGCGTTCTGTACAAGCTACCAACTTGTACTATTCCGGGCTCGTTAATTACATAACCAGGATTTACCATACTCATGTTATACATGTACTGTGTATATTGGGGTTCTTGTTGCGAGAATGCAAACAGACTACAACTTATAAATATTATTAGTAATTTTTGTTTCATTCTGCTACTTATCTACTTAAATAAAAGTTTCCTTGAATAGGTTCTGTTTTTCGGTCTTTAGGATCGAAAACATAAAAATAAACACCCGATGGCAAGACTTTACCCAAAGTTAAAGACACATTAGACTCGCCTTTAAACAAGCTTGTATTTTTATTTCCTTTAAAAACTAATGTGCCATAACGGTTATATATATTAATTTCGAAATTAGGAAAGGTTACTGGTAAATTACATAAATCGAACACATCGTTTTCGCCATCGTTATTAACCGAAACTCCATCTTTTAAACAGGTGTCGCAGTCTGGATGATTTACAGTAAGTAAACTAACCGTTATGGCTACACGAGAAGATTCGCAACCGTTAGCATCTACAGCAGACACAAAGTAATCTTTGTCATCAATTAATACCGTGCTAAATGGCAATACTGTTGTAGTGCTTTCATCTTCATACCAATTAAAACTTACACCATTACTTGCTGTTAAATTTGATACTGTAGCACCATCGCTTGCACAGAATATTTGATTTGAAGCCAATGGCGGATTAACCTCTTCTACAGTTATTGAAATTTGAGAAGTTGCCAAATTACAAGAGGCATTGCCTTGAATTTCGTACTGAAAATTATAAGTTCCTGCGGATAACTGAGAAACATCTAGATTATTACCTGATAATAGATTTGTATTGTCTGAATCTATAAAAACACCTCCTGAATCTGCATTTGAGTCGAGATAATTGGTTAAATCTATTTGTAAATCAGACTTACAAACCGAAGCAAGCATATCGCTACCAGGATTAGGACTTTGAAATAAAGTAACTATTATTGAAGCTTGATTGCCAACACATAAACTATTATCGGGTACAGTGTATGTGTATTGCCCTTCATCAAAAGTAGAAGGATCGAAAATAACATTATAATCTGTTGTTGCATAACCATTTGGCCCAGACCAAGTTCCTGTTGTATTTGGGTTACCGGTTAGCACATCAAATAAATTAAAAGAAGTATTGTTTGTACATACATCAATATTAGATCCTACTCCAGATTGATAAGCCTCATAAACTGTAAACGACAAACTTGCCCTATCGAAACACCCGTTTGGTGATGTTGTAGAATACAAAAAATCGAATGTTTGCTGGTTGTTTATTTCTGGTAGTGTTATTGGGTTAGTTATCACTTTTCCTGTTGTACCGTCAACCCAACTACCACGTGTTCCTTTATATATCGGGTTATCTATACCGTTGGCAGTTAACAAGGTAAACAAATCTAATGGGCCAGTAATAGCTGTATCTGTTTCGCAAAACTCTAAGCCTAAAGTATCTTCTCCTGCATATAACGTCGCGTTTAAATTTACCGTTACAAGTGTAGAACGCGATAAACAAGTAGATGTCCCTCCGTCTGGGCAACTATTACAAGAAGCAGACACATTGTATCTAAACACATATTCTCCAGCATCTGCTCTAGTAACATTTGTAATATCCATTAGGTGCGGACTTGTTATCGATCTTAAATCTGATGGACCAGAAACAAAACTCCAACTTACGCAAGTATCATTTTCAGGATAATTATATACAATTCCATTCTCTGTAGTAAAAGTTATTTCATCATAAAGATTTATTGTGTTGGGTTGGTTTCCATCCAAACAGATATCCAAAGGTGTTTCTTGCTCAAAAGGTTTAATAGTTTCGTAAAATCTAAATATAATTTCTGATTCCTTATCTGGACAGTCTGTTAATGTCGATCTAGCTTCAACTGTATACTTATACTTAAACTCCGCACAGCCATATTTAGGGTTGTTGGCCTTAAGATAATCAAAAACTTCTTTTAAATTAATGGTTGAATCTAATGGGTTTGATATTTGACCTGTAGCATCTCCAGAAGTAGACCATGTGCCCTCTTCATCTTCATTTACTAAAAACCTATCGTCTCTTAAGTTAATATCTACATCCCATAAACCTGATAAAACATCGCTTTCGCAAATATCGAATGTAGATGCCTCTCCCGATAGGACATCTCGTATAACCTCTACCTTAAACCTTGATACTTTAGAACCACTACAAGGTGTAATACCAGATACGGTGTATGTAAATTCGAAAACATCAAACTCTATTAAATCGCCAAAAGGTACATATGGAATTTCGGCATCAAACTTTCCGTCTGGAGTTAAACCTTTAAAATTAGAATCGTCGCCTAAATTACCAATATACTGCCAAACACCATTTTTATGAGGCGAAGGTTGAGATTCGAAAACCTGAAACAAATCAAAATCCTTTAAAATAGCTTGACATACCGTTATATTTGCATCGTTGGCACCTGCGGGAGGAAGCGGATTACCTTCAAACGGACCTAAAACAACATCTAATTCAATTCTAACATTATTGGCACAAGAACTGCTGGGGTCTATTAATTGAAAACGATAAGTATCTATACTTTCTGATGCGTCTTTTAAATCCCACAAAAACAAATTACCAGTGGCGTCATCTATAGCAAACCTATATTTTGGGTCGAACCAAGCACCATCAGACGGAGAAATTGGTACTACTCCTGGTATGGCATTATATTGGTCGTATAGATTAATTATTCCATCAGGAGTTCCGTCAAGATCTCCATCTATAGTTGTCATATCACAAATAGAAATGGTTTCGCTAACATTACATTGGGCTTTTATTTTAACAAAAGAGCATATAAAAACTAAAAGTAGCAGGTAAAAATTTTTCAAAAGGCAGGTTGGTTTAATTTTAAAATAAATATACGTTTTACTTATTTATTTATATAAAAAAACCTACTACTTTTTCAATAATATAAGGATATACACCTTTAACTTTATTAAAAATGTTGTATCTACAATTTAATTTATGCCACGCTACAAATTATGGTGTCGAATTTGAAACCTGAAGCATTTTACCATTATAATATGCATTACCATTTAAAGAAAAATCAAAAATATATTGTGCCATCTCCAAAGCTGTTGTAGGCGCTACATAACCAGGAAAAGCTTCTTCTAACATTTCTGTTTGCACAGCTCCTAATGCTAGTACATTAAAACTGGGCCCAGATTCTTTATACTCTTCTGCTAGTAATTCTGTTAAGGTAATTACAGCTCCTTTGCTAGAACTATAAGCTGCTAAACCTGGAAACTTCATGCTACCTTGTACGCCTCCCATAGAGCTTACTGTAACGACATGACTTCTTTTTTTTGTAAACGGAATTATTTTTCTTGTTAATTCTGCTACTCCAAAAACATTGGTTTTATATATCGCTTCAAAATCGCTCATAGATATATCTGCAAAAGGCTTATTTAAAAGCGCACCTGCATTATTAATTAAAACATCTACATGTTCCCAATCACTATCTATAAAATCAACAACTTTTTGATAAGCATTGGCATCATTTAAATCAAAAGAAAAGGTTGTTACATTTTGTAAATTAAGGGCTTTAACTGGTTTTTCGTTACGTGAGAGTGCCAAAACCTGATGTCCTGCTGCTGCAAACAGCTTTACCATTTCGAACCCAATACCTCTACTTGTTCCTGTTATAATTATATTTTTACTCATCTTTATTTATTCATTTTTATCTCCCTAGTAGGCGAATTAACCATGCCTTCTATAGCTGGAATCATTTTATTTATAAAGTTAGTCATGTGTGTAAAGTCCATTTTATCTGCCTCGTCATCAACATGATGGTAATAATCAAAATTTGTAAAATCGAAAGTAGAGATGGCTTGTGCAGGAACTTTAAATTCTTTGTAAAACGGATAATTATCTGACCTTTCAAACAAGTTATATGCTTTAGCTTGAGCTAAAAAACCAATAAAGTCTTCATTTACATAGTCGTTTAACTTACTTGCCATATTCGACTTTTGGTAACCTGTAATATATGCTGCAATTTCTTTTTTTGCCCTAGGTACACCTATCATTTCAAAATTAATCATGGTATACAAATTTAACCCTTCTATTTTTAACCTTTTGGCTAAATGTTCAGATCCCTTTAAGCCCATTTCTTCTGCTGCATATAGTGTAAATAAAATACTCCTTTTATTGTTTTTAAATTTCGAAAAATGTTTTGCCCATTCTAAAACTGCTACTGTTCCAGAGGCATCGTCGTTTGCTCCATTTGCTATAGCATCTCCGTTAACAGCCTTTGTATAGCCTATATGGTCGTAGTGGGCACCAAGAATTACAAATTCATTTTTTAATTTAGCATCGTTACCTTCTATATATCCTACAACATTATAACCATCTATTTTTTTTATTTTAAAGGAGTCTCTGTAAGTTTTAAAATATGGTTTAATACCATGGTTTTTAAAAACACCTTCTATAAAAACAGCTGCTTTTTCGATACCTTTACTACCCGTATTTCGACCTTCTAACTCGTCTGAAGCTAAATATTCTAAACTAGATTTCACCTCCGTTATTTCTATATAATTCTTAGCTGTTGCTGTATTATTAAAAATAGACTCGCTCTCTTTGTTTTCTGCTTTTCGCTCTATCTTTCTTATTGATTGCGGATTAGTTTCTATAATATTAGCTCCTCCACAACTAAAAATTAACACCGTAAGACATAAACTAAATACTTTTTTCATGAATTAATTCTTTAAGTTTTAAAGATAAAAAAAACCTGCTTCAAACTAATGAAACAGGTTTTATATTATGATTTTTCTGCTTTAGCAGGTTTTTATTTAAGCTATCATGGTAACTGGGTTTTCAATATATCCTTTTAATGTTTGAAGGAATTGAGCTCCCGTTGCTCCATCTATTGTTCTATGATCGCAAGCTAAAGATAATTTCATAGTGTTTCCAACTACAATTTTTCCATCTTTAACAACTGGTTTTTCAACAATATTACCTACAGAAAGAATTGCAGAATTTGGCTGATTAATAATAGATGTAAAAGTATCTATACCAAACATACCTAAGTTAGAAACCGTAAAAGTACTTCCTTCCATGTCTGAAGGTGTTAATTTTTTATTTCTAGCTTTTCCTGCAAGTTCTTTAACCTCTGCACCAATTTGTGGTAAAGATTGCTCGTTTGCAAACTTAACAACTGGCACAACCAAACCATCTGGTACAGCTACAGCAACACCAATATGCACGTGGTTATTTAATCGCATTTTATCTGCAAACCATTGTGAGTTTACTTGAGGATGAGCTTTTAATGCTAAAGCACAAGCCTTTACAACCATATCGTTATAAGATATTTTTGTATCTGGAATAGAGTTAAATTGTTTACGGAAAGATATTGCGTTTTCCATATCAAACTCCACATTTAAGTAATAATGTGGTGCAGAAAATTTAGAATTAGTTAATGCCTTAGCAATAGCTTTACGCATTTGTGAGTTTGGCACTTCTTCAAAATCTTCTTGACCTGTTGGCACATATTTACCAACTGCAGATCCTGCTGTTGCAGGTTCGTAATTTTCGATATCTCGTTTTATAATACGACCATTTTCGCCAGAACCTTGTATTTTAACAAGATTAATACCTTTGTCTTCTGCTAATTTCTTAGCTAAAGGCGACACAAAAACTCTACCATTCTCTGTAACAGGTGTTGGCTTAGGTGCACTAGCCTTTGTTGCTGTTACTTTTGTTGGTGCTGCTTTTGGCGCTTCCTTTTTAACTTCTACTTTTGGCGTTTCTGTTTTTTCTACAGATCCTGCAACTTTAAAATTACTAGCTACCGCAGATACATCTGTTCCCGCAGGGCCAATTATTGCTAAAAGAGCATCTACTTTTGCAGAGTCTCCTTCGTTTAATCCTACATATAATAAAGTTCCAGATTGGAATGATTCAAATTCCATTGTAGCCTTATCTGTTTCTATTTCTGCTAAAATATCACCTTCTTCAACAGTGTCGCCAACTTGTTTTAACCAAGTAGCTACTGTTCCTTCTTCCATAGTATCACTTAAACGTGGCATAGTTACAACTATAACACCCTCTGGTAATTCTTGAGCAGCATCTGGTGCTTCCTCTTTTGTTTCTTCTCCTGCTGGTGCTGAAGCTTCTTCTTTTGTTTCTTCTGAAGCATTATTAGCTTCTCCTCCTCCATTTAATAAAGCAGATATATCTTCTCCTTCGTCTCCAATAATTGCTAAAAGTTCGTCCACTTTTGTAGTTTCACCTTCTTGCACTCCAATATGAAGTAAAGTCCCTTCGTTAAAAGACTCAAATTCCATAGTGGCTTTATCAGTTTCTATTTCTGCTAAAATATCGCCTTCTTCAATTTTGTCGCCTACTTGTTTTAACCAAGCTGCAACAGTTCCTTCTTCCATTGTGTCGCTTAAACGCGGCATATTTACTACTATAGCCATAGCTTATATTTTATGTTGTATGAATGGGAAATCTTCTTGTTCGTAAACCATATCGTAAAGTTGTTGCTTTTCTGGGTATGGCGATTCGTCTGCAAACTTTTCGCACTCTGCAACTCTTTCTTTTACACGTTTATCAATAACTTTTATATCATCTTCTGTAGCATATTTCTTCTCAAGAATAACATCTTTTACTTGTGTAATAGGATCTATTTTCTTGTATTCTTCTACTTCAGCTTTAGTTCTATAGTGCTGAGCATCACTCATAGAGTGCCCTCTATAACGGTACGTTTTTAACTCTAAAAATGTTGGACCTCCACCTTTTCTTGCTCTTTGAATAGCTTCATCAAAAGCTTCTGCAACTTTTATAGGGTTCATTCCATCTACAGGGCCACAAGGCATATCGTAACCTAAACCTAATTTCCAGATTTCTGTATGGTTAGCTGTTCTTTCTACAGATGTTCCCATGGCATACCCATTGTTTTCACAAACAAAAACAACTGGTAAATTCCATAGCATTGCTAAGTTAAATGTTTCGTGTAACGATCCCTGACGTGCAGCTCCATCACCAAAACAACATAAAGTAACACCATCTACATCGTGATATTTATCGCCAAAAGCGATACCTGCACCTAAAGGAATTTGACCTCCTACAATACCATGACCTCCATAAAAACGGTGTTCTTTTGAGAAAATGTGCATAGATCCTCCCATACCTTTGGAAGTACCTGTTGCTTTACCAAATAACTCTGCCATAACACGCTTAGGATCTACTCCCATACCAATAGGTTGCACGTGGTTTCTGTATGCGGTAATCATTTTATCTTTAGTCAAATCCATAGCATGCAAAGCTCCTGCTAATACAGCCTCTTGACCATTGTATAAATGAAGAAATCCTCTAACTTTTTGTTGAATGTATACGGCAGCTAGTTTGTCTTCAAACTTTCTCCAGAATAACATGTCTTCGTACCATTTGAGGTAAACCTCTTTTGTGATTTTTTGCATCGATTCCAATTATGTTTTTATTATGCGGAATACAAAAGTAACACATTGTGAGTTATTGCAAAAACCCTATTGGATTAAAGTATAAAAAAAATGAAAAAAACGTGATTTTGCGAGACTTTTAAATAATATTCATTTTTTTGAAAAAATATTGCTTTTTTCAAAATTTAAAGAGCCGATTTATCAAAAACTAAAGGTAATAAATTGGCTAAGGAGTTCGATTTTACAACTTTACCTACTTCTCCCATAAAAAAGATCTCTATGGGCAAGTCTTGTTTTACTTCGTATTCTGCTATAGATTGCCTGCATGCCCCACATGGCGGAATAGGCTCTGTTGTTTGCGACTTTGTAGATCCTGCTATAATGGCCATTTTTAAAATTTTAGCTTTAGGATATTTTGCTCCTGAATAATATATTGCTGTACGTTCTGCACATAAACCTGATGGATACGATGCGTTTTCTTGATTACTTCCTGTTATTACTTCTCCGTTATCTAAAAGTAATGCTGCTCCTACATTAAATTTTGAATATGGTGCATAAGCATTATCTCTAGCCTCGCTAGCCTTATGCATTAAAGAAATAACATCTTTATCTAATTCATTTAAATTATCGTAAACGTATAATGTCGATTCTATTTTAAGTTCTTTCATGTTTTAAATGTAAAATATTCAGTAATACAATTACTATTTTAAACGAAAAAAACTATTGATCTATGAACAATAGTTTTTCATATAATAAATTTAATACTGTTTAGTATTCGTTATATTCTCCTGCTCCTATGTTAAAGGTTAAAGAAAAACGCAAAGTATTTTCTAACGGACTTTGAACTTTTGATGCTGAAAATAAATACGATAAATCGATATTTATTACATTGTATTTAAATCCTGCTCCCATTGCTAAAAATTTTCTTGCACCTTTTTCTTCTGCTTCATTAAAATACCCTGCTCTAAAAGCAAATGAATCTTGATATAAATATTCGGCTCCTAAAGACCATGTAAATTCTTTTAACTCTTCGCTAAATCCTCCTGGCGCATCTCCAAACGACTGAAAAATACCAGATAAAAAGTTCACATCTTGAGATTGGCCTCTGTATATTAGACCATTATTCCCTGTTTTTTCTCCTAGTTCATCTACATCCTCTTCGTATGTTCCGTTTCCGTTATTATCTGTAAAATTATATTCATCGCCATAAATTGGAGGGGTAGGTACTAAAAGCTTGGCTACCTCTGCGGTAACAGATACTTTATTATAATCATCAAAAATAAAATCGAAACCTGCACCTAAACGCAAGTTTGTTGGTTGAAAATTCTCTTGACCACCTTCATCATATTTAAATTTTGGACCTAAATTTTGAATAGCAAAACCAGCTCTCCATCGTCCATTAAAATCGTTATATGCTTCTTCTTCTCCTTGGTAATACCCAGAAATATCTACCCCAAAAGTTTTTGCTGCTGCTGTATCTCCACTTCCATCATCTAATTTTAAATCTGACACTAAATAACGCATGGCTACAGACATAGCGAATTGATCTGATAATCTTAAGGCATATGAAGCATCTAGTGTAAACTCGTTTGGTCTTTGTATTAAAGCTTCAGATATAGCATCGGCACGAAACTCTATATCTCCTAAAGAAAAATATTTTAAACTAACTGCAAAAGCACTACGATCGTCTAAACGATTAAAATAAGTTAAGTTTCCTAAAAATATATCGTTTACCAACTTGCTTAAATATGGTGTATAACTAACACCTATACCAGACTTAGTTTCTGAAAACGCATACTTAGAAGGGTTCCATTGCTGAGAAAAAGCATCAACAGAAGTGGCAACTCCCATATCTCCCATAGACGCTGCTCTTGCATCTGGAGCTATTAAAACAAAAGGTATTCCTGTTGTTATCACTCTAGAGTCTACTGCTTGTGGTTGTATTGTTGTTTGAGCATTTAAATTAAAGGCAAAAATTAGTGCAATTAGTATTGGTAGTCTAGTCTTCATGTATCAAATTTATTAAGCAAATATAATTTTTTTTATAATATGACAAGTTTTTCAATTTTTTCAACCTTTTTATTTAAAAGATTTGATTTTACTGTTAGTTTGTAAATATAAACACCTTTTCCTATTTTATCTCCAAAATCATCTCTACCATCCCAAACAATATCTTTAGACAAAGAGCTGGTAGCTAAAACACCTCCTGTGGTTTGCCCATTTAATGTTCTTACTAACTTACCTGAGACAGTGAATATCTGTATAGAAACGTCTAAAGGGTCTGAACTATTGTGATTAAACCAAAATTCTGTGTAATTTATAAACGGATTTGGATAATTTAACACATTATTTATAACCAATTCTTGATCTTTATCATGTACAACAAACTGTATTTCTGACACTGATGAATTATTATAAACATCCCACGCTTTTAATGTTAAAGTATGTAAACCAGGCTCTAAGTCTCTAAAAGGAAAACTTACCTCTCCTTTTTGATAATCGTCTACTTCTGTTTGATAGTAATCGTTTAAAACATATGGATTTGTTTCGTCTCCATCTATAATAGCCACAATATCGTGGCCAATACCGCTTGCTGTGTTTATACCATTACTATCTTCTAGTTTTACTAAAAGTGTAGGAGACTCGTTAGTAATACCGCCTGAAACAAAATTTTCATCATTCATGTATAATGCAATTACAGGTCCAACATTATCCTCTTCTGCCTCTTCATTTATACCTCCTATTTTAATAAGATCGACCTCGGCACCTCCATTATTAAGAAACAACTCTTCATTTTTTGAATAAAAACTTACTTTACCAAAACCAACAGGAATACTAATATCTTTTGGCACAATAAAATCAAACTCGAACTTACCATTTGTAACAGATGCTTGACCTCTAAAGATAGCTTCTCCTAATGTAGAAAAATCTAATTTAACTATTGTTCCGTTTAACCTTGTACCATCGTTGGCTAATGTTGTTTTATCTATAAATTTATCATAAATGGTAGTAGATAGTGTTCCTTTATAGTTTGTTAATAAATTGCCAGACACATCTGTTACCTCTCCTGCCATTTTTATTTTACTTAAAGCTTTTAAGGTATCTGTTGCTTGTGCTATGGGCACATCGTTAAGTTGTGTTAGTTTTATATTTGGTTTAGAAAATGCCAATTTCATTGCAGGATCGCCTATGTAAAACACCAATCGTCTTTGAGACGAACCACTTATTGACGGGTCGTTTTTTGTTAACCTTAAAGCTTCTGCTATAGATGGATATTCGTAATCTTCGTAAGCATCAGAATCGTTATAAGAAAATAAATATTGCCCTAAAGCATTATTAAAATTTATACCAAAAGTTACAAAAACTTGCCGTGTTGTAGATATTAAACTAACTGCTCCTGCTTGCTTATTCCAATATGTAAGTTCTCCTGCTGTTTCTCTAAACGGATTGTCGAATTTTGAAAACTCGCAGGTTACAGTTACAAAACAAAATAATTTGTAAAAATTTCTAAGCGCATTAATATCTGTTTTTAAAAGTATACGCTCTTCAGATAACCCATCCTCGCCACCGTGTCCAAAATAATTAACCACAAGCGCACCATTATTCATAGCATTAACCAAAGCCTCTGTTACTTTAGGATATTTTTCTCCTCCTGCAGACGACTCTTGTTGATACGCATCTGTATGTATTTTTACAACATTAATAAACGGTTTGTTTTCTGTAACTAGGTTACCAACATTATCGGTTGTTTCTTGTAATATACCTTCCCAATCTTTATCGACATCGTCAGAGACTACTAAAAAATTATTTTGCCACCTACCTAAAGCTTCTTTTGCATAATAAAGTGCGACTTTATCTACCAGTTCTTTAGCTCGCAAAGGTGTATCGGCTAGAACTCTACCCACAGCAATATCTAATTTATCGCTTGTAGCCATTTCACCTTCATTGTCATCCATCATACCATAAAAATCGTCTGACACATAGGAACTTGTATAACTAAAACTATTATAAGAATACCAAGAAGGCACAATATTAGTGTTATTTGGCACCCTGTCTTTATAATCGTAAGAGGCGTCTCCAAATAAGCATAAATATTTTATTCTTTTATCTGGCGAACTGGCATTATCGTAAACATACTTTACAAGGTTTCTTATTGCCCCTATATCTTGGTTACCTGTACTAAACTCATTATATATTTCGGCTAAACCAAAAACCTTTACATTTAAATTATATTGCTTTCTATTAATCTCTGCCAATCGCTCTGCTTGATCTAACATATTATTAGGAGCAATAATAAGATAGTCTACATCTTGAAAGTTATTTTCGCTATTTAGAAAAACAGTTCCTTTTATATTTTGATTTCTAATTGTTTTATTTGAATCCATTTTAGGCTCAAAAAAATCTGAAGGAGTTAAAGCAACGTACTTTTTTAATGAACCTAAGGCTGATGTAAAACTTAAATTAGAATTAGACTCTGTATTCTCAAAACCTGTAACATTAAATATATCTGTAACATCCCAAATCTCTGACACGCCCGATGCGTTAGTTATATTATATTGACCTATACCTGAAGTTAATGCAGTTTCTGAATTTTCAAATTGAAATTGTTCTCCATTAAAATTTAATTGTCTTTTTGCTGTAATAGAGATATAATCTAAATACCCAACAGCACTTGGGTTGCCTGCCTTGTCGTAAAGCAACTTAACATCGACATTATTAGTTGTTACATTTACATTGCCTAAAAAGTTTGAATCTGCAGCAACATTAGAATCATTACTTACGCCAATTGCAACAGTAGACTCTGTAACACCATTAACCTGTATTTCCATAGAGCTTGGTGTTGTAGATATTGCAGCAACATAAACTTTAATGTTTATTGGTTCTGTTTTTACAAGATCTGGAAAATTAAAACTAAAAGTATCTTCGGTTTCTATATCAAAATGTTCTCCAAACCACCTTCTTCCCAAAGTACCTAAATTATGAATATCTTTTTCGTGAAAAGCATAATCGTCAAAGGTATCTATTACCAAATCTACGGTTCCAGTAGGTTGAGACATGTTTTGAATACGTTTACCATTTCCAGAACTTATATTTATGTAATAATAAGTTTTATCTGTATAGCAATTTATATTTGTATTGCTTTCTGAATTATACCCCTTAGGTCCTTTGGCATAAAACAAAATATAGTCTTCGTTATTAAAAACACCATCTTCTTCTCCTACAATTTTAATAGCATTTTCTAAAACATCAAATAACTGATTTTCTGCATTTCCATAAGGTATCATATCTCCGCCATTTCCATAAATTTTTATAGATCTAGGGTCTATAGAGCTAGTGTTAATACCTAACCTTTCTATAAAATTTTTAGTTAACTTAAAAACACCTGTAGTATCTACATAAAACTTATACCAATCGCCAGAGTTTAAAACCGAATTAGATATAATTTTAGAATTCTGAGATTTCCTTAACAAAGTAGAACTTACAGTTTCATTATAATTTAATTGAAAAGATAATATCTTTTTATATACTCCATTTTCGTCTTTAATAATAGGAGAGAGTTGTAATACTGCAAACTGTACATCTCTTGCAATAGAATTTTTAAGACTGTAAGTTAATTTATTTGGTATTGTACTTAGTTTTAAGTCAAATAACTCGGCACTACTTATACTAGAATATTTAACATTAGTCAATGTTACAGAAGACTCACTTATACTTTTTAAGCTTTGCCATTGGGCAACATATAACAATCCCTCGTCATCATTATAGACAAAATTTTCTTTATTAAAAGATGGTATCTTAATCGAATAACTCCCTGTAGACATTGTTTGAGGCATAGCCCAAGTTATATCAAACTTTTTCTGTTGGGAGAATACTAGACCATTAATAAATAATAGTAAAAATATAATTTTCTGTTTCATGCAATAAAATAACGTGTTTATAGAATTGTTATTACAAATTAATATTAACAATTATTTACACAGTTTCAAAAATACAATAATATTTTAGTAATTCTTGCGTTATCATAACTCAATATATCAGCCAAAATCAGCGAAATCATCGTTGTAATGCATTAAAAACAAGATAAAGTGCGTATTTTTTTGGTTAAAATGCAAAAAACTGCTTGGAGTGTAAGGTTTAATTCTTATATTGCAGCACCAAAATATTATTAGCTTACTTAAAAGTATGAATATGAAAAAAGTAGTAGCATTAAAGGTTATAATAGTTTTAGCACTTTCTGTTTTTACAGTTAGTTGTAAAAAATCTTCAAGTTCTAAAAACAGTTCGAGAGCTACAGGTTGGAACATCAACGATAGAGATGGTGGTTTTCAATACAATACTGACTTTAAAGAACAAGAAACTTCTCCTGGCTTAGTATTTGTAGAAGGCGGCACATTTACAAAAGGTAAAGTGCAAGACGATGTTATGCACGATTGGAATAATACACCAACACAGCAACATGTTCAGTCTTTTTACATGGACGAAACCGAAGTTACCAATATGATGTATTTAGAATACTTAGATTGGATAAAACGCGTTTACCCACCATCTGACGAAAATTTTAGAGCAATCTATCACGGGGCTTTACCAGATACACTAGTTTGGAGAAACCGTTTAGGTTTTAACGAAATTATGACAGAAAACTATTTACGTCACCCAGGATACGCAGAATACCCTGTTGTTGGTGTTAGCTGGATTCAAGCTGTTGAATTTGCAAATTGGAGATCTGATCGTGTAAACGAATACAATTTAGAGCAAGCAGGTTATTTAAAACGTGGAGCAAAAATAACCGATGTATCGTCTGATTCTAATTTTAACACAGACACCTACATTAACGCTCCTACATTAACTTACGGTGGTAACGAAGAAGTTATAAATGGTGATGGAAGAAGAAGAAACGTTCAAACTGATGCTGATGGTAACGAAACAAATATTTATGCTACTAGAGAAACTGGTATAATTACTCCAAAATACAGACTACCAACAGAAACAGAATGGGAATATGCTGCATTAGGATTAAGCGAATTAAGAAGTTACAATTTATACCGTGGACGTAAAAAATACCCATGGGATGGACAATACACCCGTTCTGGAAAACGAAAAGTACGCGGAGATCAATTAGCTAACTTTAAGCAGGGCAAAGGTGATTACGGTGGAATTGCAGGATGGAGTGATGATGGAGCAGATATAACAAATGCTGTTAAATCTTATAGCCCTAACGATTTTGGCTTGTATGATATGGCTGGTAATGTTGCTGAATGGGTAGCAGATGTATACAGACCTATTATTGATGATGAGTTTAATGATTTTAACTACTACCGTGGAAATGTTTATACAAAAAATGCTATAAACGAAGATGGAAGTGTAAAAGTTGTAACAAGCGACAACATCGTTTACGATACATTATCTAACGGAAAAGTAATTGCTAGGAATTTGCCTGGTGAAATTTTACAAGTACCAGTTGATGAAAACGAAACCTATTTAAGAACCAACTTTGACAAAAGTGACCAAATAAACTTTAGAGATGGAGATAAACGCTCTTCTAGACATTTTGAAAGCTTTGGAGACGAAGAGGAAGATCAAAATGTAAGTCAAACTAGAAAAATGTATAATTCTCCTAAACATAATATTTCGAGAGACGAAAACGGAAAAATTATTAGAGAATATGATAAAGCAGATAACAGAACATCTTTAATTAACGATAAAGTTAGGGTTTACAAAGGTGGATCTTGGAAAGACAGAGAGTACTGGCTAGACCCAGCACAAAGACGCTACTTCCCACAAGATATGGCTACAGATTATATTGGCTTTAGATGTGCAATGTCTAGAGTAGGATCTAAAAGTCAAGCAAAAAACAAAACAAAAAATTAAAACTTAATTTTTTGTTTTTAAAAAAAGTTCTAACTAATAGTTAGGACTTTTTTTATACTTTTATTTTAAAATATATAACCTTGAAGATAGAACAATTACACAACCTTTACTTAAAATGCAAAACCGTTTGCACAGATACCAGAAAATTAGAAAAAAATGATATTTTCTTCGCCCTTAAAGGCGAGAATTTTAATGGTAACACCTATGCTGAAAAAGCCCTAAAATTAGGAGCAAAATACGTTGTAATTGACGACGAAGCCTATAACACATCATCGCAAACCATACTCGTAAGCGATGTATTAAAAACGCTTCAAGAGCTAGCTACATATCACCGCTTGCATTTAAATATTCCTATAATAGCTCTTACAGGTAGTAATGGAAAAACAACAACTAAAGAGTTAATAAAAGCTGTGTTATCTAAAAAATATAATACCACCGCAACTTTAGGCAATTTAAACAACCATATAGGCGTGCCTTTAACTTTATTATCTATGCATAATACCACAGAAATAGGTATTGTAGAAATGGGAGCAAATCATTTAAAAGAAATAGCATTTTTATGCGATATAGCTAAGCCAGATTATGGATATATAACAAACTTTGGTAAAGCACATTTAGAAGGCTTTGGAAGTATTGAAGGTGTTGTAAAAGGTAAATCTGAAATGTACGATTACTTAATTACCAACAAAAAGAAAATTTTTATTAATGCAAACGACTCTATTCAAGTAGAAAAAACTAAAAACAACAAGCCTATTAGCTTTGGTAACACCTTAAACGTCAACACTTATGTGAGTTTTAAACAGGCACAGCCTTTTGTTACCTCCTTATATAATAATACAGAAATTAAAAGCCAACTAATAGGCGATTACAACTTTAACAACATAGCTGCTGCAATATGTATAGGACATTATTTTAAAGTTGAAGATAAGGCTATAAAAAATGCTATAGAAAGCTATTTACCAGATAACAATAGATCGCAAATTATAACAAAAGGAAACAACAAAATTATATTAGATGCCTACAATGCTAACCCTACAAGTATGCGTGCAGCCTTATTAAATTTTGAAAAACAAAAAGGTTTAAAAATAGCTGTATTAGGAGACATGTTTGAGGTTGGCAAAAAAGCTATGGAAGAACATCAAAACATTGTAGACTTAGCAAACTCTTTAGATATTAATAAAACTTTGTTTATTGGCGAGAATTTTTATAAATCTGATATAGATCCTTTAAAATCACAAAAACACCTCACTTTCGATAGCTTTAAAACACATTTTAAAACTTTAAATTTAAAAGAAACCACACTTTTAATAAAAGGATCTCGAGGTATGGCTCTAGAACGTATATTAGAATTACTTTAAAAAAAAGTGCCTATCAAAGCATAACTTTAAATAGACACTTCATAATATAATTCTCTCCCTAAGAACTAATTAATAGCAAAGCAAATTTCAGGATTTTATAAATTTTGCACAATACTCAATTTGAGTATTTTTAAAAACTGAACGCTTTTATTCGTTAAAAAGAGGGTTTAATCTGACTAAAAACCAAATCAGGGAAATACAAAAGTTTAAATAAAAGTTCTATTCATTTTAAGAATAGCGACAAGCTCACCTGTAGACGAAATATTAAGCTTTTTAAGAATGTTTCTGCGATGTGTATCTACGGTATTAGGGCTAATGCTTAACTTCTCTGCTATGGCTTTACTTGAGTGATTTAACACCAATAAACGAATAACATCACGCTCTCTATTGCTAATACTATCAGATAATAGCTTTTGAGAAAAATTATTAAAATATAACGTTTCGTATTCATTATTGCCATTTAAAAGCTTTGCAGATGCACAAACCTGCATTTTTATATCGGGATGCAAAACAGTATAATGCGCCATACCTATAATAGGTTTATCATTTTCATCTAACTCTAAAGGCGTAGTGTTTTGAACAATATTTACATATTCATCTTTAGAGTTTTTAATACGATAGTTCCAAGTATAACTCATCTTTGTTCTATCTTCAAGCTTAACCTCCTTAAGTGTAAAAATCATGAGTTCGTTTAAAGCCTGAAGCCATTGCTCAAGATCTTCTGGGTGCATTCTACTCCAAAAGTATCGCATGCCTTCATTAAACAGTAAATCTTTATCCAAACCTAAACAAGCTGTCATGTTTTTACTAATATATTCGAAAGTAAGGTCTTGAGTGTTAGTCACACAAAAAAATGTGGAGCTATATGGTAAATAGGTGTCAAGCTCTATTATCTTTTGGATATGCTCTTCTAATGAAGGCTTACCGTAAGACTCAAAAATGTATTTATATGTCTTTTTTATATCATTTATTACCATAAG
Source organism: Postechiella marina (assembly GCF_039538365.1). NCBI lineage: Bacteria > Pseudomonadati > Bacteroidota > Flavobacteriia > Flavobacteriales > Flavobacteriaceae > Postechiella > Postechiella marina. Next base: position 549,118 of record NZ_BAABCA010000004.1, read on the forward strand.
TAACAAATTTACAACATTTTACAAAACAGACAAGTGCCTATTTAAATAACATAAGTTATAAATAAACACTTGTTTTATCAAAAATTCTCCCTAAGAATTAATTAATAGCTAGACAAAAATACACAGTAAAGCTTTATTAAACAATACCTAGCTCTGGGTATTTTTATACTTAAAACTTTATTTAATGAAGAATATTCTTTCGTAAAGAATGGTTTTAGAAAAAACAGAATTAATTTTCTTTTTAACTCATAAATAATATGACAACTCAGGATGCTTCTTTATATGTAAATAAAAATATAAAACCAATTTTTTTTAAATTGATACAATTATCGACTTAAAGAGAACTTTTTAGATTGATTGAATTTAATTTGAAAACAAACAGAATTAAACTAAAAAAACCTGATGAAAAATCATCAGGTTTTTGTTTTTTTTGTGGGCGCGAAGGGATTCGAACCCCTGACCCCTTGGGTGTAAACCAAGTGCTCTGAACCAACTGAGCTACGCGCCCTTGTTATTAGGAGGTGCAAATATACACTTGTTTTTCAATTTGCAAAAACTTTTTTAAAAAAATTTTTAAATTATTTCTGCAACAACAAATGTACTGCCCCCAATAAAAATAAAATCGTTTAAGTCCGCTTCATTCTCAGCTGCTTTATAAGCTTCATTTACAGATTTATACACATTTCCTATTAATCCGTAAGGCGCTAATTCCGATTTCAAAACATTTTCATCCAATCCTCTAGAAATTTCTGGTTTACAAAAATAATAAGTGGCATTTTTTGGCAATAAGTCTGCAATAGAACTTAAATCTTTATCATTTACTACTCCAAATACAAGATGCAACCTATTAAAAACTTCGCTTTTTAATTGTTCCATCACATAAATTAAACCTTCTTTATTATGTCCTGTATCACAAACTGTTTTTGGTTTATAGTTTAAAACTTGCCAACGCCCTAATAATCCCGTATTTTTTACAACACTTAGTAAACCATCTTTTAAATGTTTATTAGATATTTTATAACCTTTATTTTTAAGAGTTTTAATGGTTTGAATAACTGTTTTAATATTTTTTGATTGATAACTTCCTTTTAAATCAGATTGATAAATCTCAGTAATATTTTTATCTGCAAATATTATTTCAGAATCATACTTTTTGGCTAGCGTATTAAAAACCAAAGCTGTTTCTTTTTGAGTTTCGCCAATAACAACAGGAATATTTGGTTTAATAATTCCGCCTTTTTCAAACGCTATTGCTTCTAGAGTATTACCTAAAAATTTGGTATGGTCCATACCTATATTAGTTATTACAGAAACTTCTGGGGTTATAACATTTGTAGAATCTAAACGCCCACCTAAACCCACTTCTATAATGGCTATATCTACTTGTTTATCTGAAAAATATTTAAAGGCCATACCTACAGTCATTTCAAAAAACGACAAATAATTAGATTCAAAAAACATTTTATTGCTACTTATAAAATCTACAACAAATTGTTTAGAAATTTCTCTTCCATTTATTTTAATGCGCTCTCTAAAGTCTTTTAAATGCGGAGAAGTATAAAGTCCAACCTTATAACCTGCTTCTTGTAATATAGATGCTAACATATGGCTAGAGGACCCCTTACCATTAGTACCTGCAACATGTACTGATTTAAAATTTAATTCTGGATTATTTAAGTGTGCTGTAAGTTTTAAAGTATTTGATAAATCGGCTTTATAAGCTACTTGGCCCTGTCGTTGATACATTGGCAGTTGAGAAAACATCCAATTAACAGTATCTTGATATGTCATAGTTTTATTGCCCTAGTTTGAAATTTACTTCCACAAACCCTATTTGCTTTTCTGGAGCTTTTGAATCTGCAGGCCATTTATGAGAAAGCGCTGTCTTTTTTGCTGCTTCAAACAGGCAAGAGTCACCAGTAGTCCCCTTTTTACCAGGAATAGCTTTAAACACATTCCCTGATCGATTAACATGTATTTCGACAACAACACGACCTTCTTCTTGACAGTCTGGAATACTTTTTTCAAATATAGCCCTTCCTCTTCCTCCTAATCCATAACCAACACCTCCAGTTCCAGATCCTTTGTCTCCAAAATAACTTGGGGCATAAGGGTCTCCATCCAATTGGCCTTTATCTCCAGCTTTATTATCGTTACCTTCTCCTCCTGTTTCTTTTCCTTCAGATTTGCTAACACCTCCTATTAAAGCATCAAGTTTTCTTTTCTTCTCGTCTTGTTCGCGCTTTTCTTTAGCTGCTTTTTCTGCTTCTGCCTTAGCTTTAGCATCAGCTTTTGCTTTTGCCTCTGCTTTGGCCTTAATGTCTGCCTTTGCTTTGGCTTCTTCTGCTGCTTTTTGCTTCTTTATAGCAATCTCCTCAGCGTTATCTGCTGTTAAGACCTCTTCTTTTGTTTCTGTAGGTTTAGCTGCTTCTGGTTCTGCTGCTACAGGTTGTTCTGGTTGCGGTTGCGAAACTTCCTCTACCTCTCTAGGTTCAGATTTTATTGGTGTTTTGGGTTGTATTGTACCTTTTCCAAAATTAGTAGTACCAAAATTTACTGCAACACCATATTCTTCTGGAGGATCCATATAGGGCGGACCAACAACAAACAGCAACAATAAAATAATAATAGCAATTAAAGTTGTTATTTTTGCCGAATCTTTTTCATGTTTGGTTTCGAAGTATTTCATTGTTTACAATTTCTAAATACTGCTCTAATAAAAAAAGAGTTTTAAGAGTCATCATTTGGGTTTAACTGCCAATATCACTTTAAATTTATTTCTATTAGCAATATCCATTACTTTTACTACATGCTCTACTGGAACCGATTTTTCTGCTCTTAAAACAATTGTTGGCTTTTCTTGAGATGATAATGCTGACATAAGCTCGTTTTCCAGTACACTCACACCAACTCGTTTTTGATCTATGTAATACGTTAAATCTTTTTTAATACTAACTGCTACCGATTTTTTATTCTCGGTTTTACCGCTAGCTTTTGGCAATAAAATATCTATAGCATTTGTAGTAACCAATGTTGAAGCAATCATAAAAAAGATAAGTAACAGAAATACAATATCTGTCATGGACGACATATTAAATTCTGGTGTTACCTTATTTCTTCCTCTTAAATTCATACTAAGTTGGCTCGTTTAGGTGATCTAAAAACTCCAATGAATTAGCTTCCATTTGATATACTACTTTATCAGTTTTTACAACTAAATGATTGTATGTTATATAAGCTACAATACCTACAATTAAACCTGCAACAGTTGTTGTCATTGCAGTATATAATCCGCTAGCCAAAACATCCATTTGTATAGATCCTCCTGCGTTAGCTAATTCGAATATGGCTAATATCATACCAACAACTGTACCAAGAAAACCAATCATTGGTGCTGCTCCAGAAATGGTTGCTAAAATACTTACATTTTTTTCTAAACCATAAACTTCTAATCGTCCAGCATTTTCCAAAGCTGTATTTATATCTGCTAAAGGTTTACCTATTCTTGTAATTCCTTTTCCTATTAACCTAGAAACTGGTGTATTTTGTTGTACACAAAGCATTTGAGCTGCATCAATTTTACCATTACTTACATGATCTTTTATTTGATTCATAAAATTAGCATCTACTTTTGATGCTGCTTTTATAGCAAACAAACGTTCAAAATAAATATAAATAGCGCCTACAAGTAAAAGAAATAGAATAGCTATAATGATTTGACCTGCAAAACCACCACTACTAATTAACTCGATTATAGAAAGTGTTTTTTCTACAGATTCACCTTCTGCTAGTGCTTCAGCACCATTTTTAATGTCTTGATACAACATAAGTTTATTTTTACTTAATTAAGTAACGGTAAATTTTGAATTAAATTATGATAAAACAATTTTTACCATAATATATCCTAATCCGCCTAAAACAATAGTATATGGTAAAGCCATTTTTACCATTTTACCATAAGATAAATTAATTAACGGAGCTAAAGCAGATGTTAATAAAAATAAAAATGCTGCTTGACCATTTGGAGTTGCCACACTTGGCAAGTTAGTTCCTGTATTAACTGCGATTGCCAATTTTTCAAAATGCTCTCTATCTATCGCTCCACTTTGAAAAGCAGCTTGAATTTCTCCAATATAAACAGTTGCCACAAATACATTATCACTAATTGCAGATAAGGCACCATTTGCTATATAAAATAACCCTGGTTGAGATGCTGGATCTTGCTCTAATGCCCAGTGAATTATTGGGCTGAATAAATGTTGATCGTGAATCATGGCTACAATTACAAAAAATACAACTAATAAACCTGTAAAAGGTAAAGCCTCCTCGAAAGCATGACCTAGTTGATGTTCGTCAATAATACCAATAAATGCAGTTTGCACAATAATTAAAGCTAAACCAATAAAACCAACTGGCGCTAAGTGTAATGCTAAACTAATAATTAATAATATTGCAGCAACACCTTGTACTATAAGTGCATATTTATCTTTATCTGTTCTATTTTTGTCTTGCTCTTCTGTGTAATTAGCAATAATTTCTGCCACAGAATCTGGAAGTTTTGCTCCAAAACCAAAAGATCCTGTTAATTCTAAAATAATTGTAGTTACCATACCCGCTATTAAAACCGGAATAGTTATAGGTGCCATTTGTAAAAAGAATTCTATAAAATCCCATCCTAAACGTTCTCCAATTAATAAGTTTTGTGGTTCTCCTACAAGTGTACAAACACCACCAAGCGCTGTACCTACAACACCGTGCATAATTAAACTTCTTAAAAAACTACGAAATTGCTCTAGAGTTTCTCCGCTTAATTCCTTTTTATCCTTAACTCCACTCTCATCATAATCAGATTCTCCTGAGTGAATTTTATGATAAACACCATAAAAACCAACAGCTACACTAATTAATACAGCTGTAACGGTTAAAGCATCTAAAAACGCAGATAAAACTGCTGCTAAAAACACAAATAATAATGATAATACAACCTTAGATTTTATTTTAGTAAAAACTTTACTAAAAATAAACATTAATAAGGGCTTCATAAAATAAATACCAGCAACCATAAATACTAAAAGTAAAACAACCTCTAGATTTTGATCAACTTCATGATAAGCATTTTTTGCAGATGTTAAACCTAAAACTACAACTTGAATAGCTAATAAACCACCAGATTGTAAAGGGTAACATTTTAACGCCATCGCTAAAGTGAAAATAAATTCAGCAATAAACAACCAAGATGTAATGGTTGGCCCTAATGTATAATAAGAAAAAACATTAAAAATTAAAAAACCGATCATGGTTAACTTAAACCATTTAGGACTATCGCCTAAAAAATATTTCAACATAGCTATTTATTTTAAATTAGTTGTTTAAGTGCTATTTCGAAAGCGGTAGCACTAATTTCCGTTTTTGATTTATTATTCTTGTAAACTTTTTCTAAAGCTTCTTTAATTTTATTTGATGTATCATTAAAAATGGCTTCATCTGTCATTTGCACTTTGCGTTCCATAAAATATGCAAAAACACGCGCCATACCACAGTTTGATATAAAATCTGGTATTAAACTTACTTTATAGTCTGTGTGCTCCATAATAGGACCAAAGAAAATTTCCTTGTCTGCAAAAGGTACATTGGCACCACAAGAAATAACCTCTAAACCACTTTCAATCATTTGATCTATTTGTTCAATAGTTATTAATCTTGAGGCTGCACAAGGAGCAAAAATTTCAGTTTTTAAAGACCATATCTTTTCATTAATCTCTTCAAACGGAATTAAATTCTCTGCAATTAGTGTGTTTCCTGTCTTAGCAAGAAATAATTCCTTAATTTCTTCAAAAGAAAATCCGTCTTCTTTTATTAATCCACCTGCAATATCTATAATTCCTACCACTTTTGCACCCATTTGAGACAAATAAAATGCTGCTGCAGCTCCTACATTTCCAAACCCCTGAATTACAGCTCTTTTTCCTTCAATATTTCCTCCATATATTTTATAATACTGCTTTACTGCTTCGGCTACTCCAAAGCCAGTTATCATATCGGCTACGGTATACTTCTTTTCTATGCTTGGCGAATAGTCAGCATTTTCAATAACTTTTATAACACCTTGTCGTAACTGCCCTATTCTATTAATTTTATCGGCTTCTGTTGGTTTAAAATGCCCATTAAAAACACCTTCTTGCGGATGCCAAACACCACTTTCTTCAGTTATAGGAATAACTTCATGAATTTCATCTACATTTAAATCGCCACCTGTACCGTAATAACTTTTAAGTAACGGAGATACAACTTTATACCAACGCTCTAAAACACCTTTTTTACGCGGGTCTTTAGGATCGAAATTAATTCCAGATTTGGCACCTCCAATAGCAGGTCCAGATACAGTAAATTTAATTTCCATTGTTTTTGCCAAAGACAAAACTTCGTTCATATCAAGACCTTTACGCATTCTTGTTCCGCCTCCTGCTGCTCCACCTCTTAACGAGTTTATAACAACCCACCCTTCGGCTTCTGTTTCAGAGTCTTTCCAGTTAAAAATAATTTCAGGATTTTTTTCTTCGTACTTTTTTAATAATTCTTTCATTTCTATATTTTAATAAATTCAATTTTTGCTTGTCTTGGTCGATTAACTTTTTTTTGATTGATTTTCGAATAAGCGTAGCTAAAGTTGATTCATTTTTATAAAAATTTTAATTATTAAGTAACAAATATAAAAAACTAATATTAGTTTTTGTTTGAAATTATTGTAAAGAAATTGATGTTTTTTTTTAACTTAAACCTTGTAAATTTTACCAGAACTATGATCTCTTGACGCGCCTGTAACGCTTTGCAAACAATTCACTTCGTTTCTTAGTTTTAATATACCTAAAAAGGCAAAAATTAGAGCCTCTTTAAATTCTAACAAATATTTATTAGGAATAACAATTTCCATCGATTTACTCTTTTTAATTCTAGATATTAAATAATCGTTATAGGCACCACCACCCGTTATTAAAACTCTAGAGTCTTTTTTAATAACACGAGCTATTTCTTGCGCTATATGGTTAGAGAATGTATTAAGCACATCTTTTACTGGCAAGTTTGATGCTTCGATTAACGGGAATATATTTTTGTTAACCCATTCTAATCCTAAAGATTTTGGTGCTTTTTGCTTGTAAAAAGGTAAAGCTTCCAACTTATTTGCTAATGAGGATATATATGTACCAGTAGCTGCTATTTTACCACCTGCATCATATTTATATCCTAATTGCTCTGCGTATTTATTTAATACAATATTTACAGGACAAATATCGTAAGCTATTCGTTTTCCTTCTTCGTTATAAGATATGTTAGCAAAACCGCCTAAATTTAAACAGTAATGGTAATTTGAAAACAAAAGAGCGTCGCCTATTGGTACTAATGGAGCGCCTTGTCCTCCCAAATTAACATCTTCAGGTCGAAAATCGCAGACAACAGTTTGCTTCAATATTTCTGCAATAATGGATAAATTGCCTATTTGATAGGTTAACTTTTTTTCGGGTTGATGCAGGGCTGTATGTCCATGCGAGCAAACAGCATCCAGATTTTCAATTTTATTTTTAACAATGAAATTATTAATTATATCGGCTAAATAAATCGTATAATCTTTATCTATTTGTTTTAATTCTTCAAAAGAAGAAGATACTAGTTCCTTTAATGTATCAAACCATTTTTGAGAATATTCAATGGTTTCTGCATGTATAATATTAAAAGTCCAATCTTTATTATACTCAAAATTAACATGTACTAAATCGATTCCATCCAAAGATGTTCCAGACATAACACCAACAACGTTATAACTACTCTTTATCATATTAAACAAAAATATAGATATTTAATGAAAATTTGACACTAAAAAGCTATATTTGTTCATAATACATTATAATTTAAATTAAACTATGGATTTTAACCTTTCAGAAGAACACGTAATGATACGCGATGCTGCTCGCGAATTTGCACAAACAGAATTACTACCGGGTGTTATTGAACGAGATAATAAGCAAGAATTTCCTGAAACCCTAGTTAGAAAAATGGGCGAATTAGGTTTTATGGGAATTATGGTAAACCCAAAATATGGTGGGAGTGGTATGGATGCTATCTCTTATGTGTTAATAATGGAAGAGTTATCTAAAATAGATGCTTCGGCCTCTGTTATGGTTTCTGTAAACAACTCTTTAGTTTGCTACGGATTAGAAACTTATGGTAGTGAAGAGCAAAAACAAAAATATTTAACTAAACTAGCATCTGGCGAAGCTATTGGTGCTTTCTGCTTAAGCGAACCAGAGGCTGGTAGTGATGCAACTTCTCAACGTACTACAGCTATAGATAAGGGAGACCATTACCTTTTAAACGGAACTAAAAACTGGATTACCAATGGCGGTCGCGCAGAAGTATATCTTGTTATTGCACAAACCGATAAAGACAAAGGTTCTCATGGTATTAATGCTTTTATTATAGAAAAAGGCATGGATGGTTTTCATGTTGGTCCAAAAGAAGATAAATTAGGCATCCGAGGAAGCGATACACATACACTACAGTTTAACGATGTAAAAGTGCCTAAGGCAAATAGAATTGGAGCTAACGGTTCTGGTTTTAGATTTGCCATGAAAACATTATCTGGTGGTCGTATTGGTATTGCAGCACAAGCCTTAGGTATTGCTTCTGGAGCTTATGAGTTAGCTTTAAAATACTCTAAACAACGTAAAGCCTTTGGTACAGAAATTAGCAACCACCAAGCTATTGCTTTTAAATTAGCTGATATGTATACAGATATTGAAGCTGCACGTATGTTGGTAATGAAAGCTGCTTGGGATAAAGACCAAGGTAATAATTATGACAAATCGAGCGCGATGGCAAAACTATTTGCATCAGACGCAGCTATGAAACATACGGTTGAAGCTGTGCAAATTCATGGTGGTAATGGATTTGTTAAAGAATATCATGTAGAGCGTTTAATGCGCGATGCTAAAATTACACAGATTTACGAAGGTACTAGCGAAATTCAAAAAATTGTCATTTCGAGAAGCATACTTAGAGATTAAACCTTTTAAGCTCTTATAAAAAAAGCCATCTTAAATGATGGCTTTTTTTTATTTACTCCTAATTTCATCTAGTACTAGACGTAGTTCTCCATAGGTGTATTTATCATCTAATTGATGCTTTAAATCAGATAGATTATCAAACTTCTTTTTAGGAATCAATATCTTTAATTCTTCATAATGTACTTCAGAGATTAAATCGATAATTTTCACTTCGCCTGTGGTGATAAAAGAAGCTAAATGACCAATAATTGTATTTTCATTCAACTCCCTAGTATCTGCAATTTCTTTAACCGTTTTACCAGATTTAAATAGCGACAATGATTCTTTTTTAGTATCTCCCTTTTTCTTCTTTAATTTTTCTGCTTCAAAAATAGTAGTCTCTTCACTTACTTCAATATCGTTTTCCTCACAATAATCCTTAATAACTTCTAGTATAGCACTACCATATTTATCTACACGCGTTTTCCCCATACCATTAACTTGCAATAACTCTTGCTTATTCGTTGGTAACGTTTCACATATTTCATACAGTGCTTTTTGAGTAAAAACCTGGTAATGAATCAAGTCATTCTCTTGTGCAATCTCATTTCTAAGTACACGCAATAATTCAAATAATTCTATATTTGTTGTGCCATCTACTACAGATTTTCTGGTTTTCTTTGGTTTGTTTTTAGCAAGAAAAACAGATTTAGCACGCAATTTCAAAAATTCTTCTACATTGAAGCCTTCTTTTAAACCATTAAAATATAATAATTTGGTTGCTAGTAACTCTTCAATAGTATCTAATTGTTTATTAAGATCTGAATTAATTGTTTTGTTATCTGTAGTAAAACCAAATGTTTTATAAGGTTCTATTATTGTCGCCTCTGTTTGTGAACTAAAATAATTAATAGCCTTTACAAACCGTTCTTGTATTTCTTTACTCTGCTCAGGATTTTCTCCTTTAACAACAAGTGTTTTTAACTGTGCTTTAAAACCATTACTTATTTTTAATAAACTAGCAACACTATCTTTTATCGTATTTAAAGGCATCTCTATATTACCCTGTATAATCGTTCTGTTTTTATAATACAAATCTAAAACTCGTCCAACGGGATATAAAAATTTATAAAAATTAAATAATTCTGAAATTAAATTAAGCTGAAATTCTGTTTTAGACTCTAATAAAACATCCTCATCGGGTTGGTTTTCTTCCGCAGCCTTATTAAAAGAAATAACATTAGTATCGCTAATAATTTGATTAGATCCAATTTTACTCTTAAGCACTAAGCCTTCTAAAGACTTACATCTACTCAACGCAACATAGGTCTGTCCATGTGCAAAAGCCCCCTGAGCATCAATAATAGCTTTATCAAAGGTTAAACCTTGACTTTTATGAATTGTAATAGACCACGCCAAACGTAAGGGCATTTGAGTATAAGAACCAATTTTATTTTCTGTAATCGCTTTGGTTTCTTTATCAACGGTATAATTTATATTCTCCCAAATTTCGGGTGTCGTCACAATATTAAAATCATCATCTGGACATTTTACAATTACTTCGTCTTTGTCTAACAAAATAACCTTGCCTATTTTTCCGTTAAAATAACGTTTATCAGCAGAGCTATCATTCTTAATAAACATAACCTGAGCCCCAACCTTTAATGTCAACACTTCGTTATTTGGAAAAGCAAACTCTGGAAATTTACCTTCAACAAGCGCCTTATATGTAACAATTTTTGTTTTTAACTTATTAAGTTCATTAATATTGGTTTGCTCTGCCCTATTATTATGTGTAGTTAAAGCAATGTATCCATCTCCTTCTTTAGGCACAAAATCAGGTAAATAACGTTTATTTAATTCATTGGCAGATGCGGAAGTTAAAGCGTTATTTCTAATTTCGTTTAAAATATTTATAAACGTTGGATTATCTTGCCTGTATATATGTTTTAACTCTACCGTAATAGCATTACTTTCAACATAAGCATGACTACTAAAAAAAAAAACATTTTTATAATATGGCTTTAACAATTGCCACTCCTCTTCTCTAATAACAGGTGATAATTGCTGTAAATCTCCAATCATTAATAACTGTACCCCTCCAAAAACTTTATCTCTAGCTCTAAAACGACGTAATGTTTTATCAATACCATCTAATAAATCAGCACGTACCATACTAATCTCATCTATAACCAATAAGTCCATTGACTTAATAATATCAATTTTCGTTTTATTAAATTTTCTATTAAACCCCTTAGCCACATTTAAATCAGCATCAGGTAGAATGGGCCCAAAAGGCATCTGAAAAAACGAATGTATAGTAACACCCTTGGCATTTATAGCAGCAACACCAGTAGGTGCAACTACAACCATACGCTTCAAACTCTCCACTTTAAGCTTGTGCAAAAAAGTAGTTTTACCAGTTCCTGCTTTACCTGTTAAAAAAACATTTCTATCTGTGTTATTCACAAATTTCCATGCTAAATCAAGTTCAATATTTTCGGCCATTAAAAGATGTAGATTAATCGAGTTTCAAGATAGTAAATAGCATAAAACTAAATGCGCATTTTTAATAAAAAAACAAGCTTGCTTATATATTATTAGTCAGTAGCCCCCATAGATAAGTTTGTATTAACATTTCCTTCGTATTATAAATAGTATAAAGTTTTACTTTA
>NZ_BAABCA010000005.1:0-528722 GCF_039538365.1 Postechiella marina
AAATGCAATTAATTTATACAATGAAATAAGATTACACTTATCTTTAGATTATAAAACACCAAATATGGTATATAAATTATCAGCGTAAATTCAATTTTAACCTGTAGCCATATTTCAGGACGAGACATTAAAAAACTGAGTAAAGCAAACTATGAAATTTAAAAAACTAAAACTTTATACTAATAAATTAGAATCGGAATTAGAGTTTTACTCTAAGACTTTAGGATTTGAAGTTTTAGAACGAAATACTAATTATTTTTCTGTAAAAGTTGGTTGGAGTGAATTATCATATGAGAAAACAGAAAGAGAATATAAATATCATTATTGTTTTTTAATACCTTCAAATAAATTAAACGAAGCTTTAAAATGGATGGAAAAAAGAACTGAAGTTGTAAATATTGAAAATGGTAGAAAAATTCAAAACTTTTACTCTTGGAATGCAGACTCTTTTTACTTTTATGATGCAAGTGGAAATATAGCTGAATTTATTGTAAGATACGATTTGAATAATGATGATTCTGACGAATTTGATATTTCTAAAGTTTTAGGAATAAATGAAATGGGATTGCCAACAACCAATGTTAAAAGAACAAATGAGCAACTTCAAACTGAATTGCATACAGAATATTGGAAAGGAGATATTGAACGATTTGGAACAAATGGTACACAAGAAGGAATTTTTCTTTTACCAAACTATAATTTAAAAGACATTTGGTTCCCAACATCTATAAAAATAAAACCCGAACCATTTGAGGCGGTTATTGAAAATAATGAAAGAGAATATTATATAGAATATAGGAATGAAAAATTAAAAACTACCGCCAGCAAAGAACAGAGTTAAAAATACTGTATAGTTTTATGTTTAATCAAAGACTAGCGCATATTTGGTCACTTGTTATAAGGGTATTATAGAAATAATAAAAAGAAGAACTGCGCAACTAATTGACAACGGAATTAGAATAAAAACTAAGAAAGGAAATGAATAAGGCGTGTTTAACAATGGAATTATCTCCCTTGTTATGGGACGAGCAACATTTGATAACAGTATGCAGGTTTGATGTTGACTGGCTCTATGATAAACCAGTCTTTGTATTAAATAATTACTAACGTTCTTACAAATATTCTATCTGTTATTACTAAATTAAAAGTTTAAAAGCGTTAGTATTATTTGTAAAAATTTTCCTAAAATAAAACCTCAATTGCAGTCTATATTCTAGAAATAAATACATCTATTTATGTACTGCACTTTGCGTACATGGGCAATTACTTATACCTTGCAAAAAGTCTAAACCTATAGTTATAACATGTGTTCCAGAGTTATATCCAGACAAATCGTTTGTTGTTATTTGGTAAGCGTAACCCATATAAAATATAGACTTTTTAAAACCTACCATGGGCCCTATGTTTAATGGTTTTAACATTTGATCGTTAAGAAAACGGTACGATATGCCAGCCCAATAATAGTCTTCGTTTCTATTGTATTTTCTAAATTTAAAATTTAAATCGGTACTAGAACGCTTGTCGCTACTAAACATTTGATAGTAAATTGATGGCTCGTACTCTATTCCACTTTTCTTAGGTCCCTTTATGGTATAGCCTGTAAATATTTGATAATTTAAAAGTTGATTTGGCTCTGTTTTTCTTAAATCGCCATCAAAGTTTTTTTCTAAAATATTATTGGCATTAAAACTTAAAAAGTAACCATGATTTCTATAAAGTACACCAACATCAAAATTACTGTTAGATGTCGATCTGTCGTCTGTTACAAAAGGATCTAAAGTTGGGTTTTCGTAATTTGTATTAAAATTATTAATGTCTATTTTAAAATTATTAATGTTATACGAAATACCTAAAGACAAATATTGTTTTGTATAATAATCTAATATAAGGTGATGTGCAAACGAAAACTTAGCGCCTGTTTGTATGGTATTTCCATTCTTATCGTTATAAAACGACACACCAATACCCGATCTATCTGCTATTCTAAAATCGGCATAGATAGATTGATTATCGGGTGCATTGCGTATACCTACCCATTGCGTTAGTGCATTAGCTCTAATTTGTAAATTATCGCCTATACCTGCATATGTTGGTGAAATAACAAAATTATTATCGGCCAAGTGTTGCGTAAAAACAGGCAAATTCAACTCTTGACTATAGCTTTTAGCTATAACCAAAAGAAGTAAACATGTGATTAGTTTTCGCATTTTTTGTTTTATGTTTTTAGAAGATCTATCTGTATAGGGTAAAATTCCCAACAAAACTGCGATCATCTTTCTTATCGTTTAATTTTACAACATACCAATAATCTCCGGTAGGCAACTCTTTACCATGGTATTTTCCATCCCATTTTTCGCCAGCACCTAAGGTGGCTACTTTACGTCCATATCTATCAAAAATATCAAAAGTTAAATCGTCATAATTTGTTGTGCAACCTGGTCCCCAACCATCTAAAACACCATCACCATTAGGTGTAAAGTAGTTAGTAATACACACATCTATAAATTCAAAATATCTTGTGGCACTAACCGAGCAGCCAAAACTATCGGTAACAGTAACAGTGTACTCTCCAGATTCGTAATAGATAAATGTATTTGTGCTTCCGTAAGGTTCGCTGTTGGAGCTAAATTCGTATTTAACATCGTAATCGTATATACCAGAACCACCTGTTGCTGTTGCTACAATCTCGTTTAAATTACCGTCACTTAAGGCTAATGCTAAAGGCTGATAATCTGTTATATCAAAAGGTAATGTAGATTTTATACAACCATTTGTATGTCTTACTTCTATAATATTATTTAATCCAGAAGGAACATTTGTAAATACATTACTTGTTTGGTATGCACCTCCATTTAAAGCGTAATCTAGATCTGCGGGGTTTGTAATACTCTCGTCTACCGTTACTGTAACGGTATTAGTAAACTGGTTGTTTTCACAACCATAATCTAGATCTACTTCTGGGTCTATGCGAACAGCTTCTGGGAAGTTAATATTCCACTCTGTTTCACAACCTAAAGCATCACGAACAAAAACTAAATGATCTCCACCAGACAAGTTTGTAAAATCGAAATCTGTTTGCGTAGTTGTGCCTGTAGTATATGTTCCGTTAATATCATCAATGGCAACACTATAAGGCATATTACCTCCAGAAATTGAAATACTAAACTCACCATCCATATCGCCATCACAAACTTCTGGCATTATAGAATTAGGTACAATGGTTACCATAACAGGTGTAGCATCTTCAACTTCAAAATCTATAATAACAAAACAACCTAATTCATCTTGAACCACAGCCTGATATACACCAGGAGCTAGCTCATCAAAGATATTGGTTTCAAAAAACTGATCTAATCTTGGAGAAATGGCATACTTAATAATTCCTGTACCACCATTTGCATTAATTTCAATACTACCATTATTTATACCAGGACATGTAATATTTTCTACATTATAAACTACTGTTAATGGCGCTAAAGGCTCTGTTATTGATATTTGATTTGATGTTGCTAAACAATCGCCACTTTCTACTTGTACTTGATAGTTACCTGCTGGTAAATTAGTAAATACACCTGGCGAATCTTGTGTTACAGGCACAATTGCTGTACCCGATGTATCTTGCAATGTATATACATAATTACCTAAACCTCCTTCTGCAGTGGCATAGATAGTGCCTATTTCGTCTCCTGTACAATTAATTTCGATGTTTTCTGCTTCTAAATTAACCATTAACGTAGGTAGAGGATCTATAGCTATTTGGTTAGAAACGTTAGACATACATCCATTAACATCTCTTACATAATATTGATAAATACCATCTGTTACAGAAAATGTTGTAGACGTTGCAAAGCTTCCTAAAATGGTTGTAAATGTTTCTGATTCACTATATTCGTATGTTCCTGTTCCGCCAGAAGCACTTAACGTTAACGAGGCTCCTGTTAAACATGTTTGCGATGTATTTTTAACCAAACTAGCCTCTATAGGTGATGGCTCTGTAATAACAATATTGGCAGATGTAAACTCACAATTATAACCATCTGTAATAGTTACCGTATATGTACCAACACCTAAATTAGTAAATGTTGATGCTGTTTGTGGCCCCGAAGATGTTACTGTTGGAGATAACATATTAAGGGTGTACGAATAATTACTACCCTCTCCTCCTGTAACCACACTTGCAGTAATACTTGCATTAGTATCTCCAAAACAAGATAAGGTATTTGTGCTAGCTGTTACTGTAGCATTAATTTGTGTTGGTATAGTAAGTATTTCTCCATCTGAAGCAATACAACCACTAGCATCTCTTACATTAACGGTATAAGTTCCTGCAGATAAATTTGTAAATGTTCCATTAGTAGTATATGCTACAGTTGCTGTTCCAGTTAATTCATATTCATAAGTGCCCCAACCACCATGAGCAATAGCGGTAATTGTGCCTTTATTGTTATCGCAAGTAACACTAGATGTTTGAGTTGCAGTAACTGTTAAAGCCTCTGTTGGAGAATCTATTGTAATAACATTAGATGATACAACACAAAAAGGAGATTCGGTTTCTGTAATAACTACGGTTAAATTACCAGCAGGCATACCAGATACAACCTCTGGATTAATACTTGTATTTGCAGCAGTTATACCATTTATAGAAACACCAGAACTGTTAAACACTTCGTAGTTATAAGCACCAGAATAATCGTTTACATTAATTTCGAATGCTCCATTTAAATCTCCAAAACAAGTTACAGCAGTTGTTGGCGATAAAACGACCTCAGCATTATTAAAAGGATTAACCGTAAACGGAAGTGTTTCTTTATAACACCCTGTATCTATATCATTCACTCTAAAGTAATAATCGCCAGGCGCAGTAATATTAAAAATATTTGATGTTTGTACCGTGCCGCTTGGTAACATTTGATAACTAAAATTACCAGAACCTCCTGTTACATTAATGCTAACACTTCCTGTACCATTACAATCTATTGGGGTTGCTATAGTAACTGCTGTTGCTGTTATAACTGTTAGTGGGTTAATAGCTACTGTATTTGTATCTATACAACCATTGGCATCTTTTACAAAAATATTTATATTTTGTACACTACCTGTATCTATGATATCGAAAGTATTGGTGCTTAAATAATTTACACCATCAATACTATAGGTAAATGGTGCTGTTCCTCCAGATTCTGCAATGGTTAAAATTGCAGTGTTAACAGAATTATCTATGGCACAAGAAAAATCTGTTGCTGTTCCAGAAACAGCTAATAAGTCAGGCTCTCCAACAGAAACTGTTTGAGTGTCAAAACATCCTCTTCCTGAATGAACTCGCACCGAATAATTTCCAAAGGCCAAACCTGTAAACACATTTGATGTTTGCGGAGCCACAGTAATAGGAGCTATAATTTCGTAAGTATATATTGGGTTATTGTTGCTTGCTGGTAAATTAACTGTAATAGTTCCGTTACTTCCTCCATTACAACTTACATCGTTTACCGTGGTTGTAAATGTTACTGGTGTTGCAGGCTCTAATGTTACTGTAGCATCACTTGTACAAGATGTAGCTAAATCTGTAATAGTTATTGTGTAAGTACCAAAAGGCACATTAGAAAACACATTTCCAGTTAAGGTTGTGCCTGCACTCGGACTTATAGCATAGGTATAAGATCCAGATCCACCAAAACCTGCTACTGTAATTTCTCCATCATTATTTAAACAAGTTGGTAAAGCTGTTACCGCTGGAGTAATGCCTATTGGTGTTTCTATTAATACGGTTTCCATATTTCCACAGCCATTACTATCCTGAACCTCAACAGTGTGTGTGCCTGATGATAAATTTGATATTGTAAACGGAGCTGTTCGTGTTTGAAAAGCGCCACCGTCTACACTATAACTATAAGGTCCTACTCCGCTAGTTGTTAAATTAACATCTATTTCAAATTCACCTTCATTAACTGTACATTGATTATTTAATGATGCAGTTATTATGGGTTGCGGATCGTTTGGTAATACAATAACTCCTGTTGTTTTTATACAACCATTAGCATCCATAACATGAGCAAAATAACTATTAGCATCTACATTAAAAGTGCTCGCTGTATTCCAAGAGCTATCTATTCTTAAAGGAGGTGTAGACGATGTTGTTAATTGATATAAATAAGGGGCTGTACCATGTGTTGCTATAGCACTTACAAGTCCAGAATTAGTATTACAATTTGCATTACGGTCTACAGAGGCAGAAACATCTAAATCGACCGAAGATTCTGTTATTTCAAAAATAGCTGAAGCAGACTGACATCCATTAAAAGCTCCCGATCCGTTTTCTGTAAAAGCGATATAATATTGTCCAAGAGATAATGTTGATGGTGTTGTTACCGTTTCTGGAACACCAAAAGTAACAGGTAAATTAATAGGACCACTTATTACAGTATTGGTGTACGCTTGGCGTATTGTATAATCTATTGAAGATGTAGTGCTATCAAAATTATCTAAAGTAAATGTTACACTACCATTATTTTCGCCTATACAAACTACATTATGCGGGTCTAGAGTAGATGTTAAGGTAGAAGCTTGCGCTATAGGTGTATCTGCAGTTTTAACAAAATAACAATTTGTAGTTCTATCGTGAACAACAAAAGAATACAACACACCTGGAATTAAATTTGTAAAGGTTCGTACACTGCCTCCTGGTGTATCGGGAGCTAAATAATTTAGCGTGTATGGAGCAGTGTTAAACTCTAAAATTCCAAATTCGTAATCCCCACTACCAAGAGCAGAAATAGCTGTAATCTCTGCAGTTCCGCCAGAAACACAATCTGGTACAGTAGTAGCCACATCTATATCTAAATCTGAAGGAGGCGATGCTATAACTATTTGTTTAGAAAGACTACATCCATTATCATCTACAACATTTATAGTGTACGTTCCAAAATTAATAATTGTAAATGTATGATTTTCTCCTGTTGTTGCTATATATGGATTACCAGTTATTGCATCTCCAAAATTATTTGTAATATAATAAGTAAAAGGAGCAGTACCTCCCGATACATTTTCTACAGTAATGGCTCCTAAGCTAGACCCTAAATTTACATCACAAGTAATATCAATTTTGTCTAAATCAAAAGAAACTGCATTTGGTTCTGCGATGATAATGGTTTCGGTATCTGTACAAGATTTCGAATCTGTTAAAGTTATCGTGTAAGTCCCTGCGGGTAAGCCTGAGGTTTGAGTACCGTAATCTGTTCCAGTTGTATCATTATTAACATTAATAGTGAAATCTGGAGTTCCTACTGCGTTGTTGATAGTAATTTGAATAGCTGCATTAGCATCGCCATAACATAAAACCGGTTGTGTTTGCGTTACCGAAGTTATTTCTGGTAATGTTATTGCATTTACAGTGCTTACAGTAGACTCTACCGTACAACCTCTAGAATCTGTAATTTGAAATTGATATGTACCATCTGTAGCAGTTGTATAAGTAAATGGAGATGTTGTAGTTCCTAAATCTGAATAAGCACCTCCGTTAAAAGATACTGCATAGGTAAACGGAGCATATCCACCAGAAAAAGTTCCGGTTATTGAAGCATCAGGAGATGTGGTACAATCTATATCTTTATTTAAAACCGTGTTAAACATCAATTCTGCCTCTATAGTTTCTGCAGGCAAAGTTATAGTACACCCATAGCTGTCTCTTACCGAAATGGTATACGTGCCTGGTGTTAAATTATTAAATGTATTATTTGAAGTAAAAGGACCTCCGTTTATATTATATTCATAAGGCGCTTGTCCGCCAGTTGCATTTACTTGTAAATTAGAACCTGTAGTAGCATCGTAACAATAATTAGAGCTTACATCTAGAGTAGCACTTGGAGCTGTTGGCGTGTTTAAAGCAAATGTATTAGTAACCACACAACCTTTAGCATCTTCTACAGTAACGATATGCGTACCTTGCTGTGATAAATTAGAAAATGTATTACTAGTTTGCCCAGGTAAAACCGTGTTATCTGGAAGCGTTAAAGTATAAACATAACTCCCCCAGCCTCCTACTGCGTTAATTACTACATTGCCATCTGCATCACATGTTATTGGAGATACTGTTAATGTTATATTTAAAGCTGTTGTTGGCGCACTAATGCTTATGGTTTCTGTTTCTTGGCAGTTGGTATCTGTATCTGTTACAATAATAGTATAGTCACCTGCAGCTAAACCTGTTAAATCAATTTGAGATGTACCTACTGTAGAACTGCCTCCATTAATTGTGTATGTAAAGTTTGTTGTACCAGAAATATTAAATTGAGCTGTTCCATCTGTGCTACCTAAACAAGTAATATCGCTTATGGCTTGACCAACGATGTTTAAAGTTGGTAATGGCGTAATATTATAAGATTCACTGTAAACACAATGGTTTTGATCTCGTACTTGAAAAGTATAAGTACCTGAAGTTAAATTTGAAAACACATTTGATGCTTGATATGCAGTTACAGATCCTGAAGGCGCTATAATTTGATACTCTAAAGTACCAACACCTCCTGTTGTAGTTATTGTAACATTTGTTGTATTTGTTGGACAGGTTAATGCTAAACTTGAAAAACTTAAATCTGTTGGAGGATCTAAAGCATCTATTATAATTGGAGCTGTAACTAAAGTACAGTTATTAGCATCTCTAACAGTTACTGTATACGAACCATCTGTTAAGTTAGAAAACGTTAATCCAGATTGAAAAGTAATACCATCAATACTGTATTGATATGGAGCTGTACCGCCTGTAACGCCAGAAACAGTAATTTCTCCGTTTGTAGTACAAGTATAAGGCGTTGTAAGCGTTGCTGTACCAGAAATTGCTGTAGCTGCATTTATGCTAATACGTTGTGGTGTTGTAGCACACACATCGCCAGAAGTTGAGTACTGTACAATAACATCATAATCTCCAGCAGAAAGTCCAGAGAAAACAGAAGAATTAACAAAAGTTACACCATTATCTATACTATATTCTAAAGTATTCCCATTTGCATTGGTTACATTAATACTTATAACACCTGCATCACCATCATCTACACATAGAATATCGGTTTTAGTTACATTAAAATCTGGTGCTTCAGTTGCTGTTACTGTTATAGATGTATTTGCAGAGCAGTTATTAGAATCTACTACAGTAATATTAAAAGTTCCGCTTGCGGTAACATCAATTATAGGTGTTGTTTGAAAATTGGTAGTACTATTTACAAAGTAAAAGTATGGAGGTGTTCCGCCATCTGGATAAACTGTAATTTCACCATCTGTACAAGTTAAAGGTTTTGTTAAAGCTGATGTTGCTGTTAATAATGGTGGGTTTATAATTTCGATATCTTCTGTATGTATACATCCATCTTCTGTAGATACATTAATTGTATATGTTCCTGGGTTTAGATTTTCAAAGTCGTAATGATTATCAACAATAGGTCCAACACTGTTTACTAAAGTTGCACCTTGAGATATAGAAAAGAAATATTGTGGACGTGCATCGTTTGCAGCTACAGTTATATTACCCAATTCACCATTACAATAAGGCTGTGTTATAATATTAGATACTGTAAAATCTCGCTCTCTTATTTGAATGTCTGGTACAGTAAAAATGCAAGGATTTGGCATCACGTCTACTTGCCTAATATATATAGTATATATACCTGCATTATTAATGCTAAACACATTACTAGCCTGATAATTAGCACCATCTATACTATACTCATATCCGCTTGGTACTCCACTAATAGTTATTTGCCCAGGCGTTGTACAAACTATATCTTGAGAAGTTGCTGTTGGTACTAGTAAATTCTCGTAAACATTAAAATAAAACTGATTAAAACAACCTCCAGAATAATTTAAAGTTAATCGGTACTGACCAGATGTATCAATTAAATAGTCTGGTCCTGTTTCTACTTGATTCCAAACACAAGAAGAACTTTCGTTTGCACAATCTTGATTTACAACTGCATCGCAACTGGTTTCGTCTAAACGCTCCCATATTATTGAGGAAGCATCTGTTATTCCTGTTTGAACAGGTCGCGAATCGTTAGAGCCACATAAAAAGAAATTTGGCAATTCTTTTCCATCATTAGGACATGTAACCACCTGATCGGCTAAAGGTAACAAGGGATTTGTAACATTTGCTCCAAATGTAATTACTTCAAAAACTTGATCTGTATCTTGGCAAGGTGCTATAGCAGAATTATGTACATAATATGTGCCAACATCTGTTACTGTTATAGATTGTGTAGTACCTATTACTGGTGTTCCTGACGGACTAGTAGACCATGAATATTGATCGTACCCATTTCCTGCTGTTAATACTGTACTTGCGCCACAAAGAATAACCTCTTCTTCGAAAACACAATTAATATCTGCCAAAAAATTTGTTGCTTTTGGTGTTAATAAACATCCTGTATTTGTAGAATAACTAGGATCGTCTGATATGGTAAACGTTGGGTTTAATGTACCATTATAAGTAGAAAATGCCTGATTGCTAATTATGTTAGAGCAAGCATCGGTTAACAAGCTACATGTAGAGACTACGGTAACCTTAAATCTAATTTCTTGTACAGGATCGTTTTCCTTTACAATAGAATTATCAACTGCAAAAATTATTTCTCGTGTTGCAGGATTATAGCTCTGAACAGAAACCCCAGAAGGTAACGATACAATATCTGATGGATAATCAAAAACAATATTTATTGGTAAAACATCTCTAATAGTTAAACTTGTAGCATTATCGTTTCCTGTGTTTTGAAATCCAATAACGTAGTTTAACTCATCGCCTAAATTAACCAACTGACCTCCAATATCGTTTCCTGCCACATCTTCTACTATTTTAGTTAAAACAATATTTGGCTCTATAATCTCTACTGCAAAAGCATAAAAATAAGGAAAATACGTATCGCCAGTAGTACTTAAAGTTACTGTAGCTGCAACAGCATCATTTGCTATTACAGTATTACTAGGATTTGGCACTACCATTACACCTGTATCGAATCCTAAAGTATTAGAGCTGTTCGGGTTTCTGCCAGAAACAGGCAAGGCATTTAATTGGGTTACCGAACTATTAAAAAAGTTAGAAGCACTTCTGTCTGCTGTCGATAAGTTTACATTATTAAGTAATAATTGATCGCCCCTAATTGGGCTATCTCCTTCTAAGGCTGCAAAAGCAAAATTTGCTCTTACTGGTGCAGGAGCTGGAACTGTTCTAAATCCAGAAACAGGAATGTCTAAAGATGGATTACCAGCTCTTGTACTAATAGCGCTAAAACCATCAAAACTTGTTATCGATTTACCTGGCTTTGTTGGGTCTTCGTAAACAATAAACAAAGACCAACCAGCAGAGTTTCCAGTAGTGTTACCTATTAAATCTGTTTCTCCTTGGGCAGAAGAAACATTAGCTACGGTATAAGTCCCTAAATCTGTTGCCAAGTTCGTTACAATAGATGTAACATCTGCATAACAAGCATAAGGAAAACTATCGCCTCTATCTACAGATGTACCATTGGCATCAAAAATTACAGTACCTACAACATCATTATAACCACCAGAAGGCCCTTTAAACTTTACATTAGTAAAAGACTCAGTCCCTTCTGTAACTGCACTCCAATATAAACTAGCGTGAATAATTTTATAACACCCTGGATTAGGTATATCTAAATTTGCGCTAGAAGAACTAAACGTAGTAGGATCTCCATCAATATCAATATAAACCATATCGACATTATGATTGTAGACAGAACCATCATTAAAAGCATTATTATCTGGTCCTAAAATATTATTTCCAATTAATTGAATGTCTCCTTTTAAATCTTCATTAAATCGAGGATTAAAAGGCACAAAATTTTGTGAAAACAATTGTAAACTAAAAAATAGCAAGAAGAGAATTATGCCATATTTTACGTTAGTAGGTTTTCTCATAGTAGCTTTATTTAGTATTCTTAATTATTGGGACTTAAAAAAAGAATAACTCTTGTTTTACATATAGGCAAAATTACTAAAAATTGTATGAATAATACTTCTTAAAAGTACTTTTATCTAAATTTAACGATTTTAAACGGTATAAATATCGTTATTTTTTTCGGATTACAATAAAACTAAAGGGTAAAATTAGTGTTGTTTATCGAATTGATAAATCTTTTAACATAACACACCTTTTAAAATGAGAGAATAATATTATAAATATATGAAAAAATAAGAAAGTAATGGTAGTTATTATGTAATAGTAATTATTAATTTTCGATTTTAACCATAGACATATTAATATTATATGGTTCGTTTGATTTATTAGACATTGCATTTTTAGCCTGATTTATGGAATCAAACTTTTCGTAATATATAAAGTATTTATTATGGGTAACATCGTGGAAAAAATTAATGTTTGTTTGTCCTGCTGCTACAGCTTTTCTTAAAAATTCATCTCTTTTTTCTACATCGCTATGTACTGCAATTACTAAATAATAACCATCTTCAACGTTTTTTATATTCTTAACTATCTGAATATTTCCACTTTGCTTTTCACCAAAATCAAAGTCTGCTGTAGTTAAAGGTACAGTACTAATCTTTGTAAACTTCTTGATTCTATTTAAAGTATTTCTATCTTTTAGATATTGATCTTTATCATTATCGTAAGCAGCACGCTTTATACGTCTTTTTCGCTCTACCTCTGTAGCAACTTTTATTGTTGCTAACTTATAAATTAATTGTACACGAGAAGCCTCGACCTCTGATTGATTGGATTTTAATTTTTGAATTTCCTTTTCAAAGAATAAGTTATCTACATCATTTTTATCTTTAATTTTTTTAAGTCGCTTTTTATACAACGTTTCTAATTCTAAAATCCTTTCACTTTGAGATTTAATAATATTATCTAATTCAATTTTTAGAGCCTCTAATTTTGCATTTTCAGCACTTATACTTTTAAATGCTTTTGGAGCTAAAACAATACCTTGATCGCTTAAATCGTTTTCTTCTTTTAATTCATCTAAAGTTTCCTGCTTATAAGCAACGCTTTCTGTTAAATTTACAAGTATTTTTCTTTGCTCTATAGATGATTGCTGTGCAATTTTATTCAATTGATTTAATGATACAGCAATATTATCTGTGGCAGTACTAGCAATTGGCTCCTCTTCAATATTAATAGGGTTTAAAACTTCGTTTTCAGCAACAGCATCCTTATTTACTTCCTGTTCTTCTGCTTTTACTTTTGCTTCTTCTACTAACTTAATTTTGGCTTGTTCTTCTGCTTTTGCTTTGGCCTCTTCTGCTAACTTAATTTTGGCTTGTTCTTCTGCTTTTCCTTTGGCCTCTTCTGCTAACTTAATTTTGGCTTGTTCTTCTGCTTTTGCTTTAGCTTCTTCTGCTAACTTAATTTCAGCTAATTCTTCTGCTTTTGCTTTAGCTTCTTCTGCTAACTTAATTTTAGCTAATTCTTCTGCTTTTATTTTAGCTTCTTCTGCTAACTTAATTTTAGCTAATTCTTCTGCTTTTATTTTAGTTTCTTCTGCTAGCTTAATTTTGGCTTGTTCTTCTGCTTTTGCTTTAGCTTCTTCTGCTAACTTAATTTCAGCTAATTCTTCTGCTTTTGCTTTTACTTCTTCTGCTAACTTAATTTTGGCTTGTTCTTCTGCTTTTGCTTTTGCCTCCTCTGCTAACTTAATTTTAGCTTGCTCTTCAGCTTTTACTTTAGCTTCCTCTGCTAACTTAATTTTGGCTTGTTCTTCTGCTTTTACTTTAGCTTCTTCTGCTAACTTAATTTTGGCTTGTTCTTCAGCTTTTACTTTAGCCTCTTCTGCTAACTTAATTTCAGCTTGTTCTTCTGCTTTTACTTTAGCTTCTTCTGCTAACTTAATTTTGGCTAATTCTTCTGCTTTTGCTTTGGCTTCTTCTGCTAACTTAATTTTGGCTTGTTCTTCTGCTTTTGCTTTAGCTTCTTCTGCTAACTTAACTTCAGCTTGTTCTTTTGCTTTTACTTTAGCCTCTTCTGCTAACTTAATTTCAGCTAATTCTTCTGCTTTTGCTTTAGCTTCTTCTGCTAACTTAATTTTAGCTAATTCTTCTGCTTTTATTTTAGCTTCTTCTGCTAACTTAATTTTAGCTAATTCTTCTGCTTTTATTTTAGTTTCTTCTGCTAGCTTAATTTTGGCTTGTTCTTCTGCTTTTGCTTTTGCCTCTTCTGCTAACTTAATTTCAGCTAATTCTTCTGCTTTTGCTTTTACTTCTTCTGCTAACTTAATTTTGGCTTGTTCTTCTGCTTTTGCTTTTGCCTCCTCTGCTAACTTAATTTTAGCTTGCTCTTCAGCTTTTACTTTAGCTTCCTCTGCTAACTTAATTTTGGCTTGTTCTTCTGCTTTTACTTTAGCTTCTTCTGCTAACTTAATTTTGGCTTGTTCTTCAGCTTTTACTCTTAATGCTTGCTGAGCTTTTGCTTTTTTATCTTCATAAGCCTTAATTTTTGCATCACGCTTAGCTTTGGCTTCTGCTGCTAACATAGCTCTAGTTTCAGCTTTAACCCTAGCTCTTTCTATAGCTTCTTCCCTAGATTTTTTCTTAGCATCAGCTATAGCTTGTTTATCTGCTTCTGTTACTGGATTAGTTTTTGCTGGACTACGCCTTCTCTTATTACCGGATAATAAAGCTTCCTCTTTATCATCTCCGCTATATATATACCTATTTTTATTTTTAAACCTATATGCCAAAGTGATATCGTGAGAATTACCAAAAGCTGATAAATCTCCAATAGATTGCTCATAATTATACTCCAATGCAATTTGCTCTGTAATATTTACCCCTAAACCCGCCGATACACCATAAAGCGAATTATAACCTAATTGTCCCCAAATGCCTTTTGGAATACTCAGCATCATTATTCCAGAAACGATGGTTTCTTCACTTTTAAATTCTGAACGTAATAAACCTGAGAATTTAGCATCATCAAAAAAACCACGACTCGTCATATAACCCGTATACATAACATGGCCTTGAATGCCTTGTTCTGGATTATTTTCTATAATTTCGGATGTATTTATATTGTAAGCAACCGCATTCTTTACAGATATACCAAAATCTAAAAATGTTGTTCCGTAATTAATACCTGGATTAATAGCCACAACCGAGCTAGAAGGCACATTATTTAAAGATGGGTCTGGAAAATTAGTAACGACTCTTCCTGTATTTAAACCACTTTGATAATAGCCTAAATTTACACCAAATGTTAAGTTACTCTCGCGGTTAAGCATTGCGTTATAAGCAAAGTTAACTACACCACCAAAAGTAGTAAGCACTCCATATTGTTGTTGAAACACACCAACACCAACGCCTATATTTTCTTTTAATCTACCAGAATAACTAGCCAAATATGTTTCTGGCGCATCGTCAAACTGAACCCATTGTTTTTTATTGGTAAAACTGATGTATTTATTTTGCTCTCTTACAAAACTAAAAGTTGGATTTATTACGTACCTATTAAATTTTAAAGAATTTCTAACTGGCAAAGACCAAGCTGTAACCACATCGTTATCGTCTTGAGCAAAAAAATGCTGCGATATAAAGAATAGTAAAACGATATGTAACAGCGTTTTTTTCATTTATTTTACAATAGTGATAGAGCCTTTTTTAGTTTGGTTATTGGTAGTTGTAATGATGTAATAATACACCGGATTTATACTTGTAAAATCTATTTGATTGGTAGGCCAATTATTTTGATAATCTTTAGTTTGATACACTATTTTACCCTGTGCATTTATAATAATAACCTCTGTATTTGTACCACTAACATAGTCTTTAGGTAATACCCAAGTATCGTTTATATTATCATTATTAGGGCTTATTACATTTGGAATATTTGTAACATCTGGAAAAAGTTCACTTGGTTCTGTTACACTAAAAACATGTTCTTTTGAAGATGCACAACCACTATTTTGCTCTATAACAACTTTATAGTTTCCTCTTTGGCTAACTTCGTAACTTCTACTGCTTTCGCCTGTAATTAAATTATTATTCAAAAACCATTTAAACTCTGGACTTACAGCATCTGTAGTTACGGTTACAATAAAGGTTTGATCTTCTTCAACCTCTTGTTCATCTGGCGCATCTATTTCGCTTACAAATTCACCATTATCTAAAACAATAGAAGCACTAGCTGTACAATTACCTAAATCTATAGTTACCGAATAATTACCAGGTACATTAGTACTATACATTTGACTTGTTGCGCCTTCTATAACATTTCCCTCTTTAAACCATTGATATGAATCGCCATTAATTGCGCTTAATACCGTGTTACCTTGACTAGAGCAATACGGATTACCAAGACTAGAATTAATAGAGCTAGTTACATTTGTTGATGATGCTTCGCTTACTGTAACACGATTTGAAAACGAATTTGAGGTACATGTACCGTAATTAGTTTCGGCAAAATATGTGCCTGGTTGGTTTACTAATAATGTTGGACTAGTAGCAATATAAACAGAACTTGTTGGTCCTGTTACCTTAAACCAGTTAAAGGTTAAGGATGCGTATTGTAAGGGTGAATCGTTCATGGGGCCACCAGGATTATCTATAGTTAATAAGTAACTACCGCCGGTACAATATAAACCCGTTTCTATTAAATTATTAATTGAAAATGGTGTGTCTTGAATTTTATAATACGCTGCAAATGCGTTTGAGGCACTACTTGATGCTGCTGGTAATGTGCTTCTTATTTTTAATTGATAATCTTCTCCCGAAATTGTAGTAGGTAATGAAAATGTTAACGTAGCTGGAGATGTTGTAACCTCGCCTGCTGCTGAAGTGTGTATAATGGTTGAATTTGTAAAATCGCCAGAACTATCAGATAATTCTATTTGAAACTGATTGGTTGCACCTAAACTTACTGCTGGAGAAAAAGAAAAAGTAACTTTATAGCTATTAAAAGAAGAACTAGCACACACTTGAGTAAAACCTAAACTGGGTTTACTAATTGTAATTTGAGCAATTAATCTATTTGAAATAGAAATAATAAAAACGATAATAATTTTACATAAAATAGTATGTTTCATTTTAACCTTTTTTTATTAAAAACACCTTTAAAACTACAATAATAGCTTGTGTTTAAATTAAAAAGACTCCCCAGGTTTAGTATTAACTAATTGGGAAGAATTTGTTATTTAATTACCATTAATATATTAATCTTCCTTTTCTAAATCTGGATCATTGTTAGTTGCCATTATTTTATTAATACGTAACCTATAATCTGGCTTTCTTTTATTGTTATAATCTATAAATGTTTCACCATTAGGGCTTTTAGAATACACATTGGCAAAAGAT
Organism: Postechiella marina; assembly: GCF_039538365.1. Classification (NCBI taxonomy): domain Bacteria; kingdom Pseudomonadati; phylum Bacteroidota; class Flavobacteriia; order Flavobacteriales; family Flavobacteriaceae; genus Postechiella; species Postechiella marina. The sequence continues at coordinate 17,305 of NZ_BAABCA010000005.1, forward strand.
AAATTTCCGTACCAATTTTCTAAATCTTCGTTGTTAGAATTATTTTCTGTAAAAATATTACCATTACAATTATTAAAATACATATCTGTAAGTCTTATTCCATCCAAATTATTTTGATTTACCGTAATATCATCATCTAAAATAACAGCAGGGTTAAATCCAGAAATTACACTTTTACTAACTTTTAATAAAGAACTTACACCTACATAAACAGCTTCTTTTACCAAATCCATTTTAATATCGGCTTCTAAATTTTCGCTAGAATTTAAAAAGGTTAAATTAGTAGCACTTACAAAGGTTGTTTTTTTATTAAAATCAAACTCTTCTTTGCTATCGTAAGACTTCACTTCTAAACATCTAGCATGTCCGTTTGATGCATAAGGCGACCTAATAGCTAAAGAGTTGGCTATATGCGCTCTGGTGCCATAATTAAATTTAAAATCACTTCCTTTAGATTTGTAAGATACCATTCTAAACATAGATAAATTACCACCCCAAACCTCGAAAGCATCTTCTCCTGCATGACTTATCATTATATCGTAAAACTTTGTTTCTTTACCAACACTAGCTAATAAAAGACCATTATAATAGGTATCTTCAGATATTCTTTTACCTGCATATTCAATTCTTACATGTTTTAAAATACCAGAATTACTTTCTATGTTATCTCCACCATAATTGGCATTTGCATAATCTCTAGGGCTTAAATTACTATAATATGATGCTGCAGATCCAGAGCCAAACCTGTTTATTGGTGCTTCTCCAAGAATTACTAACCCACCCCAATCTCCTGGTCTTTTTACACTTCTGTTAGAAGAGAAAACAATAGGATCGGTAGATTCTCCTTTTGCAATTATGGAAGCTCCTTTAGTAATTGTTAAAGACCCTTTAGATTTGTAGTCTCCTAAAATAACAGTTCCTGGCTCAATTTTTAAAACCGCATTATTAGTAATAAAAACACTTCCCATAAGCAAGTAAACATCACGTTTATTTAATTGCATATCTTCAGAAATATTTCCTGTCAATATTTTGGTAGGTTCACCGTAATCTTCTTGGCTTGGTCTAAACTCAGTCCAATTATCTAACCAATTAGTATTTCCTTTAATACCTTTTTCTTGCTGAGCAAAAACAGCTGTAAAGCCATAAAGTATTAAGAACGATGTTATTATTATATTTTTCATAGTATTAATTTTTGGGGCAAAACTTAATAATAATTGCATTTTTTGATTATTCCAAAAGTAGTCAATTAATCCATGAAATACCAATTATTTCGGTGAAACACGTAATTATATAGTTTTAAACACTCATTTATTCGACGAAATGCACGTTAATAACTTTAAGTAAAAATAGATATAGAAATTAAAACATAAAAAAAACATACATCATAGGTATGTTTTTAATACACATATTTTTTTTTAATGAAATTCGCTATACTCGTGTAAAGACTTTAATGTTTCCTCGTAAAACAAAATAGCAGCAATAAGGTTTTTAGTATCAGAATAAGGCAAAATTCTATCTTGAAACTCGTTAGTAGTTTCTAAAAAATCGTCTGTAGCTTCAAATTGAGAATCTAAGGCTTTAGTATTATCACTATTAGTAGGTATACCTAAAGATGCCATAGTAACACCTGGTTTAGTAGCAAAAGCAATATAAGGTAACATTTTAACTAGGGTTTCTATACGCTCTTTATACAGCACCAATAAAGCACCTTTTTGCATGCGCTCTAAATCAGATTTATTATGATACTTTTTAATACCAACTTGATCGCTAATTATACCTTTAGGAGCTTTCTTTTTTTGAGCAAAACCTGTGCTTGCTAGCATAAACATACTAAAACTAAGCAACATAATTTTCATTTTCATATCAACGGATTTGGGGATTTACTCAACAAAAATATGTAATTAAACGTAAAAAACAAACGTTTTATCGATTATTTTAATATTTTTTTCAACCTAACACATTATAATTCTTAGTTATAATGTGTTAACATATAGTTTCATTTTAAATTTCTATATCAAATACATCAAGATTTACAATAAGCTTTCTAAAAATCTAATAAGCGTTATTGCTCCCGTTTTTCTACGCTTAGCTTTTGTTTTAAAAACATTTAAGTTGTTCCTTTTTAAATACCTACCATTAACAAATACTGCTCTAGGATTTTTTAAGGATTCTAAATGTACTAAAGGGTTTTTATCTGATAAAATTAAATGAGCCTTCTTACCTATTTCTATTGTCCCTAAATTATTAAACAATTCTATTTTATTTGACGGATTAACTGTTGCTGTTTTTAAAGCTTCGTAAGGAGATAAACCAGCTTCAAGAAAATAAGCTAACTCTTCATGAATAGTAAAACCTGGTGTATTAAATACAATTCCAGAATCTGTGCCACATAAAAGCACCACGCCAGCATCGTGTAGTTGCTTTACAATATATAAGTGAAACTGATGCTGTTTTTTTATATTTATAAGTGTTTCTGGTTTGTAGTATTGCTCGCTTGTCCATTTATTATAATCGTTTGTAGAGCTTAATTTTACCACAGAAGGATTCATGTAATCACCTCCTTTTAGGGTTATTATTGAATCTTTATTTTCTATAATATCAATTATATTTTGATATATTGACAGTGTTGGTGTATGTACTGCTTTAAAGGCTGCATAGTGTTTAACTACATTTTTTAAAGCCACAGAATCTAACTTGTAATGCAATGCATTTTGAACTATATCTTCGGTATGCTCTATACTTTGAATGGCTTTTTTAAAATGATAACTATAAGGCACTTCAAAACTAGGATGCGCCACAATAGGCATATTATGTTTTTCTGATTCTAATAATACAGCATCGAAAATAGAACTAGGCATACCTGCATAGGTTTTAATCAAATCGTAACCTTGTACTTTATATTTAGATAAAAGTGTTTGTGCATGCTTTGCATCTTTAACACCCAATTGATCGAATTCGGCATGCATTACACCTGTAAGTTTTGGTGTTGTAGTTATTAGTAAAGGAGCCAATAATTTATTTGCATTAATTTTTTTCTTTAACCTTAAATGAAAAGGCATGCCCCAAGCATTTCTTACAGCAGTAACACCATTAGCTAAATACAACCCTAACTCTTGCTTATCCCAAATATGAACATGCGCATCAATTAAACCCGGCGATATATATTTTTGATTAGCATCAATAATATTTAGGTCTGTTTTAGGGAGCTTGTCCAAAATATCATTAATTTTTCCATTCTTAATAACAATATGTTTCTGCCTTAAAACTGTATCCGAAGTCATAGGTACAACATTCACGTTTTTAATAACATACGAGTTCATTTTAAACGCCTTATTAGATTCTATATCTAAATAATCTGTTTTAAAATAATCTATTGTAAACACAACCACAGCGGTTATAATTACTATTAAAAATAAAACTAAAAGAATATTTAAAATATATTTTAAAAATTTCATGTATCAAACTTTATTAAGTGTAGCAAAAAACATTTATTGCAATTTCGATTTTAATATAAATTCTATAATTTTATTGTTATCCTCTTGGCTTAAAACATGTTTAGCATTTTTAAATACAGTAAAGTTTTTTAAAGACTTAAAAATACATCTTACTTTTTTTTCCATTTTGCCTCCAGGAAATAACACATCGTTTTCTGCAGTAAAAAAGTAAATAGGGGTCTTTATTTTTTTTACATCTTGGCTTGTTATTAAAGGAATAGTAGAAAAATCTATATTATAATTTAAAAAAATAAGCGCTAAAAATTTTAATGCAAAAGCATCGTTGTAAGAAAACAATGTTTTTAAAAACCGATTAAGAAACTTCGTGTTTTTTGTCCATTTATAAAGTTTTAAAGGTAAAAACACGCTGTACCATGTTGTTAATGGGTTGCCATTAATAACACCTGCTGGTGCAATTAAAAAAGCTTTGACAATCCGCCTGTCATCATAGACCAAAGTTTTTAAACTAATAAATCCGCCAAAAGAAATTCCAACCAAATACACCTCATAAATATTAAGACGTGATATAATTTCGTACATCCATTTACCATAATCTAAACCAGACATATCTGGCCTATTTTCGTCACTTAAGTTAGGCTGACCTACAACGTCTACAGCAAAAACTCTAAATTTATTACTTAAATTACCAAACGCCTCTAAAGCTAGTGGAGCACAACCGTTAGTACCATGTACTAAAACCAAAGGTTTATTATTTTTATTACCTGTTGCAATAATATTGGTATTACCAAAACTTGTTTCTATATTAAGAATTTGATGCTCTATATTTAAAGCATTAAGCTTACTATAATACAACAATAGCGCCTCTTTTTTTACTTCGGAATTTTTAAAATATGAATTCATAAATTGTTAATACTTATAAAAGCCATAAAATGACTTATATTGAATAGAAAACACCTCTACTCTACTTTATGTACCGAAAGTTGTATTAAAATGAATAGAGAAATTTTGAATTACAATGCTAGCTGAAACTTAATTTTCTATATACCGACATACGAGGTAAAAAGAAGCAAAAGCGATACTATGGCTAGTACTAAAATTTTGTGCAAGGTTGTCATAACTATTTATTTTTTGATTGATGATGTTTTTTGCATTACAAATATGATATATAAACAAACAATAATCGTTCGAGATTATAAATCAGAACCTGCTAAAAACCAGAAACTAATATTAATCAATATTAAAACTTATGACAATTGATTCTTAAGCCACTTACTAGGCGTAATATGCTCTTCTTTTTTAAAAAAAGTATTAAATACACTTTTAGAGTTAAAACCACTATCGTAAGCCAAACCCAATATAGTAATATGTGCATTTTTAGGATTAACAGCTATGCTTTTAAAATGTGTTAATCTGTAAGAATTTACAAAATCGTTAAAATTTTGGTTAAAACTTACATTTAGCAACCAAGACAATTTATTAGGATGTAAACTAATAGTTTCTGCTAAACTCTTTAAAGTAAGATTGGTATTTAAAAACACTTGGTCTTCTGTAAAAGCCACCTTTAATTTTGCTGTGTAGTAAGCAATCTCGTCTTTATTTAAGGGATTGGTAGATGCAACGCTTATGGTTTCATTTTTTAAAACAGGTATTTTTTGCTTAGCAAACACTTGCTTTTCTATGTTTTTATAGGTGCTGTATTGTCTTAAAGGCTCTAAAAAAGGATCGTTTTTAAAATTAAATATTTGCCCAGAGCGCTGCTCTATTTTTTGCTTTAAAATATTTAAAGCCAACTCATGATTACCCAGATAAATTTGTAAATAAAAATTCCACAATCTTAAACTTATATATGCAGCATCGTTATAATTTGTATTAGCGTTTACCTCTCGTTTTTTAACATTAAATACAGAAACCTTATGCATTAAATTATAAATATCTTTACACGTTTCTGGTTTTTCTAAAATTGGTTTTGTTTTTAAAAAGTCTTTAAGCCCTTGTTCTTGCTTACTTAATATTAGCGCTGCAGCTTTCATTTCTAGCGCTAAAGCAAACGATGTATTTAATTCTAGAGCATTATTAAACGCCTGTATAGCCTTGTTATAGTAGCCTTTAAAATATAACAAATTACCTTTTGTAAAATGATGATTTACCGATAACGGATCGACTTGTAAACCTTTTTTATTTTCTTCTAAAGCCTTATCTACTAAACCTAAAGCACAGTATAAATCGGTCGTGGCATTGTACACCTCAGAGAAATTAGGGTTTAAGGCTAATGATTTTTCTAAATAATAAAAAGTATCTTTATAATTCCAGTATCCCCAAAAACTAATAGTAGCTTTGGCGTAATACCCTAAATAAGATTCCGGATTTAAAACCAAACCTTTCTCTATATAATAATTCGCCTTTTCTAAGCCTTCAAGTTTTGGTATATAGCCCCAACTGGCCTGCATGCCATAGCACCAACCTAACTCGAAATAAGCTTCAGAAAACCTATTATCAATAGTAATACTTTCTTTTAAAAAGACTGTAGCTTTTGCCACGTCGTCTGTATTCCATTTATGTCGTAAATGCTTAGCTTGCAAATACAACTTATATGCCTTTACGTTTCTAGTATCTATAGTAGCAAGATGTTCTGCAATATCTAAATGCCCAAATTGTTCCCTAATATTTTCGGCAATTAACAGGCTAATTTCGTCCTGCAAATCGAAAATATCTATTAAATCTCTATTAAAATTGCTAGACCACAAATGGAAACCATTATCTGTTCGAATAAGATGCGTAGTAATTCTTATTTTATTATTATAAAACCTCACACTACCTTCTAAAACTGTAGATACACCTAACTGCTCTCCTATTTCCCTAACGTCTATATGCTTGTTTTTAAAAGCAAACGATGATGTTTTAGCTGTTACCTTTAACCCTTTTACTTTGGTTAAAGCATTAATAATCTCTTCGGTAATACCGTCGCTAAAGTATTCGTTTTCAAAAACGTTACTTAAATTACTAAATGGTAATACCGCTATAGATTTAGATAAGATTGACACTGCTTATACTTTTATTTGCATAAAATAAATCTATGCTTTTTAATACACTGATAATTAGATGATACAAATATAAAAAAGCAATGTTTTTATTAGGTTTAAATTAATGATGATTTTTTTACAAGAAGTTTTTTGTCTATCTTATATTAAATAATTCACAAAAAAACTTCTCCCATTTAATTTTTATTAGCTATAAAATTAATACTATTTATATTTTATAAATGTTAACAGATAATTTACAACATTTTTAAAATCCATATAGTATTTGGTTGTTTTGTATGTTTTATCATAATATAGAAAAATACATAAACAACTAAAAAACAGTTGGTTAAAAATCATGAATCAAATAAAAAACTATCAAAGCATAAGAATTTATTAAGCAATTATTATTAAATAGCACAAAAAAATTACAGGGAACAAATAAAAATCAAGGGTAAAAAAGGCTTCTTAATCTTCTGTAATATTTATTAAAAAAGTTGATTTTTCATGTCTTTTTTAGATTAAATTAACCTCTCGCCTATATAAAAATGAATTTGAGCGATAAGATTTCTTTCAAATACTTTAATTAAATTATTTAGCAACGTGAGAGTGAGTTTTCAATATGAAAAAATAATAAAATTATGATAGTAAATACCGAAATTGAGGATTGTACTTTATTGCGCAAATTAGAACATATTTCTGCTTTAATTGGCAATACACCAATAATACCATTTACAGGAAAAAGCGAAGGGATATTTGCAAAATTAGAATATCTAAATTTTACTGGTAGTACTAAAGATAGAGCCTCACTATCTATATTAACCCAAGCTATTGAAAAAAAATTATTAAATAAGAATAGCACTATAATTGAATCTACCTCAGGAAACTTTGGTATTTCTTTGGCTCAATTTGCTCTTGCATTAGGTATTAATTTCATTCCTGTTATAGACCCCAACATAACAACTATAAACAAAAAAGCACTAAAATTTCTATGTGAAAAAGTAATAGAAGTTACAGAAGTTGATGCTACTGGTGGATATTTACTTAATAGAATTAAAGCTGTAGAAAATTATAAATTAGAACATCCAGAAGTATTCCATCCCAACCAATACAAAAACGATTACAATTGGATGGGGTATAAATCTATTGCACAAGAACTAAGTGTCCAAATGGATACTTTAGACTATATTGTTATTGCTGTAAGTACTGGCGGTACCATTACTGGTGTATCTAGAGAAATAAAAAAATATTTCCCTAATATAAAGGTTGTTGGAGTTGATGTAAAAGGCTCAATGGTTTTTCAAAACACACCGCAAAAAAGAAAATTATCAGGATTGGGATCTAGCAGGAAATCTGACTTTATAGCTAATTATGGAGAAGTAGATGAGGCTATGATTTTTGATGAAAAAGAAATTCTCGATAATTGCAAAAAAATGGCTCGTAATAATGCAATATTTGCAGGAGCCTCTTCTGGAGCTGCCTATGCTGCAGCTCAAAGATTACTTAAAAGACATAAAAACAAAGATGTTAAAATTATGATGATTTGCCCAGATAGAGGTACATCATATGTCGATAATTACTTATAATAACTATACATTTACTAAAAATTACTTAAACAATATATGAAATACCTAAATGAAAATGCATTAATGGAAATTGGAATTGATTGGAACCAAACAATTTCTGTAATTGATGCTGCTGTGAGTGAATTAAGAGCCTCTAATTTTGCTCAACCTGTAAAACCTTATTTACGATATGGAAAGCCCTACAATAGAATTATAGCAATGCCTGCCTATATTGGTGGTAATTATGGTAGCGCTGGTATAAAATGGATTTCTAGTTTTCCTGATAACATAAAAAAAAATGAAAAAAGAGCTAATGCGGTTGTAATTTTAAATGATGTAGACACAGGAAAACCTTATTGCATTATAAATTCTGGAGTAATTAGTGGTATAAGAACAGCATCTGTTTCGGGTTTACTACTAAATAAATATACTAAAAATCAAGATAAAAAATTTGATGTTGGTATTATAGGTTTTGGTCCTATAGGTAAATTACATTTAGATATGTGTGCAAATTTGCTTGGCGAAAAGTTAAATAAAGTACATCTTTTTGATAAGAGAGCTATAGATATTTCTGAAATTCCAAGCTCGTATAGACATAAAGTAGTTTTAGTTAATAGTTGGAACGAAATTGTAGACAAATCTGATATTGTTATGACATGTACTGTTTCTAATGACAGATACATAAATAGCACTGGTAGAAAAGGTACACTACACCTAAATGTATCTTTACGAGATTACTGCCCAGAATTTATGAAAACCGTAGATGTAATGCTTGTTGATGATTGGGAAGAAATTTGTAGAGAAAATACAGATATAGAACTTATGCACCTACAACATGGTCTAAATGAAAAAGATGTATTTAATATTTATGATGATTTCGAGTCTCAATTAGATGATTTAGATAATAAAGTGGTTATGTTTAACCCTATGGGAATGGCTGTTTTTGATATAGCCATATCTCAATACTATTTTACAAAGGCAAACGACCTAGGTATAGGTACCGATTTGGATTAGTTTAGCATATCAACAATACTTAATTATAGTAAAAACGTTTTATAAATTACCGTCGTATTCTATTATACTAAAAATAATTAGTTGTTTTTTGTATAACAACATAGAGGTTTTTAATTGTTAAACCTCTATGTATAAGACGTCATCAAAAATAATCTAATTAAAAAGTGACTGAATTTTGGACTAAAAAACTGAGCAATAGTGTATTCACTCAAATTCCACGATGGAGCGAAAATGCTAATCAACAAAAAAAAGTTGAAAGCTATACCATAAGCTTATCAGAGGAATTATCGCAAAATATAATTGCCTTAAGTAAAAAACTAAAAGCACCTATATCGTCAATTCTTTTATCATCACATTGCAAAGTTTTAAGTGTTGTATCTGGTAATATTGATATTATTACAGGGTTAAAAATTGGTGTTAACAAAGAAAACACGCTTCCTTTAAGAGTACAGTGCGATAATGGAAGTTGGAATAAATTAATTAACAATATTATAAGTGAAGAAAAGGCAATTAATCCTTTTCTTCAGTATACCTTAAATAATTTAAAAGCAGAACTTAATATTGTTGAAAACCTATTTGAAACCTATTTTCTTTATAAAGATCATAATGAAAGTATAGATACGTCTACTGTTAATTTAGACGAAGACATTTCGTTTGGTGCTTATTTTTCTAACACTTTAAACAAAACTATACAATTAAACATTTTGTATAATGTAAATGAATTCTCTAGAGAACAGATAGAAACAATATCTGAGTATTATTGTAATACTTTAAAGCTAATGGCAAAAGATGAGACAAAATCTCATACGTCACAGTCAATTTTACCAATAAGAGAACAACACACATTATTAGAATTATTTAATAATAAAAAAGTAGATTATCCTACAGAAAAAACCTTTGTTGATGTATTCGAAGATCAGGTAAAACAATATCCTGATAAAATAGCAATACAATTTGAAGACACACAATGGACTTATAATGAGTTAAATAACTATGCTAATACATTAGCAAAACACTTAATTGATAATAAATTAAATATTGAAGAGTCTGTAATTGTTATTATGGAGCGCGACCAAATTTGGGTAGCAACCGTTTTAGGTATCTTAAAAGCTGGAGGTGTTTATGTACCTGTACGCCCAGATTGGCCCAAAACCAGAAAAAGTACCATTATTAATAAAACCGATGCCAAATTTGTTATACACGACACTAAAAGTTTGGATGAAATTGAAATTGTAGTCAAAGAAAACAATTTTAACTCACAGCTTATTAATGGCAGCCTTTTTTTTAAAAATTCTAAAAACGAAGCTAATCCATCTAGAAAATCTGGGCCCGATAATTTAGCTTACATTATTTTTACCTCTGGTTCTACAGGAGAACCAAAAGGCGCAATGATAGAACATAAAGGCATGTTAAATCATTTGTTTTCAAAAGTGAATGATCTTGAAATGACAGATATCGATATCGTAGCTCAAAATTCCTCTCAAAGTTTTGATATTTCGGTTTGGCAACTCATCTCAGGTTTAATGGTTGGTGCCAAAACTGTTATTTATTCCGATGCATTAATTTTAGATATGCATCAATTCTTAAATCAAGTAAAAGAAGACCGTATTACAATATTAGAATTAGTTCCTTCTTACATGAAAATACTACTTCAATTATGTAAACATAACCGCTCCTTTTTTGAAACCATTAAATACTTAATGGTTACTGGAGAACCTCTAAAAATTGGTTTGGTTACCTCTTGGTTTAATCTTTTTAAAAAAATACCACTAGTTAATGCGTATGGTCCCACAGAAGCATCAGATGATATTACACATCATTTTATGTATGAGACACCTAAAGGCTCTATGGTGCCAGTAGGAACAACAATTCAAAATTTAAATGTTTATGTTGTTGATGCCTTTGACCAACTTGCACCAATAGGCACTAAAGGAAATGTGGTTGTTTCTGGTGTAGGCGTAGGAAGAGGATATATAGGTGACCCTGAAAAAACAAATGCTGTTTTTACTCACGACCATTTAAAGCCTAAAGAAAACCTTAAACTTTATAAAACTGGAGATATTGGAAGTTGGACACATGAAGGCATACTGCATCTATTTGGACGAGAAGACAACCAAATTAAGCTTAATGGTTACAGAATAGATTTAGGAGAAATAGAACAATCTTTAAGTAAACAAAAAGGTGTTACTGGTAATGCTGTATTACTAAAAGGAAAATCACTACATGCTTTTTTAGTTTTTGACAGTGATATTGAAAACAATCAAAACCTAATAGATCAATGTAAAGCTGGATTGCAAAAAGATTTACCTCACTATATGATTCCTAGAAAATTTCATGTTTTAGAAGATTTACCACTAACACAAAATGGTAAAATAGATCGTAATGCTTTACAAAAATTATAATAAATAAAAAGTCAAATAAGACATATAGTACATGGAGAATTTTAATGAAAATATTGCTGAAATCTTAGAAGTTGAAAAGGTAGAACTTGATAACGAACTTTCTTCTTTTGATGCATGGGACTCGCTTACAATATTATCGATTATAGCACTTTGTTTTTCTGATTACAATGTAGAAGTTTCTGCAGAAGAAGTAAACAACGCAGAAACTATTTTAGGACTAAAAAACCTTATTGAAAGCAAAAAATAAGCTTTAAAAACGAGTTCTAATAAACACCCTAAATTAAAGAATATATCAAAATGAGAAACGTAATTATTTTAGGCACTGGAGGCTGTGCTGCAGAAATAACTTTCTTTATAGAAGATAACAACTTGAGAGTACCTAAAGAAGAAAACATAAATATTTTAGGCTACATCGATTACGCAGATCATCTAAAGGATAATTATGACCGATATAATTTTAAAGCGCCTGTTCTTTGCGATATAGATTCTTATGAGCCAAAACTCGGAGAAGAAGTATTACTAGCAGTAATGAGTATAAGCTTTAGAGAAAAAATGATTGAAGCGCTTAAAAAAAAGAATGCTACAATTGGTAGCTTTTACCACCATAGTGTTGTAAAACCAAAAGAATTAAATATAGGAGAAGGCAATATAATAGGTCCGTTTTGTATGGTCGAAAAATATGCAATCATTGGTAACCATAATTTAATAGTTTCACACTGTACCATTAGTCACGATTGTGTGGTTGGTGACAATAACTTTTTCTCTGACACTAATTTAGGTGGAACAACAAAAATTGGTAATAACAACTCTTTTGGTATCCGCTCTTTTACATTACCAGGTATTACAATTGGTAACAACAATGTTATTCAAGCGGGAATGTTGGTCGATAAAAATATAAAAGATGACACTACAGTATTTTATCGTTTTAAAGAGAAAGTAATGGTTATACCTAAAACTAACTAGCATACATAATTACCCTCTTACTAATAATTATTAACATTTGTAAATTTATTTAAAAAAGCAGAAGATACCTTTCTAAGGCATCTCTGCTTTTAAAACTTAACTACAACGTTTTAGCTATTACCTTTAAACTTTTAATTATGGTTAGGGCAATTATAATCTCTTCTCTTCGGTATTAACGCTATAGATTTAGAGACTATTGATACTACTAATATGGAAATTCCTTTTAGGTATCAGTTTCTTATTTTACAAAAAAAGAGTTTACTTTTCTATACATAATAGGCCTTTGTGGTTTGAAACATTTAACTATAAAATTAATTAAAAATAAGAATCATCAATATCTAGCTTTATACTTTTTTCTTTTACTACTTTTTAAGAGAGTCGCTTTTGTTATTAAACCTATCCCGTACAGTACGTTTTAAAATGGAATTATATACTTTTTCTTTTTGTATTACTTTGATAACCTAAACATTAGAACAATCTTATTTATCCTCTTAAAAAAAACACAATAAAATAGAGAAACAATACTAAATCGCTTTTAAAAATCGTGAAATAAATTCGGGATAACTTCGTTTATGCAAATCATAGCTTAACAAGTTTGCTTACTTTCCAATACAGAAATTAGCAAAAATATTCCCCAATAAATCATCGTTAGTAATTTCCCCGGTTATTTCACCAAAATAATATAACGCCTGACGAATATCTATCGCCATTAAATCTCCCGATAAACCTGACTCTAATCCATATTTTACTTTCTGAATTTCTTCAAAAGCCTTTAATAAAGAATCATAATGTCTTGTATTAGTTACTATTGTTTCGTTATTACGAAGCGCACCTGTATTTACAAAACCTATCAGCTTTTCTTTTAACTCCTCTACTCCTAAACCAGATTTAGCCGATAGCAAATGGACGTTTTCAAACTGAAGCTTTAATTGTTCTGATTCTTCTGTATTTAGAGTATCAATTTTATTAGCTATAATTAAAAGTGGTTTAAGCAGAAACTTATTCTTAATTTTTTCAATTTCTATTTTTAATCGTTTGCTTTCTGTTTTAAATTCTTCGGCAGAAAAAAGAAGTACAACCACTTGGGCTTGCTCCATTTTTTCGAAAGTTTTCTTGATACCAATACTTTCAACAACATCTTTAGTTTCTCTAATTCCTGCAGTATCAATAAACCTAAAACCAATACCTCGAATTACTAACTCGTCTTCAATAGTATCTCTAGTAGTACCTGCTATATCACTCACAATTGCTCTTTCTTCATTTAAAAGGGCGTTTAAAAGTGTAGATTTACCAACATTAGGTTCTCCAACGATAGCAACTGGAATTCCGTTTTTAATAACATTACCTACTGCAAAACTGTCTATTAAGCGTTTTAAAACAAAGGTTATTTTCTCTACTAAGGCTTTAAACTGAGAGCGATCTGCAAACTCTACATCTTCTTCTGCAAAATCTAATTCTAACTCGATTAACGAAGCAAAATTTAAAAGTTCTTCGCGCAACTTTGCAATTTCACTAGAAAACCCACCTCGCATTTGCTGCATGGCAATTTGATGTGATGCTTCATTATCGCTAGATATTAAATCGGCTACAGCTTCGGCTTGACTTAAATCTAATTTACCATTTAAAAAAGCTCTTAAAGTAAACTCTCCTGCTGTTGCCATTCTACACCCTTGACGCAAAAATAATTGTATTATTTCTTGCTGAATATAATTAGAACCATGACACGATATTTCTACTACATGCTCTCCGGTATACGAGTTAGGATTTTTAAAAACAGAAACTAAAACTTGGTCTATAGTTCTATTATTATCTACAATATGCCCTAAATGTATGGTATGTGTAGCTTGTTTGCTAAGTAATTTACCCGAAATAGATTTAAATTTTTTCTCTGCAATAGCAATAGCTTCTTGGCCAGACAAACGTATTACAGCAATAGCTCCCGCTCCAGATGGTGTTGCTAATGCAACTATAGTATCTTGATGTATCATGCCACAAAAATATGAAATTGTAATTGGTATTTATGCTTTCGTAAAATATTAAATATGTGCAGCTATCTACTCTTAATTTAATAACAAAAACTAGCAATGTAAATTAATAGTCTTAACACTAATACATAATTACTACCACGCGTAAAACTAACTAAAACCAATACTTAAGCTATAATTTATAATTAAAAGCATAAAAAAATTAACCATATGAACAACATAATAAGATTTTACACAACTTATAAATAAGTGTCAAATATTAATTTTACTAAAACATATTTAACTAAACTATGATTAAAAACAACTTAACAAAAGCCTTTTTACTTTTACTGCTAATCTCTCTATTTACATGTAGTAATAGTGATAACGACACAGAAGAAAAAGAACAAGACACCATTTTACCAACACTAAGTTGCCCAACAACAATTAATGTTACAATAGACGTTTTTACAAATGAAGCTATTGTAAACTACACCACACCCATTGGCACAGATAATTTAGACGGTGTAACAACCAATCAAATTGCAGGATTAGCCTCTGGAGATAGTTACCCAATAGGCACAACAACAAATACGTATCAAGCTAAAGATGCTGCTGGTAACATAACCACTTGTAGTTTTGATGTTATTGTAACACAAAGCGAAGCATCTGCAAATTTACCTTATTTTATTAACACAAATCCAACCCCAACAGGTAAAAAGTGGACAAAAGTAGAGAATATGTCTGATGAATTTGAAGGTATAACCTTTAACGACGCTAAATGGCATAGAGACCCAGCGACCGATCCTTTTGGTTGGTATGGCAGACCTCCTGCTCTGTTCGATTCTGACAATGTAACTGTTAGCGATGGTAACTTAAATATAACGGTACTTAAGTACGACACACCAAAAACTGTAAAAGGTACCACATGGACACATGGTGGCGCTATTTTACGATCTAAAGAAAAGGCTAAATATGGTATGTATTACGAGTGTAGAATGCAGGCAAATAAAACCGTAATGTCTTCTACATTCTGGATTGCTTTTTTACAGAATTGTAATTCTGGCCCTGTTAGAAAATTAGAACTAGACATACAAGAATGTGTTGGTCGTGTACATAGTGGCACACAGTCTTGGGCCAAAAATTTTGCAAACATATACGCATCAAATACATGGAGACACGATAGAGATTGCGATACAGAGGTAACTGGTGCAAAACAATCACCTGCAAAAACCATATTATCAGAAAAAAATAACTCTAGGTTTTTTGTCTACGGATGCTGGTGGAAATCGCCTACCGAAATTTTATTTTATCTAGATGGAGAGCTATCGCACAGCATTACAAACCCACCTGCTAATTTTGACTTAGAAGGCCATATTACAATGGCTATAGAAACCTATAATTGGAACCCTATTGAAGATAACGGAGGGATATTTGAAACCGGATCTTTCGACGATTTAACAACAAAATACGATTGGGTTAGAACATGGAAATTAGAAGATAACTAATTATAAAATCAAGCTTAAAATTCATTTTTACAGAAACCGCAATGCTAAAACATTGCGGTTTCTGTTTTATAAATAATTATATTTGACTCAAAATACTTAAAAAAATGAAATCTATTATCTACTTGCTTTTATTATGTTCACTTTTTTCTTGTAAACCAGAAATTAAAGATCACTATATAATAAACGGAACAGCGAAAGGTATTTACAACGGTATGCGTGCTTATTTAAAAGAACCTAACGAGCGTGGTCAACTTATTAATAAAGATACAGCTATTGTTTTAGACGAAAAATTCTCGTTTAAAGGCGTAAGAAACGAACCTACCCTGGAGTATTTATATATTGATGGGCATAAAAACTATTTACCATTAATTATAGAAAACGGAGCCATCGATATTGCAATAAATAAAGATAGCATAGAAACATCCAATGTTAGCGGTACAACCAACAATAAAGAGTATGCGCTGTATAGCAAAGAACAACGCCAATTAAATACGCGTATAAAAACGTTAACAAATCAATTTAAAAAAGCTACAATACAAAATGCAACTAATAAAAGTGAGTTATATAAAAACATAATAGAAAACCGAAAAAAATTATCTAACCTAAATTTAGATTTTATAAAAAATCATGAGAACTCGTATGTTTCTGCCATTATTTTAAATAGTATTATAACAGACAAACAAACCTCTATTACAGACTTAGAAAACTTATTTTCTGGCTTAACAGAGGCTATTAAAAACTCTGAATACGGTAAGTATATAAATGCTTCTATTCTAAAGCAAAAACAATTAAGGCAACAACAAAAAGGCATTCAAATTGGAGATATGGCACCTAATTTTACAGCTAATACTCCAGAAGGAAAACCACTAGCGTTATACGATATTAAGGGTAAAGTAACTATTATAGATTTTTGGGCTTCATGGTGTGGACCTTGTCGTAGAGAAAACCCCTATGTTGTAAAAACGTACAACAAATTCCATGAAAAAGGATTAGAAATAATTAGTGTATCTCTAGATAAAAACGGACAAAAAGATAGATGGATAAAAGCCTTACAAGACGACAACATGTCTTGGCACCATGTATCTAACCTACAATCTTGGCAAGATCCTATTGCAAGAAGCTATGGTGTACGCTCTATTCCTGCTACTTTTATTTTGGACGCGTCTGGTAAAGTAATTGCAAAAAACTTAAGAGGTAGCGCTCTAGAAAATAAAATAGCAGAACTTATTTATTAAAATAGCATTTTTATTTTTTACATTTACAAAAACTCTCAACCACTAACTAATTATTATGCTAATTAAAGTCTCTCAACTCTTTTTTTATTCTCAATCTCAACCGTATTTAAAGCAAAAAAACACATAAAATAGTGACTTTTGGCTTTTTATTGTGTCATAAAAAGCTCTAGACATCAATATGTATGACTAAGAACTATTGTTTAAAGTAGCTATTAAATATGAAACTTTTAGAATCCGATTTTTCAAATCAAGTATTAAAACAAGTAAAAACCAAAATAGGAGACATATTTTTCTTTAATCACATAGCGATTATAGAATTTTACGAGGCGGTACACGTAGATGTCGATAACTGTACAGAAATATTTAACGAAATAAAAACATATTTTGGAGATGCCAGATCTTTTGGTATCATCTCTAACCGTATAAACTCTTACTCCATAAAATTACTAGATGTACCTTTATTTAGGTTGCAATTTAAAAATTTAAAAGGCTATGCTGTTGTAGGCTATACACCAGCTAGTAAAATGAATGCAAAAATAGAAAACAATTATTGCTTATCGCATAATATTGACTTCGACAACATTTACGAAGCGGTAGATTTTGTTTATCGTAAAGTAAGGCACGAGATACAACTATCTCTATATTAAATAAATACCATCGTCTTTTATTTCTATTAAGCGCTGTCTATACAAGCTACCAACAGCCTTTTTAAAGTTCTTTTTACTCATTTGTAAAGCATCTTTAATGGCGTCTGGATTAGACTTATCCGTCAAACTTAAAAACCCACCATTATCGTGTAATTCGTTAAGAATAAGCTCTGCATTGGGCTCTATATTTCTATAACCAATTTGCCCTAAAGCGATATCAAGTTTATTACCAGGTCTTATTTTTTTAACCACACCTTTAATACGATCTCCAATACTTAAATCTGTAAAAATATTATTCTTATAAATTAAGCCCATATGTTGCCCATTTACAATAACATTCATACCAATATCCGATGGATGAGACACAATTAAATCAACTTCATCAAACTCAGCCACTGTTAATTCTTTATTATCTAAAAACCTATTTGTTTTGCTAGACGCAACTAATCTTTCAGACTTCTCGTCCATATAACAACGCACCAAATACCAACCTCCAGGCTTCATTTTAAAGGCCTGTTCTCTAAACGGACAAAATAACTCCTTAACTAATCCCCAATCTAAAAAAGCACCATGATCGTTAACTTGATTACAACGTAACAAAGCAAACTCATCAAGTTTAATATAAGGAAAATCTGTAGATGCCACAGGGCGTTGCTCGTTATCCAAATACACAAAAACATCAAGCTTATCGTAAATTTTAAACTCACGTGGCACATACCTATTTGGTAGTAAAACTTGATTATCTTCTGCATCAATCAAATAAACTCCATGTTCAGATTCACGAAGTATTTCTAACGTATTTATTTGTCCTATTTGTATCATAGCGCAAAGGTAATCATATTAAGAAAAGATAACTTAAAAAACATTCTAATTTGGGCAGGTTTTTAAGAAAAATAAAAACCGCGCTATTCGCTATATCTTTTTTGCATCAAAATATTTTACTTTTTATAACCAAATAGAAAAACAATAATTCGTTTTTAAAGTAAAAGTGTGGTACACAAAAAAGGATGTCGCTGCTATCGCTCCTGCAACTACCTGCCAAAAAAAGGTTATAACTTTAGGTTTCTGGTCTATTAAAACTCAACATCTACCAATAAAAATAAAAAAGCGTTACAAAATTATTGTAACGCTTTAAAATTAAAATTTATTTTTTTCTAATAAATAGACTCTTTACCAAAGTGTTTAGTTAGTAAGTAATACACTACTGCTCTGTATTTATTACGGTTAGATTTTCCGTAAGTTTCCATAACTGCGTCAATACCCTTATCTAAATCTTCACTGTCAGACAATCCTAATTTCTTAATTAAAAAGTTGTTTTTTACAGTTGCTAACTCAGACTCATCCGACCCTGAAACCGTAGAAGAATCTTTGTTATAAATTGATGGTCCGCAACCAATAGTAACTTTAGTCAATAAATCCATGTCTACATCTACACCACATTTATCTTTTAAATCGGCTGCATACTTTACAATAAGGTCATCTCTTTTACTCATAATGATTTGTTTAATATTAATATTTAATTGATAGCTTTTTAAAGGTAACAATTTTTAGACACAAGAAAAAAAACAAAGTCACATATTAACTATTTCAAGAATTTAAAATAGTTAATTAACAAGGTATCATTTAAAGTTCGTGGAGTAAAAACCTCTAGTAGCTTAGGCCCTATATCATCATTATAAAAAGACTCCAAGTTTTTTTCTAAATCTAATATATTTTCAGCCTTTAAATAATTAACCCCATACATATTACAAAGGTGTTTTGCATTAAGCGAGTGTTTTGTTTCAAAAAAAGTATCGAAAGCCTCTGTGTTTTTATCTCCTGGTAAAATTCTAAAAATACCACCACCACTATTATTAATTAAAATAACTCTAAAATTTTTTGGTATGTAATTATTCCAAAGAGCATTACTGTCGTAAAAAAAACTAATATCTCCAGTAATTAAAGTGGTTTGTTTTGGGCTAGCTAAAGCAAAACCAATAGCTGTAGATGTGCTTCCATCTATACCACTTGTACCACGATTACAATACACATTTAATGTACTATTTAAGTTAAACAACTGTGCGTACCTTACCGTAGAACTATTGCTTAATTGTAAATTTGTATTATTTGGTATGGCTTTTAAAATAGAATTAAAAGCTTTTAAATCAGAATATTCTAAGGTTTCTAAATACGCATTATGCCTCGCCTCTCTGTATGTTTTTATGTTATCAAAATATACTTTATAATCACTTTTAACTGGTTTAGTTACAGAAAACAACTTAGATAAAAAGTAATTAGGACTCGTTTTAAAAAACTTATTTAAGCTAAAAAAAGTATCGTTAGCCTTTTTTAAATCAACATGCCAATGCTGTTTCGCTTTATAGGTTCGTAAAAAAGCTTTAATTTTTTTAGAAACTATTAACCCCCCAAAAGTTAAAATAATTTCGGGTTGTAGCCTCTTAAAATCATCATCTGTAAATGGCGCTATTATTTTATCTATACTTGGAAAAAACGATGCATTACTAATATTAGATGTAGTTTCTGTAAACACCAAAACACTATCATCTTTTGCTAAAGTATTTAAATAAGATTCGTCTATATCCTCCGGATCGTTTACGCCAATTAAAACCAATTTTCTTTTAGCTCTATTCCAAAGTTCTGCACATTTAGTTATGTCACTATCGTCAATGTTTAGAATAACAGGTTCTGGCTCTATAACAACCAAATTAGCATCTAAAGTATCAACCGTATTATATAAAGGTTCGTCAAAAGGAATATTTATATGTACAGGTCCTTTATTTGTAATAGATATATTAATTGCCTTATTAATTTCTTGATTATTAAAGGTTTGTATAGACTCTTTTAAACCTAATAACGTTTCTAACTTATTTTCTAAATTTTTAAAAATTGGAAGTTCTTCTTCTGTTTTTGCTTTCTCATCTAAATCTAATTTTAAATTTGCTGAATATAAAATATGATTTTTAAAAACATTTTTCTGATTAATAGTTTGTCCATCGCCAATACCTATTAAATGTTTTGGTCTATCGGCAGATAAAACAACCAATGGTATATCGCTATAATAGGCCTCGGCTACAGCTGGATAATAATTTAATAATGCCGATCCAGATGTACATACTACAGCTGTTGGTTCTTTTGTTTTCTGGGCAATTCCCATAGCAAAAAAAGCAGCACAACGCTCGTCTACAATACTGTAACAATTAAAATAACTATCGTTAGAAAAACCAATAGTTAAAGGTGCGTTTCGGCTACCTGGAGAAATAATAATATGTTTTATATGTTTCGCTTTACAAAGCTGAATAACAGTTTGTGCTAACGGAATTTTTGGGTATATCATTTAAGTACTTCTGTAAAATAGAATATATTAAGCCTTCAACTTAACCTATATATGTTTTTACAAATTAAACATCATAAAATAAAAGCCTTTTATTTTAATGTAAAATTTGTACCGTAAAAATAAGAAATACGTATTAAAAATGCAGCTATTCTAATATACTTTTAACCACTAAAGATTTGGCTACTGTTTCTTCCCATTCGCTTTCTGCATGCGATGTTTTTGTAATACCGCCTCCAACATATATAGTGGCCTCGCTATTTTTTAATTGCATACAGCGTAAATTTACATATAGTTGTGTGCTTTTTCGCTTTACAGCATACGCTCTATTTTCTATATTACGCTTGCCAGATCTTGGCGCTACAGTAGTTTCTATGTTTAGTTCGCCTAAAAAACCAGAATAAAATTCGCGATTATAATGTTCGTTTTTCAATATAAAATCTTTAGCTTCTTGTTTTGGCAAACCACAAACTGCTGGTGTTGGGTGCAAAACAGAAATAATAGATTTTAAATTAAACATTGACGATTTTAGCTGTGCAGAAATCATGGTTTTTAAATGCAATAAATTACCTGCTTTTACAGTTTCTGTCTCAGATATTTTTGTCTGTTCTACAAAAGGCGAAATATTATTAACTATAAAATCTGTAACAAACTGTTGCTCTTGTTGCTCTTTTGCTTTCCATACCACATTTGTTGTTTCGCTAAAACTTTGAGTACCTGCCAAAGCCATAATAGAAAAACGGTTGCCTTCTATTTTTATTAAAGTTTCTGGTGTTGCACCCAACCAAAGCCCTACTTTTGGATGATACCAACAATAAACAAATGCCGATGTATATTTATGTAACAACTTTTTAAATATGGTTATAGGGTTATTTTTTGAAACCGCTACAGTTTCTTTACGAGACAAGACTACTTTTTTAAAAGCATCGTCCTCTATCGCTCTTATTCCTTTTTCTATTAAAGCAATATGCTTTTTTTTAGAATCTAAACTTTCTGTTTCTAAAAACGGGTTTAAATCTGTGTTTTTATATTTTGCTTTAAAAAAAATTGTAGAAATAACTTGAGAATCTTTTACAGGAATAATAACTGTTTCATCTATATCGTCAAACGGAGAGAAAACAAATCCGCTATCTGTAAAATTAGTATTTATGTGTAACGCCTCATTATTTTGAAGCAAGGACTTAATCTCTAATCTATTAGGTTTTCTATACGCTACAAAAGGTAATTTACTGCTATATTGTTGCTCTAAAAGAGCAAAGAAATCTTCCAAAATCATTATTTATTTTTTGGCAACGTAATGGTAGATAATCTACAAATAGAAATTAAATTATTAGCTTCGTCTGTTACTCTTATATCTAATAATTGGGTTGTTCTTCCTTTATGCAAAAATGTTGCTTTTGCATAAACAAAACCTTCTTTTACACTTTTAACATGGTTAGCTGTAATTTCTAAGCCACGAACAAAAAACTTTTCTGTATCTATAAAAACATGCGATGCAAAACTACCTACACTTTCTGCCAAAGCAGCAGTAGCACCACCATGCAACACACCGTCTGGCTGGTGCACTTTAGCATTTACAGGCATTCTTGCTGTTAAATAATCGTCTCCAAAATCTACCATTTCAATATTTAACGTTTCCATTAAGGTGTTTTTACAAGCTGCATTAGCTTGTTTTAAAATGGTGTCTTTAGATATTTGCATATAAATAATGTATTTTTAAAATCGATAATAAATTATATTGCGAAAGTACAAAAGATAAGTGTAAATGAAATCAGAAGAAAAAGAAATATCATATACAACAACCAACTCCTACTCTACTTTAAATACGCTTAAAAGTTCTACAAAAAATGTTTGGTTTGTATGTCACGGATTAGGGTATTTAAGTCGGTATTTCTTAAAATATTTTAAACATTTAAATACTGACGAAAACTATATTATTGCTCCTCAAGCACCAAGCAAGTATTACGTAAAACAAGATTTTAAATATGTTGGCGCTAGTTGGTTAACAAAAGAAAACACAACTACTGAATCCAAAAACATTTTAAACTATTTTGATTCGATTTTGCAAAAAGAAAACATCCCCAGTAATGTAAATATTATTGTATTTGGGTATTCTCAAGGCGTAAGTGTTGCTACTCGCTATGTAGCTTTTAAACAGTTACAATGCCATAAACTTATTTTACATTCTGGTAGTATTCCAAAAGAATTGAACGAAAATGATTTTAACTTTTACAACGGGCAAACTCATGTTGTTTGTGGTGATAAAGATGAATATATTACACCAAACCGCTTGCAAACCGAATTAAAACGAGCACACACCCTTTTTAAAAATAATTTAAAAGTTGAGCTATTTGATGGTAAACACGAAGTAAACATAAATATTATAAAAGCTTTAGCTCAATAATTACAAAGCTAATTAATTTAAAACTAAACTTTTAAACCACGTACGTAAGGCTAAAGTAGATGTTCTATCATCTAAAAACATATCGCAAGCATGAGCTTTTAACCCCGAATTATAATAAACTACATCGGCATTTACTTTATCTAGCATAGCTTTTAATTTACTTTCGCTATTATCTGTTTCAAACAGTTTTATTTTTTTTAAGCGTTTTAGGCGTACTAAGGCTTCTGCCATATTAGCCCCTTTCCATCCGTCTCCATCATAATGTTGACAAGCATGAATACCTTTCCATAAATTAGAAATTTCGTCATTTCTTAAACCTATAAAACCACAAGCTATAGCTCCTCTAGAAAATCCCGTTAAAACAATATTGTTTGCGTCTCCTCCAAAATTATTTATAATATGGTTTACTGTTTTTACGGTATAATCTGCTGTGTTGTCTGCATTTCCCCAACCGTTTTCTGCAATACTATTTTTAGAATAGTCTACAAATGGTAAACTCACCCATATCGCATTTTCACCTTTGCTCATACCATAACCAATAACACAGTCTTCTGGTTTGCCTGTAGAATAACATTGTTTTGTGTAATATACATTACCAGGAAATTCTACTATTACGGGGTATTTTTTAGAGTTATTTGGTTTCCAATTTTTTGGCAAATAAACAACACTATATAAATTAGAACCAGCATTTAATTTATAGTAAAAACGAGTTCCTGCTTTGGGTTTGGTTTGTTTAGCTATTGGTACATCCAATCTGTTTTTAGGTCTATCCCAATTATTTATTTTTTCTTTTGCTTTTAAAGCAGACCACTCAACATCTATAAATCCTTTTGCATTTACAAACATTAATTGTATTTGGTTTATATAATTAGGGTTTAGTTTAAAAGTGCCATCAGGAAATTGTTCTCTTAAATTACATGTTAATGTTTTCTTTTTTCCTGCAGCAAGAGTTATCGTATCTGCAACAGCATTCCAGCCTTTTCCAGAGGTTACCCAAAATATAACATCGAGTTCTGTTTTTCCCTTGTTCTCTACTACAGCGCTAATAAAGTTGTATTTAGAAAGCCTTTTTTTCTCTTTTATTAAAATACTAGACCAAGCATATTTATTTTTAGTATTGGTATTGTTGGAAAAAACATGAAAAACCTTGTCTTTTCCTTTATTAATAAGTGTTGTACTTACTCCATTATTGTTAATTTTTGTTTCTGTTTTTACTTGCTTAAACAAATTTAAACTTTGCGCTTTAAGGTTGTAAAGACTTAGGTAAAAACTAAAAAAACAATAAAAAGCAAAACGTATTTTCATGGTAATTTAAAGCTACATATTATTTTTTTATGTACTTCCCTTTCTTACTGCCTTCGTACATAACATACTTAACTAAGCGCGACTCTAATTTAGCATTAAATAATTGTATTTTTCTAGATGGGCGCAAACCAACAAATTTAAGAGCATCAAGATTACTGGTAATAAACCAAGCATCGGTACCCGGATAATTTTGTTTAAGTGTATCACCAATATTACCATAAAATTCTTGCATGTCTATATTTAAACGCTCGCCATAAGGCGGATTAAACACCATGTGCAATTTAGCATCACCTGCTTTTCTGGTTTTAAAGAAATCTTCGTGTCTTATTTCTATAAAGTCGTCTAATTGTGCATTTTTAATATTCTCTTTGGCTTTATTTACAGCACTTGGTGCTTTATCGTAACCAATTATTTTATGATGGAAATCTCGCGTTCTACCTAATAACGATTCTTCTATTTTCTCGAATAAATCGACATCCCAATCGCTCCAGCGCTCGAAAGCAAATTCTTTTCGCATTAAGTTTGGAGGTATGTTACAAGCTATCATGGCTGCTTCTGCAAGCATGGTTCCAGATCCGCACATAGGGTCCATAAAATCAGACTGTCCATCCCAACCCGAAAGCATTATTAATCCAGCTGCTAAAACTTCGTTTATTGGAGCAATATTTGTTGCCAATTTATAGCCTCGTTTATGTAAGGAGTCTCCAGAAGAGTCTAACGAAATGGTACATTGCTGTCTGTCTATATGTACATTTACTTTTAAGTCTGGAAATTTTAAATCTACATTAGGGCGTTCGCCTGTATTGTCTCTAAAACGATCTACAATGGCATCTTTTGTTTTTTGAGCTATGTAAAGTGAGTGCGTAAACAAATCTGAATGAATTGTAGCATCGACCGCCAAGGTACCAGAAGATTTCATATAATCTTCCCAAGGCATTTTATTAATTTTATCGTATAAATCTTTTTCGTTTCTAACCTTAAAGCTATGTATAGGTTTTAATATTTTTACTGCGGTACGCAAGCCCAAGTTAGCTTTATACATAAAGCCTTTATCGCCCATAAAACTTACGTTACGCACGCCAGTTTTTACATGTACTGCTCCTAACTGTGTTAACTCTCTTGCTAGTAAGTCTTCAAAACCAAATAAGGTTTTGGCTACCATTTTGAAATTTTCTGCCATTTTTTTCGTCTACAACTAATAGATTGCAAAAATAACGTAATTTTGCGGCAAACGTTAAAGTTTATTAATAATTTGGGTTAAGGATTGATGCGACATCCTTTTTAAAAATTAATTTGCTATAATTTAACTAAGGACTATGCAACTAGTTTGCAACTAAATTTTTCTTGGTTTAGTAATGCCCTTTTTAAAAAGATATAGCGGAAAGCCTGACTCTAAGTTGCCCGTGCAACTTAGAGTAACCTCCAACCAAAACTATGAGCAACAACAAAAAAGAATGGTTTACATCTTGGTTTGACACACCATTTTACCACATTTTATATAAAGATAGAGACGATACCGAAGCACATGCTTTTATGGATACGCTTACTAATTATTTAAATTTACCAGATACTGGATCTGTTCTAGATTTAGCTTGTGGCAAAGGCAGACATGCTAGATATTTAAACAAAATTGGATACAAAGTTACGGGTGTAGATTTAAGCGAAAACAGTATTAAATTTGCTAAACAATTTGAAAACCATAGCCTAAATTTTGAGGTTCACGATATGTGTTTGCCATACAATGCTAAGTTTGATGCGGTTTTTAACTTATTTACAAGTTTTGGTTATTTTGATAAAGACGAGGATAATTTAAGAACCATTAAGGCTATTAAATCTGATTTAAACGATTTTGGCTTTGGTGTTATAGATTTTATGAATAGTGAATTTGTTATTGATAATTTAGTACCAGAAGAAATTAAAACAGTTGATGGTATTACGTTTAGCTTAAAACGCTATGTTAAAAATGGTTATATTATTAAAGATATAACTTTTGAAGCAAACGATACACCATACGCATTTCAAGAACGTGTTAGAGGTTTTACTCTAAACGATTTTGAATTGCTTTTTGAACAAGCCGACGTGCATTTACTAGATATTTTTGGAGATTATAAATTAAATAAATTTAACCCAAAAACATCGGAACGTTTAGTGATGATTTTTAAATAGTAAAATTTAAAACTACAGAATAATTAGTTTTTTTAATGAATAAATTTTTATTACCCATTCTTGCTGTTATAATAGGTATTATAATTGCAGCTTTAACCAAAAACAAAAAGTCGTTTAACACTAAGTTATTACTATCTTTTAGTGGTGCCTTTTTATTAGCTTTAACTCTTTTTGAATTATTACCAGAGGTTTACCATCACTTAAACACCAAACTTGCTGGTTTGTATATTATGTGTGGTATTATGCTGCAAATTATTTTAGAGTTGTTCTCTAAAGGTGCAGAACATGGGCATGTACATAAAGATAAAAAAGAAACAAATTTTCCTTGGTTGTTATTTATTAGTTTATGTATTCATAGCTTTTTAGAAGGTTTTCCTATACATGAGCATAACGATATAGTTTATGGTATTTTAATACATAAAATACCTATTGCTACTATTGTAAGTTTGTTTTTACTACAAAGTAATTATAGCAAACTACAAATTGGAGTTTTTTTGTTAATATTTACAGCCATGACTCCGTTAGGCACACTAATATCTAACACTGCAAATTTAAGCGAAATGTTTATTAACAGTGTTAATGCGCTAGTTATTGGTATCTTTTTCCATATTGCTACAACTATTTTGTTTGAAACCGGAGATGGTCACAAATTTAATTTATCAAAGTTTATTTCTATAATTTTAGGTGTTGGTATAGCTTACCTAATGTAGTTTTAATAATATTATAATGCAACCGTTTCCTGCCATAACTTCTACCCTTTCTCCTAAATATTTGGGTAATTATGTGGTAGAGCAATATGGTTTTAATGCCAATACAAACTGTCGCATTATTAAAATTGGTGTTAACCATACTTACATAATAGAAAATGACACCTGTAAATATGTGTTTCGGGTTTATAATTTAAATTGGCGCACAAAAGCAGAAATTAAAGCCGAATTAGATTTACTTCTTTTATTAAACGATAATCAAATCTCTGTAGCGTACCCTATTAAAGACAAAACATCTAACTACATACAAGTACTACAAGCTGCAGAAGGGTTGCGTTATGCTGTTTTATTTACATATGCCATAGGAGACAGTATAGTAAACCCTACAAAAAAACATTGCCTAACTCTAGGTTTAGAAATGGCAAAAATGCATTTAATAACAGCAAACAAAACTATTAATCGAATTAATTACAATGCAGATACACTTGTAAATTGGGCTCTAAACCAAGTTGAAAGTACTTTTTCTAAACCATTAGAGTCTATTAATTTTATTAAAAGAGCGAATACCATTATTGCTTCTCAATTCAAAAAAGCAAATACCAATGCTTTGCGCTCTGGCATTGTACATTTCGATTTATGGTACGAGAATATAAAAATTGAAAACGAGACTAATATCACCTTTTTTGATTTTGATAATTGTGGAAACGGTTGGCTATTTTTAGATTTAGCTTATAGTATTATGGTTATTTTTAGAAACGAACCTAACAAAGACGTTTTTAAAGAAAAAATGAATGCGCTTATTGAAGGTTACCAATCTGTAACACCTATTAGCGACGAAGAAAAAAGATTAATTCCCTATGGCGGATTAGCCATTTGGCTGTATTATGGAGGTATACATGCACAAAGATTTAACGATTTTTCTAGTATTTTTTACAATGAAAACTTTTTAAATTATTGGATACAAACGGTAGACAAATGGATGAAATTTAATAATATTGATATATAATTTATATAAAACGTGTTTAGCAAAGAAGAATCTAGATTATTAAGAGAAAGTTTTTGGACAAGTTTTGGAAAATCGTTTCCAAGAAAATGGATTTTATACGATACAAAATTAAAAGGCTTTAGTTTTAAATTTCATTTTGATAATAAAACAGCTTGTGTTGTTTTAGATCTTGAAGACGATTTAGAAAACCGCATTAACTATTGGGAAAAACTAGTTGCTTTAAAGTCTATTTTACTTGACGAATATCTACCTGAAGCCATTTATCACGAAGAATATATTTTAGATAACAAAAAAGAAATATCTAGAATTCTTGTACCTTTAAATAAAAAAGTATCCATCCATAATAAAAACTCGTGGCGAGATGTTATGGAGTTTTTTAATATACACATGGCTTTATTTGAAGACTTCTTTTTAGAATATAAAGATGTTATTGAGGGCTAATTTTTTTCTCTAACAAGTAATCGTCCATTATAAAACCTTCGCCAATATCTGTTACCATGGACTTTACCTTTTTGTATCCCATTTTTTGGTAAGCAGCTATAGAGTTTAAGTTATATTTATTTACCTTTAATTGAATAGATTTTAATTTACCTTTAGCAGCCTCATCCATAATAAATTGAGTAGTAACCGTACCTACGCCTTTTCCTCTATAATTTTTTAACACATATAACTTACTTAAAAACAAAAAATCGGTTTCTTTTTTTATCGCCATATAACCAACAGGAGTTTCGTTAAAAGTCATATAATAAAAATTTACACCTTCACTTACTTGAGCTTCTATGGCATTAATAGAATTAAATTTTTCAAGCATATAATCTATTTGTGCTATAGTTATAATACTTGGATAATGCTCACGCCAAATAGTATTGGCAAGCGTTTCTATTATTATAAAATGGTTTTGATTTGTTGCTTTGTTTAGTTTTATCATAAAAAAAATAAAGTATAACCAATAGTAAAAAATAATTATTTATATAACATATAAGAAAATCATAAAAAAATGAAAAATAGCACCAGCTAAAACAAATAAATGCCAAATAACATGATTATAGGGTATTTTATGAATAGCATAAAAAATAATACCAACCGTATATGCCAAGCCTCCTGCAAAAAGCATAAAAACACCATCGCTACCTATACCATTGCTAAGCGTTGTAAAATCGAATACAATAAGCCAACCCATTACTAAATACAACAGTGTAGAAAACAACTCGAAACGCCCAGTAAAAAACAGTTTTAAAACCACTCCAAAGGCAGCAATACCCCAAACAACCCAAAAGATGGTCCAACCACTACTATCGCTAAGTGTAATTAAACATACGGGAGTGTAAGTTCCTGCAATAAGTACATAAATACTGATATGATCTAAAATACGAAAACTATGTTTTTTTACAACATCTTTAACCGTATGGTACACTGTAGATACTGCAAATAATAAAATAATAGATGCACCATAAACTATAACACTAAATAGGCTCCAATGGGTTTTATCTGTATTAAAAATAACAAGTAAAACCAAAGCAATAATGCCTAAAATGGCACCAACACCATGCGAAATAGCATTTAGTTTTTCTTCAAATGGCGATTGAATTTTGTCACTCATCTTTTTCAGGTGTTTTAGCACGTAGCCATTTATTGGTTAAGTCGTAAAAATCAAAAGGAATAGCCGATTTTTGTCTTTCTAAGCGACCACTCTGAAAATTACGCTGCAAAATATCTTCTATTAAATAATCTTCTTTTTCGTTTACAGGATCGAATTCTCGTTTTAAAGAAATATCGAACATACTTGCAGTTGTATTATACCAAAAGGCTCGCCAACCATTACGCAATTCTTTTACAAGATTAAAAGCTG
Organism: Postechiella marina; assembly: GCF_039538365.1. Taxonomy (NCBI): domain Bacteria; kingdom Pseudomonadati; phylum Bacteroidota; class Flavobacteriia; order Flavobacteriales; family Flavobacteriaceae; genus Postechiella; species Postechiella marina. The sequence goes on from NZ_BAABCA010000005.1 coordinate 47,843, forward strand.
TTATACCAGTTTGCCTATGAATTAGTTTTACTAAAATCTGTCCTTCGGTACGCGACATTTTTTTTAGTTTCTCAGAAAACTCACCTTCAATATATTTCTGAATTCTTTTAGTATACCGTCGCTTATCTCTTTTCTTAGTTAAAGTTGCTAAATGCTTTGTTAAAGAATCTAAACGATCTGCAGCCATTTTTGCATACGGATATACTTTTATTGTTTTTCGCCTTAAAATTAAATAGCGCACACGCTCTTCCCTACTATTAAACTTTAATTTATGCAAAAGCATAACTTCGTCCAAATCTATAGACGTTCGTGGTATCGAGTCTCCTTTTACAATAATGTAATCTGTTTGTGTAGAGTCCAGAGTTCTACCGCTTACTTGAGATAATACAAGAAATGGAAAAAATAAAAATATGTATCTAAAAAAAATCATCTATTAACAAAAGGAGCAATAATCTCTCCAAAATTAATAATTTACATTCTGTAAAACATTTATTTTATAGATATATTATTATTTTAGTTGAAAATTAAAAAATATGGCAGAAAAGAGCTTACTTACTAAAGAGTCTATGGACTTTTTAGAGAAATATTTAAATAATGCAGCGCCAACAGGATACGAATGGACTGGGCAAGAATTATGGATGGATTATTTAAAACCTTATGTAGATGAATTTATTACCGATACCTATGGTACAGCGGTTGGTGTTATAAACCCCGATGCTAAATACAAAGTTGTTATAGAAGGACATGCAGACGAAATTGCATGGTATGTTAATTATATAAGTGACGACGGACTTATTTATGTGGTTAGAAACGGAGGTAGCGATCATCAAATTGCACCAAGTAAAGTTGTTAATATTCATACTAAAAACGGTATAGTAAAAGGTGTTTTTGGTTGGCCAGCTATACATACACGAAACCGCGCTAAAGAGCAGGCGCCAAAACCAGATAATATTTTTATTGATTGCGGATGCAAAACTAAAGAGGAGGTAGAAAACCTTGGCGTACATGTTGGTTGTGTTATTACTTACCCAGACGAATTTCATATTCTAAATGGCGATAAATTTGTTTGTCGTGCCTTAGATAACAGAATGGGTGGTTTTATGATAGCTGAAGTTGCCCGTTTATTAAAAGAAAATAAAAAAGAACTTCCTTTTGGACTTTACATTGTAAATGCTGTACAAGAAGAAATAGGTTTACGTGGTGCAGAGATGATTGCACATACTATAAAACCAAATGCAGCTATTGTTACTGATGTAACACACGATACAACAACCCCAATGATTGAAAAGAAAACTGCGGGGCATATGGAAATTGGAGCTGGACCCGTTATTGCTTATGCTCCTGCTGTACAACAAAAATTGCGAGATTTAATTACAGAAACAGCAGAAGATAAAAAAATTCCTTTTCAGCGCTCTGCTCTATCTCGCGCTACAGGTACAGATACAGATGCTTTTGCTTATAGCAATGGCGGTGTTGCTAGTGCTTTAATATCGTTACCATTACGCTATATGCATACCACTGTAGAAATGGTACATAAAGACGATGTAGAAAATGTTATTAAACTTATCTACGAAACACTATTAAAAATAGAAGACGGGGAAACGTTTAGTTACTTTAAATAAAACTTACTAAATCCCGCCAAATGGCGGGATTTTTTATTCTTAATTATTATGCAAAACCTAAAGCATTTATTTGATTTACCTAACCATATTACTTACTTAAATACAGCGACTATGTCGCCTTTATTAAAAAGTACAAATCTTGCTGGTAAAAAAGCTATAGATAAAAAAAGTGTACCATTTACCATTACGAGCAACGACTTTTTTTCGCCTTTAAATTTGCTTAAAAAACAATTTGCCAAATTAATTAATACAAACGAACCAGAACGTATTGCAGCGATTCCGTCTGCATCCTATGGCATTGCAACAGTTGCAAATAATATTGTTTTAAATGCTGGAGACGAAATTTTAATTGTAGAAGATCAATTTCCTAGCAATTTTTACGCATGGCAACGCCTTGTTGAAAAATATAATGCTAAAATAATTACCATAGCGAAACCAAAAGGCAAAAAAAATCGAGGCAAAAACTGGAATATCGACATATTAAATAGTATAACAGAAAAAACAGCTGTTATTGCTATAGGTCACATCCATTGGGCAGATGGCACACTTTTTAACCTAAAAGCCATTAGCAAAAAGGCAAAAACTAAAAACGCACTACTTATAGTCGATGCTACGCAGTCTTTAGGCGCTTTGCCTTTTTCTATAAAAAATATTCAGCCAGATGCAGTAATTTGTGCAGGCTACAAATGGTTATTTGGAGCCTATGCTTACGGGTTAGCATATTATGGACCTTATTTTGATGATGGAATACCCATTGAAGAAAATTGGAGCAATAGAGTTAATAGCGACAATTTTGCTGATTTAACAAATTATCAATCAGAATATAAAATACAAGCTGCTAGATACAACTCTGGAGAAAATGCTAATTTTATTGCTGTAGCCATGCTGCAAGATTCTATTTCTAATATTCTAGAATGGACTCCAGAATATATTCAATTGTATTGTCAAGAAATTTCTCAACACATTATAAAACCACTTACTAAGCTAGGCTGCCAAATAGAAGATTCTGAGTATAGAGCAAATCATCTATTTGGTATAGAATTACCAAATAATATCGATTTAACAACATTAAAGGCGCAACTTGAAAAGCATCGAATTTTTGTGTCTATTCGAGGTAACTATATTCGTGTATCTTGCCATCTATTTAACACAAAAGAAGATTTTACCATACTTTTGCAATGTTTAACTTCTATTTTATAATTTAATACTATGGATGAATTTATTGATGTTGTTGATAAAAATGGCTATCCAACAGGAAAATCTGAATTAAAATCGGTTATTCACCAAACAGGTTTGTATCACCATACAGCACATGTATGGTTTTACACAAAAAATGGCTTCGTTTTACTTTCTCAACGTTCTGCAAAAAAAACAATATGTCCGCTCATGTGGGACGTCTCTGTAGCAGGACATGTAGATGCTGGCGAGTCTATAAAACAAGCAGCTATAAGAGAAACAAAAGAAGAAATAGGATTAAACATTATAGAAACCGATTTGCATAAAATAGGTGTTTTTAACTGTTTCCAAAACTACAAAAATGGCATTATAGACAACGAGTTTCATAATACCTTTATAGCAGAACTTAAAGAACCACTTGCTAATTTAAAACGCCAAGAAGAAGAGGTTAAAGCTTTAAAACTAGTAAATATTGCAACTTTTAAAAACCTATTAGCACAAAGTAAAACTAACAACCATTTTGTAGCCACAAATAGCAACTATTACCTTACTGTACTTCAACATATTCAAAATAAAACCTCTTAATTTTTACAGATCATTATTTATAAATGACTTTACTCTTACTTGCCCTTGCCCCTATTATTATTGTTATACTTTACATTTATTTTAACGATACATACGAAAAAGAGCCCAAACGCATTCTATTTTACAACTTTTTACTTGGCGCTATAGTTAGTATTATAGTTACGACCTTAATTTACTATGCTTTTGATATTGTTTTACCTTTAACAGAGCATCATAGTGTTTATCAGCAATTTTTAAAAGCTTTTGTAGTTGTTGGTTTTACCGAAGAGTTTAGCAAATATATTATAGTACGCTACTACGCACAACCAAATAAAGAATTTAACGAACAGTTTGATGGTATAGTTTACGCAGTAATGGTATCGATGGGTTTTGCTGCTACAGAAAATATTTTTTACGTATTAGAAAGCGGATATCAAACCGCTATGCTTCGTGCTTTTACAGCAATTCCCGCTCATGCAACTTTTGGTATTTTAATGGGATATTTTGTAGGCAAAGCTAAATTTTCAAACCATCAATCGCTATTAAATATTGCAGGATTACTCCTAGCCATTCTTTTTCATGGTGCATATGATTTCTTTTTATTTATCGATTTTATTCCAGGAATATGGGTTGGTGCATTTATTTCTCTAGCAATAGCCATATTCCTATCAAAAAAAGCGATAAAAAGGCACCAAAATCAGTCAAAATTCAAAATTTAGTAAAAACCTATGAATTTATAATAGGCAAATGTAAGCCATATCTTATAAATTTGCACTTGAGAGACTATTACCATAGCATCCAATAAATGTGAGAGACTTATAGATGCTAGCAAATTGAGAAAATGCCGTTTAAATTTATTTAAACGGCTTTTTTCATGTTATAAAACGAGCACTTTCAGCATACAAATAAATCAAAAAAATAAGCGCAAAAAAATTCATATATTTACTAGTAAATAATCTTGTATTAGCATGAGTAAAGTATTTAAAGTAAATGTAAATAATCAATATGATTTTGATTTAAATAGCGATGATATTTCAAAACTAGACACACTTAAAATTTCTGAAAACGAATATCACATCATTCAAGACCACCACTCTATAAAAGCTGAAATATTAGGCTCTAATTTTCTTGAAAAAACATATAAAGTAAACATTAATAATACTGTTTTTAACATAAACATTAACAACGAGTTAGACTCCCTAATAAAAACTATGGGATTCGAAACCGGCAAGTTAAAACAAGTTAATGCCATAAAAGCGCCAATGCCAGGGTTAATTATAGATGTTTTGGTTAAAGAAAACCAAGAGGTTAAAGAAAACGACCCTATACTTATACTTGAAGCTATGAAAATGGAAAACATAATTACATCTCCCATTAATGGCATTATAAAAACTATTTCAGTAAAAAAAGGAGCTGCTGTAGATAAGAATGAACAACTAATAGAATTCGATACTAAATCTTAATACATCGCTTAACTAAACATATTAAGGTTTCGCTTGCGCGGAAATAAAAACAATCCATTTAAATGAAAAAAATACTAATCGCCAATCGAGGAGAAATCGCTATTCGAGTAATAAAAACTGCTCAAAAAATGGGAATAAAAACGGTTGCTGTTTACTCTACCGTAGATAGAAACTCACCACATGTTCGCCTCGCAGACGAAGCTGTGCATATAGGAGAATCTCCATCAAACCAATCATATTTAAAAGGCAATAAAATTATAGAAGTAGCCAAACAACTTGGTGTAGACGCCATTCATCCTGGTTACGGTTTTTTAAGTGAAAACGCAGAATTCTCAGCCTTAACAGAAAAAAACGACATCATATTTATTGGGCCAAAATCTAAAGCCATTAAAATAATGGGAAGTAAACTTGCAGCAAAAGAAACTGTAAAAGCTTACAACATCCCAATGGTACCAGGTATTGACCAAGCAATAACCGATATAGAACTAGCCAAAAAAGTTGCCAAAGAGATTGGTTTTCCTATCTTAATTAAAGCCTCGGCAGGTGGAGGCGGAAAAGGTATGCGTGTTGTAGAAAAAGAAAGTGATTTAGAATCGCAAATGCAACGAGCTATTAGCGAAGCTACTTCTGCCTTTGGAGACGGTTCTGTTTTTATAGAAAAATACGTGAGTTCGCCAAGACATATCGAAATTCAAATTATGGCAGATAGTCATGGTAACATTTTGCATTTTTTTGAAAGAGAATGTAGTATACAAAGGCGACACCAAAAGGTAATTGAAGAAGCACCTTCTACCATTTTAACACCAGAATTAAGAGCCAAAATGGGAGAAGCAGCTATTAAAGTGGCTAAATCTTGTGATTATTTAGGGGCAGGAACTGTAGAATTTTTATTGGATGAAAACCTTAACTTCTATTTTTTAGAAATGAACACGCGCCTACAAGTAGAGCATCCTGTTTCTGAGCTTATTGCAGGTGTAGATTTGGTAGAATTACAAATAAAAATTGCCAGAGGTGAAAAACTAGAACTAAAGCAAGAAGATTTAAAAATTAAAGGACATGCATTAGAGTTAAGAGTTTATGCCGAAGATCCTTTAAACGATTTTTTACCTAGTGTGGGTTATTTAAGTGCTTACAAAATTCCGACAGGAAAAGGTATTAGAGTTGATAATGGTTTTGAAGCCAATATGGATATTCCCATTTATTACGATCCTATGCTCGCTAAGTTAATAACCTATGGAAAAACGCGAGAAGAAGCTATTCAACTCATGCTAAAAGCTATTGACAATTACGAAGTAGAAGGCGTAGAAACTACATTAAATTTTGGTAAATATGTATGTAATCATGAAGCCTTTCAATCTGGACATTTTGACACTCATTTTGTGAAAAAATATTATAATCCAGAAGTTTTAGAAGCTAATACCTCTAATAAAGCTAGACTAGCTGCTTTAATTGCAGTTAAAAAGTATTTAGAAGATCAAAAGCAACTAAGATTACCTAACTGTTAGTTTTTAGCTAAAACACAACTAAATTAAAGCACATACACATGAAATCTAATATAAATAAATTAAACAACCGCTTAGAAAAAGCCTATTTAGGTGGCGGACAAAAACGCATTGATAGGCAACACGCCAAAAAGAAATTAACAGCTAGAGAACGTGTAAATTATATAATGGACGAAGGGTCTTTTGAAGAAATTGGAGTTTTAGTAACACATAGAACTACAGATTTTGGAATGGAAAACGAAGTATATTATGGCGATGGTGTTATAACTGGATATGGTACAATAAACAATAGATTAGTTTACATATATGCTCAAGATTTCACAGTTTTTGGAGGCTCTTTATCTGAAACCCATGCCGAAAAAATTTGTAAAATCATGGATTTAGCAACTAAAGTAGGAGCGCCAATTATTGGACTAAACGACTCTGGTGGCGCAAGAATTCAAGAAGGAGTAAGATCTCTTGGTGGCTATGCCGATATTTTTCATAAAAACGTACAAGCCTCGGGTGTTATTCCTCAAATATCTGCCATTATGGGACCATGTGCAGGTGGTGCTGTGTACTCTCCTGCAATAACAGATTTTACAATGATGGTAGAAAACACAAGTTATATGTTTGTAACTGGTCCTAGTGTTGTAAAAACTGTAACAAACGAAGAAGTAAGCAGCGAAGAACTTGGTGGTGCGTACACACACGCCTCTAAATCTGGTGTTGCTCACAAAACATCGGCTAACGATGTTGAATGTTTAGAAGATTTAAAAAAACTAATAAGTTACTTACCTCAAAATAATAACGAAACTGCACCGTTACTACCTTTTACACCAAAAGAAGAACTAAGAGATGTTTTGTCTACCATAATTCCAGAAAACGCCAATAAACCTTATGACATGCATCATGTTATAAATGGTATTATTGATACTGATTCGTTTTACGAAATACACAAAGATTATGCAGAAAACATTATTGTAGGTTTTTCTAGAATTGGAGGAAGAAGCGTTGGTATTATAGCCAACCAACCTTTATTTTTAGCAGGTGTATTAGATGTAAATAGTTCTAAAAAAGCAGCAAGATTTACGCGTTTTTGCGATAGTTTTAATATTCCTTTACTAGTTTTAGTAGATGTTCCTGGTTTTTTACCTGGTACCGATCAAGAGTGGAACGGTATTATTGTACATGGCGCTAAACTGTTGTACGCTTTAAGCGAAGCTACAGTACCAAAAGTAACTTTAATTACCAGAAAGGCTTATGGCGGTGCTTACGACGTTATGAACTCTAAACACATTGGTGCCGATTTAAATTTTGCATGGCCTACAGCAGAAATTGCAGTTATGGGTGCCAAAGGTGCAAGTGAAATTATTTTTAAAAGAGAAATTGCAAATGCAGACCATCCTGAAGAAAAACTAGCTGAAAAAGAAGCTGAGTACTCAGAAAAATTTGCAAACCCTTATCGCGCTGCTGCACGTGGTTTTATAGACGAAGTTATACTACCGCAAAACACAAGGCGTAAACTTTTAAAAGCTTTCGCCATGTTAGAAAATAAAAAAATAGAACTTCCTAAAAGAAAACATGGCAACATCCCTTTATAAAAAAAGTTATTAAATTAAGTTTTAACGCTCAATCTTTAATACATAAGCAAAATTACAAGGTTTTTCTTCAGGAAACTGTACAGTTAAACTTTGTGAGTTTTGCTTCCATTTTAATTTAGATGCACTTCCTAAAAGACTTATTTTTTTAATCTCGTTAGCATATAGTTTACCATCTGAACCAAAAGATTTTATATCTAACTCACCATCTGGCCAATCTAAAACAATGGCATATAAAACACCTTCTTTTTGGGTAAATCGAATATCTTTAGACGTATATATAGGCATATCATTTCCATGATTTTTACCTTGACCATGGTGTCCAGGATTTTTTATATAACTTGGCCCTTCCCCATAAAAAACCCATGGTGTTGTTCCATAAATAGCCTCTCCATTTAACTGCAGCCAATCCCCTATTTTGTATAATTCTTCTTTAATATTTTCTGCAAACGATCCATCTGCTTTTGGAGGAACATTTAAAAGTATTCTTCCATTTTTAGAAGTAATATCAGCCAACATATCAACTAGTATATTGGCATCTTTAATTTTATTTTCTGAATTATAAAACCAAACAAAAGGCCATTTTATATGCTGTTGCATGTTAATATCTGCCATCCACGGGTCGTATTGCATACCATCTAAATTACCATTTTCAATATCTCTCATGGCAACTCCAGGTGGTATGTCGAAACTTTTATAAATAAACTCAACATCTTTACCCCAACTTAAAGCAGCATTATAATAACTACTTATAAAATCTTGCTGCACATCTTCTCTAATACCATCAATCATTAATGTTTTGTCAGAATCTATAATTTTACCGCCAACTATTTGATGCTTTTTTTCTGGACCAACAGTACCACCAAAACCAACATCTACCCAAACCAAATCTGGTTGGTGTAGCTCGTAACCTTCCTTCATTCTATCTAGCCAACCGTTTAAATAAGCTTTAGTATACCTGCCATCTTCGCCATGTACTTTGGGTGTATTACCTCGTCTAGAATAATCTCCTAAAGGATCTAAATACGTTTTATCTGTCTTGCTCATTTGTCCCCAAAGTGTCGAACTGTGAAAAGAAGCCATAAGTTTTATATCGGTTTTACGAATTTCTTTAGCTAACTCTCCATAAATATCAATTTTAGGTCCTTTTTGTACCGTGTTCCAGTCTGTAATTTTACTGTTCCAATTTAAACAACCATTAACATGCCATGCTACTGGTCCTGCAAATTGCGCTCCTGCTTTTTGAAATAAATCTACCCATGCTTTGGCATTAAAGTTTTCTCCTTTCCAGTTTTTAATAGCATCTTGAGCACTCATTTTAGGCTCCCCTAAATCGTGCATTACAGATTGTGCTCCCCAATGACAGTATATTCCAAATTTTGCATCTAGCATCCATTGTGGTGTATTATGCTTTTGTAACGATGACCAGTTGGCTTTATATTGTTCTTTTTTTTCTAAAAAGGGAACCGTTTTTATAGAATTTTCTTTTTTATTACAAGAAACAATAGCAAAACTTAGTATAAAATAAATAGCTCGAAACATTATTTTTTTACCTACCATCTTTTAATATTTGAATTAACATTTTTTGAATTTATATTTTTTGTATGCTTTTTGATTATTCCTAATTTTACTTTGGATGAAAGGTCATAATCTATATTTTTAAGATTACTATTATAAACATCGTCAAGAACAATGGCTGGTCGGTTATCTAAATTACGCAACCCTAAGTTTACATTTTTAAGATTCAACCCTTTTACATGACGAAAATACATGCCATAAGAAGGTAGAGTTCCAAAGAAAAGTTGCTCTGGATACCTTGCTTCGTCTTCTGGAACAACTCTATCTTCTAAATTTAAATCTCCAAAACCAGTATAAGAAAAATAAATATTTTCTAAGGTTATATTTTCAATATAATGTCCTGGCAAACCGGTAAACATAAGACCTTCTGTTGGCGGATCAATTCTTCCTGTTAATCTAGCCTCGATATTTTTAAATGTAATGTTTCTTATTTTCCCTACAGGTCTCCCTTCTGGTTTTGCATCGGTTTTATAAACTTGCTTTATTGATTTTGAATAGTCGCGACCACGATTTCCTAATCGCACAAAAATAGGCCCGCCACAGTTATACATCTTTATATCTGATATTTCAACATTTTCTATTACAGCACCATCAACAGCTAACAATTTTATGGCGCCATGGCGACTATCAAAAAACTGGCAATTTTTAACTGTTATATTTCTAAACCCTGTTTTTGATGCTGTTCCAAATTTTAACGATGCCCAATAACTGCTTACTGTGCAGTTTTCGACATAAAAATTTTCGCAAATTTTATCTACACTACTTTTTAAACAAATCGCATCATCTTCAACTTGCAAATTGCAATCTGTAATGCGTACATTAGAGCAACCATCAAAATTCATCCCATCGTTATTTCTATTTTCTTTGTTATAAACAGAAGTATGATGGATATTAACATTATTACATTCTTTAAAATACACACACCAAGATCCTGAGTTTTTTATAATAGCATTATCAAACTCAATATTATTACAGTTTTCTATTCTAAATAGTTTAGGTCTTTCTTTACTATGCTTAAACATGTATCCTTTTCCATTAATTTCAGATCGAGGATGACCAATTATTTTAATATTACTTTGATTTTTAGCATAAAACAAGCATTTAGAAAAATGAGGTTCTTCTGTACCTAAAGGCACAGTAGCGTAGTCTTTTAAGTCTGAACTACCAAATAACTCTGTATTTGCTTCCATTTTAAAGGTAACATTGCTTTTTAAAAACAGAGTGCCAGTTACATACGTTCCTTTTGGCACTACAACTACACCTCCTCCACTTTTAGCACAATCGTTTATAGCAGATTGAATAGCTTTTGTACTTAGTACAGTATGCGATTTCTTAGCTCCATAATCTAGAATGTTAACTATTTTTTCTTGTGCTATTACTGCATTAGAAATTAACAGTATTATAAATATTTTTTTCATTTTATTATTTTACTATTAAATTAATGGTGCTAGACTCTAATCCATTTGCACTAACAGTGAGTTTAATATTTCCTGCTTTTTTTGTTGATTTAATAATAGCTAAACATTTACCATTAAAAGCAGATCGTTTATTTGCCTTAAAAGGTTCTAACCCCATATTATTTCCATTACCTACACCAGCAATAGTTGCCGAGCCTTCAATTTTAAATTTAAGAAGGTTGTTAGCGGTAGGTACCTCGTTACCGTCTTTATCTTGAATGGTACACTCTACATATATTAAATCTTGTCCGTTGGCTAACATTTCTGTTCGACGTGTTTCCATTTTTATTTTTGATGCAACACCTGCAGTTCGAACTATTTTTTCGGCAATTACTTTTCCATTTTTATACGATACCGCTCTAAGTTCGCCTGGCTTGTATACTACATTCCAACTTTGGTATTCCACACCTTCAATAGCGTTGGTTTGTTTGCCTAAAGATTTTCCATCTTGAAACAACTCTACTTCATCTCCATTGGTATAGCCATAAACTGTAACTTGTTTTCCTTCCATACCTTCTAAATTCCAATGTGGAAAAATATGAACCATTGGTTTGTCTGACCATTGACTTTGATAAAAATAATACCCATCTTTAGGAAAACCTGCTAAATCTATAACACCAAAAGAAGAAGAACGTGCTGGCCATCCGTATGGAATAACTTCGCCCAAATAATCCCAACCTGTCCAAATAAACTCGCCCATAACATACGGATTAGTTTTAACTAGCCTCCAAGCTTCCATACCATCTTTACCTAAAAAGCCACGACTATTTTCAACCCAATTGTAAGCATCATTATGCTTATAATTTAAATTTTTCCACCACTCATCTTTTGCCTTTCCATATAAATATGTAGATCGTGGATAATACATTTGAGCCGATTGATGCTCTGTAAAAACAGCTTTTACGTTAGGAAAAGACGTTCTTTCCTTTATTAAACGAGGTTCTTTAATATAATTATAACCATAAATATCGCTTGTTGCTGCAGCTTCTTGGTTTGGTCGTTTAGGGTTTCCGTAACCATGTACTCCATTGGTAACCGGACGATAATCTAGCCTATGTACAATATTGGCAAGACGTTTACCTATTGGAGCACCTTCTGGGTCTCGCATTTGATCAATTTCGTTACCAATACTCCACATAATTACAGAAGGATGATTTCTGTCTCGCAGTATAAAATCTGTTAAATCTCTATCTGCCCATTTTTTAAAATGATGTGCATATTTATACACTTGCAGCTTTACCTTTTTACCATCTTGAACCGTGGTTGGCGATTTTGGTCGCTCCCACTCATCAAAGGCCTCATTCATTACCAACATTCCCATTTCATCACACACATCCATAAACTCTTCAGAAAAAGGATTATGCGCCATTCTCACAGCATTACACCCCATTTCTTTTAGTTTTTCTAATTGACGTTCTGCTGTTCTTCTTCCTATAGCAGCACCTAACGGTCCGCCATCGTGATGTAAACAAACACCTTTAAGTTTTATTGTTTTCCCGTTAATAGCAAACCCTGTATTACTATTAAACTCTAAAGTTCTAATTCCTGTTTTTTTATTTTGAGTATAAACAATTTTACCTTCTACAATAATATCTGTTTTAACCGTATAAAGTCTAGGCGAATTAACATCCCATAATTCTGGGTTTGTTATTTTTATTGATGTTTTAACAACTTCTGCTTGGTTAGCCTTTATGCCTTGGTTTACTAATTTTTCTGTTATTTTTTCTCCTTTAGGATTAATAACAGATAAGCTAATTTGTACATCTTTATCCTTATTAAAGTCATTATTTATGGTAGTTTCAATTTCTATTAAAGCCTCGTTATCTACCACGTTATTGGCAATAATATAATTACCCCAAATAGGAATATATACTTGGTTTGTTTTTATAAGTTTTACATGTCGATAAATACCTGTACCTGTATACCAACGAGAGCCTGGTTGGTTTGAGTTATCTAACTTAACAGAGACAATATTCTCTTTACCAAAATTAACGTGTTTAGTAAGATCGTAATGAAAAGCAATATATCCAAAAGGGCGTTTACCTAATAAGTGTCCGTTTATATAAACTTCAGAATTTCTATAAGCTCCATCAAAAGCTATAACAATGCGCTTACCTTTATCGGTATCAGGAATTACAAATTTTTTTCTGTAAGCTACTTTTCCTGTTGGTAACCATCCTCCTCGAGAAAAAGATGGATTGTTTTTACTAAAGTTGCCTTCTATACTCCAATCGTGAGGTAAGTTAACGTCTCTCCAATTACCATCATCAAAATCAAAATTTTCTGAATTGGCAATTTCTCCTGCAAAGAATTTCCATCCAAAATCAAAGTTTTCTGTTGTATTTATATCTAAAGTAGCTGTAGGTGCTTTACTGCATGCTATTAGCAATACCCCACAAAAAATTAAACTTAGTTTTTTACTTATCTTCATTATTTGGTTTATGTATGGTTATAAATGTTAAAAAGACTTCGTTAAAAATTCCCTTTAGGAAATTCCGTTATTCTTAAAATTGTACTTGCTTCAGGATAAAGCTCTATAGTTAAATCTTTACCTGTTATTATATTTTCTGGATAAGGTGCAGACTCAGTCCAATTATTTAACGTCCAATTTGTTACATGTTTTGCTTTTACTTTCAATTTTATTGGCACATTGTTGTATTCCCACGGATATCCTGATGCATTTGTTTGTATAACCTCTATATTATTTGCCAAAATATCTTTTGAAAGTGCTATAGCCCAACCAGAATCTTTAATGTCTTTAGGAAAATGCTCGTATGCAGGAAACTCTAGACTACTTTTACTACCCGAATCGAAGGTGCTCTTTCTAACTCTACTTTCTATAGGATAAGAGAAAACTAACGGACCATAATTTATAGCAACTCCTTGATTACGGTCATCAATTTTTGGCTCTGTTTTAAATCTTATTTCTAACACATCGCCCTTTTTAAATGTTCTAGAAATACTTTTAAAAATCGTATTATCTTTTCCTGACACATAACTTTTACCATTTAATTTAATAGTATAAGCATCAGACCATTTTGGAATTCTTAAACCCAACTCTACTTTTGATGATGGCGCTTCATTAATTGTAATTTTTATATAATGATTAAACGGATAATTAGTTTCTTGCGAAAAACTAAACGCTCCTTTTTTTAATTTTGTAGATATGGTTCCTGGCAAGTACAATGCTACTTTTACTTTATTTTCGCCAACAATACAAGATCTATTAATAAAGGTAGGAAGCATTCTATGAATATTGCCTGCACAACACTCGGTATCATGTCCTGGACGATAGCATAAACGTCCTTTTGCTTGAGCTCCCCAACCTTGATGATCGTTATAAAAACTTGAACTATTTGTGCTTATTAGCAAATTAGGCATTTGGTAATATTGATATGCCTTAAAATCTTTAGTTATTAAACTAAAACTAGCATTATAAAGTACTTTTTCCATTTTATCGGCAAAATATGGGTCTTCTGTTGCTAAAAGAGCCCAACCTGTAGTCCAGTTAGAATCTATAAGACTACACGCCTCTACACTCTCGTTAGATCCTTTTCCTGCTAAACCTTCATGATTTGCAGTACCACCATCTGCCAACTCATGTGTTTCTTCTAACAACTTATAAGCTTTATAAAGTGCTGTTTTATATTTTTCTTTACCGGTAATTTTATACAGTATTGCAGGAAGTTTTAAAAACTCATGATATGTCACTGCATGACCAGATGGAACAACACCTTCATTCATTCCTTTTACAGAAATCATGTAGTTTTTATTTCCTTTTTGGTTCGCTTTTTTTTGAAAAGCATCATATAACTTTTCTGCAGTTTCTACATACCAATCATCTCTAGTTATACCATACATGTGCCCTAACAATTCAATATTTAAAACAGGACGTATTTCGAATCCTCCTTTATTAACAGAATCAAAAATTTCTGGTCTGCTAAATATCGCTTTGTAATGCTTATCTATTGCAGATAATAATTTTGTATTACCACTAATCTCATATTTTTCAATAAGCATGCGAATAATAACTACCATTGGCCAACCCTCTCGACTAAGCCCAATATCTCCAGCATGAAGTATACCTTCGTTATCTACACCTTTTAAAATGCTATTTAAGTTTTGCTCTACTTTGTTTTTCAAGGTTTCTGAGCCAGTCATTTGTCCACATCGTAAAATACCATCTAAATAATACCCAGTTTGTTCGTATGGCCACCAATCGCTTCCTCCTTCAAATTCTCTATCTGTATACTTCATGTTTTCTGTCCACATACCTGTATTAAAAGGGAAACCGCTTTCTTCAGGATGACTTCCTAAGCCTTCAACCTGCCTATTTAAAAACTCTTTAACCCAACCTTCGGGAATAAACTCGTTAGATGATAAATCTCTTATTTTATTATTTTGAGACCAAACTGCTACATCTGTTAATGTAATTATAACGAAAAGTAACATCACCAAATTGGGCTTTTTTATGTACATGATAAGGTTTTATTTAGTTGATATTTAAATGGCTTTATTTGCTGGCTTATTCTAAATTAAATAGAATTACTTATATCTGTTTTCTCCAGATACTGCCTTTTTTACAGCATCTTCTCTTGCCTTTTTCATTTTAAGCACATTAGGAATATGAGTATCTGGCCAAAGATTATCTACATTATTTTTATTCCAAATCTTATATTCTTCTTGTAATTCTTTAACCTTTTCTGGCATTTGAGACGCCAAATTATGATGCTCATATTTATCTGTTTTTAAGTTAAACAGAAGTAAATCGTCTCTTACAAGTTCTTTTACAAGCTTATAATTACCAATACGAACCGCATATCCGTTTCCATCACTATAGCGCCAAAACAGTTTTTCGTGAGGATTTTTATTTGGTCTATTCTCTTTTACAAAAGGCAATAAGTTTACACCTGTTAATTTTTTTGCATCATGGTATTTAATGTTTGCAGCCTCTAAAACAGTTGTAAAAATATCGTAAGCTATTATAGGTTTATCTAATTTCTGGTTGCCTTTAAAACCTGCGGGCCAACTCATAAAAAAAGGCACTCTAATTCCGCCTTCAAACAACATGCCTTTTTGCCCTCTGTAGGGAAACTGATTAGAGCCTTTTCCATGTCCACCATTGTCACTATAAAAAAAGATAAGTGTGTTTTCATATTCTCCGGTAGCCTTTAGTTTATCAACAAGTTTACCTATACCTGTATCCATACCAGCAACCATAGCTGCATAGGTAGCTCTTTCGCCTTGTTCAATATAATCGACTTTATCTAAATAAGCTTTAGTAGCTTGTATAGGCGCATGTGGCGCATTATAAGCCAAATACATAAAAAATGGCTTGTTGTTTTTAGAATATTTATCTACATATTCTACTGCAGCATTCGAGAAATCGTCTGTAAGGTAGCTTAGGTTTTCAAGAGGTTCTGGTTTTCCATCTCGCATAATTTGATGCCAAGTCGTAAAATCTTTTTCCCAAGATTTACCCCAATAATTTCTAGAACCACCAGAGAAACCAAACCAATCGTTAAACCCTCTATTATTTGGCCAATATTCTTTTGTGTGCCCTAAATGCCATTTACCTATAGCACAAGTTTGATAGCCATTGTCTTGCAATACTTCAGAAATCATGGTTTCACCTAGAGGCATTCCCATAATTTCGCCTTTAAATTTTTTACCAATATTATTTTCGCAACCAAAACGCTGTTGAGGTCTACCTGCTAATAAACCTGCTCTACTTGGACCACAATATGGATGTGTAGCATAACCTGCAGAAAAATTTACACCGCTATTTGCTAGTTTGTCAAGATTTGGTGTTGGTATGTCTGTAGAGCCATTAAAACCTACATCTGCCCAACCTAAATCGTCTGCAAGAATAATTATTACATTTGGTTGCTTCTTTTTTTGTGCGTTTACTGCAATTGTCGAAACAATAAATAGTAAGTAAACTAATAGTTTTCTACTCATAATTAATTAATATTTTTTAGATCTTTTCTTTTTTTATACTTATTAAATTGATTTTAATACACTCACTATACTAATACTTTATTTTTAAACAGGATAAACTTTAAAACCTAATACTGTTAGCTATTATAGCTTAGTCTATTTTATATGGTAGTTTTGACGAACACTTAACAAATAAATAATCTGTAATACCCCCAAAAAAGGTCTTTTTCATTTACTCAATCTTGAATGTAAAAGGGTAGCTGAATTTTTGGGGTTTAAATTAGTATTGATTTAATTGTAATAATCCCAAAAATCGACCTTAACAGATTCGCCATCAGGTTTATCTCCAACTTCTTTAGATTTTAACCTCAATTCTTTTCTCATTTGTGCAACAATATCAGCGTATTTAGGAAAATCTGCCATATTAAAAGTCTCCCAAGGGTCTTTTGTAATATTAAATAGTTGTGTTACACGAGAACCTGCAACATGTGCTTCTCTAGCATAATCTTTTGCTACAGGAGCTTTTACATATTCTATAAGTTTGTAATCGCCTTTTCTGTAAGCACGTTGGTGTTGACGGTATGCGTGATAGGTATAATATCTAATGTTTTCTACTTTATTATTAATTACAGGCAATAAGCTTTTTCCAGAAGAAGATTCTGGTATTTTTATACCAGCCATATCGCAAATTGTAGGCAAAATATCGTAATTATAGCATAAGGCATCTTCACGTCTTCCGTGGTTAGCTTTATCTACTAATCCGCCAGAAAGAATAAACGGAATGTGAATTCCATCTTCATCATAGATATTTTGTTTTCCTATTAAACCATGATTACCTACAGCCAAACCACTATCTCCAGCCATAATAATTATCGTGTTTTCATACATTCCATTTTCTTTTAATGCTGAAATAACACGTCCAATTTGAGCATCTAAATGTGTTATAATTGAATAATAATCTGACAAATGCTTCTTTGCTATCTGTCGTGTACGTGGCCAAACATCTAACAATTCATCACGTAAATAAATGTGACCATTATCAAATGGATGCTGTGGCATATAAGATGGTAACAAAGCAATTTCTGTTTCCGGATACATGTTTTTGTATTTATTTGGTGCCTGACGAGGGTCGTGTGGAGTAGGAAATGCTAAATAATGAAAGAAAGGTTTCTTTTTTTTATAATTAGAAATAAAATTTATACTTGCATCTGCAAGAACTTTAGAAACATGGGGCCCAACTTTTTCTGTTGCGGTTGGTCCACGTTTGTCTGTCTTTTTATTAAAGGCTCTTTTAATTATGTTATTACTATTATCGTACTCCAGTAAATACACATCTTCTATCGGATATTTTCCATCGGCATGCCAATCGCTATAAGGCATTCTAAACTGGTCTGTTAAGTATGCAGGTTTGCCACAAACCTTATCTCCTGTATTAAAAGACCTAGAAAGCGATTCGAAATCTTGATGCCACTTACCAACATGATGCGCATGATAACCAGCATCCATAAAAACTTCTCCCATAGTAGTATGCTCGTTTGGAATAGTAAAACCTCTTCCTTTTAATTCAAATAAGTTTCTACCTGTTAGTAACATAGCTCTACTAGGTACACAAGTTGCGCCAGAAAAAGAGCCTTGTAAAAAAGCTTTTGTAAAAGCAATACCAGTTGCTGCTAATTGATCTAGGTTCGGTGTTTTTACAGCTTGACCTCCTAGAGCGTGTACACCAGAATAACGGTGATCGTCTGTATAAATAACCAATACATTTGGTTTTCTATTTTTTTGAGCTTGTAATTTTGTAAAAGCACAAATACATAATATAGATAAAATTATTAATTTTCTCATTTTTAGTTAGTTGATTATATTTTTTTAGTTACAGTTTTCTTTTTACAACCTCTTTATTTACGGGGTTTCCATCAACATCAAAGTGAATAAATTCTATTATAGCTGTGTTTTTTTTACGATATACATTCACACCTAAAAAACCTCCAGAAACACGTAAAAACTTATGTTCTGGCATTTTATTTTCTTGAGACCAGCCTTGAGCATGAGCATTACTTGTAGGTCCTTGCGAAAATTCCATTACACCCGTTTTATTGTCTTTAGATACGTATTGCCAATGGCGATCACCATTTAAAACAAACATGTTATAATCTGCCAAAAACTGTCTTAACCAATCGCCCTCAACCTTAAAAGCACTATTTGCATGGTTGTCGCTTTTGTCTGACACCCTATCTGGCCCCACAACAGGCGTAGCAGATATAAACAACTTAAAAGTTGCTTTTGATGCTTTTACAGTTTTGGCCAACCATTCTTTTTGCTCTTTTCCAAAAATGGTTTTAGTATCTCCGTCTGGTAAATAATTTGCAGATCGATATTCTCTACCTTCCAACAGCCATACTTGCAAATCTTTTCCCCATCGAAAAGTTCTATAGGGCTTTCCTTTTAAAGGAGCTTGCTCGTACCAAACTTTAAGTCCGTCTTTATAAGTAATCTCTCCAAACGGTTGCATGCCAGGGTAAGCATCATTACTTAATAAATCGTGATCGTCTTTTTGCAAATACAAAGGCACATTATTATAAAAATCTACAGAACCTGGCCAAGCGTTAATAGCATGCCATTTCATTCGCGCTTGTTCTATATTTAATGCCATTGGTCCTGGTTTATCATAATATACAAAATCGCCTGTTTGACAATGAAATGAAGGGTTAAGTTTATGCATGGCATCGTAAATTTTAAACCCACGAACTTTATCATCATAATCCCAAAAGTATTGGCATGTAGATGATGTAAAAAATACAGGAACAATATCGTTTTTTGAAGGTGCTGTAGAAAAACCACCCTTAATAACCGTAATTGGTGTATCTTCTTTTTCTACACCTTTTTTATTTCTACCTTTAAACGTTCGCCCATGAATTTCGACGGTGTATTTTGTATTAGATTCTAGTCCGTTTATAACAGATTTATATGTATAATCGTCAAGCGAGGAAACAAATTCCCAATCTGTTTCTATTACTTTGTTATTACTTTTTAAAATAGCTTTAACCTCTCCAAAAGCACCTGCTACTTCTCCATCCATTTTACTAACTGGAGTATTGTTTTTAAATTTAAGAGGGGCTCTAAATGGTGCATTTTTTCTTTGATGTGTTATAGGGTTTGGTTTTGAAACTTTACAAAGTCTTGTCCATATTACTGCAGAAGAATCTGTAACTTCCCCAATTTTAAAGCCAGTAGTAAAAAATACACTGTCTTTTACTTGGGCATTACATTTTGTAAAAACAACTATTAATAAGACTATTATTGTAAATCCCTTTTTCTTCATAAAATTTAGTTTCTTGCATTTTTTTAATAAAATACTTTTACCAAATCTAAGCCTTAGACTTATAAAAACTAAAAATAACACCTATATTATAACTATATTCGTATTAAAAAAGTTAAAATATTAACTATATTATAACGCATATACACCATTCACTAATCCAAACAAACATCATACATAAATAATTGATATACAGAAAAATAAAAAACACTTTAATCCTATTTTTAATCTTAACCAACCTAACATATAGTCAAAACAGAACTATATATAGTAAAGATTCTACTGTTGCAAATCCACATAAGTACATTCAAAAAGGATATAGTTTATCTAATAAAAATCAAGATAAAGCTTATGCACATTTTACAAATGGAGCCAATTATTACAGAAATAATGGAAACAAATCTGCCTATTTAGAATGCCTAATTGGTCTTGTAGAAATTGAAAAGCGAAAAGGAAAATTCAACAAATCTTTTGAAATGCTTTGGGATATTATGCCTGAAGCTAAATTAATTAAAGATAAATCTCCTTTACTTCAAATACACCGTAAACTGGGACTTTTATATGGAAGTTATAGCAAAGATAGTTTATCTATTTCTCATTTAAAAAAGAGCATAGAACTTAGTAAAAAAACAGACAAAAATGCTTTAGTTAGCTCGTACTTTTCTCTTGCTGTACAATATGTTAAAATGGAATCTTATAAAAACGCAGAACGTTATTTAGATTCTTGCTACCTTAATAAAAACAGTAAAAATAGACTTATTTATATTGATGCCTACTACGGTTTAATTAACACAAAAAAAGGGTTTTACAACAAGGCTCAAATCTATTTTAAAAATTTAATTCCGGAGTTTAAAAAAAGAAAATTAGGCTTTTTAGCCATGCTTTACTCTTTTAATGCCGATTTAAAACATGCTATAAATCAAAAAGATAGTGCCATTTATTATTACAAAGCATCTTTAAAAATAATGAATAAAATGAAGGTGCATATAGAAGAAAAACCTATAGTTTTAGAGAACCTGTCTAATATATACATCGAAAAAAATGACATTAAAAATGCGTTTAAATATACGCTATTATCCAAAAATATTTCTGATAGTTTATACCACACTCAAAGTAAATTAAATAAAGAATTATTTGAAATTAAAAATAAATATCAAGAAGATATTATTGAAAAAGAAAAGCAAATACTAGCTCAAAACAAACTAATATTGTTAAACGAAAAAGTTAGTTTTATATTAAAACTATTAATAGTAATTCTTGTTTTATTAGCCATAATTGTTGCTGTAGTTTACAAGCAAAGAAACAAAATGAAACAATTGAAAATAAGTAAAGCAAAGAATGAATCGATGCTACAAATTCAGAATAAAGAGCTTACTGCAAATGCGCTTTTAATTATTGAAAAAGAAAATGCTTTTAAAGAACTTCTAGATATTATAAAAGAAAATGCACCAAGTAAATACAAAAGTCTTTCTAAAAAACACAAACAAAGTAATAAACAAATTTGGGAAGATTTTAATCTTAGATTTACACAAATAAATTCTACTTTTTATAACCGATTATTAAAACTACACCCTACCCTAACGCCAAATGATTTAAAGCATTGCGCGCTAATTAAATTAAAATTTGACAGCAAAGAAATGTCATATATTTTAGGGATTTCTCTTCAAAGTGTACATATGGCGCGATCTCGTGTTAGAAAAAAACTTAACTTAAATAGAAAAGACAACCTAAGCAATTATATTGCCATGATTTAATGCTTGTTATTTAATTTATTAAAAAAATACACCCTAATCTCAACCTCACTCTTTAGGTCTTTTTTTATTTTCAGTAACACTAGTATACAGCTCATAAT
This sequence comes from Postechiella marina, assembly GCF_039538365.1. Lineage (NCBI taxonomy): Bacteria > Pseudomonadati > Bacteroidota > Flavobacteriia > Flavobacteriales > Flavobacteriaceae > Postechiella > Postechiella marina. The sequence continues at coordinate 69,893 of NZ_BAABCA010000005.1, forward strand.
CAGCTCATCATTTCTAAATTTACAAAAAAATCACTAGTTGTTTTTGTTATGTTTTCAGATTAAAGCTTAACAATAAAATTGTATTTCATCGATTTTTTATGCGTTTCATAGATGGTTTTTCAAATATTATTTTATATTTGCTTCCAAATAAGTCTCTAACTCTCAAACCTCATGAAACAATTTACTCTCGTAAAAGTCATTTTATTTTTTGTAATGACACAACTAACTTACTCCCAAGAAAAACAAAAAAGAGTAAGTATTCCCAACATCAATCCTCAAATAATTGAAGAACTACATCATCTAGGTGTAGACATGACTTGTGGCGTCTCTATTACAGATGACATGACATTAGAATTAAACGAGCATCAACTACATGAGCTTGAACATCACAACATAAAATACAATGTTTTAATAGAAGACATGACCAAATTTTATAGTGAAAGAGCTATTAAGTACCTACCAGAAGCAACTGCTTTAATAAAAAAGGAAAAAGCTTTAAAAAGAAGAAAAAAATCTTCTAGTAAAGGCAAGACGTCTAAATCTATAACAATAAAAGAACTAACCAATAACGTTGGTCAATATGACGAATGTGATGAAATTGACTGGGATGTTCCAGACAACTGGAACCTAAACGACGCAGACAGTTACCCTAACGAAACTAACCACTTTGGTGGTTGTTTAACTTACGACATGGTTAAACAAGAGTTGGATGACATGAAAGCATTATACCCTCATTTAATTTCTAAAAAGAAAAACGCATCTCCTACAAACCAATTAACTAAAGAAGGTAGAACAATGTGGATGGTACGTATTTCTGATAATCCGGAAGTTGACGAACCTGCTGAACCAGAAACCTTGTACCAATCTTTAATTCACTCTCGCGAGGCTGCAACAGTAATGAATCAGCTTTACTTTATGTGGTATTTGTTAGAAAACTACGATTCTGATCCAGCTATTAAAAATTTAGTAAACAACCATGCTTTATATTTTATTCCTGTATTTAACCCAGACGGATTTGTTTACAACCAAACTGTAGCTCCTAATGGAGGTGGTGGTCAAAGAAAAAACAGAAATTTTACTGGTGGCTGTGGTACATATGATAATGGAATAGACTTAAATAGAAACTCTGCATATTATTGGGGTAATGGTGGTGCATCAACAACAGATGGTTGTAGTGCTACATACGCAGGAAGTGGTCCTTTTTCTGAAAATGAAACACAAATAATGCGTGATTTTGTTTACGAACACGATTTTAAATTGGCATTAAATCACCACTCTTATAAAAATGCAATGCTACATGCCTACGCAGGTACATCTATAGAAAACCCAAGACCAGACGAATATTCTAAATATAACCATGATATGACGTTCTATAACCGTTACGCCCATGGACCTAGTACTTCTATTAGTGGTTTAAATAGTGGTAATATGAACGATTGGATGCTTGGTGGTCCTGCTGGTGTAAGTGCTAATGGCACACCTACCGGAATTGGATCTGGAAAACACACCCTATCTTGGACTCCAGAAAACGGACTATTTTCTGAAGGAGCTGGCGGACCAGGAGGTTCTTATAGTGGCTTTTGGCCAAACCCTATTAACTATTTGCCAATAGCTAAGCGTGCTATGCGCATGAATTTACTAGCTGCTTATTTTAGTGGTAAATATGCCAAACTTCATGATCTTAGTCAAACAGACATTACAAACACAACAGGTAGCTTACAATTTGGCATAGAAAACTTAGGACAAAATGGTAATGATGCCACTCCAAGTACAAATGCTTTTACAGTAACAGTAACCGCTATAACTCCAAACATTACAATAAACACTACAAGTGCAAGTCAGAACTTTACTGCAGAAGAAATTTTAACTCAAAAAACAGTCGATATCAATTATACTTTAGATCCAAGTATAGCTGCAAACGACGAAATTAAATTTAAAGTTGTTTTAACTAATGATAATGCTTCAAGTAATATTCTTTACGAAGTAAATATTACCAAAATATTTAACCCTACAGTTATATCTACATTAGACCCTACAAACTTTAGCAACTGGACAAGTTCTGGTTCATGGAGTGCAGTAACAGATGGTTTTAATGATGCATCAGCAATAAGATCGAACGCAACAATACCATATGCTACAAATCAAAATAGAACACTACAATATGACGGTTCTTTTAATTTAAATGGAATGCAGTCTGCCATAGTTCAGTTTTATGCTAAATGGGATTTAGAGCGTAGTTACGATTTTGTTGTAATTGAAGGCTCTACTAATGGAAGCTCTTGGACAGAATTATGTGGTAGACTTACAAAACCTGGTGCTCCTACCGCAAACAATTCTTACTCTAGTACTACTAGTGGTGGAGAAAGCGCTAATAAATCTAGTACAGATGACGCTAGACAAAATGGAATTTCGGCACTTTATGATGGCGATACTCAAGATAGATGGAGTATGGAAGAAATTGTTATTGATGCGTCTACAAACTCATTTTTATACAATCAAAACACTGTATTTTTAAGGTTTAGATTACGTACAGATAGCTCTAACAGAAGAGACTCTTATAAAAACGTAGATTTTGAAGGCTTTACTTTTGATGATTTTAAAGTTATTGCTGCAGGATGTGTAACTAGCAAACCAACAAATGTGTTGGCATCAAAAGAAACAACAAATGCTGCTACATTAAATTGGGACGAAGTTTTTAATAATAGTTACGATTTAAGATATAGAATTAACGGAAGTAGCAGTTGGACTAATATTAATAATATAAACGAAAACACAAGAGAAATTTCGGGTTTAACAGTTGGAACAACTTATGATTTTCAAGTAAGAAGCCAGTGTGGTAGTAGCTCAAATTCAGAATACAGTGACACTATTACATTTACAACTTTAGCTTGTAGCGCACCAACAAATGTAACCGCAACCGATGTTGGTTTATCTACTGCTAGAATTTACTGGAACGAGATTCCAAACGCAACTTACGATGTAAGATATAGCCTTAACGGAAGTAATTCATGGACTTCTACTGCGGGAACAGGATTAGTTTTAGATCAACCTGTTTACAATATTTCTGGCCTAAACGAAGCTACAGAATACAAAGTACAAGTAAGAACTAATTGTCCTGGAGGCGGAAATTCTTCATACAGCACATCAACTATATTTACCACTCTAGGTTGTGTTGCTCCAAATAATGTTAGTGTTTCAGAAATATTTATAAACGGAGCAAATGTAATCTGGGATAGCGCTGGAGATACAACTTACGATTTAAGATACAGAGTAAGTCCATCAGGAGGATGGAGCAATATATCTAATATAAATACTAATGCGTTAAACGTATCAAACCTTGCTCCTAATACAACATATGATTTACAAGTAAGAACAGATTGTAACTCTTCTTCATCTGCCTACTCTACTGTAATAAACTTTACGACAGCTTCATGTAGCACACCTACAAATGTAACCGCTGATGATATTAGTGCATCAAGCGCAACAATTAATTGGGATGATATTGAAGGGTCTGATTTTGACTTAAGATACAGAGCAACCAGTTCTAGCACATGGATAAATGTTAATGATAGAGCTTTAAATTTTTACAACATTCCTAATCTTATTGCAGGCACTGAATATGAAGTACAAGTAAGAACAGTTTGTAATTCGTCTACCAATAGTGCTTATTCTGTCTTAACTATATTTAATACTCTTAATTGTAATACTATAATAGACACATTTCCTTACTCTGAAAGCTTTGAAAGTAATTTAGGAGATTGGAATCAAGCAAATATAAACGAAATCGATTGGACTCGATTTTCAGGATTAACTCCATCTAATACAGGTAACAATCCTGCAAATACCACAGGTCCTAGTACTGCATCAAATGGTTCATACTACCTTTATACAGAATCTTCTGGATCAAATAATAACAAAAAAGCTTATTTATTAAGTCCATGCTTTGATTTAAATGGCTACCAAAATGCTACATTAAATTTTGATTATCATATGTTTGGTGCTAATATGGGTAGCCTATCGCTAGAAGTAAGTACCGATAATGGTAATACATACACACCTTTATTTAGTAGAACTGGCAATCATCCTGACCAAAATGCAAATGCAGACTCTTGGATAACTCAACCTGTTGACCTTTCGGCTTATGATGGATCTGTAATAAGACTACGTTTTTACGGACTTACAGGATCAAATTATACAAGTGATATTTCAATCGATAATATTGTTTTAACAGCTAATACAGTCTCTAGCTTCACTCCTATCGCATCTTGTAAAAACATAAATGTTACTTTAGATGAAACAGGAAATGCAAGTATTATTGCTAATGATATAGATGAAGGCAGTAGTGTAGGAGACTTATCAATAGATATTTCTAATTTTACTTGTGCAGATATAGGCACTAATAATATAACATTAACCGCTACAGATCCTAATGATTCTAATAATACGGATAGTTGCGTGGCTACTGTTACGGTAACTAGACAAGACGCTCCTGCTTCAACAAACTGTTGGGACAATTACCAATACAACACCACATCGTGTACTTGGGTAAACAATGGATCGCAACCTGCGGAACCAACTGCAACAAACTGTTGGGACGATTATCAGTTTAACACCACATCTTGTGCTTGGGTAAACAATGGATCGCAACCTGAAGAGCCAACTGCAACAAACTGTTGGGACGATTATCAGTTTAACACCACATCTTGTGCTTGGGTAAACAATGGATCGCAACCTGAGGAGCCAACCGCAACAAACTGTTGGGACGATTATCAGTTTAACACCACATCTTGTGCTTGGGTAAACAATGGATCGCAACCTGAGGAGCCAACTGCAACAAACTGTTGGGACGATTACCAGTTTAACACCACATCGTGTACTTGGGTAAACAATGGATCGCAACCTGAGGAGCCAACTGCAACAAATTGTTGGGACGATTACCAGTTTAACACCACATCTTGTGCTTGGGTAAACAATGGATCGCAACCTGCGGAACCAACTGCAACAAACTGTTGGGACGATTACCAGTTTAACACCACATCTTGTGCTTGGGTAAACAATGGATCGCAACCTGAGGAACCAACTGCAACAAACTGTTGGGACGATTACCAGTTTAACACCACATCTTGTGCTTGGGTAAACAATGGATCGCAACCTGAGGAGCCAACTGCAACAAACTGTTGGGACGATTACCAGTTTAATACCACATCTTGTGCTTGGGTAAACAATGGATCGCAACCTGAGGAGCCTACTGCAACAAACTGTTGGGACGATTACCAGTTTAACACCACATCGTGTGCTTGGGTAAACAATGGATCGCAACCTGAGGAGCCAACTGCAACAAACTGTTGGGACGATTATCAGTTTAACACCACATCTTGTGCTTGGGTAAACAATGGATCGCAACCTGAGGAGCCAACCGCAACAAACTGCTGGGACGATTACCAGTTTAACACCACATCTTGTGCTTGGGTAAACAATGGATCGCAACCTGAGGAGCCAACTGCAACAAACTGTTGGGACGATTACCAGTTTAACACCACATCTTGTGCTTGGGTAAACAATGGATCGCAACCTGAGGAGCCAACTGCAACAAACTGTTGGGACGATTACCAGTTTAACACCACATCGTGTACTTGGGAAAACAATGGATCGCAACCTGAGGAGCCAACTGCAACAAACTGTTGGGACGATTACCAGTTTAACACCACATCTTGTGCTTGGGCAAACAATGGATCGCAACCTGAGGAGCCTACTGCAACAAATTGTTGGGACGATTACCAGTTTAACACCACATCTTGTGCTTGGGAAAATAATGGATCGCAACCTGCGGAGCCAACTGCAACAAACTGTTGGGACGATTACCAGTTTAACACCACATCTTGTACTTGGGAAAACAATGGATCGCAACCTGAGGAGCCAACTGCAACAAACTGTTGGGACGATTACCAGTTTAACACCACATCTTGTGCTTGGGAAAACAATGGATCGCAACCTGCTGAGCCAACTGCAACAAACTGTTGGGACGATTACCAGTTTAACACCACATCTTGTGCTTGGGAAAACAATGGATCGCAACCTGAGGAGCCAACTGCAACAAACTGTTGGGACGATTACCAGTTTAACACCACATCTTGTGCTTGGGAAAACAATGGATCGCAACCTGAGGAGCCAACTGCAACAAACTGTTGGGACGATTACCAGTTTAATACCGCATCTTGTACTTGGCAAAACAATGGATCGCAACCTGCGGAACCAACTGCAACAAACTGTTGGGACGATTACCAGTTTAACACCACATCTTGTACTTGGGAAAACAATGGATCGCAACCTGCGGAGCCAACTGCAACAAACTGTTGGGATGATTACCAGTTTAATACCGCATCTTGTACTTGGGAAAACAATGGATCGCAACCTGCGGAACCAACTGCAACAAACTGTTGGGACGATTACCAGTTTAACACCACATCTTGTGCTTGGGAAAACAATGGATCGCAACCTGAGGAGCCAACTGCAACAAACTGTTGGGACGATTACCAGTTTAACACCACATCGTGTACTTGGGTAAACAATGGATCTCAACCTGAGGAACCTGCTACTGAATGCTATGAAACAGCAACTTTTAATGATACAACATGTTCTTGGGATATAACCAATAACGGTTCAGGAATTACTTACTATATGGATTCTGATAAAGATGGATTTGGGGATCTTAATAATTCAATAATGGCTTGCTCGATTCCAACAGGATACGTCTATAACAATACAGATTGTGATGATACAGACAACACCATTTACCCTGGAGCTCCAGAAGTAGCTAATGATGGTATCGATCAAGACTGTAACGGATCTGACGAAACAACATTACAAATTGAAGCACCAAAACTTAACACGTTAAGCATTGCTCCTAACCCTTTTAATAATAATGTAACTATTAAGGTACCATCAAACTTTAATAACCATTCATTTAACGTTCAAATATTTGATCTAAATGGAAGATTAGTTTTTAGCAAAATATACTCATCTATAAACAATACCATAGATGTGCATGGGTTAGATAATTTAGAACAAGCACCGTACTTAATTAAAATAGTCGACCAAAAAATTAATTCTATAACTATTAAAAAAATAATCAAATACTAAAAAAAAAAAAGCGTATTTAATAATAAGGCTAAGTAATTAATTACTTAGCCTTATTTTCTTTATACTACAACATAAACTAATCGTCTTTAAAACCAAAACAGAGATAATACCTACAGAAACAACAATTCAAATCGATTAAAAACAATATATCAAGACAAAATAAAAAGCTGTAAATCAATATCTTAATATACAAAAATGCATTTCATCGATTAAATTTGCATTTCAAGGAATAAGAAGCTAATTTTGAAACTATAAATCTCAAGTCTAATTAATAGTTAAGCTCTCAATCTCAAAGTTACCTCTCATGAAAAATTTTACTGCTCTCTCTTGGTGTATACTTTTGATATGCATTCTATCAACTTTAAGTATATTTTCACAAACTCCAGATTTTAATGTACAGCATATTCAAGATGATATTCCTCGTTCTGGAGGAACAAATACAAGCTTTACAGCTGTATCGTCTATTAATAATGCATTTGCTTTGGCAAATAACAACCGTAAAACTAATGCAGGTTTTAACGGGAGTTCTGATAATTTAGATGGAGATGATCTTGCTGGAGCACGGAGATTAACAGCCACAGGAACTTTAAGCTATTATAGGGAGTCTGCATCGTCAAATTCAAATGCTAGATTCAATTCTTCTATTTGGGAATATATTGGACCTCCTTCTGGAGATAATGAGATGATTGTAAGAGGAAGATATACTGTAAACTTAAATGGAGCAATTAATAACACAGTACAAGTTGTAACGGGAGTGACTAACGCTAATCGTTGTATACCATTTATTACGGGTATAATGAATAATACAACAAATGATGATGCAGACTCTGGAACAGCTATTGCTTACTTACAAAATGCTTCGACGTTGAGAGTTTTAAAAGGTTCTAACGGAAATAATGTTACTGTTTATATAACTCTAGTAGAATTTACAGGAAGTAATTGGACAGTACTTCATGGAGATTCTGGAAATGTTAGTGCAGACGCAGGTACTATAACCTTGCGTAATGGCTCTGATGCTTCAGGAACTGCAACAAGCGTAAGTTCATGGAATAATGCTGCAATTTTTAGTCAACATATTGGAGATACTAACGCAAGCGGAACTAATGATGCTATTGCTGACAATTGGCCAGTAATGGATCCTGGTTCTAATAATCAGAGAGTAGATTGGACTTTTAATAGTCAGCATGACTCTTCAGGAACAAATAGACACTTTGCACATGTGCTTGTTAACACAGGGCTAAATGTAACTCGATACCAAAACACAAGTAATACAGCAAATCAAACCACCCTAAATATTACTAGTGCAGGTTTAACAAGTATTAATGAAGCTTTAATAATTGGTTCCTCTACATCTAGTGGAGGAGGAACTGCTTATGGTAGAGGCTGGAGAAATTACTATTTAAACTCTACAACGCAAGCAGCACATTGGTCTCATAGAAGTGGAAATACTATGAATCATCAAATTCAAATTGTTGATTTAAGTGGCTTAACCACAAGCGCAATAGCTCCAGAAATAAATATAGTTGGCAATGGTAATAATATTACAAATGGAGATACTACACCTAGCTTAACTAACAATACAGATTTTGGAGATGTAGATACAACTTCAGGTACCAACGCTAATACCTTTACAATTCAAAATACAGGTACAGCAACTTTAAATTTAACAGGAGCCTCTCCATATGTAACTATAACTGGAACTCATGCTTCAGATTTTACTTTAACTGCTAATCCTTCTTCAAACATAAACACTGGTGGTAGTTCAAATTTTACTATTACTTTTAACCCTAGCGCTACAGGTTTAAGAACAGCAACAGTTTCTATTGCTAATAACGATAGTGACGAAAACCCATATACTTTTAGTATAGAAGGAAATGGTACAGACCCATGCGGACCAATAGTTAATACATTTCCTTATACAGAGAACTTTGAATCTAATTCTGTTGGCGCTTGGACTCAAAGTACAACAGATAACTTTAATTGGTCTGTAAATAGTGGTGGTACATTTTCAAATTTTACTGGACCAAATTCTGCTGCAGGAGGTACATATTATATTTATATAGAAACATCAAGCCCTAGAGTAAATGGACATGTTGCCAATCTCGAAAGTCCTTGTTTTAATTTAACAGGGCTATCTAATCCAGAATTTACATTTAGTTATCATATGTATGGAAGTACTACTGGTAGTCTTAATCTTGATGTTAGTACTGACGGAGGAACAACTTATCCGACTAACATCTGGACACAGTCTGGACAAGTACAAACCTCGAATGGAGCTGCTTGGTCAACTACAACTGTAAACCTATCGGCTTACATAGGACAAACAATAAAGTTAAGACTAAGAGGTATACGAGGGACAAATTATACTGGAGATATTTCGGTAGATGAAATTTCTTTAATAGACGGTGTTACTATGCCAGAAATTAACATTGTAGGTAATGGCAACACTATAATTGATGGAGACACTACTCCTGACACGTTAGATGATACTGATTTTGGAAACGTAAACGTAACTTTTTCTACTAACGCAAATACATTTACTATTCAAAACACCGGAGCTGCTGCCTTAAATTTAACAGGTAGTCCATTAATTAACATTACAGGAGCTCATGCAGGAGATTTTAGTGTTACTTCTACTCCATCTTCAACTATAGCGAGCTCTGGAAGTACAACATTTACAATAACCTTTAACCCTAGTGCAACAGGTTTACGAACCGCATCTGTAAGTATTGAAAGTAACGATCCTGACGAAGATCCATATAATTTTAATATTCAAGGTAATGGGGCTTCTACTTTTCAAGAAATTGAAGTTATAGGAAACGCTACATCTATTACCGATGGAGATACGAGTCCTTCTGCAGCAGATGACACAGATTTTGGTAGCATGCTTGTATCAAGTGGTAGCACATCTCATACGTTTACAATAGAAAACTTAGGAACACTTAGCGATTTAGATTTAACAGGATCTCCTCTTATTAATATTACTGGCACTCATGCATCAGACTTTACTGTTACTTTAGTACCAGCAGCAACTATTTCGGCTGGAAATAGTACAACATTCGAAATAACCTTTAACCCTAGTGCTGGAGGCATAAGAACAGCATCGGTTAGTATAGAAAATAATGATAGCAACGAAAATCCTTTTAATTTTAACATACAGGGCTCTGGTACAACTGGTCCGCCACAATACACAGCTGTTTTTGAAACATTCGATTCAAATAATGGGGGTTGGACAGGAATAACCTCTACAAACGATTCTTGGGTATGGACAGATAGTTATCCTGCATCGGCTGTTAATGAATTGGCTGAAGGAAGTTTTTGGAGAAACGATAACTATAACACATACTTAGATAATACAAATATAATAGTAGAAAGTCCGGTATACGATTTCACCAACTTACAAAACTTAAAGTTAAGTTTAGATGTAGAATATAATACGGAAAACAATCAAGATGGTATGCGTATTTTGTATTCTGTTGCTGGAGGTCCTTTTACAACTCTAGGAGCTTCTGGATCTGGAACCAATTGGTATGAAGATACTGTAAATGCATTAGGTACAGATGGATGGAATGATGATAGCAAACCATCTGCTCCTGTTTTTTCTGGGCCTTATAACCACTTTCAGAATGCTAGTTTAGATTTATCTGATGCTACATTTTCTAACCAAAGTAATGTAAGATTTAGAATAGAGTTTGCAACAAATGGCTCTAATACAGATGTAGGTGTAGCTTTCGATAATTTTAGAATTGAAGCAGACCCTATAACATCTTTAAACGACGCTTTGGTAGCTCCTGCAAACATTACACCCAATTTAAGACTTTGGCTAAAAGCTAACGAAGGTGTTGCTGTTACAGATGGCGCACCACTTACACATTGGGAAGATCAAGCATACGATGATGCTCTAGATAAAGAAGATGCTTCTGCTGCATCTGCTTTAGCACCAACATATAGAGATAATGCGTCTAGAAATATAAACTTTAATCCTGTGGCAGATTTTGATAATACAGGTACAGATTACATGAATGGAAAAGGAGGTTTCTTTTCTCAAGATTACTTTATAGTAGTAAAAAGCGACGATGTTGTAGATACACAAACAGGAACATTTTCTCCAGGGAGACAATTTCCTATTGGTGCTCGATCAGACGATGCTAACTACCACGAAGACCCAACTGGTTTATCTTTTGGTAGTGCAACAGGACGATATGTAAACGAGGTAATAGCTCATAATATGGGAGCTTACTCAAACTCTGGTACTACTCCAGGTGTAGACTCTTATGGTAGAGCTTATACATCTTCGAGCGCTAGTATCGATCATGTTATGATTATCAATGTTAAAGCTAACACTGCTCGAACTCAAAAAGAAATATATAAAAACGGTAAAAAAGTTGATAACACCACAGGAACAACAGGAACCTCTGGAACTGGTACTCCTTTAAATTATTACGAGTTTAACAATTTATCTTTTTTATTAGGTACTGGTCGAAGCGGATTGGCTGGTAGAACATCATCACAATTAAATGGTATGTTAGGCGAAGTTATTTCGTATTCATCTCCTAATTCTGCCTTAAATCAACAAAAAATACAAAGTTATTTAGGTGTTAAATATGGCATTACTCTACAAGCGCCAGGAACTGCACTAACAGATTATAGAGTTAACGATGTAGATTATATTGATTCTCAAGGAACTGTTATCTGGGATACAAGTGCAAATTCAGGATATAATTACGACATTGCTGGTATTGGTAGAGATGATGCATCAATTTTAAACCAAAAACAATCAAAAAGTCAAAATGTAGCTTCAGATGGTACAGATGCTTATGGCCCAACATTAACTAGTGGTTTTTTATCAATAGGTTTGTCAGATATTTACGATACTAACAACGACAACATTTCAACAAACACAACCACTTTTAACAATAGAGAATATTTAACTTGGGGAAACAATGGAGCCGATATAAACCTTGCTGCCACTGCAATAAGCGTAGATATGAGTTCTGGTATTTCTCCTGCATTAAGTACTCCGGTATCTTTTATAGCAATGCAGCGTGTTTGGAAAGTTGTAGAAAATGGAGGTGATATTCCGTCTTGTAAAGTAAGAATACCACAAAATGCCATTAGAAACATTACACCTCCTGGTAATTACTACATGTTTATATCTGATAATGGGGTTTTTGATCCTACTGCAGATTATAGAATATTAACACCAGACGGTAATGGAAATTTAGAAGCAGAATATGATTTTAATGCAACTAAATATATAACATTTGGATATGCACCGCAGGTTATAGTAGAACGCTCTGTTTATTTTGATGGTACTGCTGATTATATTGATGTAGATGATAATTTAGACTTAAACCCTACTGAGTTTACTTTATCTGCCTGGATAAAAAGAGATTTAGGTACTACAAACGCTTCTATACTTTCTAAAAGAAACTTTACTAATACAGAAGGTTACGATTTTAAAATAAACCTTCTTGGTAGGTTAGAATTTAATATAAATGGAGGTGTTCCAGAATTAATATCGTCTGTGGCAATTCCAGAAGAAGAATGGCATCAAGTAGCTGTAATTTATGATAACGGAAACGCAACATTATATATTGATGGTGTTGCAGATACATCTGCTTCATCATTACCTGCTCCCACTCCTACCACTCAAAAATTCTTAATTGCTGCAGCCGATGGTTTCGATCCTAATACAACATCGTATTTTGCAGGAAATATTGACGAGGTAAGAATATGGGAGACTGCACTTACAGTAAACCAGCTGCGATATATTATGAATCAAGAAATTTCTAACGACGTTTCTTTAGCTCTTGAAGCTGGAGATGTTATACCTACAACCATAACAAAAAACGAAATAAGCCCAATTCCTTGGTCTAATTTAGCAGGATATTACCCAATGTCTGTTTATACATATACTAATACAGATGATATGTCTGGAAACAATAACCAAGGTGCATTAAGAAACCTTAATACAGTAGATAGGCAAACAGCTCCGCTTCCTTACGTTAGTCAAGCTAATGGATCTTGGGATGCAGATGCTACTTGGGAAAACCATACAGTACAAACATTGCCTAACGCCTTATCGATAGTAGATGGATCTCCAATAGATTGGAATATTATTGAAGTTAATCACGATGTGTATTTAGGGGCCAATGCAACCGATGTAAGATCTAGAGAAGCATGGGTTCAAGGATTAATAATTAACAGCGGAACCCTTCAAGTAAATGGAAGTACCTCTGCCAACACTGGTATTGGTCTTACTGTTACACATTATTTAAAACTTGACGGTGTAATAGATTTAGAAGGAGAATCTCAACTTATACAAACCGATAGAAGTGATTTCGATTCTAGTAGTACTGGTACTTTAGAAAGAGATCAACAAGGCACATCTAACACTTACTTATATAACTATTGGTGTTCGCCTGTTGCTCCAAATAGTAACTCAGACTATACGTTACCAGATGTTTTCTCTAATGTTAGTTTTAGTTCTTCAGGATATAATGGTACAGCATCTCCTGTTAGTTTAGCAGATTATTGGATTTGGAAATACACAAATAGAACAGGTAACCAATATTCTGAATGGCAACATGTAAGAAGTACTGGATCTTTAAAAATTGGAGAAGGTTTTACCATGAAAGGACCAGGAACACCTACAGCTAATCAAAATTATGTGTTTCAAGGGCAACCAAATAATGGTGATTTTACATTAGAAGTAAATGCTGGAAACGAATATTTAATTGGCAACCCTTACCCTTCTGCAATGGATGCTGATGAATTTATTAAAGATAACATTAGTAATTTAGAAGTAGACGGAAGAAATACTAATGGTAATATTATAAATGGTGCTTTATATTTCTGGGATCATTTTGCAAATAATACTCATAGTTTAGGAGCTTACGAAGGCGGGTATGCAACATACACACTAATGGGAGGAGCTAGAGCAATATCTAACGATACAAGAATTAATGCATCGAATGCTGTAGGTACAAAAGTTCCTGAAAGGTACATTCCTGTAGGTCAAGGCTTCTTTGTATCGGCTATTCAAGACACTAATTTAACAACGAACAACCCTAGTTTTTCTAATCCTATTGTAGGTGGAGATGTCGTATTTAAAAATACTCAGCGTGCTTTTCAAAAAGAAATTGTTACAGGTACAAATACAGGATCTCTTTTCTTAAAATCGAACTCAAAACGAAAAGCAACAACAGAGGCTAAAGATGTTGACAACAGACAAAAAATAAGGTTAATGTTAGATTCTCCCAACGGATATCACAGAGAATTATTAGTTGGTGTAGACAGTAAGGCATCAAAAGGATATGATGTTGGTTACGAAGCTTCTTTAATAGAAAATAATAATGAAGATATGTATTGGCTTTTAAATGATGCTAAACTTATTATTCAGGCAGTAAACAATATAAATGATGAACAAATTTTACCATTAGGAATAAAAACGAGTAAAAACGGAACATCGACTATAAAAATTGACGAATTAATTAATATTTCTTCTGATAAAAATATTTATATACATGATAAACAACTAGATGTATATCATAATTTAAAAGAAAGCAATTACGAAGTTTATTTAAATCAAGGTACATATTCCGATCGTTTTGAAATTACCTTTGCACAACAAAAAACTTTAGGAACAGAGCTTACAGAAAATACAGTTTTTAGTGTACACTACAACAATGAGAATAAGAGTATTGTAGTACACAACCCTAACTTAAAAACTATAAAATCTGTAGAACTTTACAACCTTGTTGGCCAAGAAATTTATAACTTTAAAACTAAAGAAAACAATACTAACCTAGAATACAAGACCACACAATTACAAGCAGGAACATACATTATTAAAATGAATACCGAAAATGGAGAAGTTTCTAAAAAGGTTTTAATTAAATAATTTTTACAACCTTAATACCAATATATCTCGGTTAAGATATATTATAAAAAAAGCCTGCAATAGCAGGCTTTTTTTATGTGTAATAATTAAATATACTATCTAACAAGCTTTTTGTACTTAATACGTTTTGGCATTAAATCTCCACCTAAACGTTTTTTCTTATTTTCTTCGTATTCACTAAAACTACCCTCGAAAAAGTATACTTGAGAATCGCCCTCGAATGCTAAAATATGAGTACATATTCTATCTAAAAACCATCTATCGTGAGATATTACAACAGCACAACCAGCAAAGTTTTCTAAACCTTCTTCTAAAGCTCTTAATGTATTTACATCAAGATCATTAGTAGGCTCATCTAAAAGTAATACGTTACCTTCTTCTTTTAAAGTCATAGCTAAGTGCAAACGGTTACGCTCTCCACCAGAAAGAAGTTTTACTTTTTTATTTTGCTCGCCTCCAGAGAAATTAAATCGACTTAAATAAGCTCTAGAATTTACTTCTTTTCCTCCCATTAAAACCAATTCTTGCTCGTCACTAAAGTTTTGCCAAATTGTTTTTTCTGGATCTATATTAGTATGGCTTTGGTCTACATAAGCAATTTTAGCAGTTTCGCCTACAGTAAACTCTCCTTTATCTGGTGTTTCTTCTCCCATTATCATTCTAAAAATAGTAGTTTTACCAGCCCCATTAGGCCCAATAACACCAACTATTCCTGCTTGTGGTAAGTTAAAGTTTAAGTCATCATAAAGTAACTTATCATCATAACCCTTGCTTACACCTGTGGCTTCAATAACATTTGTACCTAAACGTGGCCCATTAGGAATATATATCTCTAATTTTTCGTCAAGTTGTTTTTGGTCTTGACTCATTAACTTATCGTAGTTTTTTAAACGTGCCTTTTGTTTTGTTTGGCGCCCTTTAGCTCCTTGACGTACCCAATCTAACTCACGCTCTAATGTTTTTTGACGTTTAGAAGCAGATTTACTTTCTTGAGCCATACGTTTAGACTTTTGATCTAGCCAAGACGAATAGTTTCCTTTCCAAGGTATACCTTCGCCTCTATCTAACTCTAAAATCCAACCAGCAACATTATCTAAAAAGTATCTATCGTGTGTTACTGCAATTACAGTTCCTTTATATTGTGCTAAATGGTGCTCTAACCAATGTACAGATTCTGCATCTAAGTGGTTGGTAGGCTCATCTAATAGAAGTACATCTGGTTCTTTTAATAGCAAACGACATAAAGCCACACGCCTTTTTTCTCCACCAGAAAGCACGCCTATTTTTTTATCACCATCTGGAGTTCGTAATGCATCCATAGCAATTTCTAGCTTTGTATCAAGTTCCCATGCATTTGCAGCATCTATTTGATCTTGAAGCTCTGCCTGACGATTCATTAATTTTTCCATTTTATCTGGATTAGAATACACTTCTTCTAAACCAAATTGGTCATTAATTTTATTATACTCATCAAGAATAGCAACTGTTTCGGCAGCGCCTTCTTTTACAACTTCAATTACTGTTTTTTCTGGATCTAACTGTGGTTCTTGCTCTAAAAACCCTACTGAGTAATCTTGCAAAAAGGTTACATCGCCTTGAAAATTTTTATCTACACCTGCTATAATTTTTAACAAGGTAGATTTACCAGAACCATTAAGCCCCAGAATACCAATTTTAGCTCCGTAAAAGAAACTTAAATGTATATTTTTTAAAACAGGAGTATTTGCTCCAGCGAATGTCTTGGTTAACCCAGACATTGAAAATATTATTTTTTTATCGTCGCTCATTTTAACGCTTACTTTATTTTATTATTATTATTAAACTATACACGTCCTTTTAAGGCGTTAAACACCCAAGCCACTGCAAAAAAGCCTAATCCTACAGCGCCAAAGCCCCAGCCTGCTACATCATCGTATTTAAAAGCTCCTAATCCCATTAGTAGTAGCCCCATCAAAATCATTATCCAAGTAGCCCAAGCTAAAACTGTATTTTTATTCATCGCCATAATCTATAATCTTATTATTTGGTTGTTAGTGTAAAGGCAAATATCGTGTTTTTTAATAAAAAAGCATCCTTAAAAGGATGCTTTTTGCTATTAATCGATGTTATATTGTAAATTTTGTGTGATTTTTATTTATTCTAAAAACCGAAATTCTGGTTTTAAGACATGGGTACTTCAATTATAATAAGTTTAGCATATTCTGAAGCATTTATAGTAATGTTTTTTACATCATATACACCTATAGCATCTCTTGCATTAAGCACTTTATTATCTATATTTATTACTCCAGATACAACAAAAACATAAACCCCATTTTTATCTGTTTTTAATTTTACATCTATATTTTTCCCTGCTTCTAAATTTGTACGATATATAAAAGCTTGCTGGCTAATAGGCAGAGCATTACCTTCTAACTTATCTTTTGGAGCTACAACCGTTTCTAATTTATTTAGTTGGTTTGTATCGTTAAATTTGCGTTGCTCGTAATTAGGGGTAACACCTTTTTCTTCAGGGATAATCCAAAGTTGCAAAAAATTAACGTCTTCGGTTTCACTATCGTTAAATTCAGAATGTGTTAACCCTGTACCTGCACTCATAACTTGAACCTCGCCTACCTCTATAGCGCGTGTATTACCTATACTATCTTTATGAGACAAAGCGCCTTTTAAAGGTATAGAAATAATCTCCATGTTTTGGTGCGGATGTGTGCCAAATCCCATTTTGGGTTGTACAACATCGTCATTAAGTACGCGTAACATTCCAAAATTCACACGCTCTTTATTTTGATACCCTGCAAAACTAAACGTATGGTAAGACTTTAACCAACCATGATTGGCAAATCCTCTGGTGTTTGCTCTGTGCACTATAGTTTTCATCTCTATTAATATTTTAAATTATTTTCATTTTTTTGCTAAAGACTATACTCTTGCTAAGAAACCTTATTCTTAAAAAAAAAACGACTATTTATTTATCTAATTTTATCTAATAAATTACTTAATTGTAAAGCCTCTTCTTCAGAGATTTTTTCTAACAAATCATTTTTATAATTTTTATCTATTTGTGTTAACAACGCTAAACCTTTATCTGTAATTTCTATATGTACTACACGTCTATCTTCTGGACACGGTAACCTTTTAATTAATTGTTTATCGTGTAATTTATCCATTAATCTTGTGGCATTAGGTGCTCTTTCTACCATACGCTCTTTAATGGTTTGTACTTTTATAGCTTTGCCCGCTCCTCTTAGAATACGTAAAATATTAAATTGTTGAGGCGAAATTCCATAAGGTTTAAAGTATGCATTTTGCTTACTATTTATCCAGTTTGCTGTGTAAATAATATTTAACAAGGCCTTGACTTTATTATTTAAAAATGTAGAATTAATATCCTTTGAAATATCTCCCATTCTATAATTGCTTTCTGTCTAACTATATTAAAAATTACAATGCCTGATTAAATAGTTTTACTTGTTCTTCAAGTTTTGCATTTAATTCGTTGTTAACAATTTTTCCTTTAGAAAAATTATCTCCAAAAGAAGGTAACGAAAACTCTGCGACAACATAACCTCCCATAAACGGAAAGCGTGCTTTGGCCATTTCTAAAACCGAAATTCCTCCTCTAGCACCTGGCGATGTTGCCATTAAAAGCATAGGTATATCTCCCCATAGTTTACCATCTATTCTAGACATCCAATCGAAAAGATTTTTAAACACTGTAGTGTAAGCTCCATTATGCTCGGCTAGAGATAAAATAATACCGTTAGACGCTTTTATAAGCTCTAAAAACTTATGAGCAAGATCTGGAATACCATTGGCTATTTCGTAATCTATACCATATAGAGGTAAATTAAAATCGTTTAAATCTAACACATTAACCTCAGCACCTTCTACCAAAGTTGATGCGTAAATTGCTAAATCTTTATTAATTGAACGCTTACTGTTGCTTCCTGCAAAAGCTATAATATTTTTCATAATTTCATTTATTTAATGCATTACAAATATAAATCATATATATTTATATTCCAAGGAATATATTTCCATGTTACTAATAATAATCTATATACTAATGTAGTATCTAAAATTTTATATTTAAACTAAAAAAAGAAATACAACTTTTGTACATTAGCAACAAACTATATAATAAATGGATCTTAACTTCAATAAAAACGAAGATCATAATAAACTATTAGTATCAGAGTTAAAAAAAAGACTTGCCAAAGTACATCTTGGCGGTGGTAAAGCTAGAATTGAAAAACATAAGAGCAAAGGTAAAATGACTGCGCATGAGCGTATTGATTATTTATTAGATGCCAAATCTAACGCCATTGAGATAGCTGCTTTTGCAGGAGAAGACATGTATAAAGAACATGGCGGATGCCCATCTGGAGGTGTTGTTGTTAAAATGGGATACGTTAAAGGTAAACAGTGTATTGTTGTTGCCAACGACGCTACCGTTAAAGCAGGTGCTTGGTTTCCTATTACTGGAAAAAAGAACTTAAGAGCTCAAGAAATTGCCATAGAAAACAAATTACCAATTATATACCTAGTAGATTCTGCTGGGGTTTATTTGCCTTTACAAGACGAAATTTTCCCTGATAAAGAACATTTTGGGCGTATTTTTAGAAATAATGCCATAATGAGCAGTATGGGTATTACTCAAATTGCTGCTGTTATGGGTAGTTGCGTTGCTGGCGGGGCTTACTTACCTATTATGAGCGACGAAGCTTTAATTGTAGATAAAACAGGAAGTATTTTTCTTGCTGGCAGCTATCTAGTAAAAGCTGCTATTGGAGAAACTATTGATAACGAAACTCTTGGAGGTGCAACAACACACTGCGAAATTTCTGGTGTTACCGATTATAAATCTAAGGATGATGCTGATGCTTTAGATACTATTAAAAATATTATTGATAAAATTGGTGATTACAACAAAGCTGGATATAATAGGATTGAAGCTAAAAAACCTAAAGAAAATCCTGAAGATATTTATGGAATTTTACCAAAATCTAGAGCAGACCAGTACGATATGTACGAAATTATTAAACGCTTAGTAGACAACTCTGAATTTGATGAATACAAAGCGGGTTACGGGCAAACTATTATTACCGGTTATGCTAGAATTAATGGTTGGGCTGTTGGTATAGTTGCTAACCAACGAAAGTTAGTAAAAACAAAAAAAGGCGAAATGCAATTTGGCGGTGTTATTTATAATGATAGCGCAGATAAATCTACGCGTTTTATTGCTAATTGCAATCAAAAGAAAATACCTCTAGTTTTTTTACAAGATGTTACAGGCTTTATGGTTGGTAGTAAAAGCGAGCATGGTGGTATTATAAAAGATGGTGCTAAAATGGTTAATGCTGTAAGTAACTCGGTTGTGCCAAAATTTACTATTATTATAGGTAATAGTTATGGCGCTGGTAATTATGCAATGTGCGGAAAAGCATACGATCCTAGACTTATTGCTGCGTGGCCTAGTGCAGAACTTGCTGTAATGAGTGGAAACTCTGCTGCCAAAGTATTACTACAAATTGAAAAAGCATCGCTTTTAAAAAAAGGAGAAGAAATTACTCCTGAAAAAGAAACTGAACTTTATAATAAAATTAAAGATAAATACGACAACCAAGTATCGCCATACTATGCTGCTGCTAGAATTTGGACTGATGCCATTATAGATCCTTTAGATACTAGAAAATGGATTTCTATGGGTATAGAAGCTGCAAACCATGCTCCTATTGAAAAACCTTTTAACTTAGGTATTTTACAGGTGTAGTTATAAAAAAAACGCATAAAATGTAATAAAAAGAGCGATTAATTAATTTAATCGCTCTTTTCTTTAAAAAAACAGTTTAAAACTTTTTATTTTTTAATAATTTGTTTTGTTGTTTTTACTCCGTTACTAGTTGTTAGGTGCAAAAAGTAAACGCCTATTTTTAGAAAATCTATACTAAAATTAGTGTCATTTGTAGAATATACTTTACTTCCTATAGCATTATAAATAGCTACGTTGCTAATTTTATTACTTAAACTTTCTATATTAATATCTCCACGTGTAGGGTTAGGAAATACAGTAATTTTATTTTCTACTATTTTTGCTTCTTTAACAGATAATACTATTGGGTTACTATAATTATAAGTTGTTTTATAAATTCCATTTTCAACTTCTTCTAATACTTTATTATAGTATGGAAAATCTTCCGTTATGTATTCCAAACCTGTTTTATCTTTAAAAGGGTGCATAAAACTAGACATTAAAGCTCCAGAATCAAAAGTAAAATCTTTTACATAAGTATCTCCATCATATGTAGATGTTTCCTTCGTTCTATTACCATTAGCAGCAACAATGTACTCTGTTTTTTCGCTTTCATCCCATGTGTTTGTATTAGTATTCCATTCTTGGTAAGTTTGATTAGACACCATATCATTAGCATCATATGTATATAAATCTCTGTAAGTTAAATCCCAATTAGCACCATTAGGATAGTAAATATTAATAACGTCTACTCTTCCATTAGTACCGTATGCTATCTCCGACCTACTATCTATATCCCAATCTGTTCCATTGTGTGTATAACTAATAGATTCATCAACTTTTCCTCCTGCATAAGTAAATTCAATTTTGTAATCAAAATTCCAAGAAGCTCCTTCTTTAGTTTCGTCTATTATTAATGTGTTTAAACCTGCTCCATTATAACTATGAGTAGATCTATAATAATCTTCGAACTGGTTTGTTGTAGAGTTCCATTGTTGGTATACCTCTAAGGTTACTTTATTATTTCCATTATAGGTATAATTGTACTTATAGTTGTTTTCCCAAGTACTAGACACCGAATTCCAAACTAACTCAGTTTGGCTAATTAAATTACCGTTACCATCGTATTCATAATTACTACCAGAATTATACTCCCAGGAACCGCCATTATTATAACCATTTATAGAAGAGTATATTCTATCTTGAGCTTGTAAAGCCATTGTTAAAATAAAAAAACTTAAAATTGTAATTTTCTGCATAATTATTTTGTTTTTTTGTTCTCTCAAATTTAACAAAATCGAAATACTTATAAAATAACCAATATTAGGTATTTATGAAACTACTAAAGTGTTTATAAAAAGCAATTATAAACACTCTAATAGTTTAAACTTTTTAAAGGTTTTGATAAGACAATACTAATCTTTTAAATTCAGATCTGTAGCCATCTGTATCGTCTCCTTTACCAGAAGTTGCTAACTGTACCACTTTATTAACCGTAGTATTATTTGTGTATTTAGATTGACGCAATTGCATACCAAATAGTGCTACTGCAGCTGCAAATTTTAAATCTTGAGAAGCTTCATTAATTTCGTCTTTTTGCACATGTATCATTTCTATGCTTTTATTCTCATCTGGATGCTTATATCTAAACTTAACAGTAAACAATTCGTCTGTATAATTAGAAATACGTTCTGACTTTGTGTATTTTAAACTAGAAACTTTTTTTAAATAATTACTCTTAATACCTACCGGAATTACTTCGTATAAAGCTGTAACGGTGTGCCCGCTTCCTAATTCGCCAGCATCTTTAGTATCATCTATAAAATCTTCGTCTTCAAGTATTCTATTTTCGTAACCAATTAACCTATAAGCTTGTACTTTTGTTGGGTTAAATTCCACTTGTATTTTTACATCTTTAGCTATAGTAAACAAAGTGCCTCCAAACTCTTTACCAAAAACCTTTTGGGCTTCTTGCATATTGTCTATAAATGCATGGTTACCATTACCTTTATCGGCAAGAGTTTCTAATTTAGAGTCTTTGTAATTTCCATATCCAAAACCTAAAACAGATAAAAATACGCCACTTTTTCTTTTTTCTTCAATAAGCTTGCTCATAGCCTTATCGCTAGAAGCACCAACGTTAAAATCGCCATCGGTTGCTAAAATCACTCTATTATTTCCTCCTTTTACAAAGTGTTTTTCTGCCAATTTATAAGCCAGTTTAATTCCTTGTCCGCCAGCAGTAGACCCGCCAGAATTTAAATAATCTAAAGCTTTTATAATTTCCTCTTTATGCTTGCCAGATGTTGGTTTTAAAACAACTCCTGCAGCACCTGCATAAACAACAATAGATACTTTATCTTTTTCTCGTAATTGATTAACTAAAAGTTTAAAAGCTTGTTTTAAAAGAGGTAATTTGTTTTGAGAGCTCATAGAACCAGAAACATCTATTAAAAACGTTAAGTTAGATGCTGGCAAGGCTTCATTGTTATAAGTTTTACCTTGTAAGCCTATTTTAACAATTTTAGTATCTAAATTCCATGGTGTTTTTGCAACCTCTGTATGAATAGAAAATGGGTGTTTACCCGTTGGCTGCGGATATTTATAATCGAAATAATTTATCATCTCTTCTGTTTTCACTGCATCAGGATTTACTGCTACTCCGCTATTTATCATGCGTCTTACATTACTATACGAAGCCTTATCAACATCTATAGAAAAGGTAGATAATGGCGATAATGTTGTTCTCTCAAAGTTATTTTCGTCTATTACAGCATAACTTTCATTATTTTTAATTCTAAAATTCCCTTGATGCGTTGTTATAACTACACATCCGTTTTTAGCTATTTTACCAAATTTTTTCTTGGCCTCTCCTTTGTTATAACTATTTCTAGAATCGACATCCGATTCTGGTAAATTTTTAATAATGTAATTATTTTCTTTTTTAATAGGAGCCCCATCAACAATGTATAATGGCTCATTTTCTAAATTACTTTTTCCCTTTTTAGTAGAAATAAGTATAACACCATTAACACCTCTATTACCATAAATTGCAGTACTAGCATTGTCTTTTAAAATATCTATAGATTTAATATTATTGACATTTAATTGCGGATCTGAATTGTATGGTACACCATCTACAACATATAGTGGTTTATTTTTACCTTTTAAAGAATTATACCCTCGTATTAATATTTTAGAATTAGCGTTAGAAATACCCTTGCTCTTTACAACATTTAAACCTGCTACTTTTCCTTGAAGCGTTTTTACAGTAGATTCTGACTTAATTTTGCTTGCCAATTGACTATGATAAGCCCTTTGTGTTTTTCGCTTTATTTGCGCTGCAGATGGTTTGCTATACGATTTGTTTTGTGTGCAATAACCAATAACAACCACTTCTTCTAGGGCAGATAAATCCTCATTTAAAACAACATTTATAACATTTATAGCCCCTACTGTTACCTGCTTACTTGTATAGCCTAAAAAAGAAAAAACCAATACATCTTTCTCTTTTACTTTAATCTTGTACTTACCATCAAAATTAGTAACAGCACCCTTAGTTTGGCCTTTTACAATTATAGATGCACCTGCTATAGGCATACCATCGGCAGAAGATGTTATAACTCCTGTTATTAATTTTTCTTGAGAAAACATTTGCATCGATATCAATACAAAAAAGGTTTTAAAAAATAGTTTCATAATAGTTGATTTTTAAGTTCTGTATAAAACTATAGTCAAGCTGCCTTTTATAAAACCAATAATGAGTGAAATGTTCTTTTGAATGAGTAACGTCGATTAAAAGAGACAAACTATTTGAAAATAACTGCTTTAAATTGTAAAGTAAAATTTTAACATTATTTTAGCCACCTAATTATAGCTATAAACACTCCCGACACATGAAATATATATTAGGCCTACTCTTTTTATTTTCAAGTATTTCTCTGTTTTCTCAGACAGAATTTATTTCTACATGGAAAACATCTAATATTAGTACTGGATCTTCTGCAAACAATGCGGTTAGAATACCTACAAACCCAGCATATACAACTTATAACTATAATATTAATTGGGGAGATGGAAATACAGACTCTAATGTTACAGGAGATATTACACATACTTATGCGTCTAGTGGCACGTATACTATAGAAATTTCAGGAGATTTTCCTTCAATTTATTTTAACAATTCTGGTGATGTCGAAAAAATAATAGAAATTCTTTCTTGGGGAAATATACAATGGCAAAGCATGGAAAATGCTTTTTATGGTTGTACTAATTTAAATTTTGATGCTATTGATTCTCCTGATTTAAGTCAAGCCACTTCTTTAAAAAATATGTTTAGAGACGCTACTTCTTTTACAGGAATAGTTAACGATTGGGACGTTTCAACAATTACTGATATTTCTGGAATATTTTCTAACTGTAATATTTTTAATCGCCCTGTAGATAATTGGACAACAAACTCTGTTACCGACATGTCCGAAACATTTAAAAACACTGCTTTTAATCAGCCTCTAGATAATTGGAACACCGCTTCTGTTACCAATATGAAAGATATGCTATATGCTTGTGTAAATTTTAATCAAAATATTAATAACTGGAACGTTGGCAAAGTTACCGACATGTCTGGAATGTTTATTGCCTGCAGAAGGTTTAACCAACCACTTAACAACTGGAATGTTAGCCAAGTAACCGATATGAGTTTAATGTTTTTTAGAACCAACGACTTTAATCAAGACTTAAGTAAATGGAAAGTTGGAAATGTTACAAATATGCAGCGTATGTTTGACGAGTGTGCTATTAACTACCCTATGAATGATTGGGATGTATCTAAAGTAACCAATATGTCGCAAATGTTTACAAGCACTCCAAACTTTAACCAGCCACTTAATAAATGGGATGTAGCAAATGTTACCAATATGTCTGGAATGTTTGAATCTGCACAGGCATTTAATCAACCTATAAATAGTTGGAATGTTTCTGCTGTTACCAACATGTCATCCATGTTTGGATCTCATTCTACCTATAATCAATCCGTTTTTAATCAACCTATAAACAGTTGGAATGTTTCTGCTGTTACCAACATGTCATCCATGTTTTCAAACAATCAGGTTTTTAATCAAAATTTAAATGATTGGGATGTTTCTGCTGTTATCAATATGTATCAAATGTTTAATAATACTGATGCCTTTAACCAACCTCTAAACAATTGGGATGTAAGTAACGTAACTAATATGTCTCAAATGTTTAGACAAAATGATGGTTTTAATCAGACTTTAAATAGTTGGGATACAAGTAGTCTAACTAATATTTCTTCCATTTTTGCAAATAATACCATATACAATCAATCGATAAACAATTGGAATATTAGCAAAATAAGCAATATGAGCAATGCTTTTAGCAATGCTAGTGCTTTTAATCAAAATTTAGGGGTTTGGGATATATCAAACGTATCTAACATGACAAACATGCTATCTAACTCTAACATATCTCAAGAAAACTACGATAATACCTTAATAGCATGGTCTGGTTTAACCGTAAAAACTGGTATTAATTTAGGCGCAACAAATTTACAATATTGCGATGCATTAAGCCAAAGACAAAATTTAATAGATAACCATGGATGGACAATAACTGGAGATGCTGTTAACTGCTCTTATGTTTTATGTACAGAGATAACCATGCCACATGCTAGCGATACAGAAACACCTGCTAACAGTGACATTAGATGGAACCCTGCTCCAAATGCAACAGGCTACCGAGTAACTATAGAGTTTGAACGTAATGGCATAAGGAATTATGTAACAATAAATGGCAACCCTGCGAACAACTATGATGTAGGTAATGTAGTTGGAGTAAGTTTTACAAATGAGTTTATGGCAAACGATATGGTTTTTGCTACCGTTGTACCTTACAACAACGAAGGCCCAGCAACAGGATGCCAAGAGATAAGTTTTACTGTAGTAGAAAGTTGGGTTAATAGTCCTGATGCTTTTAAATTGACTTATGATACGCGTATTTTAAAAAATGGCACTACTGCAGCAAATCAATTAAAAATAGAAGCAAATACAGGCTATCCAGATTACCTAGTTTACGATTACTCTATAGATTGGGGAGATGGCCAATACGATAACCATGTAAGCAATGATATAACACACACATACTTAACACCAGGTATTTACACCGTATCTATAATAGGAGATTTTCCTGCGCCACAACACTACTACTCGAATACAGATGCTATTAAACTACTTTCTATTGACCAATGGGGAACACAAGTTTGGCAATCTATGAATCTTGGCTTTTACTACTGCGAAAATATGGAGTACAAAGCTACAGATACCCCCAACTTATCTAATGTAACAAATATGAGTAACATGTTTGCTGGCTGTAATTTATTTAATGGAAATATTAATGATTGGGATGTTAGCAATGTTACCAATATGAGCTACTTTTTAATTGGTGCTCGAAGTTTTAATCAACCATTAAATCTATGGAATGTAAGCAATGTCGAGAACATGTCTGGTATGTTTTTTAGTTGTAAAGAATTTAACCAACCCATAGGAAACTGGACTACTACTAGTGTTACAAATACCTCTAGAATGTTTAATGGCGCAAGTGTATTTAACGACCCCTTAAATGATTGGGATGTTAGTAAGGTTGTAGACATGAATCAAATGTTTGCTAACACTAATGCTTTTAACCAACCCCTTAATAAATGGGATGTAAGCCAAGTTTTGGACATGTCAGAAATGTTTCAAAATACTATGGTTTTTAATCAAGATATTGGTGTTTGGGATGTTAGCAAAGTAACAGACATGAGTAGTATGTTTAGTAATGCAGGTGTATTTAATCAACCTTTAAACACTTGGGATGTATCATCTGTAACAACCACATCGTCTATGTTTAGTAATGCCGATGCATTTAATCAACCATTAGAAGATTGGGATGTATTAGCTGTAACCAACATGGCAAGTATGTTTAGTGGTGCACAAAGTTTTAACCAAGACATTAGTAAATGGCAAGTTACAAACGTTATAAATATGTCTTATATGTTTAGCAACGCTATAGCTTTTAACCAACCGCTAAATACCTGGGATGTTAACTCTGTTGTAAATATGAGAGCTACTTTTCGTAATGCTTCAGTATTTAATCAGCCTTTAGATAATTGGGATGTAAGTGCAGTAGCAAATATGACCGAAATGTTTGAAGATGCATCTCTTTTTAATCAGCCTATAAACATATGGAATGTTAGCTCGGTAACCCTTATGGAGTCTATGTTTGAAGACGCTATTAGTTTTAACCAACCTTTAAACTCTTGGAACACCGCAGTAGTAACTAATTTCGAGGCTATGTTTAAAGGTGCTTTACTATTTAATGAACCCCTTTCTAACTGGAACACAGGCGAAGCATTAACCATGAAAGCCATGTTTAGAGAAGCTGCAACTTTTAATCAGAATATTGATTCTTGGAATGTTTCTTTTGTAACCACTCTAGAAGCCATGTTTAACGATGCCATAACTTATAACCAAAATATGAATTCTTGGAACGTAGCTTCTGTTACTACCACAGAAGATATGTTTAAAGGCGCAACCACATTTAATGGAGATATTAGCGCTTGGAATGTAAGAGGTGTAACTACCATGGAAGAAATGTTTAGTAACGCAACTAGCTTCAACCAAAACCTTAATAACTGGCGGGTATTGGGAGTAAATAATATGGATTATATGTTTAGAGAAGCATCTACCTATAACCAAACTATGAACTTATGGAATTTGGGAGATGTAAGCATGCGCTCTACTTTTTTTAATGCAACAGCGCTTAATCAATACTTAGGCGATTGGGATGTTAGCCATGTAACTAACATGAACGATATGCTAGATAATACTGCACTTACAAGAGAAAACTATGACAATACATTAATTGCTTGGTCTGAGCAAACACTAATTAATAGTATTACTCTTGGCGCTCAAGGGTTACCGTATTGCGATGCTCAAGAAGAAAGACAAGCTATAATAGACACCTATGGTTGGATATTTGACCAAGACGTTCGCGATTGTCCTATTCCAGAATGTACACAATTGGCCTCTCCTTTAAATGGAGACACCAATGTCCCTGTTAATACAAATATTAATTGGAATGCTGCTCTTTTTGCTCAAGGATATCGCTTAACCGTTGGTACAAGCCCTGCAGGAAATGATATTGTAAACAATACCACTATTATAAACGAAACCTCTTATGAATTTGCTTCAGATTTTAATATAGGAGCTATTATTTACGTTACTATAATTCCTTTTAACGATGAAGGTGATGCTCTAGGACCATGTATAGAAGAAAGTTTTACAATTTCTAGTAATCCTGCAACAATACCAGAATGTACAAGTCTAACCGAGCCATTAAATAGCGATACAGATGTAGCTGTAACTACAAATTTAAGTTGGACACCTATATCCAACGCAGATGGATATAAATTAACTGTTGGTACTTCTAGTGGCTCTAATGATATACTCAACAATGAAGATGTTGGCAACGTTATTACGTACAATTTCCCAACAAATCTACCAGAAGACAGCGATATATTTGTTACTATAACACCTTATAATAGTGAAGGTGATGCTTCTGGATGCTCACAAGAAAATTTCCATACAGAAATAATCCCTGTCCCTCCAACATGTACCAGTTTAACTTCGCCTTTAAACCAAGCTACAGATGTTGCTATTAACACTCAATTAAGTTGGAACGCCATATCCAATGCCACTGGCTACTTAGTTATTGTTGGTATAACATCTGGCGGTATCGAAGTTGTTAACAATATTGATGTAGGTAATTTTACAACTTACGACATTCCAAACGATTTACAAGAAGCAAGATTACACTACGTTACTATTATTCCATATAATGATGAAGGTGATGCAATGGGCTGTATAGAAGAAACCTTTACAACCGAAGACCTAAGTACTACGCCACCATGCACAACGTTATCTACACCTCTTAATAACGCCACAGAAGTTGATCCTAGTACAAGCATAGCATGGACAAGCACTACAACCGCTACAGGCTATAAGCTTATAGTAGGGACAACTAGCGGAGGTACTGAAGTTTTTTCAGGCGATGTTGGAAACGTTACAACTCACAACCTAACTTCTAACTTACCCGAAAGCACTGTTATTTATGTAACCGTTACTCCTTATAATGCCAATGGAGATGCCTTAGGTTGCACAGAAGAAAGCTTTACCACAAACGGTGTTCCTTTATGCACCTCTTTAATTAGTCCTTTAAATGCTACTACTAACGTAGCAAATAACACAGAACTAGAATGGACTCCTACCGCCAATACTAGTGGCTATAAACTAACAGTTAATGCCAGTAGCAGCACAGCTAATAACATAACCAATTTTAATGTTACTACTAGTACAACATACACGTTTGCTAACAATTTTGAACAAGGTGAAACCGTTACTGTTACCATTACACCTTATAATGGTATTGGTGATGCCATAGGATGCACTTCTGAGAGTTTTACAATAAAACCTATTCCAACCTGTACAACTTTAAGCAACCCTATAGCTGGTGCAGTAAATATGGAAATTAACTCAGATATAACATGGAATACAGTTACAGATGCAACAGGTTACAAGCTTACGGTTACTGGTAGTGAAAGTACAGCAAATAATATAACCGAATTTAATACAACAGCTACAACCTATAATTTTGCAAATAATTTCGAGCCAGGAGAAACAGTAACTGTTAGTATTACACCTTATAACGAATCTGGAGACGCAATAAATTGCACGTCAGAAAGCTTTACTATTAAGCCACTACCTTCGTGTACCAATTTAATATTTCCTAGAGATGGAGCTACAAATGTTGCTATAGACACTAATATTGAGTGGACAACCATTGCAGAAGCTAACTCTTATAAATTAACAGTTAATGCTAGTAATAGCACAGCAAATAATGTGACAGATTTAATTATATCTAACGGAAACACTTATAGTTTCCCAAATCATTTCGATCAAAATGAAACAGTTAGTGTAACTCTAATTCCTCTTAACACCTCTGGTGATGCTATAGGCTGTAATCAAGAAAATTTTGAAACTGGCGATTTTGCTAATTCCGATCCTCCAACATGTACAAACCTTATCAATCCTCTTAATAATGCTACAGATGTTTCTATAGAAACAAACTTAAGTTGGACTTCTGTTAATAGAGCCACTGGTTACAAACTATCTATTGGAACAAACGCTGGTGCTAATAATATTTTAAATAATGAAGATGTTGGTAATATTACATCTTATGATTTAGTTGATGATTTACCCGAAACCACCACTATTTTTGTAACCATAACTCCTTATAACAACATAGGTGATGCTATAGGATGCCATGAAGAATCTTTTACAACTGAAACCTTACCTACCGCTCCAAATTGCACAACTTTATCATCGCCCATAAATAATGCTACAAATGTAGATATAACCACAAATTTAAGTTGGAACATCGCTACAGATGCCACAGGTTACAAATTATCTGTTGGAACAAATACTGGCGCTAACAATATTTTAAATAATGAAGATATTGGAAATATCACATCTTATAATTTTTCTAATAATTTACCAGAAACCACTACCATTTTTGTAACCATTATACCTTATAACAATATAGGTGATGCTATAGGATGCTATGAAGAATCTTTTACAACTGAAACCTTACCTACCGCTCCAAATTGCACCACTCTTATTTATCCTAATCATAATGCCATTGACATAGATGCTAGTACAGATATTACCTGGGAAACCGTTTTAAATGCAGATGGCTATAAAATATCTTTAGGAACCACACCAAAAGGAACCGATGTTTTAAACAATATAGATGTTGGTTTTACAACCTCTTACAGTTTAAATGAAGCCCTAGAACTGGGCACAACGTATTATATAAACATTACACCATACAACAGTGTTGGAGATGCTAATTCTTGTTCAGAAAAAATATTTACGACCTTATCCCCTCCTAAAAACGATGTTAAATACGGTTTTTCTCCTGATGGAGATGGTATTAACGACTTTTGGACAATTGATGGCATGGAAAATCACCCAGATAATATGGTTACAATTTATAACCGCTGGGGAGATATGGTTTTCCAAACACAAGGCTACAACAATACAACAAATGTATTTAAAGGTATAGCCAATAAAAAAACAAAAATGGGAGCTGGTGTATTACCAGAAGGTACATACTTCTTTCAATTTACCATTAATGGCGCTCATAATTTTGACAAACTAAAAGGTTTCGTTGTTATAAAAAGATAAACCCTAACAAATGAATATTACAAAAAAAATAATAGCTTTAGCTATATTAATTGGGTTTACAATTTGCTTAAATGCACAACAAACCCCTATGTTTTCAGAGTATAACTACAATCCATTTTTAATAAACTCTGCTTATGCTGGTTTAACTAGAAACACAGAGTTTTCTATGAGCAACGCTGGCTTTTTTAATCAATTTGAAGGTAGCCCTAGAAGTTTTTCTTTTAGCGGGCACGGGGCATTAAGTAACAATAAAATGGGGCTTGGTGCTGGTATAATTCGAGACGAAATAGGAGTTACTACATCCACTTCTTTTTTTGCAGCCTATTCTTATAAAATATTTTTCGATTTTAAAAGTAACAGGCCTTACTGGCAACTCTACGATGCTGGTGTTCTATCTTTTGGCATTACTGCAGGTTTGCAGCAATACCAAAACAACTTAACAGAATTGGGTATTATAACCGATCCAAAGTTTGCTCAAGATATAAACACATCTATACCAACAGTGGGTTTAAGCTTTTTATTTAACCATGCTTCTTTTTATGTCGGGTTTTCTACTCCAAATGTTATAGGAGACGCCTTAGCATCAAACGATAGATTGATTTTAAAAAGTCCTTTTTATGGATATTTAGGCTATCGTATTTACAGTAACCGTTTTCGCGATTTAATGATAAAACCTAATCTCTTATTAAAACATGAAGAAGGCTCCCCGTTACAAGCAGACATTAACGTTGCTGTTAGTTTTAAAAACAAATTTGAAATAGGAACAGGTTATAGAACAAGTAATTCTATAAACTTTTTAGCAGGATTTTATTTATTTAATAATATTCGGGCTATTTATAACTACAATATAGCTAATAAAAATTCTCCTTTAGGTAATACACATGGCTTTATACTAAGCCTACAACTTGGAGATGGTTATCAAACTAACTAAATTTACAAAAGTAAAACAGATGCAAAAATGCATCTGTTTTTATTTTAAAAACTATTAAAATAGTTTTATTTAATTTCTACATCAAAAGGAAATAATAGTTGCACACCTTTACGTTTCGACATAGCCTTTATTTCTTTCAATATTTTATAATTTTCTTCTCCTAGCTCTTCTATTAAAATAGACTCTTTTGTTTTAACCAAACCAAAATCTTCTAGCATTTTATCTAAGTTTTTTTCAAACACTGGGAATTCTTGAATTTTATAACTATCCATTTCTACTTGTTGTGCAGCATATTGTAAAGCTAAATCTAATCCACCTAACTCATCTACCAACCCATTCTTTAAAGCATCACTTCCTGTCCACACTCGACCTTGAGCAATAGTCTTCACATCATCTTGTGTCATATTTCTTCCTTCTGCCACTCTACCAGTAAACAATTCATAAATATCTACAATTCCTTCTTTAATAAATGCACGTTGCTCATCATTTAAATGCTCAAAAAAGCTATAAGTTACTGCATTTTTATTTGTTACTACCTGTTCTGCATTTATTCCCCAACTATCTGCCAGTTCTTTTGCATTAGGCAATGTGCCAAAAACACCAATACTGCCCGTAATAGTTGTGGGTTCTGCAAAAATTCTATCGGCATTACAAGCAATATAATATCCTCCAGAAGCAGCTAAATTACCCATAGACACAATTACAGGTTTTACTTTTTTAGTAAGTTCTATTTCTCTCCAAATTAGCTCACTCGCTAAGGCACTTCCTCCGGGAGAATTAATTCTTAAAACAACTGCTTTAATTTTATCGTCTTCCCTAGCTTTCTTTAAAGATTTGTTCATACTGCCTTGCCCAACAAAACCTAAATCGCCTTCACCATAAATTATTTCACCTTCTGCATAAATAACAGCAATCTTATTTTTATAATTTCCTTTTCTAACTTTAGGCGCAACATATTTAGCATACTTTTTAATGGTAATACGCTCAAGTTTCTTTTTGTCTTCAACATTTATAGCTTGCTTTAAATCGCCAATATACTCATCGTAGTAAGCAACACGATCTACCAAATTAGCTGCTTTAGCTAATTTCGCATTTCTAGCTAAAAGGCTATCTGCAATAGTATTAAGTCTAGTAACAGTAACACCTCTACTGTCTGATATTTCTTTTTTTATCTCGCTCCAAATAGAATTTAAATACACCGTTATTTGTTCTCTATTATTTGCACTCATTTTGTTTGCTAAATAAGGCTCTACAGCACTTTTATACTTACCAAAACGAACAACTTCCATTTTTAAACCCGATTTTTCTTGAAAATCTTTATAGTATAAACGCTGAGAATACAAACCCTTAAACTCCATAGCTCCAACAGGGTTTATATAAACAGTATCTGCAACCGAGCTTAAATAATAATCTTTCTGTGTGTAAATATCGGCGTAAGCAGTTATAAATTTCCCTGACGTTTTAAACTTTAATAAAGCATCCCGAAGCGCTTTTGTTTGAGATATACCAGCATTAATAAAATTATTTTCGATAGAAATTCCTTTAATATTATTATCTGTTGCTGCATAATTAATGGCATCAATAATATTAAAAAGGCCATTTTTTTCGTTTTCATTTAAAAAAGGATACTCAGCAAATTCTGTTTTACCTGCATAATCTTTAATAGGAAAATCTAATTTTAAATCTAATACCGTATTGGGTTTTACTTTAATTTCTTGTTCAGATCCAGATCCAAACAAAACACCTAAAAGAAATAAACCAACAAAACAAATAACACAGAAAATTATAATTCCTGTAATTGTAGATAAAACGCGCTTAAAAAAATTCATAAATTTATAGTTTCCGTATTAGTATTAAAATTGACGACGAAGTTACAAAGATTAGAAAAGAATTTATTTTAAATTGGTTTTCTCCTCATTTTC
The DNA here is from genome assembly GCF_039538365.1 of Postechiella marina. Lineage (NCBI taxonomy): Bacteria > Pseudomonadati > Bacteroidota > Flavobacteriia > Flavobacteriales > Flavobacteriaceae > Postechiella > Postechiella marina. The sequence goes on from NZ_BAABCA010000005.1 coordinate 104,847, forward strand.
GCTCTATAGTTCCTAAATTTGTGCTTTTACAACAGATTATGATTAACGAATGATTAATATTCACGATAAAACATTACAAGATTTAGAGTTTTCTACTGTTTTACAGCAAGTAAGCGAACTCTGTATTACACCTTTAGGTAACGAAAGTGTTTTAAAAATTTCACCTTACAAATCTAAAGAAGACTTACTTTATGCTTTAAAATTAACTAACGAATATTTATCTTCTTTTTATAACGATAATAGAATTCCTAATCATGGTTTCGATTCTATTAGCAAAGAAATTAAACTTTTAAAAATAGAAAACACTTATTTAGAAGTACATAGCTTAAAAAAAATAGTATCTATTAGTATTACAGCAAACGAAATTGTTACTTACTTAAAAAAGTTTAAAGAATACTACCCCGGACTTAACGACCATGCTTTTTATGTTGAGGTAACTAAAATAATTATAGATAAAATAGATGGTATTGTAGATCGTTTTGGAGATATAAAAGACAATGCATCTCCTCTACTTTACGATTTAAGACAGTCTATAAACAGAATAAAAGGTAAAATTAATGCTAGTTTTTCTACCGCATTAAACACGTATCATAATTTAGAATACTTAGATGATATTAGAGAGTCTGTTGTAGAAAACAAACGAGTACTTGCAGTAAAAGCCATGCACAGACGTAAGGTTAAAGGTTCTATAATGGGGAGCAGTAAAACCGGAAGCATTGTATATATTGAGCCAGAAACAACATTACAACACTCTAGAGAGTTAAATAATTTAGAGTTTGAAGAAAACGAAGAAATTAACCGTATTTTAAAAGAAGTTACCAATTTTATTCGTCCATTTCTGCCTTTATTAGAAAAATACCAAGCCTTTTTAATAGATATAGATGTAATATCAGCAAAAGCAAAATATGCCAAATCCATGAATGCTATTCTTCCAGAAATAGCAGAAGACCGCAGCATGTTTCTTCGCGACGCCTACCACCCTCTACTCTATTTAAATAATTTAGAGAATAAGCAAACTACGTTTCCGCAAACTATAAGCTTAGAACAAGACAGTAGAATTATAGTTATTTCTGGACCTAATGCAGGCGGAAAAAGTATTACTTTAAAAACAGTTGGGCTATTACAGGTTATGATACAAAGCGGACTCTTAATTCCTGTACACGAGCGTAGTAAAGTTTGCCTTTTCGATAGGGTTTTAAGCGATATTGGAGACAATCAATCTATAGAAAACCACTTAAGTACATATAGTTACAGACTTAAACAAATGAACTATTTTCTTAAAAAATGTAACAAAAATACGCTGTTCCTTATCGATGAATTTGGAACTGGATCTGATCCTGAACTTGGTGGTGCTTTAGCAGAAACTTTTCTAGAAGAATTTTACCATCGTGAAGCTTTTGGAATTATTACCACTCACTATTCTAACTTAAAAATATTGGCTAACGAGTTGCCAAACATGTTAAATGCCAACATGCTATTTGACGAGCGCACGTTAGAACCTTTATTTAAACTTGTTATTGGACAAGCAGGTAGCAGTTTTACTTTTGAAGTTGCACAAAAAAATGGTATCCCGTACAGTTTAATAAATCGTGCTAAGAAAAAAATAGAACGCAGTAAAGTTCGTTTTGATGCTACTATTGCAAAACTTCAAAAAGAACGTTCTCGTCTTGAAAAAACAGGACAGTCACTTAAACAAAACGAGAAAAAGAAAATTGAAGAAGCCGATAAACTTGAAGAAATAAACAATAAAATTCAAAAAAAACTAGAAAGCTATCAAGAATTATACGACAGCAATCAACGTCTTATCTATCTAGGCCAAAAGGTAAACGATATAGCCGAAAAGTACTTTAACAACAAGCAAAAACGTCCATTAATGGATGAGCTTTTTAGACTTGTACAAATAGAAAACTCTAAACGCAAAAAAATAACAGCCAAGCAAAAAAAGAAAGTTAAGGCTAAAGAAATACAAGTAAAAAAAGAGGTAGAAAAGAAAGTTGAAATTATTCGCGAAAAGAAAAAGGAAGCCAAGAAAAAGGCTATAGAAAACCCAAAACCAAAAGCTATTATTAGACTTGGAGACCGCGTACGTATGGAAGACGGTCGCTCTATTGGTACCGTAGATAAAATTGAAAAAAACAAAGCTGTTGTTAATTATGGTATATTTACGACTAACGTTAGTATAGACCAATTAGAGCTTGTAGAAGCTATGAAGAAATGATAAAGTTACCAAAAAACAAACAACTAATTCTTTTCGATGGGGTTTGCAACCTATGTAACACCTCTGTGCAATACGTTATAAAACACGATAAAAAAGATTGCTTTATGTTTGCTCCTTTACAAAGTAATATAGGCAAACAACTTATAAAAACTTATAATATAGACCCAAAAAAAACAGATTCTATTTTACTGTTTATACCAGAAAAAGGCATTGTATCCAAAAGTACAGCTGCTTTAAAAATAGCTTCAAAATTAGGCTTTCCTACTAATATTTTAAGTGTTTTTTTTATTGTACCTCCATTTATTCGCAACTGGGTTTACAGCTATATTGCTAAAAACCGTTATAAATGGTATGGTAAAAAAGAAGCTTGTATGATACCAACTCCAAAATTAAAAAGTAAATTTTTAGAGTAATGCAATTTGGGCGCAACCTAAAAAGGTCGGGCTTTCAACTATATCTTTTTTAAAGGTTATTGCCCAAAATTTGTAACATGGCTGTCTACAAACTTCCAATTCAACACAAAAATATAGAATGGTAAGTAAAAAAAGGATGTCGTTTCAATCCCTTGCGCACGTACTTGTTGTGGCTATTTTTAAACGTTTTATTTTTTTCTTTTTGCTATTCGTACTTATTATGTGTGCTAAAAAAATAAATTCTAATTTTAAGATACTTAGTTGTGGTTAAACACACACAGTCATGTCGAACGCAGTGAGATATTGCACTCGCTAATCACAAGAGTTTGGTTATGCGATTTCTCCTTTCGTCGAAATGACTAAACAACTATAAATTATACACGTACTGTCATGTCGAACGCAGTGAGACATCTCACTCTCAACTCACAAGAGTTTGGTTATGCGATTTCTCCTTTCGTCGAAATGACTAAACAACTATAAATTATACACGTACTGTCATGTCGAACACAGTGAGACATCGCACTCGCAACTCACTGAAGTCTGGTTATGCGATTTCTTCTTTTGTCGAAATGACTAAACAACTATAAATTATACACGTACTGTCATGTCGAACGCAGTGAGACATTGCACACTTTACTCACTGAAGTCTGGTTATGCGATTTCTTCTTTTATCGAAATGACTAAACAACTATAAATTATACACGTACTGTAATGTCGAACGCAGTGAGACATTGCACTCGTTAATCACTGGTGCTTTGCTATGGTGATTTTTGCTAAAATCGAAACGAATATATACCCATCTTTTAAAAAACTTGACTATTCAACGTTTCCCATTTAGGATTAAAATCTGTTATTAACATATTCTTCTTACGCCTACTCCACTTTTTTAATTGCTTTTCTCTGTGTATACCCTCTTTTGGGAACTCAAAAACCTCATAATAAACTAAGTAAACACAAGCATATTTACCCGCGAAAGACTTTTTTGAATTCTGACTATCAAAATAATGCTGAGATAATCTTGTTTGAATATTGTTGGTAAAACCAATATATAAAGTTGTTCTATACTGATTCGTTGTAATATAAACGAAGTATTTATTTTGCATGAAATAAATATAAGTACTTTTTTTATTTTAGGGTGAAGTCTGGTTATGCGATTTCTCCTTTTGTTGAAATGACTAAACAACTATAAATTAAACACGTACTGTCATGTCGAACGCAGTGAGACATCGCACACTTTACTCACTGAAGTCTGGTTATGCGATTTCTCCTTTCGTCGAAATGACTAAACAACTATAAATTAAACACGTACTGTAATGTCGAACGCAGTAAGATATCCCACACTTTACTCACTGAAGTTTGGTTATGCAATTTCTCCTTTTGTCGAAATGACTAAACAACTATAAATTAAACACGTACAGTCATACCTAATACCCATTCCTGCTAGGCTGTTTCACAAAATATTATCTAAACCTCACTCTTTATGTCTATTCTTACTAATATCAGACAAAGAAAGTCCCATTTCTTTATCAAGCGATTCGTGTTTTGCACTCCCAATTATTTGCGAAGCATACACACCAGAGTGTCCAGAAAATAAATAAGCTGTAGAACAAGCCAAAGCAATAAACACACCAGATTCTATTCCAAAAAGTTCGATTCCCATAATAGTACAAGCTATAGGCGTATTAGTTGCACCAGCAAAAACAGCTACAAACCCCATGCCTGCAAGTAAAGGCATAGGCAACGGTATAAACCAAATAAGTGCATTGCCTAATGTAGCACCTATAAAAAATAAAGGTGTTACCTCACCACCTTTAAAACCAGCTCCTAAGGTAAAAGATGTAAATAAGACTTTAAGAAAAAAATCGTAAGAATTAAGGTTTTCGCTAAACGCATCAACAATCATAGGTATACCTAAACCTATATATTTTGTGGTTCCCATAAAATATAAAATTATTGCTAAAATTGCGCCTCCAATAACAGGTCGAAGTGGTGGATACTTTATGTGTTTAGAAAATAGATTACTCCAAAAATGTGTCGATTTAGAAAAAAGCATGGCTACAAGTCCAAAAATAATACCAGCTAACAGAGCCCATAAAACATTTACAGGTGTTATTTGGGCAACCACACTTATATTGTAATGCGTATGCGATACATTCCATATTTCGCAAAAATAGTTAGAAAAAACAGCAGCCATAAAACTTGGTATAATAGCATCTAAACGTATTCTACCCAATACTAACACTTCTAGTGCAAAAATACCACCAGCTAATGGCGTACCAAAAACCGAGGCAAAACCAGCACTAATACCTGCTATTAAAAGAATTTTTCTATCTCGATTAGATAATTTAAGTACTTTTGTAAACCTATCGGCAATAGCTCCACCCATTTGTACTGCTGTGCCTTCTCGACCAGCAGAACCACCAACCAAATGCGTTAAAATTGTACCAAATAAAACCAGAGGTACCATTCTAAACGGAATTATTTTTTTAGGCGAATGGAATTCTTCTAGTAATAAATTGTTACCTTTTACAACACTGCTACCATATAAGTGATAAGATAAGCCAATTATAAAACCGCCTACAGGCAAAAGAGCAATAATCCATAAATGAGATTCTCTATAATTTGTAGCCCAATCTAAACTTATTAGAAAAAAAGCTGAAACACTTCCTGCTAACACACCTAATACTAAACAGATTAAAATCCATTTAAAAAGGTATAATAAAGTAGGTATTTGTTCGAATGATAATAAAAAATCTTTAAGTTTACTTTTTTCCATATTGCCTTTTATAAACCTTTCTACAACTAATAAAATGTAGATGTTACAAGCTCCAAGCGGAACGGTTACAGGCAGTTGTTATTGCCAAAATTAAGATGCAAATATAATTAAAAAAACGATTTAAGATATTCTGCTTTTTTTATTGAAGGTATACCGATGGCTTGTTGCTTTTTATTAAAAGAATCTAATTAACTAAGCTCCACTTATTACTATTTATAATTAAAAACAAAATGATGCTAAAAAAAATTATGATTAATGTTTTGTTTAGTTGAAGGTTATACTTTTAAAATTGATGATGAAGTAATTAGCATTTATCTATAAGCGTTTTAATACAAAACCATATATTTATATTACCCCCAAACATAGCTGATAATCTAGCCCCGATTGATGCGGCATCCTTTTTGTTTTTCTCAAAAAGATATAGCGGAAAGCGGGAAATAGCTTCTATTAACTAAACGTCTACTCTGTAACTAAACTGCCCCACTCTGTCCAAGAACCATCGTAAACCGATATGTTTTTGTATCCAGAAAGTTCTGCGCCTAATGCCAGCACACAGGCTGTAATTCCAGATCCGCAAGAAAAAATAATATCGTCGTCTTTTTCAGCCACATTTTTAAATAGGTGCTCTATTTCTACTTGCGACTTAAAAATGCCATTGTTTAATAAATTGGTAAAAGGTAAATTAACCGAATTTGGAATGGTTCCCATTCGTAACCCTTCGCGAGGTTCTGGTGTTTCGCAATTAAAACGCCCAGAAGATCGGGCATCTACTATAATATGTGTTTTTGCTTGCGATGCGGTTTGCACATCGTTAAAAAAGCGCATTAATTCTGGTTGTAACTTTGGTGTAAAATCGCCTATTTCTCCAGTATAAGTTTCCATAGGTTCTGTAGGTAATTTTGCGTTTAACCACGCAGGAAAGCCACCATTTAAAACTGCTACATTTTTGTATCCGAAAGCCTTAAACAACCACCAAACACGTGCGCTGGAATAAATACCTTTATCGTCGTAAACCACAATAGCACTATTATTATTTATACCTAGTTCTCGTGCCGATTCTTGAAATAGCGCGATAGATGGAAATGCACTAGGAAAAGGATTTGCAGTATTGCTAAATTTTTTCTTAATATCGAAAAGGCGTGCCTTTGGTATTTGTAGTGTAGAGTCATTAAAAACTTTGTTTATGGTTCCATCTAGCACAACAAGGTTATCTGCTTTTAAATTATTTGCTAGCCAATCTGTAGTAACTAATGGTTTAGAAATAGTAATTGTTTTCATTATTATTTATTTAACAGCATCGTAATTATCGTCCCAGTTTTTCACTTTTGGATCGTGTAGTTTGCCTAAAGATTTTGCAACAATCATAGATACTGCAGCATCTCCTGTTACATTTACTACGGTTCTGCACATATCTAAAGGTCTGTCTACCGCAAAAATAAGAGCAAGTGCTATAGGTAATATATCTGAAGGAAAACCAATAGCCTCTAGCACTATTACAAGCATTACCATACCTGCTCCTGGAACTGCTGCACTACCAATGGATGCTAAAAGAGCTGTTACTATTATAATTAGTTGATTGCTAAATAATAGTCCTTCTGGCCATAAAACCTGCATAATAAAAACCGCAGCAACACCTTGATATAAGCTAGTACCATCCATATTAATGGTTGCTCCTACTGGTAATACAAAACTAGTTACCTCTTTATCTACACCAATATGCTCTTCTACACGCTCCATAGTTACTGGTAAAGTTGCTGCACTACTGCTTGTTGAAAATGCTAATAGTTGCGCAGGACTTATTTTATTTAAAAACCATAACGGAGATCTTTTTGTGTAAATAGATACTACGGTAACATAAAAACAAATCATTAATGCTAAACCTAAAACGACAACACCAGTGTACTTTAATAAGGCTAAAAGAATATCTGGATCGTCTGCAGAAACTACTACGGTAGCTAACAATGCAAATACTGCTACGGGTGCAGATAACATAATTAAATCGACCATTTTTAAAACAACCTCGTTAAGCGAATCGAAAAAATCTTTTAATGGTTTTGCATCTTTTTCGGGTATTAAAAGCATACAAATACCTAACAATATAGAAAAGAAAATAACCTGTAGCATTAACTTATTATTACTCATGGCGTACACCGCATTATCGGGCACCATATCTACAATAAATTGTAATGGCCCAGATTCTTTTTGCGCTTTTGCATTGCTTATTATAGTTGTTGCTTTATCGCTGTTAGAATATTTATCTTTTAAAGTTTCTACGGTTTCTTGAGTAACACCGTTTCCTGGCTTTATAGTATTAACTAATACCAAACCTATGGTAATGGCCATTACTGTTGTTAAAACATAGATTATAATGGTACGCAATCCCATTTTTTTAAACTTAGAAATATCTTTTAAATCTGAAATACCTTTTATTAAAGACGCTAAAATTAAAGGCACAGCAATAAGCTTTAACATTTTAACGAAAATACCACCAAAAGGTTCTACCCAATCTCGAACAAACCACTCGGCATTTAAAGAAAGCATTATAAGCCCATATATGATGCCTAAAACCATTCCTATTATTATTTTCCAGTGTAATGCTAATTTTTTCATGTGCTATATTATTAGTCTAAATTTAGTTAAGCACTATAAATTCAAGCTTTTAAAAACCTAGCTATAGTGCTTATTAAGGTAGTACAATATAGCCATTTTATATATAAAGTAGCAAATGTAATTTTATTCGAAAAAATTCGCATTAAAAACCTAAAATCACCTCATTATTTTCAATAAACTCATCAAATTTTTAGAGTTGAAATTGATATTGTTATTAACTAGAAAATGTCCATGCCAAAATGCGAGACAGTTTATTACCTTGTCCCATATTAATAACCTTTACCTGAGTTGCCCCTAACTTTTTTAATGATTTTTCCATACCTTTTATTAGCTCTTTTTTAGACACTAAAGATGTAAACCATTGGCTTTGTTCTTTAAACAAAGAACTCTCGTATAAATAATTATGCAGAAAAGCTTTTTCGCCTCCTAAGTAACACAACTCGTTATAGGTTCCTGCAAAGTTTCTAACGGTTGGCTTATCGTCTTTTTTTAACCCTTTTAATTTTCTAGTTGTAGCTTCTAGAGCTTCAGTTTCAGACTTATAAAAAGGCGGATTACACATGGTTATAGAAAATTGATCGTCCTCTTTTATAACACCTTTTAAGATTAATGATGTTTGAGGTTGATGCCTTAGCGAAATGTATTCTCCCAATTCGTTTTTATTAATAATATTCTGAGCATTTTTAAGAGATGATTGATCTATATCTGTACCAACAAAACTCCAATTATAAACAGACTGACCTAAAATGGGATAAATGCATGTGGCTCCTGTACCCACATCTAACACAGAAATATTTTCTCTTAATTCTGATTTGTTTAACAAATCTGATAAATGATGAATATAATCTACTCGACCAGGAATTGGCGGACATAAATTTGCTTCTGGAAAATCCCAATACGCAACATCGTAATGTTTAAATAACAAAGCAGTATTTAAAGCCTTAACAGCTTTAGGGTTTGCAAAATCTATTGTTTTTTTATCGAATTTATTTACAAAAACAAAAGGTGTTAAATCTGGATAAATAGCAGCTAAAGCATCTAAATTATACCCTGATTTGTGCTTGTTTCTTTTATGGAAGTTTGTAGTTGCCTTGTTTGTGTTATTCATAAACTAGATCGTTTTTCTTATTTACAATATTTAATATCATAATAATATTGGGCAAGCAAATTACAGCTTTTAAATTTTAAAATAACTTTTTATGTCGTTATCCTAAAATCAATTTTAAATATATTTGGTATTATTTGTCTTTCTAATATCTTCGTAAAAAAAAAGATACAATGTTAAAAGCAGTTATATTTGATATGGATGGTGTTATTATAGATAGCGAACCTTTGCACCATAAAGCTTACCATATGATGTTTAAAGACGTAAATGCAGATGTAACAAGCGAGCAATATGAAGCTTTTACAGGTCAATCTACATTAAATGTATGCAAACAAGTTTGTGAAACTTTTAACCTTGATGCATCTCCAGAGACATTGGTATCTATTAAAAGAAAACATTACGAGCAAATTTTTGAAAACGATAAAACCTTTGATTTAATTGATGGCGTGTTAGACTTAATTAAAGATTACCATGCTAATGGTTTAACTTTAATTTTAGCTTCGTCTGCCTCTATGCCAAGTATAAACCGTATTTTTAATAGGTTTAATTTAAACCCATATTTTAAAGCTAAATTAAGTGGAGCCGATTTAAAAGCATCTAAACCACATCCAGAAATTTTTATTAAAGCTGCAGAAGCTTCTGGTTTTAACAGAGAGGAGTGCTTTGTTATCGAAGACTCTACAAACGGAATTAAAGCTGCTAATTCTGCAAATATATTTTGTGTTGGTTTTGATAGTATACACTCTAAAAACCAAGACTACTCTACTGCCAACAAAGTTATTACAAACTTTAAGGCTATCGCGTTTAACAATGTTAAAAACTTATTATAATTTACTCTTTAAAAAAGCATTAGTGGAGTCTATTGTAAATTCTATCCAAACTAAATTATGATCTGACAACTGATTGCGTTTCCAGTATTGATGGTAATACGATTTAAATTTAGCATCGGATGTTAGTGTACTAGGATCGTCTTTGTGTGCTAACATATAATCATGATAAAAATGTCTTTTTTCTTCGGAGTAAACCGATTCAAAAGGCTTAAATACATTTCCTATATCTTTACCGTTTTCGTCTTTTTCTAAATGAAAATATTTTTTATTTACGTTTAAAAAAATACGATCGTAAACTTCTGTTTCGCTAACATTAGTCACTTTACCTTTTAAGCTTTCGGCTTCAAAAAAGTTAGATTTTGTAATAACATCAACAATATCGCCATCGGTTTTATACAAATTTGTATCGCCTAACATAATTAAATTTTCATTCCAAAAATGTTTTCTCTTTAATTTTTCTTTGATGGCTGCCATAAGTAAATCGACCTCTTCTTTTCTAATATCATTCGCTTTTTTTTTAGGCTGAAAATGTACATTAATTAAAGAAAAAGATTTCCACCCAGCAGTAAAACCTGTAATGGCTGGTGTACGCTTTAGTTGCTTTACTGTAGAGTTTTGCGTTAAAGTATCCCACAGTACAATTTCGCCACTTAATCCCGATGTATTTACTTTTCTGGTATCGAATATATACGCAAAGCGCTCTTTATTACCCGCATGTCCTTCTGTAATATCTGTAATAATGTAACTCCAATTTTTTCCTAAAAGACGCATTATAATAAATAAATCGTCTAGTTTAGATTTTACTTCTTGTATAGCTACAATATCAAATCGGTTAATAATTTCGGCTATAAAAAAATAAGAGTCTGGCAGGCGTTCATTTAAATGCCCAAATTCTTTAATATTCCAACTTGCCAATAGCACACTACGGTCACTATTTTTCTCAGGAACTTTAAGATCTAAATCCTCACGTAAATCGAGAATATCTTGAATAATACGTTTGCGTTCTGTGTTTTTTAAATCTGGAAATACTAAGGAATAATCTATTTTTCCATCATCAGAAACTGGTCTAAGGTCGTTATACCAAGGCATAATAAATGTTTTAAGTGAATTAAAAGTAATAGCGTCTCTAAATTTAGACATTAACTTTTAAACTCTAGCATTTATTTATATTACATTTATGTTATACTAAGCTTAGTCTGGGTTATTCTTAGCTTTAACCTTTTGAATAATAACTCTTAACCGCTCTTTACGTAACTCTTTTTCTGATTTAGCCTTATTCTTTTTACGGTTCATTAACTTAGAATGTTTGGCTTTATTTTTGGTATTCTTTTCTCGCCCTGTTTTTGCCATAACTATTGCTTTGCTTTTAACATAGCATTTTGCTCTTCCATAAGTTCTGTAAGATGCGTAAGTAATTCAATATCTTTAGGTGTTGCCACAGTTTTATTTTTAGGGTCTTGAGCTTTATTACGTAATTTATTCATAAATTTTACAATTACAAATACTGTAAAACCAACAATAATAAAATCGAGAAAAGCTTCGCCTAATGCCCCATAACCTATTGCCACTTCGTTTTTTAAAATAGCTCCAGATGCATCTGTAACTGCATCTTTTAAAATAATACGTTTATTTTGAAGATTTACACCGTCTGTTAATAAAGATAGTGGAGGTAACATAACCTTTTTAACTAATACATCTACAACTTTATTAAAGGCAGCTCCTATAATAATACCTATGGCCATATCCATCATATTACCTTTTACCGCAAACTCTTTAAACTCTTTAAATAGCTTCATCTCTAAATCATTTTAATTTTGTAGGTTCTGTTAATAAATCTGACTAAACTAAAAACGTATTTTACATCTTACTTTTTATAATACTTAGCATAACCACGATAAGCGAAAAAAGCCAAGATTGCAACCATACCACAAGCTATTGCTATAAACTTAACACTTACAATTTGGTCTCCGCTAGCATAAGAGTGTAAACCTGCCAAATAGAAATTAACTCCAAAATATGTCATTAATATACTAGCATAAGCCACAATAGACATTAAGTTATAAAACCAACGCCCTCTAAGACCTGGCACTAAACGCATGTGTATTACAAAGGCATAAACCATAATACTAATAAGCGCCCAAGTTTCTTTAGGGTCCCAGCCCCAATAACGTCCCCAACTCTCGTTAGCCCACATACCACCTAAAAAGTTACCAATGGTAAGCATAACTAAACCAACAGTTAGTGCCATTTCGTTAATTATGGTAAGTTCTTTTATGTTTATAAGCATTTTGGCTTTGTTCTTTTCGTTAGTAGCTATCATTAAAAACAACGCTACAACACCTAAAATCATTCCTAAGGTAAAAGGGCCATAACTTGCTACAATTACAGCTACATGAATCATTAACCAATAACTATTTAAAACCGGTTGTAAATTTGCTATAGCAGGATCCATCCAGTTCCAGTGCGCTATCATTAAAATCATAGAAGTAACAAATGCAGTAGATGCAATAGTTAAATCACTCTTTTTAACACCAAGTAATAAACCGAATAACATTGTAGCCCAAGCGACATAAATCATAGATTCGTAAGCATCACTCCAAGGTGCATGACCAGAGATATACCAACGTGTAATTAAACCTAAAGTATGTAGTATAAACAACCCTATAATTACAAATTTAAATACTGCTATAGATTTATTTAAGGCTTTACTCTTATTATTAAAAATTTGGACGATTAACAGAATAAACAATAAAGAACCTGCGTACATATACCAACTAAACAGTTTTTTAAATATGTCGTATTTATTATAAGCTATTTCGGTTTTTACCTTATCGTCGCTTAACATAACATCGCCACCATATTTGTGTTGTGTTTTTTTAAAAGCTTCTAGTAATTTTGTTGCTTCAGAAAAATCGCCCGATTGTTTTGCTTGATTTAAAGTGTACAAATAAGCTCTAAATCCGTTTTTAACAAAATTACCATACAAAGAATCTTGTACTTTATGCTCTCCTGTTGCAAACTCTTGTGCAGAAATCCATTTATTATTTTCGTTTTCTGGTAACGGAAATATTTTAAGAGAACTCCCTTGTATCGTATTGTACAATAAATTTACACGCTGATCTGCTTCTTTAAACTCTTTTTGAAACCCATTAGGTACTTGTGCTTTATAAGCTTCATCTAAAAAAGGTGTTAATTTATATTCTCCTCTTTCTGTAAAGAAATCGGCTAGGGTTGCAAACTCTACTTCTTTGTCTACACCAATTAATCTTCTTATAGAATCGGCTTTTTTAGCTCTTAAATATATAATTGGAACATTGTACCATAATTGCGGACTTTCGTGAATAGATAAAAAGACTTGGTTAGCATCAAAATCTTCGTAAGTATCGCTTTTAGTTAACTTACGTAGCATTTCTGATGCATAAGTATTAACAGGCATCATACGACCACCTAAATCTTGAATTACCATATGGCCAAACTCTGCAGCATGTTCTTTTGGTGTAATATGAACACCTAAAACAGAATCTATTTGAGCCTTGGTAGGTCCAGAATGCTTATGCGCATCTTGTGCAAAACCACTTAAACTTAAACACAACAAAATAGCAGTAACAACTTTCTCTTTTTTAGCCTTTATTTTTTTAAGTTGATTTCTTATATCATCAAATCTCGAACCTTTAACAAATAAAATAGCTAGCATGCCTGCATACAATAAGAAATAACCAATATATGTTATTAAAGACCCCCAATAATCATGGTTTACAGAAAGAATGGTGCCTTTCTCGTCTGGATCGAACCCAGATTGAAAGAAACGATAGCCACGATGGTCTAGAATATTGTTCATGAAAATTTTATAATCAAAATCGCCTTCTTGCTCGTCTAAAACCGTTATTTTACTAGAATATGCAGAGTAACCGCGCTCTGTACCAGGGTAACGTTCTGCCTCAAAATCGTTTAATTTAACTTTAAATGGTAAATCGAAAATTTTAGAACCGTACTTAAAAGCAAAATCTAATCCGCCAACTTTTATTTGTTTAAACGCATTATTCATGCCTTTTCCTCCTAATAAACCAACAGTTTTAGTTTCGTTATTAGTAGTAACCTTAAGTACGACACCATCTTCGTCATTTTTTAATAATTTCGATTTTTGAACAATATCAAAATGACCTTTAACAACAGGTTTTGGCACTACTATTTGCATATCGCCAATAACATATCTAGAGCGTAATAAAAAAGGCTGTAAACTATCTTTATACAGCTTGCTTTGTGCCATAGTTGCCATAGTTAATACATCGCCTTCAAAAGGAGATTTTATAGTAATACCATCATTGGTATATGTAAAATTAATTGCGCCTTGTGTTGGCTTATTTAATGCAAATAAAACATTGTGAATGCTTTGAACCTGTCCTACTTTTAAAAAATGATTGTGCGCACCGTTACCACCAGCTTCAACAATTTTAAGATATTCTTCACCAGATTCGTCTGGTACAATATCTTCTTCTGCTCCTGCTATAAACTTTACTAACTCTATGCTTACTGGCTGCTTATTATATTGTGTTTCTATTTTTAATTTATTGTCTAATCGTTTAGAAAAATCGACTTCTTTTTCTAATGGCAAGCGTTGTGGTACGCCATTAATTTCGTAATCGCCATCTATATAAGTTGTTAAAAATGTATTTCTAGACAAAAATGTGTTTTCTGTAGCACCTTCTCTAATAGCCATCATGCCTTCGAAACTTGCATATCGTGTAATAAATGCGCCTATTAAAATAAATAAGAATGCTAAATGCAAAAGTAAAGTAGCCCATTTTTCTTTTTTATGAAGTCTAAATCTAACAATATTACCCGCAAAATTGATAACAAAAAAGAGCATAATACCCTCAAACCACCATGTATTATAAATTAAATTTCTAGTATATGCTGTAGGCGACGTGTCTTGCCCTGCATCTAAAATGGTACCTGTTGCCATTGCTACTGCAAATGCAACAAATAAAACAGCTGTTAAGCGTGTTGAAAAAAGAATATTGGTGATTTTTTTTTGCATGATATAAGCTCCTTTTAAGGTCGTGCAAATTTAGGTATTTAAGTTCGTTTTAGCGTGTTAAAGTTATCTAAAAAAAGACCTTTTTACATACATAAAATAGATGTTGTATTGGTAAAACATTATTTTGCAAAGCAAAGACTTTTAATGCGTAGTGCTACTGTTTAGTTCGTGCTTCAAATATTTTTAAGTAGAGAAAAGTACCCATTTTGCGTGCCCGGTATTTGGCATTCTCTGCGTAATCGCCTTCAAAAAGCTCGTTTATGGTTTCGAACCAGAGGTTTAACCAGAGGCCAAAATGCAATTCTGATATTGAATTACTATAATCTCGATCTACCTTTTCGTGAGCCTCTAAGGGATTGCCTAAATATTTGGTTTTTAAAAACAAACTGGCTTCCCAAAATGTTGTTAAGTTTTCTAAATGAGCATCCCAATCTTTTATGGTATTATTAAAAAATGGACCTAATACATTGTCTTTTCTAACTTTTACATAAAATGATGATACTAGTAAATAGACATCTTCTCTTGTTTTTATATCTTTTTTGCTCATGGTATTGCAAAGTTAACTATTTGTAACTGCCAATGTTTAAAATAATGTAATTTTACTACTCTTTTTTTTAACGGTTTTTACGACTAAAAGAAACAAAACCAAGCATAGATTTTAAACCTAAAACTACAGCTAAAAGGGTGACGCTGCGAATAGTTACGCAAGGGATAGCAGTGTAAAGCCCACAGGGAGGCACGACCGAGGACTTGCAACGAATAGCCCGACCCGATAGGGATGCGACATAAAAAAAAGTGATTTCGTTATTAAGCATTCAGAATTCATTAGTATTTTTGCTTTATGATTTCAGTTACAATTCTTGGCGCAGGTAACGTTGCCACACATTTATTTAAGGCTTTTGTTAAAGCAGAAGACGTGTCTATAAAACAATGGTTTAACAGAAGTATTGATGCGATTCGCTCTTACAAAAACGAGGTTGAAATTATTGACGATTTATCGCAATTAAAAGAAGCCGATTTATATATTTTAGCAGTGAGTGATGATGCGATATCTGAATTATCGTCTAAACTACCGTTTGAAAACAGATTGGTTGTGCATACATCTGGTAGTGCAAGTGCGTACGATATTGATAAAAAGCATAAACGCGGGGTTTTTTACCCATTACAAACTTTTAGCAAAGCTGCTAAAATGGATTTTGCAAACGTACCTATTTGTATTGAAGCAATTGATAAACCGAGTTATCCGTTATTAAAAACCATAGCTTTAAGCTTAGGAAGCCCAACGAAAAGAATTAATAGCGACCAAAGACGTGTTTTGCATTTGGCTGCTGTTTTTGTTAATAATTTTACCAATCAGATTTATAGAATTGGACATGAAATTACCGAGTCTGAGGGGGCTGAATTTGATATTTTAAAACCTTTAATTCTTGAAACTGCTAAAAAAATTCAAGATATGTCGCCTTACAAGGCACAAACAGGACCTGCAAAGCGCAACGATAAAAAAACGATAAAAAAACAGTTAAAAAGCTTAGAAAATAATACACACCATCAAGATATTTACAAACTTTTAACTGCATCTATACAAAAGACTCATGGAAGAAAAAAGCTATAAAGAATACTTAGAACATATTACAACTTTTATTTTTGATGTTGATGGTGTTTTAACCGACGGTACTATTACAGTTACTACAACGGGAGAAATGCTAAGAACCATGAATATTAAAGATGGTTATGCATTAAAAACAGCTGTAGACAAGGGGTTTAACGTTTGTATTATTTCTGGTGGTAGTAACGAAGGTGTACGTTTAAGGTTGCAAGGTCTTGGTATTAAAGATATTTATTTAGGTGCACATAATAAGATTGAGCAACTTGATGATTACTTTGATAAAATGGGAATTAAATCTGAAAACACACTTTATATGGGTGATGACATTCCAGATTTTCCTGTTATGAAAGGAATTGGCTTACCATGTTGTCCGCAGGATGCTGTTCCAGAAATTAAAGCCATTTCTAAGTACATTTCTCATAAAAAAGGAGGAAAAGGAGCTGTAAGAGATATTATAGAGCAGGTGCTAAAAGTGCAAGGCAAATGGTTTGGCAATTTTGGTGCTAAATACGATTAAACATAATTTAAAACAGTGTATTAAACTATAATATTGAAAAGAGTAAGCAGACGCATAAGCAATGGATTTGGTTATATTGGTTTTGGTAATAGCCAAAGTACTTTTAATCAAAAATCTAATAAGGCGTTTTCGTCTTTAAAAGATAAGCTTAATGCGGAGTCTCATTTTCATCATCAACTTCATTTTACACACGATAAATTATCGAAAGCAGAAAAAGATTTTATTAAAAATAAAATTAGAAAGGCTGACCAAAAAAAAACAATTAAGGCTTTTATTATTACTGTTATTATTTTTATAAGCGTTGTTATACTTTCGCGAGAATATGTGTATTATGTTTATGAACAAACTTTAAATGATTAGAGAAAAACTAATTATACTTTCGGATCTATTTGGCAAAGAAAAATCTGACTGGATTTCTGTTTATTACGAATTATTAAGTGATAAATACGACATACATTATATTGATAGTAAAGATTTAGGTGAAATTACGTTAAACACTAACAACAAAGAAGATATACATAATTTATTTATTGCAAAAAGCATTACTGTAGCTGTAAACAATTTAACTACTAAGTACAGAGAAAAAATAAATATTCTGGCTTTTAGTATTGGAGGAACCATTGCATGGAAAGCTATTTTAAAAGGCTTAAATGTTTCTAATTTCTGGGCAGTATCGTCTACACGAATACGATACGAAACTAAAAGCCCCAAATGTAAAACTACTTTGTTTTATGGCGAAAACGACACACACAAACCCGATGATAATTGCTTTACAAAATTAAAAATAACCCCTGTATTTTTAAAAAATCAAGACCATAATATGTATTCTAACCCAAAGGTTATTAACACTATTTGTAACAACATTTTAAAACAAAACGATTGAAACATTTTTTTAATCTTATACGTTACAAGAATTTATTAATGATTGCTTTAATGCAATACCTTATTAAATACGCTTTACTAGAACCCTTTGGAGTTGCCTCTGCCTTAAATGCTTTTAGTTTTTCTCTTTTAACCATTGCTACTATTTGTATTGCAGCAGCAGGGAATGTTATAAATGATATTTATGATGTTGAAACCGACTTTGTAAACAAACCCGATAAAATAATTATAGACAAACATATTACAGAAAAAACAGCGTACAACATGTTTATTGCATTAAATGCAATAGGCGTAAGTGCTGGCTTTTACGTATCGCTGCAAGTAAATAGAAGTTCGTTTTTTGCATTGTTTGTTATCATTTCTGCTCTACTATACATTTATGCTACTTATTTAAAACGCTCGCTTTTAATAGGTAACATTGTTATATCTGTTTTAGTTTCGCTAAGCATTATTATTGTTGGTATTTTTGATTTAATTCCTGCTATTACCACACAAAACAGAAGCACACAATTTGTATTTTTTAAAATATTAATGGATTACACTTATTTTGCTTTTATTATCAATTTAATTAGAGAAATTGCAAAAGATATTGAAGACATAAATGGCGATTATAAATCTGGTATGAATACATTGCCTATTGCTATTGGCAGAAATCGAGCCCATAAAATACTTTTTGGCCTATCGATAATTCCGCTATTTACTACCATATATTATATAACCAACACGCTATACAAAAATGAAATTGCTGTTATATACTTCTTAATTTTTATTGTAGCTCCCCTATTTTATTTATGCATTAAAATTTATACCGCTAAAACAACGCTAGATTATAAACATATTAGCAACATTCTTAAATTAGTAATGCTTTTTGGTATGCTTTCACTACTTTTATACAAGTATATTTTACTGTAACTATGTTAAACGATAAACTAAAAAATTACAATCTTATTTTGGCTTCGGGTTCGCCAAGGCGTCAACAGTTTTTTAAAGACTTAGATTTAGACTTCGAAATTCGTTTAAAACCTGTTAAAGAGGAATACCCAGACCGATTAACACATTTTGAAATAAGCAACTATTTAGCACAACTAAAAGCCCTCCCTTTTAAAGATGAATTAAAAGATAACGACATTTTAATTACTAGCGATACTATTGTTTGGCATAATAATAAAGCCATGGGAAAACCTAGAGATGCAAAGGAAGCTTTCGAAATGATTAAATCTTACAGCCAAACAACTCACGAAGTAATAACCTCGGTTTGCTTTACTACTACAACCTACGAAAAAACGATACATGCCATTACTAAAGTAACCTTTAAAGCCTTAACAAATCAAGAAATTAATCATTATATACAAACAGCAAAACCTTACGACAAAGCTGGAGCTTATGGTATTCAAGAATGGATTGGCCAAATAGGTGTTACTAAACTAGAAGGCTCCTATTTTAATGTTATGGGTTTACCAGTGCATCTTCTATACAAAACACTAATTGATATTACCGAAAAGAAATAACAAATAAAAACCTTAATTAACAACAATTTTCTTAGTTTTTAAGACAAGCACAATTATAACATAACTTTATAAATAATACTTGCAATAAAGAATTGCTTGTTTTATTATCTGCGTATCTTTGCATCGAACATTAATTTATATTTTATGTTTTTTCAAACTTATGTAGAAGAACTTATAGCATCAGCTTTTGTAATAAGCATAATGCTAATAATTAGAATGATAGCGCATTTAACTATAAAAAAAATAGGCCAAAACAGCGGTGTTAACACAGTTCGTATTAGGTTAATTTGCAGATATGTAACTGTAACACTTACACTTATTACATTACTTATTGAAGCTTTTATTTTTGGAGCAGAATTTAAGGAATTAGCAGTTGTTTTCTCTTCTATTTTTGCTGTTATTGGCATAGCTTTATTTGCTATTTGGTCTATATTAAGCAATGTAACTTCTGGTATAATTTTATTCTTTTCTTTTCCTTATAAAGCAGGTGATAAAATATTAATACACGATAAAGATTTCCCCTTAAAAGGTATTATTGAAGACATTAGAGCTTTTCAGTTGCATTTACGTTTAGACAATGGAGATCTAGTTACCTATCCCAATAACCTCATACTTCAAAAAGCGGTTACCTTAGTTCAAAAAGATGCTTTCGATGTATAAGTATTAAGCATACGTTAAAGAAAGATTAAAACGGGTTTATAAGCCTGTTTTCTTTTATATATTTGGTTTTTATCAAACCAAAATAACTTATGCAACATCGATTTTTTGTAGGGCTTTTATCTTTATTTTTATACACTTCGTTACAAGCGCAAAAACCTAAAACACCTTCATCCTCAAAAATATACGAGTCGGTTCAAAAACTTAATTTTTTAGGCTCTGTATTATATTTAGCAGCACATCCAGACGACGAAAATACACGATTAATATCTTACATGGCTAACCAAGTAAAAGCCAGAACTGCTTATTTATCGTTAACACGAGGCGATGGTGGTCAAAATTTAATTGGTCCAGAAATAAGAGAACTTTTAGGCGTTATTAGAACACAAGAATTATTAGCTGCGAGACGTGTTGATGGTGGCGAACAAATTTTTACACGAGCAAACGATTTTGGATATTCTAAACACCCAGACGAAACCCTTGATATTTGGAATAAAAACGAAGTTTTAAGCGATGTAGTTTTGGCTATTAGAACTTTTAGACCCGATATTATTATAAACAGGTTTGACCACAGAACACCAGGTACAACGCACGGACACCATACAACTTCTGCCATGCTAGGTGTAGAAGCCTTCGATTTGGCAAACGACAAAAACGCCTACCCAGATCAATTAAAAAAGAATAAAATATGGCAACCACAACGTATATTTTTTAATACAAATTGGTGGTTTTATGGTAGCCAAGAAAACTTTGACAAAGCAGATAAAAGCAATATGACAACCTTAGATATTGGTGTCTATTATCCACTTAAAGGCCTATCGAATAACGAAGTTGCTGCCATGGCTAGTAGCCAACATTTATGCCAAGGTTTTGGACGCCTATCGCAACGTGGTTCGCAAAAAGAATATGTAGAACTATTAAAAGGAAAGCCTTTAGAAAATAAAGAGAATATATTTTCTGGTATAAACACTACTTGGAGTCGTATTGCGGGAGGAAAAGCCATTGGAGATATTTTGTATAAAGTAGAAAACAATTTCGACTTTAAAAATCCTTCAAATCATTTAAATGATTTATTAAAAGCATACAAACTTCTCCAAAATATTAAAGACAACCATTGGAAAACTCAAAAAAGTAAAGAACTCCTTTCTATTATAGAAATGTGTGTTGGTTTATATATAGAAGCTTCTGCCGAAACCAATTGGGCAACGCAAAACGAAACCATTCAACTAGATATCGAAGTTTTAAACAGAAGCAACCAAGACATCCGCTTAGAGAGCATAAATAATACAGAAGGCTTAAATATTTCAAAACAAATTAACCTTAAAGAAAACACTAAATACACATTTAAAGAAAAACTTACAGTAAAGAGTAACCAAAAACCAACAACACCTTATTGGCTTGACGAAAAAGGCACATTAGGTATGTATAAAGCTAATAAAAACTTAATAGGTTTACCAGAAACCCCTCGTATTTTAAATATCCATTTTAATCTATTAATAAACAAAACTCCTATAACTATTACAAAACCAGTTGTACAGCGTTTTTCTAAACCCGATAAAGGCGAATTATATCGTCCTTTCGAAATTATACCTGAAGTATCAGCTAAAATAACAGAGAAAGTAATTATTCTAGAAAATAACAAACAACGCGATGTTACTTTAGTTTTAAAAGCTGGTAGAGACAATTTAGAAGGTTATGCCGAAATATGCTACCCAAACAACTGGAAGGTTTTCCCTGCTAAACAAAAAGTATCCATTAAAAATAAAGGCGAAGAACAAGTACTAGTATTTACCATTGTACCTCCTACTACGCAAAGCGAAGGCTACATAACTCCCATTGTTACTATAGGCGAAAATAAACACTCTAAAGAGCTTATTAAAATAGAATATGACCACATACCTATGCAAACCGTTTTACTACCAAGTGAAACCAAAATTGTGCGTTTAGATATAAAAAAAAGAGGAGAAAACATAGCTTATATTCAAGGAGCAGGTGATGTTGTTCCAGAAAGTTTACAGCAAATAGGATACAATGTAAGAATACTTAAACCAGAAGAAATTAATGCAGAAACACTAAGTATTTTTGATGCAGTTGTTGTTGGTATTAGAGCTTATAACACCATTGAAGATTTAAAATTTAAACAACAACAATTATTTAATTTTGTAGCTGAAGGCGGAAATATGATTGTACAATACAATACCAATCATAGATTAAAAATAGACCAATTAGCCCCTTATAAATTAAAATTATCGAGAGATCGCGTTACAGATGAAAATGCCGAAGTTCGTTTTTTAAATCCGCAACACGAACTTTTAAACTTTCCGAATAAAATAACACAAAACGATTTTAAAGGCTGGACGCAAGAACGCGGTTTGTATTTTCCTAACGAATGGGGCAAAGAGTTTACACCCATATTGTCTATGCACGATAAAAACGAATCTGCTAAAAACGGAAGTTTACTTGTTGCTAAACACGGTAAAGGCTATTACATTTACACCGGACTAAGTTTTTTTAGAGAGTTTCCTGCAGGAGTTTCTGGAGCTTATAGGTTATTTGCCAATATGTTATCCATAGGCAAAGATAAAATAAAAACAGAAGCAACCTTAAAAAACTAAACAGATGAAAACCAACAAGAAGTACAAATGGAACCCTATGTATACGTTAGTATTAATTGCTAATGCTGTTTACATGATTGCTTTTTATTTTATAACAAAAGCCTTTTAAAACATGCAAACTTTACAATGGATAGATTGGACTGTTTTAGCTATTACTCTACTTGCTATTGTAGGCTATGGCACTTGGCAAACAAGAGGCAGTAAAAATGTAAAAGACTACTTAAAAGGAGGTAGCAACTCTAAATGGTGGACTATTGGTGTTTCTGTAATGGCAACTCAAGCTAGTGCCATTACCTTTTTATCTACACCAGGTCAAGCTTTTAACGACGGTATGGGTTTTGTTCAATTTTATTTTGGTTTACCCATTGCCATGGTTGTTATTTGCATGGTATTTATTCCGCTTTACCATAAATTAAAAGTATATACTGCTTACGAGTTTCTAGAAAATCGTTTCGATTTAAAAACAAGAACCTTAACAGCTATTCTATTTTTAATACAACGTGGCCTAGCAGCTGGAATTACCATTTTCGCTCCTGCTATTATATTATCTGTTGTATTGGGCTGGGACTTGCTATTACTAAATATTTTTATAGGTGTATTAGTTATAATTTACACTGTTTCTGGAGGCACACGAGCAGTAAATGTAACGCAAAAACACCAAATGGTTGTTATTTTTATTGGCATGTTAATTGCTTTCTTTTTAATAGTTAGCAAACTCCCTCAAGACATTACGTTTTCCAAAGCATTAAACATTGCTGGGGCTAGTGGCAAAATGGAAATTTTAGATTTCTCTTTCGACTTAAATAACCGTTATACTTTTTGGAGCGGTATAATTGGAGGTACTTTTTTAATGCTATCTTATTTTGGTACAGACCAAAGTCAAGTACAACGCTACTTATCGGGTAAATCTATTAAAGAAATGCAATTAGGTTTAATTTTTAATGGCTTATTAAAAATACCCATGCAATTTTTTATTTTATTTATTGGCGTCATGGTTTTCGTGTTTTATCAATTTAATGAAGCGCCTGTTAATTTTAACCCTACAGCAACCCAAGTTGTATTAAATTCTAAATATGCAGATCAATATAAAACGCTTCAAGACGAACAAAAAGCGATATTTAACGACAAGCAAGCTTTAATAAAATCTTTTATAAAATCGAGCACACCCGAAGCTTCAAAATATATTGCTTTGGCAAATGAAGCTAACGACGACCTTAGAGACGAAGCTAAAAAATTGATTAAAAAAGCTGCTGACGAGAATAATATAAAAGTAGAAAGTAATGATAAAGACTATGTTTTTATTCACTTTATATTAAACAATTTACCACGAGGATTAATAGGCCTTTTATTAGCAGTAATTTTAAGCGCAGCAATGTCTAGCACTGCAAGCGAATTAAACGCACTAGGATCTACCACAACTATAGATTTGTACAAAAGAAACACTAGCAAAAAAACTGAAGAGTCTATGGTAAAAGCTTCAAAATGGTTCACTTTTGCTTGGGGTATAATTGCTATTTGTGTTGCTTGTATTGCAAATTTAGCCGAAAACCTAATACAACTTGTTAATATTATTGGATCTATATTTTATGGTAATGTATTAGGTATATTTCTACTTGCATTCTTTTTTAAACATGTAAAAGGTAATGCTGTTTTTATTGGCGCATTAATTACACAAGTTATTGTTATAGCTCTATTTCTTTTAAACCAATACGAATGGATTAACCTGCCTTTTTTGTGGTTAAATTTTGTTGGCTGTGCCATTGTAATATCTATAGCCTTAATTCTTCAAACGTTATTTAAAAATGATAAAACAATCGCGGCCTAAAACCATAAATTGGGGCATAATTGGCCTTGGAAATATTGCTCATAAATTTGCTTCAGATTTATTAACCATAAACGGAGCTAACCTTTATGCAGTAGCATCAAGATCGCAAACAAAATCTAATGATTTTGGCTCAAAATACAAAGCAAATAAAGCATACAATAGTTACGAAGCTTTAGCGAAAGACCCAAATATAGATGCAGTTTATATTGCAACGCCACATGCTCTACACAAAGCAAACACTTTATTATGTCTGGAACATGGTATAGCTGTTTTATGCGAAAAACCATTTGCAATGCACACTGGAGAAGTTGATGAAATGATTAACAAAGCCAAAGAAAAAAACGTTTTATTAATGGAAGCGCTTTGGACATATTTTTTGCCTCATTATCAATTTGTATTATCAAAATTAAAAGATAAAACTTATGGTGAAATTTTAAAACTAGAAGCCGATTTTGGTTTTTACAGAGCGTTTGACGATTCGTCTAGATTGTTTAATAAATCGCTTGGCGGTGGTAGTCTTTTAGATATTGGCATATACCCTATTTTTACAGCTTTGTCTACTTTGAACAATCCAGAAACAATAGAAGCAAATGCAACCATTTTTGATAACGGAGCAGATTCGTCTTGCCAAATGCATTTTAAATACAAAAATGGAGCTGTTGCTCATTTAAAAAGCACATTACTAGAAGACACGCCTACCGAAGCTATTTTTTATTGTGAAAGAGGGACAATAAAAATAAACACCCGTTTTCATGCACCATCTACAGTAACTATTTTTGCTGATAAAAAGGAAGAAAACTTTAAATTTCCAAACCAAGTAAACGGTTACAAATACGAAGCCATTCATTTTAATAACCTCATACGAGAAGGAAAAACTGAAAGCGATATAATGACTTTTAATTTTAGTAAACAACTAATTAAAACTCTAGACAACGTAAGAAAGCTAATTAAGCTAGAATATAATTAAAACAAAAAACGCAACCTAAAAGGTTGCGTTTTTACTTTAAAAGCAGAAGCTAAATATTATTTAACGCCCCACTCTTTTAAAGAATCTTTATTCATTTTTACGTAATCATCATTTCCTGCTTTAATAGCTTTCTCTAACGATTTTTTAGCAGCTGCAATAGCACCTTTTTTGTCTCCTGCTTTAGCATAAATTAAAGACTGTTGTCTTAATTGCCAAAATGGAGCCTTATCTCCAGACATGTTAATAGCTTTATCTATCCATATTTTAGCTTGATTAATATCTTTATCTGCTTGTAAATAATACATAGCAGAAGCAAAATAATCGTTAGCATCTGCACCGTTCATTACCTTTTCTATACTAGCAACAACCATTTTGTCTGTTGGCACAGTAAAATCTAAACCAACCCAAGTTTTTTCCCAAATAAACTCTAATCTTGCTCCATCATTAGAAATATTATTAATATCTATTGTAAAAGATTCTACATCAAAAGGAACCGTATGCGCATCAACCGTGGCCTTAGCTGCAACATATTTAGCATCGAATTCTTTAGGTGTTCCAGAAGTTTTTCCTTCATTATAAAAAACAACATCCCAAGTTTTTGCATTAGGAACTGTAAAAATAGAATAAGAACCAGCCTCTAAAGTCTGCCCGCTAACCACAACATCTGTGCTAAACGTAATTTTAGTTCTTGCGTTTGCTCCTGTTCTCCATATTTTACCATAAGGTACCAAATTACCAAAAACAGTTCTACCTTTTACACCCGGTCTAGAATACTCTAAAGTAATATCTGTTAATCCTACTTTTTGTTCCAATTTAGAAAACGGACTTGGAGCAGGAGTTTTTACTTGTGCATTTACCGATAAACACAGGGTAAATACCATTAAAATTGACACTAATTTTTTCATCTTTTTTATATAATTTTTAGTTAATTATTTAGAAGCTAAATTTAAACAATCCTAAACCCATTATTGTTAACAAAAGCTTAAATAAAGCTTTAAAGCTACTGAGCAAAAGAGTTTTTCTAATTATAGTAGTAAACACCATAATATCCTTATAAACAAAACAATAAGCTTTTATCGAGTATAACATATAGAGAGAATGAATACAAATCAATTTTGTTTAACTATTTTAAATATTAATTAAACAAAATTTACTACCTTTACATAAAATAAAGATTATGACTCAGGAAAGCACTATTACCAAAATCGAAATAATAACATTATATATGGACTATGTTTTAGCAAATAGCGAGAACCCAAAAAGTGTCTACACCTTTGCTAAAACAAATAATTTTGAAGAAACCGATTTTTATAAATTCTTTGCTTCTTTTAAAGCTATAGAAAAAAACATATTTGCTGTTTTTTTTGAAAACACTATAGCTGTATTAAATAAAAGCGAAACCTATATTAATTACGACTCAAGAAATAAACTATTAAGTTTTTACTTTACATTTTTTGAAAACCTCACTGCAAACAGAAGTTATGTTGTTTACGCCCTTAATCGCAATAAAAATAAACTAAAATCGCTTCAATCGTTATCTAGCCTAAAACATCATTTTACAAAATACATAGAACACTTAAATATTGAAATTATAGATTTTAAGGAAGATAAAATAGAAAAGTTTCAAAAAAAGGCATTGACAGAATCGGCTTGGCTACAGTTAGTTTTAACCATAAAATTTTGGATTGAAGACACATCGGCTTCTTTTGAAAAAACGGATGTTTTTATAGAAAAATCTGTTAACACATCTTTTAACGTTATAGAAACTGCACCTATTAAAAGCGTTATTGATTTGGGCAAATTTCTCTTTAAAGAAAAATTTAAAATTAACTAATACAAAGTATTATGAAAACCATAGACAGTATACCTACATCCAAAATACAACGTGCAACTAAACTAGTAGCTACCGGTGCTAAAGTTGGAGTAAATTATATTAAATATTACGGAGATAAAATTGTAAACTCAGAAAACGAGGCAAAACAGCGATTAAACAAAAATAACGCTACAGACATATACGATGGGTTAAAACAACTTAAAGGTAGTGCTTTAAAGGTTGCACAAATGCTTAGCATGGAAAAAAGCATTTTGCCACAGGCTTATGTAGAAAAATTTTCGTTATCACAATTTTCTGTTCCTCCACTGTCTCCGCCTCTAGTGCTAAAAACATTTAAAAAATATTTTGGAAAATATCCAAACGACATATATGATACTTTTAATGCAACTTCTGTAAACGCTGCTAGTATAGGCCAAGTACATATAGCAGAAAAAGATGGAAATAAACTTGCTGTGAAAATTCAATATCCAGGAGTTGCAGAAAGTATTGCTTCAGATTTAGCCATGGTTAAACCTATAGCCATGAGTATGTTTAATATTAAAGGTAAAGACTCTGATAAATATTTTAAAGAAGTTGAAAACAAACTTATAGAAGAAACCAATTATATTTTAGAAATAAAACAAAGCAAAGAAATGGCAACAGCATGCTCGCATGTTTCTAATTTAATTTTTCCTAAATATTACGAGCAATGGTCTTCAGAACGTATTATAACCATGGATTATATGGAAGGAGAACACCTTTCTGAGTTTACTAGCCATAACACTAATCAAAAAACAGCAAATAAACTAGGACAAGCTTTATGGGACTTTTATATGTTTCAAATTCATCAACTAAAAAAAGTACATGCAGATCCGCATCCAGGCAACTTTTTAGTATCTAAAAACAATAATTTGATAGCTCTCGATTTTGGTTGTATAAAATCTATTCCTAATGCATTTTACATCCCTTATTTTGAGTTAGCTAAATCAGAGAACATTAACAATAAATCTTATTTTGTTTCAAAATTATATGAATTAGAAATTTTGAAGCAAGAAGATAGTGAAGAAGAACTTAGTTTCTTCACCAACATGTTTCACGAAATGTTAAGTCTTTTTACTTTACCGTTTCAACAAGATAATTTTGATTTTTCTGATAAAGATTTCTTCGGTAAAATTGCAGAATTAGGAGAACGCTATTCTAAAAGTACCGACTTAAAAAAGATGAATGGAAACCGTGGCTCTAAACACTTTATCTATATAAACAGAACCTTTTTTGGATTGTATAATTTAATGTTTGATTTAAAAGCTCAAAATATTAAAATAAATAACTACAAAAATTTATAATACAATAATCTAATCTTTAACTCATGAATATTCTTGTAACAGGAGCCACTGGATATATAGGCAAACGCCTAATACCTATTCTTTTAAAAGAAGGACATAAAGTATATTGTGTTGTTAGAGATAAGCTTCGCGCAGACAAAAGTTACAACGAAGAAAAAAACATTTTTATTATTGAAGCCGATTTTTTAAAACCAGAAACATTAAAAAACATTCCTAAAAATATTGATGTTGCCTATTACTTAATTCATTCTATGTCCAATAATTCTAAAAATTTTGAATTATTAGAAGCGCGCTGTGCTACCTTTTTTAAAAATTACATAGAAAACACAAATACAAAACAAGTTATTTACCTAAGTGGTATTACAAACCAACTAGAACTTTCTAAACATTTAAGTTCTAGAAAACAAGTAGAAACCATTCTATGGTCTAGAAAATATAGTCTTACTGTTTTTAGAGCAGGTATAATTGTTGGTTCTGGCAGCTCTTCTTTCGAAATAATAAGAGATTTAGTAGAAAAGCTACCGTTTATGATAGCCCCAAAATGGCTTAACACAAAAACACAACCGCTTGCTGTACGAGACGTTTTATCGTTTTTATACAGAGCTGCAGGCAACCGGGCACTATATAATAAATCGTATGATGTTTTTGGCCCAGAAATAATAACATACAAACAAATGCTATTGCAGTTTGCCAAAGTTAGAAAGTTAAAACGTTATATTTTAACCGTACCTATTATGACACCTAAATTATCGTCTTATTGGTTATACTTTGTAACTTCTACATCTTACAAATTAGCAACCTCTTTAGTAGACAGCATGGGTATAGAAATTATAGGCAAGACCAGTAATATAAACAAAATACTAAACGTAACTCCTCTTAGCTATAAAGAAGCAGTAAAACTTGCTTTTAAAAAAATTGAACAAAACAGTATTATTTCTAGCTGGAAAGACTCTATGGTAAGTAGCGGGAGATTAGATAGCAATTTGCACAAATACATAAACGTGCCCACGTACGGATGCTATAAAGATTTTAAACAAAAAAAAGTAATTAACACAAGTAAAACCTTAGATAAAATTTGGGCTATTGGGGGTGAAAATGGCTGGTATTACGGTACATTACTATGGCGAATTAGAGGTTACATAGATAAATTATTTGGTGGTATTGGTTTAAGACGAGGCAGAACTAACCCTACCGAAATTGATGCTGGTGATGTACTTGATTTTTGGAGAGTAATATTTGCTGATAAAAAAAAGCAAAAATTGTTACTCTATGCAGAAATGAGACTTCCTGGTGAAGCTTGGCTTGAGTTTAAAATAGAAAACAACATACTTAAACAAACCGCCACCTTTAGACCAAGAGGATTGTGGGGGCGCCTATATTGGTTTAGCGTTCTCCCTTTTCATGGACTTATTTTTAACGGTATGATAAATAAATTATCTAATGCTTAATTTATTTAAAAGCGAATAGATTTAGTAAAGATTTTGGGATGTAAAAATGTAAACTTAGCTATAAATAACGACTATTAACACAATAATTTTAAAACATATATTATGAATTTAATAGATAAAGCACTTGAATTTGAACAAAGAAAAATGAGATCATTATCTACTAGCGATCGTGTTAAACTATCTAGAGAAGCCAAAGCTCTAATATTAGATTTAAACGAAATTTATAAGGTAGAAAAAGACAAAAACATAATGGATATTATGAAACGTTTAACTGTAAAAAAACAAAAAATTGACAAAAGATTAAAAGGAGCTCCATTAACTGCTTAGTTGCACATATAAGGATTTATTAAGTAGAAAAAAAGCTTATTTACTAAAATTTACATAATTATTCTCTATATAAACTAAAAATCTCATATATTTTATTATATTGCCCGATTGTGTATATAATATACTTATATCGCAAACTCAATAAGAAAAGATTAAAGTTTAAAAAAGTATGGAGATTATAGATAGAGCATTAGCTTTCGAACAACGCAAACACACATTTAAAACTACAAGTGAGCGTATCGAATCCTCTAGAGAAGTGAAAGATTTAATATTAAGCCTAAATACCATTTATAAGGAAAACAAAGATCCTAAAATAATGGATATAATGAAACGATTAACTGTTATTAAACAGAAAATAGAAAAAAGGCTAAAGGGCAGGCCATAACAAAATATATGCCCTGAAACCATATGAAAACAACAATTATTATAGGTGGAAGTAAGGGCATTGGAAAAGCTGTTTTACAAAATTTAATCTTACACTCAAAGGTTATAAACATTAGTAGAACAGCTCCTAACCTCTCTCACAAAAACTTAATTCATTACAGTTGTGATGTTTTAAAAGATCAATTACCAAATATAGAATTAGCAGATAATATTATTTATTGTCTTGGCAGTATAAACTTAAAACCTTTTTCTAGACTAAGCTTAGAAGATTTTAAAGACGATTTCGAAATTAATGTTTTAGGTGCTATAAAAGTAATACAAGCCTATTTGCCTATTCTAAAAAAAGGTGTAAACCCTTCCATTTTATTATTCAGCTCAGTTGCTACAAAACTAGGCATGCCTTTTCATGCGAGTATCTCTGTTGCAAAATCGGGTGTAGAAGGTTTAGTAAAATCTTTAGGTGCAGAACTAGCACCAACAATTCGTATTAACGCTATTGCCCCAACTGTTACAAATACAGAATTAGCATCCAAATTATTACGTAACGACAAGATAACAACTAGTATAAAAGAGCGCCACCCACTAAAAAAGATTCTAGAACCAAAAGAGGTTGCGAATATGGCAGAATTTTTAATCTCAGATAAAGCTTCATCACAATCAGGTCAAATTTTTAATATGGATTGTGGTATTGTTTCCTTTAAAATTTAATTCTAAATGAAATTTTTAAAATACTTAACATTTTTTTTAATTATCAATTTTAGTGCCTTAGGCGTAGGGAGTTGGCTTATGGAAAACGGACCAAGAACATCTTGGTATATAAACCTAAATAAAGCGCCTTGGACACCTCCTGGATGGGTATTTGGCATAGCTTGGTTTAGTATTATGGTTTGCTTTTCCATTTACATGACATATTTGTACAAGGCAACACCAAATACAAAACTCAAAATATTATTTTTACTGCAACTAATTTTTAATATTCTGTGGAATTACCTGTTTTTCAATAAGCATTTTGTTTTTCTTGGGCTTGCCTGCATTATTTTATTAACTGCTATTGTCGGGAAACTTCTTTTCGATTATAAAAACCTATTACAAAGTAAAAGCCTATTAATTTTACCTTATTTTATTTGGCTTTGTATTGCAACCTCTCTTAATCTATACATTTATATATTTAATTAAACTTATGAAAATATACCGGTTACATAAAAAACAAAACTTACCCATTTCTATAGACACTGCATGGAATTTTCTATCAAACCCTAAAAATTTAAAAACCATTACTCCAGAATATATGAGTTTTAATATTTTATCTGGTGCAGATAGGCCTATGTTTGCGGGTCAAATTATTCAATACATTGTAACCCCTATTTTAGGAATAAAAACAAAATGGGTAACAGAGATTACACACAGTGTAGATAAACATTATTTTGTAGACGAACAACGTTTTGGTCCATATGCATTGTGGCATCATAAACATTTTATAAAAGAAATTGATGGCGGTGTAGAAATGGAAGATATTATAGATTATAAATTACCTTTTGGCATTTTTGGCCAATTGGCACACCCTATTTTAGTAAAACCTAAGTTAGATGAAATTTTTAGCTACAGAACAACAAAATTAGAGCAACTATTTGGAAGCTATTAAAATGAGAACACCTATAAATATATTTTGGTTTAGACGCGATTTAAGATTAGAAGACAATGCTGCTCTTTACCATGCCTTAGCAGATAAAAATAATGTATTACCAATATTTATTTTTGATTCTGAAATTTTGGCCCATTTAAAAAAAGATGATGCTAGAGTAACATTTATTCATAACTGCTTAACTAACATAAACAAAACTCTTAATAAAAAACACGAGCGTAACATTGCTGTTTATTACGGAAAACCTCTAGTTATCTATCAAAAGTTAATAGAAGATTATAATATAGAAAAAGTATTTACAAACCGAGATTACGAGCCTTATGCAAAACAACGCGACTCGCAAATTAGCGCCCTTCTAGAAAAAAATAACATTAAGTTAGAAACCTATAAAGACCAAGTTATTTTTGAAAAAAATGAAATTTCTAAAAAAGATGGCACTCCTTATTTAGTTTACACGCCATACATGAAAAAATGGAAAGAAACCTTTAGACAACTAAAAATAGAATCGTTTCCTTCAGAAAAATTATTAAATAATCTAATTAAAAATAAAGATCTTCCGTTTTTAAGTTTAAAAGATATTGGCTTTAAATCATCCAATCAAATTATAAAAAACTATAAAGTCTCCTCTACTTTAATTAAAAATTACGAAGACACTCGAAATTTTCCAGAACAAGACAGCACTTCAAAACTAGGTCCGCATTTAAGGTTTGGCTCGGTTAGCGTAAGAGCAATAATTAAAAAAGCAACACAAGAAACTAACGAAGTTTTTTGGCAGGAGCTTATTTGGCGAGAATTTTTTATGCAAATTCTATGGCATTTTCCACAAACTCAAACCAAAAGTTTTAAACCAAAGTACGATAATATTATATGGAGGAATAATGAAAAAGAATTTAATTTATGGTGTGAGGGTAAAACAGGCTACCCTTTAGTAGATGCAGGGATGCGCGAACTAAACACCACTGGTTTTATGCATAATAGAGTGCGCATGCTAGTGGGCAGCTTTCTATGCAAACACTTGCTTATAGATTGGAGATGGGGCGAAGCTTATTTTGCAGAAAAACTTCATGATTATGATGCTGCTAGTAATATTGGTAATTGGCAATGGGTTGCTGGTTGTGGTGTTGACGCTGCCCCATATTTTAGAATATTTAATCCTACTACTCAAATTAAAAAATTTGATAAAGATTTGAATTACATAAAAAAATGGGTACCCAATTTCCAAGAACTCACTTATCCTCTTCCTATGGTAGATCATAAATTTGCAAGAGAACGTTGTTTAAAAACTTATAAAGAAGCTCTATATTAATAATGCTTAACTAAACCAAAATCGTAGATAACTTCTTCTTTATATTTTTCTCCTGGTTTTAATAATGTCGAAGGGAAATTAGAATGATTTGGAGAATTAGGAAAATGTTGAGTTTCTAAGCAAAAACCACTATGTGGCCCATATTTAACACCATATTTACCCACTAACATACTATCTATCGCATTACCCGAATAAAATTGAACTCCTGGTTGTGTTGTATACACATCCATAGTTCTTCCAGATTTAGGTTCTATAACTTCTATTAATTTTTTTAGTTTAGTATCATAGTTATTAAATACATAGTTATAATGATACCCGCCATTATTCAACTTCTTAATATTTTTACCAATACGAGTACTTTTTGTTAAATCCCAATCATGCCCATTTACAGAAGCGATAATACCGGTTGGAACAATGTCTTCATCTATTTCAGTATAATTATCGGCATCAATTTTTATAAGGTGATCGTAAATTTTAGCTTGAGTTCCTGCTAAATTAAAATAACTGTGTTGTGTTAAATTTACATGGGTATTTTTATCTGTAGTCGCTTCAAAAATAACATGAACTGCGTTATTTTTTGTTAATGTATAAGTTACATATACATCTAAATTTCCAGGAAAACCATACGTACCATCTTTAGATAGATAATGAAATTTAATACCTTCTCCCTCTTCATTTTCAATTTTTTCACTATGCCAAACAGCTCTATCGAATTCATTATTACCATGCGAACAATGTTTAGAATTAGATTCTAAATTATAAACAATGCTATCTATTTTAAATTGGCTATTTCTTATTCTATTGGCCACTCGACCTATAGTTGCTCCAAAACATGGGTTTGGCTCTAAATATTGCTTTAAATTATCGAAACCTAAAACCACATCTTCTACTTTTCCAAATTGATCTGGCACTAATAGAGACGTAATAATACCACCATAATTTGTCATTTTTAAAACCATGCCATTGGCATTTGTTAAAGTATATAAATAGATTTGCTTTCCATTTATATGCCCCCATTTTTCTGCTTGAAACGTATTAGATACGGTTGTTTTTTTAGTGTCTTTACAACTAAAAAAAAGACACAAAAAACTTATAGCAAAAACCTTAACAACTTTATGCATGCCTCAAAATTTAAATAATTAGTAAATAAAATGTTGCCTAGAAACTAAAACACTAAATGTTTACAACCTTTCTATATGTGCTCCAATAGCACGTAATCGCTCATCTATATTTTCGTAACCTCTATCAATCTGTTCTATATTCATTATAGTAGATGTTCCTTTTGCCGAAAGTGCAGCTATTAATAAAGAAACACCAGCACGAATATCCGGAGATGTCATAGTTGTTGCTTTTAATGTAGACTTAAAATCGTGACCAATAACTGTAGCCCTATGCGGATCGCAAAGAATAATTTTTGCGCCCATGTCTATTAATTTATCTACAAAGAACAAACGGCTTTCAAACATTTTTTGATGAATTAAAACACTTCCTCTTGCTTGAGTAGCTACCACTAAAATAATACTTAACAAATCTGGAGTAAAGCCTGGCCAAGGCGCATCAGAAATAGTTAAAATAGACCCGTCTATAAAACTTTGAATTTCGTAACCATCTGTATGTGCTGGAATATGAATATCGTCGCCTCGCTTTTCAACAGTAATTCCTAATTTTCTAAACACACTAGGTATAAGTCCTAAATCATTCCAAGAAACATTAGTAATTGTTAATTCACTTTTTGTCATTGCAGCCAAACCAATCCAACTCCCAATTTCTATCATATCTGGTAGCATGGTATGGTCTGTACCTCCTAGAGAATCAACACCATCTATAATTAACATGTTAGAACCTACACCGCTAATTTTTGCTCCCATTCTATTCAACATCTTACAAAGTTGTTGCAAATAAGGTTCGCAAGCTGCATTGTAAATAGTTGTTTGTCCTTGCGCCAAAACAGCAGCCATTACAATATTTGCTGTTCCTGTTACAGAGGCTTCTTCAAGTAACATATAAGTTCCTGTTAACTTATCTGCTTCAACGCCATAAAATTGATCTTCTTTACTGTATCTAAAATTGGCTCCAAGTTTAATTAAGCCTTCGAAGTGAGTGTCTAAACGTCGTCTTCCTATTTTATCGCCTCCAGGTTTAGGTATATAACCTTTACCAAAACGCGCTAATAAAGGACCTACAATCATTATAGAACCGCGTAAACCGCGTCCGTCTACTTTAAAAGCATCAGATTCTAAATATTCTAAATTAACTTTATCTGCTTTAAAAGTATAGGTTCCTTTTGATAGTTTTTCAACCTTTACACCTAACTTTTTTAATAAACTAATTAGTTTATTAACATCAACTATATCTGGAATATTATTAATTGTAACCAATTCTGGAGTTAATAATACTGCACATAAAATTTGTAAAGCTTCATTTTTTGCTCCTTGAGGCTGTATCTTTCCTTTTAATTGGTGGCCTCCTTCAATTTTAAATGTTCCCATATTTGCTTAGTAGCGTTTTCTTTGGCGATTATTAGAATTGTTCTTTTTATGGTGTTGCTTTTTGTTGTTTGAGTTAAACTTATTTTTAGTTCGCATCAAACTAGTAGAATCTCTTAATTCTTCTTTAGAATTTCTTAAATCAATTTTACCATTAGACAACTCGTAAAGATGATTAAATATAACATCGTCTTGCACCGTGTCTTTATTCCAATTTAAAAAGCATTTTTTCATATGGTTTGCAATCGTATATAAAAGTGCTTCTTTCATCTCTCCTTCATCCCATGTATTAGCAACGTCAATCATGGTTTTAATATTGTTACCATAAAAGCGATACTTTGGGAAATTTTGAGGGTACTTTAAAGGTTCTGGGCGCTCGTTTAGCAACTCTTTAGTTGGTTTTTCGAAAGGACAATCTGCATCCAATTCAAAATTAGCCATTATAAAAAGTTGATCCCAGAGTTTATGCTGAAAATCGGGAACGTCTCTTAAGTGCGGTTGCATATTTCCCATTACAGAAATAATTGCTTTCGCTAAGTTATTACGTTCTTCTTTTGTTTCTCTTGTCTTGGCGTGATTAATCATTTTCTGCATATGGCGACCATACTCAGGAATAATTAAATGTTCACGCTCTGTGTTATATTCTAGATTATCTATCAAAATAAATGTGTAGAGTTTAATTTTTGCGCACGTAGTTGTTATGCACTCGCAAAATACAAAAAAAAACTAAAGACTTATCACGCCTTCAATCTTTTCTGCAACTTCCTTATATTTTTCTATTACAGCATCAGGGGTTTTCATTCTAACATTAACAGAAACACTTGTATATTTACCGTTTTTTGATGCATTTATATTAATAACCGCTCCCATGTTATCAAAAATAGCTTCGATTTTTGCTATTTTTTTAGAGTCTGACTTAACAATAAACTTATACAAATATTCTGAAGGCCAAGCGGCAGTTTCTTCTAATTGTACTTTTAATTTTGCGTAAAATTCTTCTGTATTTGGAGGTGTACTCATATGTTTTTTTATTAATTACAAAGATACCATTTCGTAGTTAAAATTCGATTATGCTGTGGCCTATTTGAGATAATTTTAACTAGTAATTGGTTATCATCATTATAATTCCGATTTTTACACCCAAAATCACTTCAACTTGACAGCAAAAAAAATTGTAATTACAGGAGGTCCAGGCACAGGAAAATCTACCATAATTAACGAACTTATAAAACGAGGCTACACTTGTCTTGAAGAAATTTCTAGACAGGTTACGCTAGAGGCTAAAAAACAAGGTATAGATCAACTTTTTTTAACCAACCCCTTGTTGTTTAGTCAACGCCTTTTAGAAGGTAGGCATCAACAATTTAAAGCAGCTAATACGTTTAAAAACGACACTGTTTTTTTTGATAGAGGTGTGCACGATGTCTTGGCTTATATGGATTATATTGGCGACGAATACCCACAATCTTTTATAGACATATGCAACAAATCTAAATACGATTTTTCGTTTATTTTAAAACCTTGGAAAGCTATTTACACAAGTGATAACGAGAGATACGAGAATTTTGATCAGGCTTTAAAAATACACGACAACCTTTTAAAAACATACAAATCTTACAATTACAATTTAGTTGATGTACCTTTTGACACGGTTGAAAATCGTGTAGATTTTATATTAAAAACGCTTAATATGTAATATGGAACATCCCATTAACATATTAGAACGTTATTGGAAATTTACAGAGTTTCGCCCCAATCAAGAAGACATTATTAATGCGGTTCTTAACAACGAAGACACCTTTGCTTTATTACCAACTGGTGGAGGTAAATCGATATGTTTCCAGATACCTGCACTTGCTAGAAAAGGCATTTGCATAGTTGTATCGCCATTAATAGCTTTAATGAAAGACCAGGTACAAGCCTTACAAGATAAAGGTATAAAAGCTATGGCCATTACAAGCGGAATTAGTTATAAAGAACTTGACACTCTTTTAGATAATTGCATATATGGCAATTATAAATTCTTGTATATTTCGCCAGAGCGTTTACAGCAGGAAATTGTACAAGCTCGTATAGAGCAAATGCATGTAAATTTAATAGCGGTAGACGAAGCCCATTGTATTTCGCAATGGGGAAACGATTTTAGACCTGCATACAAAAACATCTCTATTTTAAGACGCCTACATCCAACTATTAATTGTTTAGCACTTACAGCTTCTGCGAGGCCTGAGGCTATAGAAGATATTATTAAAGAACTCGATTTTATAAAACCTAAAATTTTTAAACAATCTTTTTTTAGGCCTAATTTGGCTTACTTAGTTTTACATGAAGACGATAAATATTACAGAGTAGAAACTATATTAAAAAAATATAAAGCCTCTTCTATAATTTATGTTAGAAACAGAAAACTAACACTAGAATTAAGTGCACATTTAAACAATAAAAACATTAGTGCCACTTACTACCATGGCGGACTTTCGAATAGCGAAAAAGACACGAATATGGCTGCATGGATTAACAACCAAAAACAGGTAATGGTTGCTACAAATGCCTTTGGAATGGGTATTGATAAGCCCGATGTTAAAACGGTTATTCATCTTAATTTACCAGAAAGTATAGAGAGCTACTTTCAAGAAGCGGGTCGTGTTGGTCGTAATGGCGAAAAAGCTTTTGCTGTTATTTTAAAAAACAAAAGCGACAAGCAATTGGTAGAAAATCAGTTTTTAAAGGTTTTACCGCCTGTAGATTTTATAAAACAAGTTTACAGAAAACTGTGTAGTTATTTTCAAATTTCTTATGGCGAGGGCGAAGATATTACTAACGATTTCGATTTTAATTCGTTTTGTAAAACCTATAATTTTAATGCTATTTTAAGCTATAATGCACTTTTAGTTTTAGATAGAAACAGTGTAATTAGTTTAACAAAACAATTTAAAAATAAAGTTTCTATTCAATTTATAATTAGCAATAATGCTCTTTTTAATTATTTAAATACACACCCCAATTTAAGTTTAATTGTAAAATGTATTTTACGCCTTTACGGTGGGGTTTTTGATAACGAAACTAAAATAAACACTTTAAATATTGCAAACAAAGCATCTATTAACGAATCTGATTTAATGCATGCTTTAAAAGCGTTAGAAAAAGACGAAATAATTGCTTTAAAGGCTAGTAAAACTGATGCACAGGTTACTTTTATAATGCCTCGAGAAGATGATAAAACTATTAATAGAATTGCTAAAGGGATAGAATTACAAAATGAATTGAAGCAAAGACAAGTTAAAGCCATGCTTAGCTATGTTGAAAACGAATTGGTTTGTAAAAGCGTACAACTACTCTCCTATTTTGGAGAAAAAGATGTTAAACCTTGTGGTATTTGCTCGGTTTGCACTAATATAAACTCGGCTAAAAAACCCCAAGATGTTGGTGCTTTAAAAAATGAATTAATTGAATTGTTGCAAAACGGAGCGTACTCTTCGCGAGAGATAACTACCACACTGGGTTGTACAGATATAGAAATTAAAGCAGTTTTAAAATTACTATTAGAACATAATATTATAAGTGTTACAGAGGCAAATACTTATAAATTAAGTCATTTATAAACATATACCATTATAAAAAAACAATAAACATATTAGGTTTTACCATTACACTAGCAAGATATTGCGTTATGGATAGCAGTGTAAAGCCCGCAGGCACGAGGACTTGAAACGAATAGCCCGACCCGCAGGGAAACGCCAAAATAAAAATTATAAAAAAATGAATGCATTGAGAATTATATTTATGGGAACGCCAGATTTTGCTGTTGCCACTTTAAAAACATTAGTAGACAACCAATATAATATTGTTGGTGTAATTACTGCGCCAGATAAACCTGCTGGTAGAGGGCGTAAATTAAACGAGAGTGCGGTAAAAAAATATGCCAAAGCTGAAGGTTTAAATATTTTACAACCTACTAACTTAAAAAACAACGTTTTTTTAGAAGAATTAAATGCTTTAAATGCCAATTTGCAAATTGTTGTAGCTTTTAGAATGCTACCTAAAGTGGTTTGGCAAATGCCTAAATATGGTACTTTTAACTTACACGCATCTTTACTTCCAAATTATAGAGGAGCTGCACCTATTAATTGGTCTATTATTAATGGTGAAACAAAAACTGGGGTTTCTACTTTTTTTATTGATGAAAAAATTGATACTGGCGAAATGATTTTGCAAGAAGAGATTGATATTGATGAAAAAGAAAATGCAGGAAAATTACATGATGATTTAATGCGCATTGGTAGCCTGCTTGTTTTAAAAACCGTAAAACTTATTGAAACCGGAAAGGCTACTACGACACCTCAAGTAGATATTGACGGTATTAAAACTGCTTATAAACTAAATAGAGATAATTGTAAAATTGATTGGAAAAAACCTATTGAGGATATTTATAATTTAATACGTGGGTTAAGTCCGTACCCTGCTGCATGGTGCACTATTTTAAACGGATCCGATCGCTTGGATGTTAAAATTTATAAAGCCGAGAAAGAAATAGAAAGCCACTCTAAGGCCATTGGAGCGATTATTTCTACAAAAAAATCGCTAAAAGTTTCAGTAAAAGAAGGCTACATAAATATATTAGAAATTAAGTTGCCAGGAAAAAAAGCTATGGATATAAAATCGCTTTTAAACGGGTATCAATTTGAGAGTGATGCGAAAACGCTCTAAACCCTTATTATTACTCATATTCTTAAATAATCGTTAAAACACACCTTCTTTATTAACAAAAGCTTTAAGTTATTAACAATAGTACGTATTTCCCTTGCTATTACTTGCAT
Organism: Postechiella marina; assembly: GCF_039538365.1. Classification (NCBI taxonomy): domain Bacteria; kingdom Pseudomonadati; phylum Bacteroidota; class Flavobacteriia; order Flavobacteriales; family Flavobacteriaceae; genus Postechiella; species Postechiella marina. Next base: position 145,980 of record NZ_BAABCA010000005.1, read on the forward strand.
GGTTGCATAATCCGTATAAATTTGTAGAGGATTTAACAAAAATGTTTAACCGAATTATTAATAATTAAACTTTATATTATGAACAAAACAGATTTAATTGACGCAATGGCAGAGCACGCAGGAATTACTAAAGCAGCTGCAAAAAAAGCTTTAGAGTGTGCAATCATTGAAATAGAAGGAGCTTTACAAAAAGGAAACAGAGTTTCTTTAGTAGGATTTGGTTCTTGGTCAGTTTCTAAAAGAGCTGCTAGAGAAGGAAGAAACCCACAAACAGGAGCTACAATCAAAATCAAAGCTAAAAACGTTGTTAAGTTTAAAGCTGGATCTGATTTATCAAATGCAGTAAACTAATATTTACTTAGATATATTATTAAAAGCCTTCTATTACAGAAGGCTTTTTTTATTCAAAATATTTAGCTAAGTGTTGCATTATTGACAAATAAAGATTAGATTTAGTTAAAATTCTTTCAAGCATGACAACATCAAAACCAAAAAAAGGTGATTTGTTAATCGCTGAGCCAGCTATTATAGGCGATGTTTCTTTTAACCGCTCTGTAGTATTATTAGCAGATCACACTCAAGAGGGCTCTATAGGTTTTATACTTAACAAACCGTTAGAATATAGTATTAACGATTTGGTTCCTGAAGTTGAAGCCAATTTTAAAGTATACAACGGTGGCCCTGTAGAGCAAGATAATTTATATTTTATTCATAAAGTACCACAGCTTATACCTAATAGTATAGAAATATCTTTAGGCATTTTTTGGGGTGGAGATTTTAGTAAAGTGGCAGAACTAATATCTGACGAAACGATTAACGAAAACGATATTCGATTTTTTCTTGGATATTCTGGATGGGATACAAATCAATTAGAATCTGAATTAAAGGCAAATTCGTGGTTAGTAACAGAAAACGTTTACAAAAAGAATATTATAGAAAAAGATTACGAATTTTTCTGGAAAGAAAAAATGCTAGAACTTGGTGGTGAGTACAGTATTTGGTCTAATGCTCCAGAAAACCCAAGTTACAACTAGCCTAACCGTATTTTTATGTTTAACTTATCTATTAGTATTTTAGATAAGTTGGCTTTATATTGCTTTTTTCTGTACTTTGTAACGGGCTGAACACCTACAATTACATTAGTTATAAAAATTTCGTCTGCTTTTTGAATTTCGAATGGTGAAATAGGTGATTCTTCTAGCTCCCAATCTGGTAATTTTTCTAAAAGCTCTATTATTTGCTTACGCATTACGCCTTTTAAACAGCCATTGTTTAAGGGGGGCGTTTTAACAGTATTGCCTTTTATTAAAAAAACATTACCATTTAAAGCTTCTACAACTTGCTTGTCTGTATTTAAAACAAAACAATTGTTTAAATTATTTTCTTTTGCATAAATGTTACCAATAACATTTAAGGCTTTATTGTTGGTTTTTAATGTAGATAGTAGGCTTGGAGATAAATAATGGTCTTTATACAAATCTACCTCGTAAAAATCTGTATTATGTATGTATATATTTTGGTCTAATGGTTTTACGCTAATAATAAAACTAACTGCGTTAGTGTTTGGTAAGTACAAACCACCTTCGTTTCTATGAACCATTAATTTTACTCTTGCAGAGCTAGTTAATAATTGGTTGGCATTTAATGTTTTTTCTATTTGCTCTTGAAGATATTCCATTGTAAAATTCATGGGTATCTCCATTCTCATAATACGCATAGAGGCCATTAATCTAAAATAATGATCTTCCCAATACAAAATCTTTCCATTTGCAACTTTTATGGTTTCAAAAAGTGCATCGCCATAAGTATATCCTCTATTCTCTATTGATAACTTGGTATTGTTATCTACAATATTTTCATTAAAATTTATCATAAAAAAACCTCACCCAATTTATTTTTTTTTGAGTGAGGCAAATATATAATTTTAATTCCTTTAGATAGAATTATGCAGATCCTAATACTTGCTTTAAGCTAGAAATTTGATTTGACCAAAGCATTTTAGCCTCGTCGACCTCGTCGTCTTCAGCAAAATCGGTAATCATTAAAGACACATCTTTGGTTATATCGTCCACCTGAATTCTAATTTCAAAATATGTGGTTGTATCATCCTCGTCTTCTAACCATCTAAACTTTACACGTTCTCCACTTTTTTTACTCAATAACTTTGCTTGCTCCTCGCTATCGTCCCAAATAAATGTAAACAACTCGCCACGAGAATTTACATTATCTGAAAACCACTCTGACAAGCCAGAAGGAGTTGATATATATTGATATAATAATTGCGGTGAAGCATGTATAGGAAATTCAATTTCAAATTTGACTTTATCGTCCATAAGTGTTAAAATATTAATGATGCTCAATATATACATTAATTGATAAGTATAACAAAAAAAATTAAGAAAATTTAAATGAAGTATTATTTGTGGGAATGAATAATGTTTTTATATTTGCATCCTCAAAATGGCGAGGTAGCTCAGCTGGTTAGAGCGTCGGATTCATAACCCGGAGGTCGCGGGATCGTGCCCCGCTCTCGCTACAATTCTTAATCATGTACAAACAAACGGTTTAGTTCACTCTAAACCGTTTTTTTATGCTTACATTTAACGAAGTAATTACACATAAACACGAAAATGAACACGATTTAGAACACGTTTTGGAATACAAAAAGCAATTTTCTACCCCCAAAATCTTTGATGCAAATGGTAATATTAACAAACGTTGGTATGTTTATTACTCTTATCGCGACCCAAAAAGTGGTAAGCTAAAACGCATGAAGAATATTTATGGAAAGGCTAATAGCTTTAAAACAAAAGCTGATCGCTATACCCTACTTAATCTTTATAAAAGAAGACTTTTTAAGCTATTAAAAGATGGTTATAATCCTTTTATAGATAATACAGAATATCATAGCGATAAACTAAAAAAAGCACCCAAAAAAGTTGAACCAAAAACAGAAATCTCAAAACCTATTCTACAGCTCGTAAAAAAAGAAGCTAGCAAAAATGATTTAACAATTGATAATGCTTTTAATAGAGCTATAGAACTTAAAACTAATGTAATTGGAGAAAAATCTTTAGACGATTACAAAAGTAGACTTAAAGGTTTAAATAAATGGCTAAAAAAGAATCACAAGACTGTAGTTTACATTAATGAACTTAATAAAAAGTTAGTTTTAGATTATTTAAACCAAGTACAGTTAAATAGTTCTGCTAGAAACAGAAATAATTATCGAACAGTTTTTAGTACAATTTTTCAGGTTTTAGAAGATAATGAACTGATTGATAAAAATTTTATCACACAAATAAGCATTTTAAAAACTACACCTAAGAGACATAAAACATACACCATAAAAGAGCAAAATGAAATTTTCGAGTATTTAGAAGTTAATGATAATAACGAAAACTTAATTGAAGTGGTTCCTGTTAAGGCTTCTGCTGGATATTTAGCAGGATATGATGATCCTGAATACATTGAGCAGCTTCAAAAAATAAAACTGCCTTTTCTTCCCACAGGAAAACACCGTGCATTTCCTATTAAAGGAGACTCTATGTTACCCATGAAAGATGGCGCGTTTGTTATTGGGCGTTTTGTTGAAGACCGTAGCGAAATTAAAACTGGTAAAACCTACGTATTAGTTACCCTAAACGATGGAATGGTTTATAAACGCGTGTATAATAACATCGATTTAAACAACTCGTTATTGCTTATGTCTGATAATAAAACCTATAACGACTACAGTGTACCTATAGATGAAATTTTAGAAATCTGGGAGTTTACATGCAGTATAAATACTCAAGAATACAGCGAAGAAGAATTAAAAATTAGCAGTATTCTTGGCATGTTTAATGAGTTGGGTGTGGAATTGAAGGCTCTTAATAAAATTAATTAAGAACCATTAAACCCCTAAAAAAACAGATCTTTAAATCATCCACTAGCATTACTTACTGTAATCCATGGTTTCTTGTTTCCCAATTTTGCCTCTATCACTATGATAAGTCTATTTTATTCTTTTGAATAGCGCTAAAGCAACTTTATAAACAGTATCTTCATTCTTTTTACTTTAAATACTCTAAAACATTATCCCAATTCTTAAAATATTGATTCCCAAACATAATATGCTCCCCTTCAAATTTATCTACACCATAATTTTTAGTGTCATCAATAATATAATCTCCTTTGACTAAATCTTTATTATGAGTTAATATTAATCTTTTATAAGCTTCCAATCCCAAATGTTTTTCAACCCATAAGCGTTTTTCCATCCAACAATGCGGATTACTCCATACAGGTGTTGACACAATATAACAATCATACTTAGCACTCAATTCTTTAAATGCTTTTATTGCTCCTTCAATTGGTTTATTATTTAGAAAAAAACCTTTCTTATTTTTATTTTCACTGAAAGGCCCTTCACCTAACTCAGCTAAAACACCATCCATATCTATTAATACTATCTTCTTCATCTTTTAAATTTGATTAATTATTACATATTTCTGTTCTCTTCCACCACTACAATACTCTTGAAAATCACAATAAAAACAAGTTATTAAAGTTGTTCTATCTATTTTAATAAAGAGTTCTGTATTCATATTTCTATTTATTTTTCTTAATACTTTTCGGCTTACAATACATAGTGTATTGGGCATATTGGGATCCATATGTTTTAAAACATGTGTTAATATTTTATCACTAATTTGTCTATCCCATTGTCTAAAGCAAAAATGTTCTGTTTTACAAAATCCTGCTATTTTATGCATCCTGATTAGCTTTCTCCTTTCTCGTATATTGGTTCGTTTTATTCCAATTGTAAATACCTCCTCTATTAAAAAATTTATCTAAATCATAATCCATTGTTTTAATAGCTTCTGCTACTCCTACTTCTAAAATGGGTTTACTATACTTATGGGTGCCTTGTGCATTATCAAAAAAACGTCCTGCAGGATCCACCATCACATAACTGCCTTTAATTTCATTATTAGATTCTGGAATAATAGTTTCTACATTTTTATGCGTGTTTAAAAAATGCTTGTATTCTACGTCTGTAATTTTGAAAGCATCTATTTTATTATCATTTTGACCTTTTATTGGTAGTACTTGTAATACTTTCCAACGTTTTGGTTTTGCGTAGGCTAAAAATTCTGTTAAGTTGTCTTTATAGTTTACTTTGTTAACTACTGTATTTATTTTTAAACCATAGCTATACTTTTTAATAGTATCTACTAAGTCATAATAAAAGGCTTTGCTTAATGGTGTTTTCGATGTAACTGCTCTACCAATTTTAATGTTTGTTTCCTCTTCTAAGCTATCTACACTTAGAGCTATCCAATCTAAATAAGCAGTGCTCGCTTTTAAAAAAGCCTCTGTTAATTTACTACCATTGGTTACTATCATAGTAGTCATTCCTAATTGCTTTGCTTTCTTAATTAAATTTGGTAACCATTTGCATAATAATGGTTCTCCGCCCGCAAAGGTTATTTTTTGAAACCCAGCAGCAGCAATTTGCTCTACCACTTTTAAAGCATCTGCTTCTGATAAATGTCCTTTTGGTAAAATGGTTTGTTTTACATCTTGAAATGTTGCAAAACAAAACTTGCATCGCATATTACAAGGTTGCCAAAGGTGGAAGTTTATGCTAGGGATTTTAGTTGCAGCACTACTCTTTTGGTAATATTCTATTATTAAACTAGCAATTTCATTGGCTGTTAAATCATCCGTATCTATAACCAAATCATAGTTTTCATCAGTAGTAAAATCTACACCATAATTTTCTTGAAATCTATCTCTCATTTTCTGATTTCTTAATTGTATCGCTTTGAGACCTGTTTTCTCTTTAATAATTACTTTTTAGTGTTCCGGTTCGGATTTAACTGTTTCCCTCTATTGCCATGCACTTTACTATTAGTACTGTTACTTCCAGATGTGCCTTTGTTGGCATTTGATTGATTGGATTTGTGATTGTTTTGTTTTGAATTACTCATAATATTTGATTTAAATTAGATTTTAAAAGCTCAGCAACATGCTAAACCCTTTTGTTATTACTGTAAATATCAAGATGATTACAATTAAATTTTCTAATTTGTGACAGACCGACTATATTTGGGATATAACCCTACTTTTTTGAGGTAAATAAAAAAGAACTCGAATACAAGAACTGTTTCTATCTCTAAAATCGATAATATAAATAATGGATATATATTCTAAATACGCTGATTTGTTAGCTGAAAATGAAGTATTAATGAAAGTAATACTCGTCCTTTTTTGTATACTTCTCTTGGTTATAATAAGAAATTGGTACAATCTCTATAAAAAGCGCTCTTTTAGAAAAAAGAATAAAAAGTTAACCAAACAATTAGAAGCAAGCCAATTAGTTCTTTCTAACTATGATAAAGAAATTCAAAAAATAGCATCTCTAGAAGACAAGCTCTCTAATAAGCACACAGAAGTTTTTGCATTACAACAAGAAATAGAAGATTACAAAGAAAAATTCTATGCTAGTTTAAGTGAAAAAGATCGAGAAATTGCACAACAAAAGGAAGCTATAAGTCACCAACAAAAAGCATACGAACGTTATGTAAATTATAAAAATGTAGAAGCCAATAACACCAGACTTGGTGCACATTTTATAAAAAATGTGATAAGCCAGATTTATGATGACTTAGAAGAAGCAGAAGACAGTTACAAATCATTTTTAGGAATACCGTTTAAAAATAAGAATACCAAAAGTAAACTACCTTCATTAAAAGCTTTAAAAAGTATTTTTAAACTTTTAGACTATAATGTTTCTGCCCTAAACAAAGAAAAAACAAGTATTAAAGAAGAATTAGAGCATATTGAAATGTTTTTAGATTTAATTCAATATTTAAAGCCCAATACCAAAATTGATTTAAAAAATATGCTAACCAAAGCGCAACAAAAGCATATAGAAATAAAACCAACCTTATTTTTTCCATTTGTTGAAAATGCTTTAAAACATGGAAGCCTAAATGAAGAAGCTTCTTTTATTAGTATCGTATTGAAAGAAAACCCCAATAAACAATTAAGTTATTGCTTGGTAAATAGTGCAGAGCAACGATTTGAACAAGAAGAAAAAATGACACAAAGCTCTAATTTTGGATTAAATGCTTTACAACAATTATTAGATGCATACTACCCAAATAGCACATTAGAACACAAAACATTACCTAACCAACAATATTTATCTGAATTAACCTTAAGCTTAAATTAAATGATACGCTATATACTAGTTGATGATGCGCCTAAAATTTTAAAACGCGTACAAGCAAAGATAGATACGCTTCCAAAAGACTACGAGTTACAGCACATAGCAAGTTACGATAGCTCTAAAAAGGCTTATGAAGAAATAAATGAAGAGGATTACGATTTACTTATTGTAGATTTTGAAATGCCAGTGTACAATGGTATTGAGTTAGCACAAAAAATAGCAAATAATAAAAAAATAATATTTTTAACGTCGACTACCAATAATGAAAAAAAGGTAATTAATAGTTTGGATATTTCTGGTTTTTTAAGCAAGCCTTTTGATATTGAAGAGTTTGAGTATATCCTTAAAAATAAGGTGATTGGAAAAGTAAACAGTAAAAATACATACCAAAAAGGAGATTTGGTTATGCTGTCTATTTCTAAAAATAAAAATATGGGTATCTATCCAGAGGACATCTATTTTATAAGCTCTGCTTTAATTAGCACAGGTAAAAAACTAATTAATAATACGTATAAAAAAGTAGAAAAACCTAGTAGTAATGACGTTCATTTTTATGGAAAAAACGGTGTGATTGTGTTTGAATCTATAAGAATAACTATTAGTAGTTTAGAAACTGAGCTTGCTAATTTTGGTTTTAAAAAAATTAACCAAAGCACTTTAATAAATACGAATTATATTAGGAATATAGATAATCGTAACTTAGAATTATACCATTGTAATGAACCTTTTGAAATTAGTGTAAAAGAAAAAACATCGTTTTTTAAATCAATTAAATAACAAATTGATAACCTCTTAAACAGCTATTTTCTTTTTAACGTATCTAACGTTTTACCATTTTTATTTTTCCATTCCTTCCAACCATTTGCTCGTCTTGCTAAAACTGTAGCTGCTGCTGCTGCAGAAACTGAATCAAAAACATAATCTTCTTGAAAGACTAACAAACCATTAGACTCATTTAATATACCATCTTTTAATAATTGCTTACGTCTATTAACAACCCAAGGACCAGCTGTTGGAGTTTCTTTTAAATTACATTTACCGCCTTTATAAACAAGCATACCATCATCAGTAAACTCCCCTTCTGCATATGCCATTTTGCCTTTACAATGATAAATTTCTTTAGTTTTTAACGCTTTACGTTTTACTACTACCATTACCTCCAACAATAGCAGATACATTTTTTTAAGTCTCACTTTTATCAAATAAATCATTGATAAAAAGTTTATTTTCTGCAACATTTACATCACAAAAACCATTACCTAATTTAATAGTATAAAAATAATTACCATCTAAATTTATAGTATAATCTCTATCTGTGCAATCATAATCTTCTATAAAAATGGCAGTTACCTCATATCTTTTTTAATTAAATTACATTTTTTTTTTAACAATATCATTCTTATTTTCTATCGGAACTGAATTTTCAATAAGTGGTTCGTTTGTCAACTCAATTTTAGATTTAGCCTGTGTCATAGTTGCTGTTAATTTAACTGCTTCTTTTTTATGTGTTTCTATCTGTTCTGTTATGTCAACGTACTTATTGTAAGTTCTAGACTCTAATCTCATTTTAATATTATTAATAAAATCTTGAACGTTTGCAAGTGTGCCAAAAGCAATAAAAGAAAATAATGCAATAACAATTAAAGCTAATTGATTGCAGTTAAGTAAATCTCCAAGGTTAGTAATATTAAAAACAAAATAGAGCAATGCATTATAACCTAAATAAATTGAAGTCAATACCAGACGAACTCCAAAATAAATACGTTTAAACTTTTTGTTTAATTTTATATTTAGTGATTCTTTTTTCTGGATTAAAGTTTTTAGCTTATTATATCTAGATTTTAGTTTTCCTAAATTAAGTTTATCCTCATTGTTTTGTTTAGAAACATTTTCTATGGTTAAATCTACTTGACCAAAAGAACCAACATAAATAATTATTACAATAACAATTACAAATATCAATAAGAAGGTATTATTCTTTTCTTGTTCACTCATATCTCAACAGTTTTTACTTCCCTCAAAAACCTCACGCAAAACACTCTGCATTAACTGCTCACTATGTGCTTGGCTTTGTTGTTCTTCTTGATCTAAAGCATCACATAACCCCATTAAAGCACTTACTTTATTTTCAAAATCTTTGATTCCCTGTAAAATGTTATCTTTAGTTACTTTGTTAAATAGCATTTATTAATTTTACTCATTACTATTAACCATAATAGCTATACATCTCTTTTCTACCCCGTCATACCCTCAATAAACACTTGCACAAACTCCTTCATTTTATCTAAAATACGTTCTCCTATTTCTCGTGCTTTTAAAATGCTTGGTCTACTGTCTAAACATTTAAAAACCTCATCTCGTAATGGTTCTCTTCCGTTATAGGTGTAACTTTCTATTAAGGCTTTAAACTGTGCTTTGTCAAGATGTTCGTCTTCACATATTTTAGATAATGCTAGTATTTTTTCTTCATGCCAATAACGTTCAAACTCGTCTTGAATAGCATCTACATCGCTAATATGTGGTAAATTTTCTTCTATAAACTTTTCTATTAACTCGCGTTTACTACGCAACTCAACGTCTCCAGACAACATGTCTATAATTGCCTTTTTCTGTGCTTTGGCATCTGCAGATTTTGCATGTTTTAGTTTTGCTAAGAGTTGCAAAATGTAAGCTACATTTATTTGGTCGCGATGGATTAACTCTAACTCAAAATCGATATCGTTAAGAATTGAAGTTTTATCAACTTTACTTGCTTTTTTAACTTTATCGTTTAAACTCCAATATCTATCAACATATTCATTAAAAGTATCTTCATCTATAGATAAATCATCCCAATTAAAATCTGTATAAGATTTTAATACATTTACAGCTCTTAACACACGCCTAAAAGCTTGCACAAAGGCTAATTCTTCATTTTCACCTTGCAATGCTTCTATGTCTTCAAAAGTTGGAGTTACTTTAAATAAATGCTCTATAGCGTCATCTAATTTACTAGCGACAACATCATAATCTGGTAAAATAATATCTTCTATAGCTTCTTTGTTAGAAAACAACGTAATCGCATCGTCTGTTGCTCCTTTTAAGTTTCTGAAACATAAAATATTTCCTTGGGATTTTACATCTCCTATAATTCTGTTGGTTCTAGAAAATGCTTGTATTAAACCATGATATTGTAAATTTTTGTCAACGTAAAGTGTATTTACCTTTTTAGCATCAAAACCTGTTAGCATCATGTTTACTACTATAACAATATCTAAACGGTCTTTATCTAAAGCAGTGTTTTTTTCACGTTCTTTTAAGCGTCTGGTAATATCTTTAAAATAACCATCAAACAATTTTTGGTCTTTTGTAGAGAATGCTTGCGTAAACATTTGGTTATAATCTTCAATGTACTCGTCTAGCTTTTCTCTAGTATGATTTTCTTTTTTATACGTTGTATTTGGCTCTGCTGCATACAGTCTCTTTTCTTCTGCTGTAGATGGTAAAGCATCATCTGCTCCTATACCATCCTCATTAGTGCCATAAGTAAATATACTTGCAATACGTAAATCGTGTTCGCCAGCTAGTTTTTTACGTTTAAAAATGTCGTAATACTTAATTAAAGTATCAATATCGCTTACAGCAAATAATGCAGAAAACTGACGACTCTTAGTTTTAGTATCGTGATAGGCAATAATATAATCTACAATTTTCTCTAAACGTTTTGGATCTGCAAAAACCTCTGGCTTATCTATTGCTGCAACATCAATGTCTATAAAGGTGTTACTTTTTTGTTTGTATCTACCTATGTATTCTATACCAAATTTTAATACATTATCGTCTCGTATGGCATCTGTAATTACGTATTTGTGTAAACATTCTCCAAACAAATCTTTGGTAGTTCGTTTTCCTAAGTCGTTTTTAGATGCATTTTTAGCAAAAATTGGAGTTCCTGTAAAGCCAAAAAGCTGACTGTTTTTAAAATACTGCGTGATTTTTTTGTGCGTATCTCCAAACTGACTTCTGTGGCACTCATCAAAAATAAAAACCACACGTTGGTTTTCTAAAGCTGTAAAACTCTTATTATAATTAGCTTTAGAAATTGCATTGTTTAACTTTTGAATAGTGGTTACTACCAATTTAGAGTCGTCTTTTAATTGGCTAACTAAGTTTTTTGTATTGGTTGTACCGCTTACACTATCTTTTTTAAAGCTATTAAACTCCTTCATGGTTTGGTAATCCAAATCTTTACGGTCTACCACAAACACCACTTTATCTACATTTGGCAAGTCCATTATTATTTGGCTTGCTTTAAACGATGTTAGTGTTTTACCAGAACCTGTGGTGTGCCAAATGTAACCGTTAGCTTTTACGCTGTCTGCTTTATCTGTCTGCTGTTTTGCTTTATTTACTAAAGCCTCTACTGCATAAAATTGATATGGACGCAATACCATTAACACCTTATAGGTTTCATTATATACCACATATTGGGCTATCATTTTACCCAAATGGTTTGGATTTAAAAACAGGCTGGTAAAGCTTGTTAAATCTTTTATGTTTTTATTATTTACATCGCTCCAGAAATACGATTGTTTTATAGATTGGCCTTTATTGTTTACAAAATACTGCGTTTCTAAATCATTACTGATAACAAATATTTGCACATATTGGAACAAGCCATAATTACTATCAAACGAATGTCTTTGGTAACGATTTACTTGGTTAAAAGCCTCCTTTATTTCTAAACCACGACGTTTTAACTCTATTTGTACTAATGGTAAACCGTTAACTAACAACGTAACATCGTAACGGTTTTTGTACGTGCCTTCTTGGGTGATTTGGTTGGTGACTTGAAACAAGTTTTTTGTCCAATTCTCACTATTAAAAAAGCGCACATAATAACTGTCTCCATTATCTCTGGTAATATTAAAACGATCGCGAAGCGTTTTTGCTTTTTCAAACACATTACCTTTTGCTAGGTGGTTTAAAATAGTATCAAACTCTTTGGTAGAAAACGAGGTTTTATTAAAGGCTTCTAATTGTGCTTTTAAATTAGCTATTAAAGCGTCGCCATCTGTAATGGTTACGTTTTGGTAGCCTAAACCTACTAATTGTTTAATGAGGTTGTTTTCTAGTTGTAGTTCGGATTGTTTAGTCATTCAAAAAAATAAGTTTATAATTATTTTCAATCTCAGTAACTTCGTTTTCTTTTAATTCAGCAAATTCTTTGTTTAATGCTCTTTTTGATAATACACCGTTGTTTTGTTCTAAAAACCGAATTAAAGTAGCCACCATTTTATCTGGCATTTCAAATTCGTTATCTAAATATCTTTTAAAAGCATCATAATTTTGCAAATAAGTTACTTCTTCTGGAATTACACGCTTTAACGTATCATCAACACAATCGTATAAAAATTCGGCTTGTTTGGTTGCATCAAAATAACGATAGAAGTCTATTGTATTGTTTAAAACTATCACATTATGGTCTTCTGTTTCTTTCCAGGAAATAAAATCTAATAGTGGATGCGAATAACTTTCAAGCGTCTTCCTGTAGTCATCAATATGGTCTAAAATAGATGCTGAAACCGGAAAAATAACACCTTGTTTCGTAAATTCCTTTTTAGCCAATATATGGTGTATAAGGTATCTGTGCAAACGACCATTACCATCAACAAATGGATGTATAAACACAAACCCAAATGCTATGGATGCTGATGCCAATACAGCATCATAAGCTACATCTTGCATTAACACATTGGCGCTAACCAATCCATTTAATAACGATGCTAAATCTTCATGTTTTGCTGAGATGTGTTCTGGTAGTGGTACGCCTGTACTTCTATCATGTTCACCAACAAATCCACCTTCATCTCTTAAACCTAGCTTTACAAATCTGGCATTTTCAATAACTATTTGCTGTAAACGCTCCAATTCTTCTATACTTAATGGTTTGTTACCAGCTTGTCCAATGGCTTTTCCCCAACGCATAGCGCGATTGGTTCCTGGATTTTCATTCTCTATAGTAAAAGATGCTTTTGAGTCTTTTAAAAGTAAAAAAGAAGATGCTCGTTGTAACACATCTTTGTGAATACTGTTTAAATACGTGTTTTTCTGCTCTGATAATTTGGCGTTAATATAGTTATCTAGTTTATCCGTTTTAAATATTAATGGACAAAACTCAGGTGTACCAGGAAGGTTATTAATTATACGATGTCTTGCAGAGCGCGTACCTTTTATTGCGTATTGCAGTTTCTCGTCTAGTAAAGGCACAAAGTTTTTAATGGTTAAGTCTTGTATCTTTAGCTTTTGTTGCATTAACCACTCGTACAAAAACCAAATTTTACGACTGTATTGTCCTGTGGGCTCTAGTTGCACCAATGTAGTTATGTCTTCTTCCGACAGCTTATTAAATAGTTTTTTAAAAAATAAAAGATTTACACCTTCATACTTTAGAGCAAAAACCAAATGCTTGTAAAGCGTATCGTCAAATAGTGTTCTAGATGAAAACACTTTCCATTTATCTGTACTATAACTACGTCTTTTTGCGCTAATAATTGCCAATTGTTCTGGAAAAGGCATTGCTAATTCTAGTCCCTCTAATATTGCGCCATAACCAACAAGTGTCCCTTCTTCTGGAACTTGCATACCATGAAAAACAGTTATTTTAAGTGAAAATTGTTTACTAATCATTGGTTTAGGTGAAAAATTGTTACTATAAATATAATGGAAAAACAGGTTTTATTGTGGAAAAATAGGTTTTATTTTCGATTAATTAGGAAAAATAGGTTTTTACATATTGGAATTACGGGTTTTAAAATGTTTTTTTAGGTATATTAATTATTAAAAACGGAAAAAAAGGTTAACAAAAAAATAAGCGCAATACATAAAAAACAAGCGCATACTATTTATAATGTAAAATTTTGCGCGCAAACATACTTAGACAAATAGTTCCTGAAACAACTCATATTTATCAGTGTTGTGTCGGTGTTGTTCTCTTTTTTACCTAAACAAACATTTGCTGCAACAACCCTTTTTTAAACGCTTGCGTGTTGCTTATTTGCGTTTGTACTGCTTCTATTTTTTTATCTATAGCACTTAAATAAGTGGCTATTTTTTGTTGTTCTTTTAGGGATGGAAATGGTAATTTAATTTCTGAAAAATATTTATAACTAATCATTTTTCCATCTCTAATTCCTTCTAGTCTTTTTTGTAATTGTTTTATATAAAATTCTGTCTTTAAATAAATTCTATAAAAGTCATTATTTACATTTTCTGATGTTGGTCTAAGAATATTATAAGCAGGACTGCAAATACCATGATAATTTGAATATTCAATTCCTCCTTGAAAAGACCTAAGACTAATTATAAAATCTCCAACTTGAACTACTTTATAACTAGCTACACTTTTATCAGTAACAATCATTTGATAGTTAATCATATCTCTAGGAATTGCACCTTGGTCTTGAGTAATTGCAAGAATTGGTAAATCTGAATTATGCTTTTTATCCGAAACACTTTTGAATAATACGTTTGCATGAGGAAATTCCCAATCCGGAAACGTACTACCATCATCAGCTTTAAAGCGCAATTGTTGGCTAAACAGTTGTTGCATAACGCCTTTTTTGTACTGCTCTAGTGTTTCTTTTTTGGTGGTTAGTTGCTGTAGTTTGGTGTCTACTGCTGTTAGGAAATTGGCTATTTTTTGTTGTTCTGGGAGTTTTGGGAAACTAACTTTCAATTTTCCAATTTCCTTTGTATTAATTACGACTTGAGTGCTACCTGCTGTTACTGCTTTTATTTGTTTCTGAACAAAATAAGTACTATAAACTAATTGAAAAAAAACACTATCAACTTCTGTGTTTGTTCTTAAAATCACAATATTTAAACAATTGGCAGTAGGAAATTCTTTTGGAACTCTACATATTTCTCCGTTTCCACCATGTCTCGCTAATAATAAATCATCAGGTTGTATTTGTGATTTTTTATTTTTATTATGAAATTCTTTAGTAACATATTTCTCTTCATCGAGTTCAATATTAACTCCTTTTAAATTCCCTGTCCTTATAAGAAGTACTCCTTCAGTTTCACTAGTGTAATAAGGCTCGCAAGTTCCTACAAATCCTACTTTCAATTTGGATGAAAAAGAATTAACACGTTTCTGTTCCCATTCCCCTTCAAACTCTTTAAAGCGTAGTTTGGGTATTAGGCTTTTGCGTTGTTTTGATGAGATTGCTTTTGCTTCGTTCCTCGCAACGTCGACTCGCAATGACGGTTGTGAAGCGGCAGATTGCTTCGCTCGTTCCTCACTCGCAATGACGTTCAGATTGTTGTTTTCGTTTGCCATTAGAAAGGAGTTTCTATGTTTAACTGTTTGCAAAAGTCTGCAATGGTGGCATCCGTCTTTGCTATGTCTTGCTCTAAGGCTTTTAGGTCTTTGGTTACTGTGGTTAGGTCTATGGGTTCTTCTTCTTCAAAAGTATCTACATAACGTGGTATGTTTAGGTTGTAGTCGTTTTCTTTAACTTCGTCTAAAGTGGCTACGTAACTGTATTTGTCTTTGGTTTCTCGGTTTCTGTAGGTTTCTACAATAGCATTAATATGCGCGTCTTGTAATACGTTTTGTGTTTTTACTTTCTCGAAGTGTTGGCTTGCGTCTATAAAAAGAATAGACTCGTTTCTTTTTACAGACGTTTCGACTGCGCTCAACGAGACATTTCGATTTTTTTTAAGTACTAAAATACAGGTTGGTATGCTGGTACCATAAAATATGTTTGCTGGTAAGCCTATAACTGCGTCTAGGTAGTTTTTATCTTCTATTAAAAACTTTCTAATATGGCCTTCTGCTGCACCTCTAAACAATACGCCATGTGGTAAAACGCAAGCCATAGTACCATTATCGTCTAATTGGTGTACCATGTGTTGCACAAAGGCGAAATCTGCTTTAGATTTTGGTGCTAGTTTACCGTATGCAGAAAACCTATCGTCGCTCATAAACAAAGGACTTGCGCTCCAGTTTGCCGAAAATGGTGGATTGGCAACTATGGCCTCGAAACGTTTATCTATATGGTTTGGACTTGGGTTAACTAAGGTGTCTTCGTTATAAATGTCGAAACGTTTGTAGTGTACGTCGTGCATAATCATGTTCATTCTGCACAAGTTATAGGTGGTTGGGTTACTTTCTTGCCCAAAAAATTCGCCTACTTCCTTTACTTCTTTAGCCACACGTAATAATAAAGAACCCGAACCACAAGTTGGGTCGTACACACTTTTTAGTTTGGTTTTATTAGTGGTTACTAATTGCGCCAATATTTTAGAGACTTGTTGTGGTGTGTAAAACTCGCCTGCTTTTTTACCTGCTCCAGAGGCGAATTGCCCAATTAGATACTCGTAAGCATCACCAAGGATGTCGCTATCTGAGTTTTCTAGGTCAAAATCTATGGTTTCTAAATGGGTAAGTACTTTTACTATCAGTTCGTTTTTAGCATCTTCGGTTTTACCTAGTTTGCTACTTGTTAAATCGAGGTCTTCAAACAGGTTACCAAAATCGTCTTCGCTTTCGCTTCCCATGGTACTTTGCTCTATGCTGGTTAGCACGTTTGCTAAATCGCCTAAAATAAAGTTGTTTTTGCCTCCAGAGTTGCCTCGTTTTGCAAGTTCGCTAAAGAGTTCGCTTGGTTTAAGGAAATAGCCTAGTTTGTCTAATGCTTCAAAACGAATGGCTTCTAATAATGCTTCGGCTTGTTCGTGGCTTTCTACGGTATCGTAACTTAAACCGTCTGGTTCTAGAATTTCGTTGGCGTAGAGTTTCATTTTTCGACTTAAATATTTGTAAAAAATAAAGCCTAGTATATAGTCTCTAAAATCGTCTGCATCCATATTACCACGAAGGTCGTTGGCAATGTTCCACAGGGTTTGTTTTAATATTTGTTGTTTTTGTTCTTCAGACATTTAAAACTTGTTGTTTAAATTTATTGTAAAACTATAAACATCTAATAAAAGAGTATTTTACTTTTATTAGAAGCATTAGTAAATAGGGAAAGCCTAATATATAACTTTTTAAAGATTGATAGCGTTTATTATAATTAAAAAACGTGTGCTACATTACTTTCTCTGCCAAGTACTTTTGCACCTCGTAAACATCAATACTTTTGTTAAACTTTTTACTTATTGATGGCATGTTCTCGCTTGATATCCAGATTTTTAATTCGGCATCCAAATCGAAAGTTCCTGAGGTTTCTAGAGAGAATCTTGAAATGCTTTTATAAGGCATAGATTTATATTCTACTTTACTACCTGTTAAGCCCTGAACGTCAATTAGTATTAAGCGTTTATTGGTAAACATAAATACATCTCTAAAGAGTTTAAAGCCTAACTCTATGTTTTCGGATGCTGTTAGTAAGCGTCCGTATTTTTCGGTTAATTGCTCTGTTGATGCTTGACTTGCGTTTCCTAATATTTTATTTAATAATCCCATGTTTTATATTTTTAATGTTGATAACAACGTTGGTTAGTGTTTTTTGTTTTTCGCTTACAACGCGATCCCGATTGGGTTTTACCCGTGCATTGTTTTGCTGTGGCACTTTTTGTTGACTTATAGCTACTATTGCCTGCAGAAAATGCGCTATTCTTAGAGGCAACATTAGCCCCTCCTTTTGGTGGCTTACAAACCGAACATGCTGTAAAACCTAATGCAATAGCCCTATCTAAACTATATTCCTTTTTTGAATATTTTAAGTAATGGCAAGTGTTTTTATGATATTTTTCTCCAGTTTTTGTAGTATAAACATTTTGTGCTACTGCACCACTCGCAAAAGCTAAGCTTAAAAATAAAATTAGGATTTTTAAGGTTTTCATTTACGCGAGCTTTACTTCTTGTTTTCACTTAATTTCTTTAACCGTGATGCTTCTTTCTTGTTTGCGCGCCATTGCCATGGTGCAATGGAATTAGAGTCTGCCCATAAGCCCATTTTATTTTTTCTAGCTTCGTCCTCCATGGCTTGTAAATTTGTATCCTTGGAGTATTCTTTATAATGCCATGCTAAACCATGTTGTACTAATTGATAACTTAAGTTTAAAGCATCTTTGTACATTACATTAGCTATGAAACGCCCGTATCTATCTTTTTTTAAAATATGAATATTTATATGGTCTCCAAAAATAGCATCTGAAACAAATTGCTTTGCTTTATTAGAAAATGGCTGTTTACGCTCGGGACAATCTATATTGGCTAACCTTACTCGTATTAAGGTAGAATCTTGAGTTAATAATTTAAAAGTATCACCATCGGTAATAGCTGTTACTTTTCCATAAATTATGTTGTCTTCTTTTTTTAAATTTTGAGACTTTACAACAAAGCAAGACAATAGAAAAATACAGATAATGTATCTTTTCATAAAATTAGTTAGGATTGGTTAGGTAAGTAAATATAATTATTTTGAATGATTAGCGTTGGTTTAGGTTGATTATTTTATAAAAAAATCAACTCAAAATCACTTCTCCAAACATGATGTAAAATTCACCAAAAGATGTATAACTAATTTAAAATAAACTCCTTAATAATGTTATCCATATTTGTAGGTAAACCAGCTGTTTTTATTTCGTATTTAGAAACTTTCATGGCATCAAACCAATTACTCCAATAATCCATAATAATTTCTTCTTCATAAGGGTTCTTTTTATCTGGATTAATACCTAAAACAAGTATTTCTAAATTCGATAAATCTTCTGAAGCAGGAATAAACCCAAACCCTTGACTAACCATTGTATCTTGCCAATCCTTATTATCTAGATTAAAACTTCGTATTACCTGTGGTGTTAAATATGTGGTTAGATTATCCTCTTTCATTTTTGAGTCTTTATGATATATATAACCATCTGTTAAAACCACAAGAATGTTTCTATAATTAGGTTCGATGCAATAATCTTTAACTTTAGTTTTAAAAAAACGCCAAGTGTCTGACCCGACATATTTATTATCTGAAATAGCCAAATCGTAAATCTTAATTGGTTTACTGGCGTAGTTATCCTTAATTTCGTCTAAGGTTTCGAGAGTTACATTGGTCCTGTTTACGTTAAACCTTAAATTATTAGAAATTTTATTTATATTTTGGTTTTTAGGTTCTGGATCGAAATACAATTGAATTTTATCGTCCATGGCTCTTACTTTTTTTCCTCTTAAATGCGCATCGAAAGCTTCGGAAACTGATTTTATATAAGCCACATCTCTTAAATAATACTCCATAGCATTGTTAGGATACTTTTTAGGGTTTATCCTATCTGATAAATCGAGAAGAAAACTGATGTTTAAATTTTGAGATATCTTATTTTTAAGTAGCTTAAATTGTTTCTCGCTTTTACCACTATCTGTTTTCTCTGTATCGTTTTTACAAGATGAGACTCCTAAGATTAAAAACAGTATTGAAATTCTAATTAAACTATATTTCATGATTTTAATTTTTTGTAAATACTAAATGCTGAAAGTCCATATTTTCTAGATTCAACTCTTTTAAATGATCTAAAGAAACTGTTTCACACTTAGTTTTTAATTCGTCTTTAGATTTAGCTGGTAAAGCTAACACCTCGTTTATAGATTGAAACCAACCTTCTTTATATTGATAGTGATAATGTAGATATTCTTTTACAGGAAAAACAAAACCATCAATTTTAGATTGCAATTCTGATATTTTTCCATTTATGGAAGTTACTTCTTGCTTTATAATATCAACCTTTATAAGTAAATCTGATTTTTTAAGCTCGGTGTTTTTTATTTCCTCTTTTTTTCCTCTTATGAAAGTCTTTATTTTATCCACATTTTCGTGTTCTTTCATAACAAAATCGAAAACGAGTCCCCAGATTAAATACACAACAAAACCTGCGAATATGATGCCCCAAAAATTAACACTTTCAATAGCTATAGAAGGAGAAAAGGTTTCTCCAAGAACGCGATCGAAATCGAAAATCTTTTTCTCTATTAAATAAGCCAAAATCACATCAAACATGAATGTTAGTATAAGAAGAGCAGCTAATTTTACATAAGAGATAAACTTTTTATTTTTTTGAAACATATGGATTAAATATCCCAAACCCATAAATACAAATGGAATTGTAATAATAAAAATTGCTTCCAGCCATCCATGAGACAAAGACAATTTTAAGGCATTGGCATCAAATATTGCAGCTGTTAAGCTATCGGTTTCAAAATTTTTAAAAAATGCAGAATATGATGCAGATATATAAAAAACAAATAGATAAATGGTTATAGGCAATAATAACCCTAAGCCAATATAAAATTGAGCTTTGGGCCTTTTATCAACATCTTGAATACCATAAACTTCTGGATTTTGCTTAACATCAATCATTTCAAACTTTTGTTTATCAATAGTACTTATTAAGTCATTTTTTTGATCCTCGTAGATTGATAATGCTGTTTCTCTCTTTTTAAGCTCTGTTCTTTGCTTTTCTTGTTCTTCTATATAAGGTTGTTTTAGCCTTTCTTGTTCATTTAATTGCTTTCTGCATAAATCTTCAAAACTATAATATAAGTTCTTAAGGCATACACCCAAATTAATAGAACACCCAGAGGCCTTTGTTGAAGCACCATAACCACTTTGATAATACGTGATTCTAATTTGCTCTCTTGCCTCTTCAGTACTACTATATGCTTCTTGAGAGTTTGCTTTATCTTTAAGTTTAAACAGTTTTTTAATTGCACCCATAGCTTATGAATTTATTTCAGTAATAATCTCTTCTTTAGAAACGCCTGTTTTTGCACTTTCAAGTAAATAATCTGCTAACTCCGTGATGTTTTCGTCTAAAAACTCAAACTTCTTGCAGTACTTTTTTAAAGTATTGTACTCATCATTTGTAACTTTTCCATCTGCCCATATCATTACAGCTAAATCATATAAATATTCGACTCTAACCTGCAAGGATTCTGGTATAGATGAGTCATGAGATGGATTAAGTAAAATATCATTTAATTGCTCTTTACTCAATCCCCGTTCTTCTGCAAATTTGTAAAGCATTTGCATTTCAAGCACATCAAAATTATCATCTGCAAAAGCCATTTGGTAGAGTCTTAGAAAATGACTCTTTAATTCGGTTGAAATCATATTATATTTTTTTTATAAATTGAAAGCCTATAATGTAGGTTAAGAACATTAGATTGTGGCGCTGCATCAAACTTACCGCCTATAAACACAAAACCCTTACGGATTACCGTATGGGTTAAATAAATTTAAGTTTAGCGTCTATTCTTCCTGAAAGAAATACTCATGAATATCTATAATATCTCCTCTACCTATTTGAACCAAGTCTCTAGTTTCTTTTAAAAATATACCTAAAGACCTTTCGTTATAAAGTAATTTCATATCAGAAGAATAATCGGTTACTACATACATATCACCAGACAGCTTAAAAAAAGGTATAGCCATTTTGCCTTTTACCTTTACGCCTTTATTAACTAGCTTTCCCTTTAATAAAGTTTCGTTTAAAGATGTTTCATTTTTTTCTTCTGATGATACTTTAACATAAGCCACCATCATTTTCATCCACTCTTTACTATCAATAAGATACCATTTTACCTTATCGAAATTAATACCATATTCGTTTATCCAACCTTGACTGGTAAAACCAAATAACACTTGCTTTTTGCCATCAAGTTCAGGGTCGCTTACTGGTGTAAATTCCTGAATTTTAAATGTTATAACCGAGGCTGAAGATATATCTTTTAACTTTTTACCATCGAAAGCTAATGTTTTTAACGAAAAGCTATTCATATTAGGCTCATTAGCTAACACCCATTGTGTTGCTGTTAATTCTGCTCGTTCTTTCATTTGCTCTACAGCTGCAATTCCTGCACCTATAGCCAATAAACCACCAGCTACTGCTGCTACTGCTGCACCGTCGTTTTGTGCTTTTAATTGTCTAGGAAATAACGTTGAAATAATAATTAAAAATAAAATACTTTTTCTCATAATACTATTATAAAGGTTTTGGTTATACCGTCAAATGTATTGCAACACAAGAAACTAATTTTACGGGAATCAGTAATAAATAATAAAAAAAATAAACCCCAAGAAGTATATCTCTTGAGGTTTAAAATGAAAATCCTCCCTTAAGGATATCACTAATAGCACTCAAATTTACATAGAACTAAAAACTAAATATTACGGTTTTCCATAAACCCAGTAATAATTTAAATTAATCCTAAATCTTTTGAAGTAGCTATTAAGTGAATGGTGTTTTTTGAGTTTAATTGTATTTTTAATTTGTTGAGTCTTTTTTCTATAGAACTTAAGCTACTAGGAGATACACCCGATGATTTGAATATGGCACTAATTTCGTCTTGAGAAAGTCCCTTAGATACGTTTTGAAGTAATTTAATATCGTAAGCATCTATTTCTAGATTAGATTTATCATTAAAAGCACTGGCTACCTTGGGCGAAAAATAGCGCTTTCCTTCGTAAACATTTTTAATAGCTTTAGACAATTCTATTAATCCGTTTCTTCCTTTGCAAACAAATGCGCTTAAACCAACGTCATTTAAACCACGAATCATTTCTATTCTATCGTCTACAGAATATGCAATAATATTTAGATCTGGATATTCGTCTTTTAACACCTTAATTAAAGCATTACCAGAATTTAAAGTCTGCTCTCTGTAATCTGCTTGAAAAGAGAGGTCGGTTATTACTAAGTCAAAAGGTTCTTTATCAAAAACTGCTTTTTTAATTTTTAAATACGCATCATCGCAATATTGTACTTTATAAATATTTTTGATTTTTAAATCTTTTAAAATAGAAGATACCCCTTGATTTATACTCCCTAAATCATCTGCAATTAAAACCTTTTTAAACATCTTATATCAATATATTAACTTTAAAACCTTCTCCTAAACTAGTTTCAAATGTAATATTTCCTTTAATAGCTCGAATACGGGAATCCACATTTTCCAATCCGCTTAGTTTATTTAACTGTGCTCCTACACCGTTATCTTTATATTTAATTTCAATTTTTCGTTTATCTTGATTAAACACTATTGAAACTAAAGAAGCTTGGCTATGTTTAGACATATTAGTCATTAACTCTTGCAAAACACGATAAATAGTGGTTCGCTTAATTACAGAAACTTGGTTCCAATCAACATCCTTTACACCTTGTGTAATTATGGTTATTCCGTTTACTTTATAGTTAAAAAATAGATCGTTTAGAATAATATCGAAATTAGAACTTAAATCGATAGCACTACTCGCTTTTGAAATATCTCTTGTCTTATTGTATATATCTTCTAAATCATCAAGTAACTTTTCGTTTTTGTTTGTGTTATTAATTTGAAGCTTTGTCATAACCTGATACACATCGTTAGCAACCTCGTCATGCACTTTTTTTGAAATTCTTTTTTCTGTAATATAAACTTCTTTAAGCTTTTCTTTTCTGTGCCTTGATTGTAAAAAGAAAAAAGTGAAAATGGAAATAAAAATTACAAATAAACCAATTATAAAATACAGCCATTTATAGGTTCTTTGCTTCTCATTTTCTAAAACTGATAATTCAAGCTGATGTATGTTTTCTTCTAACAGCTTTTGTTTATTAGCAATATCATATTTTATAGCCTCGAACTTATTTTCTCTTAATTGTTTTTTACTAACTTCCGCCTTACTTAATGCTATGTATTTTTTAAAATCTTGATTATTTTCTAAGTTTAACTTCACTGCCAAAGCTTCTAGTTGGTAGGCTGGTGTATTTATAATATTAGAAATGTCTTGAGCTCTTTGAGAATAAAAGGTAGCCTTAGTTAGGTTACCTTGTTCTAGGTAATATAATGACAAATGCCTGTAACTAGAAAATAATCCTGATAAATCTTTTAGTTTACTTCTAATTTCCAAAGCTTTATTCATGTTAAGTATAGCCTTTTTATCCTTTAATTTCGAACCAAAGTATCCTAAATTATCTATAAAAGTGGCTTTAATTTCGCTATCTTTAAATGCTAAAACTTCGTTGTAATATTTAGAAAGCACTAGTGAAGCTTCTTTATATTTTTCTTGATCTGCATACAAATTTGCTATGTTAGTTAAAATTGCAATTTTCCCTTTTAAACCATTATTTAAACTTAAAGCTTCGTTGTAATATCTATGTGCATTATCAAAATTTTCTAACCGTCTATAAATCATCCCCAATTGGTTAGCTAAGCGCTGTTTTGCTGCATTTAAATCTGTTTTTTTGTTTACACCATTTAACAACTTTAAAGCCTTTATACTTGTAGCCTCACTATCATAAGGGAAACCAATTTTAAATTGACCAACAGCTATTAACTCCAAATAATATGCGGATTTTACGCTATCTTTTAACACTAGTGCTTGATTTGCTTTTTTATTAAAAAACTCAAAAGACTTAGCTATGTATTTAACGTCCTTTAATTCTGCTATGGTTTTATAATAAAACATTGTACTATCTATTTTTGTCTGACAGTATAGCGTTTGATTAAAAATTATAAAGAATAAAAAAAGGAATGAAGTTTTATGTAATTTCATTCCTCTAAAATAACAACTTATTTTTAGTTACAAATATATTTAATCTCCTATTGGAGGTGGTGGCAAAATGGGACTATCATCTCCGCAGCAATTAGGATTAGGAATTGTAGAAGACACATCTTCTGAAAAATTAGATTGAGGAGTACATGATAAAATAGATAAAGTGAATAGTAATAAATATATTATTTTCATTTTTTTAGTTTTTAAAATTGGACAATAGTCTGGTTACCCAAATTTTATTCGGGTATTAGCATTACTTAGCTAAAAGCTTTATTGAAGAGACGTCTCTCTCTCTTTTGTGGGAAGTATGAAGAACTGAATTAGAGAAATAAAAGAACTTCCCAGATCTTAAATACCACTAAACAGTTTTTCGGTTTGTTAGAATAAATTACTAATCTGTTACGTAATTGGCTTGTATTAATTCTGATGCAAATCACTACAATTAGCCTATAATTTCTAGGAAAGAAACAGGAAGTTTTAAGGAATTATTTAGGTAATATATTTCCTCTATATTTACCAAAATTTATTTAATTTTATAGCTATTATCTCTATTAATAAATGCATAAGACATTAATTTTAAAAGCGTTTGAAAAAGCAGATCAATTAAGAAAAAAGCAAGGAAGCCAAAAACCTTCTCTTATAACTAAAGCTGAAGACCTTTCGGAATTTGTAGAAAAAGAAACAGGATTTTCTCTTGGAGAAAAAAGTTTTAGAGTTTATAGAAAAAAAGCTGAAGAATTAAAAAATTCGGATTCTGACATTAACATAAACCAGCAGAAGGTAGTTAACGCCCTTTTAAGCTATCTTGAATTTAAGACCTATAATGATTTTATAAAAGAGCTTAAAACCAAAGAAAATAAACAAAATGGTATATATAACTTTTTTCTTAACTATAAATTAGCAATTACATCTATTGCATTAATAATTATTTTAATAGTTTTCTATAAAAGTTTAAATACCCAGAGGTGGATGATTTGGAATGGAGAAAATTATGTTGAAGTTAATTTTGATACTGAAAAATATAAAATTGGCGAATTAAAGCTTTACAATGAAGATAGAATATTAAATTTTCATAAGGCAAGACCTAATTGTGAATATGCTTTTTTTAAAGGTTCTGGAGAAGCTAACTTATGGTATGGCAAAAATGAATATGGTAATTTAGAGTATTTTACTTCTACGGGTAAACACCCCATAACGGGAAAAACACTTAAAGAAATAACAAATTATATGGTTAAAAAACATATATGTCCTTAATAATTTTTATGTAGAATTTATATATTACATTTGCTATAATATTTTTTAACAAGTGAACACAAAACTGAACACGTTTTGGAACACGATTTAGAACACGTGAAAATTATAATTTACTAATAATCAATTACTTAAATAAAAATAATATTGATTATTCCAAATTCATAACCCGGAGGTCGCGGGATCGTGCCCCGCTCTCGCTACAATATTAAACGGTTTAGGAATTACTAAACCGTTTTTTTTATACTAAAACTTAAGAATACTAACTTTAAACTGCTAACATCAGTCATTAAAAACCTCAAGTTCCACCAACTTACAACTTACTTCTGTACGTTGAAGGCCACTAACTTCAAACAAAGCGTTAAAACTTTGTGCGTTGTTAGGTATTTGCTCCAAAAAATTATTTAACCATTCTATATTAGTAAAGTTTTTTACAGTAGCAATAACTCCAATATCATTATTAGAAACAAAATATAAAGCCCTTTTTCCGGGGCTAAGCGATGTAGAAGAAACCATAGCATACTCAACTTTTAACCCCGCTCCAAACTTAGTATTATACGCTTTACTTGAATTGTTTGAAACATATTTAAAACCATCTCTGTATGTTGTAAACACTTTGCTATCTTTCAAGAATAACAAACTAGATAAATTCATAGTTTTATATTGCCCAATAAATAAAATATTATGGTTTTGCACATCATCAAAAGTTAGCTTACTTTCTAATTTTAATGTGTAATCGCCTTTATTTAAAACAAACCATTCACTTAAAAGTTTAATACCATATGGCGCCATTTTAGACATTAAAGTATAATCTGTTAATGTTATATTCTTATTTGGGTGCTTATTGGTATATTCAATAAAATCTTTATTACTATTAATTTCTTTATACATTGTACCACGTCTTACACCAAGAGAGTCGGTTTCGCTAAGCATAAATTGATCTGAAATAACAACTAATGTGCTATTTGAGAAAAAGGGTTTCCAAATAGCATGTGGTTTACTAATTACGAGGTTTATAATCACAAATAAAAAGGTTAAAAATAGTATTGTTCCTACTAAGACCTTAAGTTTCTTTTTTGAAATAGAAATAGTTTCGGTTCTCGATTTTATTATTGAATGATAATCACTTACCGAAATAAAACTAAGATTATAATGTCCTTTTTTTAAAAAGAAAACTATTTTATGCTCTTGGTTAGAATCTAAATAATACTCTTTTAGTTTTTTTCGAAGCTTATACATGTAAGAACGTACTACTCCATTATTTTTATCCTTTGTATAGTCTATACCAAATAATTCTGTTCCAATAATATTTTCATTTACATCTTCTGATAATAGCGCTTTTTTAACCAAATATTTTAAAAGACGAGAATAGGTCGTTGATTTTGCAAAAAGTTTATCATTGCACACTTGCTCTAGAGAAGCTTCTATATTTTGTTTTTCGGTCATAACTATTCAAAAATAACATTAAACATCGAAAAATAACCAAAGGAACAAGAGTTAATTACCTAGCAAACGCAACTCACTATATACCTTAACATTACAACTAATATTTAACGGTTAAAGCCACCGTAACCGCAACAGTTTTTAAACAGAAAAAAACTATTTTTCCTTCTAAATACAAAATATCATACGTAATATTACTTGTTAACTAACACATTTAAACATTATCATATTGAAAACATTTTCATTCTTCACTCTTATAATTATATCTTTTTATAATTACCAAAATAAGATTGATGTAGTAAAAGACCGATATCCTTTATTGCTCAATATGGTTCTTCATAATCAAGGAGAGTCATGATTTAACACAAAACCAAAATATATTATAACGCTAGGCTATAACGGTCAAGTGCTAAATTTTGAAATTCTGTGTACGTTTACTTATTATACTTAAAAAGCCAATTTAGTGCCAAATAATACACCTGAAAAATTACAGTAAATAACCAATTATTTCAATTAAATCACTAGATGAAAGTATTAATTAAAAATTAAAGCCTTGGCAAAATCAATAACAGCAATTCTTTTAAAATAGATTAAGATGAAACAACAAAAAATTATTTATTCCTTACTGTTAATTACTCTTACCATTTTCAACTTAAATGCTCAAGATTTTTGGAAAGACAAACAAGTATATACTGTTGGAACCGAACCCCATGCTGCAACTCATTTTGTTTATGCCAATGAAGCTGCAGCTTTAAAAGGTAATTATCAAGAATCACCTTACTATAAAAGTCTTGCGGGTAACTGGAAATTTAACTGGGCAGAAACCCCTAAAGATAAACCAAAAGACTTTCACTTATCTAATTTCAATGTTGATGATTGGAGTACTATACCTGTTCCTGCTTGTTGGGAGCGTCATGGTTATGGTGCACCTTCTCATCGTGGACTCGGGGCTTTAGTTAGAGCCGAAAAAATCAAAATTCCAGGAGTACCAGATAATGATAACCATGTGGGAAGTTATCGTACCTCTTTTAAGATTCCTAAAGGCTGGAAAAACAGACAAACACTACTTCATTTTAATGGCGTTTCTAGCGCATTTTACCTTTGGATAAATGGAGAATTGGTAGGCTATGACGAAGATGCCATGACCAGTTCTGTTTTTGATATATCTTCATTCTTAAAAGAAGGCGAAAATACCATAGCTGTACAAGTATACCGCTGGACAACTGGTAGTTATTTAGAATCTGGAGACACATGGACATTTAGCGGGATTTTTAGAGATGTGTATTTACAAAGTCGCCCGAATGTACAAATCAAAGATTTTTTTCTTACCTCTAATTTAGATAAACAATATGTTGATGCTAAATTCAACGCAAAAATCAAGATTCATAATAATAGTGAAGTTGTTCCAAAAAACTACAAAGTTAAGATTGATATTTATGACGATGCTGGAGAGTTAATTTCAGAATCTGGAGATAAAAGCCCAAAAATAGGATGGCGCATGGGCAACCTTGGAGCAGAGACTATTCTTGAATATAATACAAATATAAAAAGCCCCAAATTATGGTCTGCAGAGTTCCCCAATTTATATACTGTTGTAATAACACTACTTGATGCTGAAGGTAAAACTGTTGAAGTAACACAATCTCCTTTTGGGTTTCGAGAAATCGAGATGAAGAATTTACAAGTACATATTAATGGAGTGCCAATAAAAATTAAAGGTGCTAACCGTGGAGAATCTCATCCTGAAACAGGTAAAACATTAAGTGAAGCATCTATGATTCAGGATATTTTGTTAATGAAACAAAACAACTTTAACTCAGTACGTTCTAGTCACCACCCAAACGACCCAAGGTGGTATGCTCTTTGCGATAAATACGGACTTTATGTCATGGATGAAGCGTTGGAGTCTCCAGATTATTTTATTAGAGGAAACAGTTTACCTGGTAGCGATATTGGATGGATGGGAGCTGCTTTAGACCGTGCAGTTGCAATGGTAGAACGCTCAAAAAACCACCCTTCCATTATTTTCTGGTCGTTAGGAAATGAATCTGGCTATGGACAAAATTTTGCTTTAATGAGTGATTATATTCGTAGGTTCGATCCAACACGTTTAATCTCGTACGACGGTAGAGAAACAGATTGTTGGGATGTTAAAGATTACTTCGATATGAATAGCTCCATGTATCCGTTTATTGAAGACGATCCAGAACAAAAACATTGGAAACTTTTGAGTTTCTGGGCAGATCCTAAATATAACAAACCCTACATTATGATTGAATATGCTCACGCCCAAGGCAATGCTCTTGGTAACTTTGCCGAATATTGGAGAGTGGTTAATAGCACGCCATCTTTTGTAGGTGGTTATATTTGGGATTGGGTAAATCAAACGTATAACACAAAAATGTCTGATGGTAGAATCCGTCAAAGTCACAAGCTAGATTATCACAAAACAGATACCATAGCTACAAATAAAAACTTCTCGAAATTAAAATACGAAGGCAACGAATGTGCTAAAGGTGCTGTTTTTTCAGACCGTAATGAAAAACCATTCATGGCAGAGATTAAAAAAGCACAACAATATATTTCTATATATGCAGATAAGAACAAAAAACATGTTTACCATGTAGACAACAAATATTATTTTTCAAACTTAAATCATTTTAACGGTAGTTGGCAATTAATTAAAGACGGAGAAATTATTAAAGAGGGAAATATCCCAGCTTTCAATACAAAACCTAACGAAACTAGCGAATTTGAAGTTTCTATTCCTAAACTAAAGCCTAATGCAGAATATGTTATTCAGTTTAGCTATAAATTGAAAAAAGCCACGCTTTGGGCAAAAGCGGGCCATGAAGTAGCAAAAGAAGAAATTATTTTGCAAGAGTGGAAACCAATAGAACATCAAGTATCTGGAACTGTTGATGTATTAGAAACAGCAAATAAAATTGTAATATCTGGTAAAAACTTTAAAATTAGCTTTAATAAATCATCTGGAACAATTAATTCTATTTTGAACAATAAAAAAGAACTCATTGCACAAACAGGAACAATAAATGGACCAGAACTTAATGTTTACCGCTCTCCTATTGAAAATGACCATAAGCATTACACAAAAAGCTGGGTAAAAGCTTCACTAAATGACTTAGTGGAAAAAACAATTTCTGTTGAAACATCTCAGGTAGATAAATCTAAAGTCAAAATTATGATAATAAAAGAATTCACTTCCAATTCTGGAAGTTTCAATCATAACTGCATTTATGAGATTAATGGCAATGGAACCATTAAAATGGACAACAAAGTGACTCCTACTGGTTTTACAGATGTAACTGCTTTACCTAGAATAGGATTAAAATTAGGTTTGGTTGAAGGTTTGGAAGATGTTAGTTGGTATGGTCGTGGACCTCAAGAAAACTATCCAGATCGTAAGGAATCTGCACACTTGGGTATCTACAAATCAAACGCTACAAATTTATTTACACCATACATTGTACCGCAAGAAAATGGCGCTCGGTCGGATACACGATGGATGGAACTTGGGTTTAAAAACAGTAAAAAATCGGCACTAACCGTAACGTCTAATAAACCTTTTATTTTTTCAGCATTACATTATGATGCTAATGATATGGACAACGCCAGTAGACCAGAATTTATGCAAAAAAGAAAGGAAACCATATTAAGTATTGATTCTGAAATGTTAGGACTTGGAAATGCCAGTTGCGGGCCTCCTCCGTTAAATGAATATTTGTTACCAGTTAAAAACTATGCGTTTAGTTTTACATTTAATTTAAACAGTAAATAAAATAGACAAACACCTTTTTCCTCTTATTTTAATACTTAAGAGACCGCAAAACAACTATTTACTATTTGCATAACTATTAAAAACCCAAGAATTTTATTCTTGGGTTCTTGCTTTTATGTATTTGCGCATCGATATTATACACCTCTCCTATCTTTAACAATATTTTCTTTAAAGAATCTCATTTTCTACCCCATCATTACCTCTACAAACACTTGTACAAGTTCCTTCATTTTATCTAGAATACGTTCTCATATTTCTCTTGCTTTTAAAATACTTGGTCTGTTATCGTTTTTTAAACAAAGAAAACTAAAAACCAGTGTTTTAATCATATTCCAAATAGTGTTTTTCCTCTTTTATTGTATAAATAATAAGTATAATATGCAGTCTCTAAAATTCTGAATATTATAATTATGAAAAATCTATTAAATGTTGCTATTAACGAAGTTGGTGTTACAGAAATAAAAGGTCTAAAGCATAATAAACGCATTTTAGAGTATGCAGAGCAATCTTATTTTTCATGGATAAAAGACGACGAAACACCATGGTGTAGTGTCTTTTTAAATTGGGTAGCTAAAGAGGCTGGTTTAAGTACATCAAAATCTGCAGCTGCTAGATCTTGGCAAAACGTAGGTTTTGAAACACAAGAGCCAGAACCTGGAGATATTGTTGTTTTTTGGCGAGATAATATTAATTCGCACTTAGGCCATGTTGGCATTTATTTAGGTTTCTCTAAAGACGGAAATCGTGTTTATGTACTTGGAGGTAATCAAGGTGACGCTGTGTCTATATCTGCTTACCCAACCAACCGAGTCTTGTCTTTTAGGCGATTAACAAATACTGGCAACAGTAAACTCCCTCCTAGTCCATTAAGAAAAGGTAGTAAAGGTACAAATATTGTAAAACTACAAAATGCTCTAAAGGTATTAGGTTTTAACCCTGGTACTTCTGATGGCGATTATGGCAACAAAACAGAAAGCGCTATTAAACAATTACAGTCTACCAACAATAGTTTAAAAATAACGGGTATTTATAATGCACAAACCAAAGACTATATGCAAACTCTTTTAGCCAATAAAGGCTAAAAACAAATAAAGAACCAGATGAAAGAGGTTAAACACATTAAAATTTTAATTGCAATTACTATAATTGCGGGAGCTATTGGAGGTATTGGTAACTATTTTATGATAGACATAAAACCAAAAAATGCTATAGGCCTTATAAAACCTATAATAATGGGTATAATAGCATCGGCTGTTTTACCCTTATTTTTAAAATTAGCATCGAGCAATATTTTAGATTATGTTGAAGAACATTTACGCTATAAAAATTACATTTACTTTGTTAGTTTGTGCTTATTGGCTGCACTTTTTGCCGATGTTTTTCTAAAAGGTATTTACGCAAAAGTGTTTAATGAAGTATCTGAAGAAATTGCTGTGATTGAACAAAAGATAGAAAACTCTAACGAAAAAGTAGATTATGCGCTCTACAACATTAAAACCGAAAAAACTAAAACTCTTATTGATAAGAAAAGCAAAACAAAAGATGAAGAAATACGCGGTTACCAGAAAGCGCTTAATTTAGATAAAATGGAGGCTACTGTTTATTATGAAATTAAGACTAATAAAATATCTGATAATAAAGAACTTTATAAACTAGGTTCTCCTGAAAAAATAGATAACACCGTTACTAAATTAAAAAAAAATAATTTGGTAAAAGAGTTTGAGGTTGACAAAACAAAAATGATTGTTCCCAAAAACATATCAAACTAAAAACATATAGCTTGTAGCTATTTTCTACCTTTTTATTGATGAATGGTTAAAACAAGATTATGCTGCAACGATTTTAAAGTAGATATTACTGCCGATTGACTTAAACCTACCCTCCTAAATACATCTGGTTTTTTATCTGTTACACATAAAATTTCATTAAGATGAGATACTGCATAATCTTTTAAATTTAGCATCTTTTTTGTGTGCACTACTTTTATTTTTTTGTTAGAAAAGCTTTTTAAATGATTTATTAAACGTTGTAAATAACCTTCGGCTTCGGTTGTTAAGGTTTTATTATTATCTAAAACCAAAATATTAATGACAAAATTGGTGTTTTTTAAAATTTCTAAAAACGTATCAATACCAAAAGTTCTAACTTGATCTTTAAAAGTAGAAGTAATAGTTAAATTCAAGGTTTTGTTTACCAACGCACATGGCGGAACTATTAAAACAGGACAAGTTCTTATTTTATCTACTATATCTTTAATGTTTTTACTAATTACTCGATTACCTTTTAAAACCAATAAGTCTATGTTTAAATTATCAATGTGCATCTCTATACCTTTTACCAAAGTGGCATACTCTGAAATTACATGGTATTGATGCCTAAAATTAGTTCCTATTCCACTATATTTTTTTAATAAACTACCTAAATTATTTAAAGAGTTTTCTTGAGGCTTATCAAACCAATCATCGTCTGCTTGCAATAATTCTATAGCATTTAAGCCATAAGCATCAAAAGTATATGTGTTTAAAAAATAAAAGGCGCATCTTTCATTTTTAAAAAGCTCGACAATATAATTTATAGTTTGATAGCTTTTTTTCGAAAAATCTGTTGGTATTAAAATTTTTTTCATCCTTCTATTTACGTTTATACTTCATTAATAATTTGTATATATGCATTTTAAACGCATTATATTCTTGTACAAGTAACATATATTGCTCACGCTTTTTTTCATGCATTTTGGTTCTAGGCGTATTATATTCTAAGTTTCCATATTCAAATTCTTTATTAAGTTCTTGATTGTATTTACAAAACGTTGCCATGCTTAAAACATTTTTTCGTCGTAATGCTTTAATTAAATTTATAATACTAGTATTTTTAATAAGTTGTTTTTCTAGTACGCTAAAAGCATCCAACTCGTTATTAAATGCTTCTAACGTATAGATCCAAAAATTTAATTCGTTTAAATCTTTTTGAATGCAAAGTCGCCTTTGATTCTCTATTTTATTTGATAAATGTGGGGACACAAATTAAAGCACTAAACAGATTTTAAAAGAGAGAATTTAACTTGTAATTTGTTAAAAAACTCATCTTTTAATTTTCTATATTTATCTAAATGATATAAATAACTTCTTCGATAACTTTCGTGCTCTGTTATATAAACCATATTACATTGCATGCTTTCGCATTCTGCTATTTTAAACCTAACAGAAGCGTATTTCTTTAGAGCTACTAGTAAATTCTTATTTTCGGTTTGCTTTTTTAACAACCTACTTAAAACGCTATTAGTCTTTAGCTTTCCTTTTAATTTTTCTCTATAAACACCTATAAGGTTAGCTAGCTCTGTTTCAATATATGTTAAATGACTAATCCAATTATTAAGTTCTAGAGTGTTTATTTTATGCGCGATATCTACATCTGTATCGTGATCGAAAATTTCTATACTATCTGCCTTCATCTTAATAATTTTTATATAGCAACATCTATATTTTTAAACATTGTTTCTTGTTCTACTTTAATTACTTTAAGATCTAGTTTTCCTTGGGTAAAATTCCAAACAACAGTATCGCCTTCAGAATACCCCAATAAGGCTGCTCCCATTGGAGCAAAAACAGATATTTTACTATTACTTACATCATTATCTAACGGAGCAACCACTTGAAATGTTTTTTCTAATTGATTCTCAAAAAATAAAGTGACTTTACTATTAAAACGTATAACATCCTTTGGCATATCTGCATCGTCTACAATATGAGCTTCTTTAAGTTCTTCTTTTAATTTTTTTAAAGCCTCTTTATTGTCAAACTTATTTTCGTACTCAGATATGTTAAGCATACGTTTTAAATACACATATTCTTTTTTTTCTAATATTAAACTTCCATACTTCATTTTATTTTTGCTTTTAATCAACCATTATGCGTATAAATTCCCCTCCTAAAAAACGTATTACACTATATTTAAGCGCAAATACGTTGTATACTTACCAACTTAAAAAAAAGCAAGTTTTATGCTTACTATAATTTAATTTCGTTGGAAGCCAAAGCATCTTCTAAATTAATAGAAACTGTATTTACTGTTCTAAAAAAACGCTTACCGTCTGTACGCTTTACATCGATTATTGTATTTCCATTTTTACCAGATTTTACGTTGGTAACAACAACTTCTTCGCCTTTAACAGCTTTGTAATTTGCTATACCTCCTCTTTTAATAATAAAATTAGCTCTAGGAAACTTAATGTGTTTGTATTGTGCTGTAGATGGCATTCCTATTTCTATTACATCGCCTTTTGCTACAGTGGCCTGTTTACGTATTACATCTTGAGCGTTTACACTTAAAACTCCTAATGCAATAAAAATAACTGATACATACTTTCTCATAAAAAAAATATTTAAAATTAAACTTAATTAAACATCAAGTTGATAGATAATTTGTATCTGTTTACAAATATTATTTTTCGTCAACTTGCTTATTTATAAAAAAGCAAATGGTATTCCTTTTTAAATAAAAAAAGCAACTAAAAACAGAAAACCCTTTATTTAAAAGGGTTTTCTGTTATAAAAAAATTATATGTAAAAAAAATGATTGGGGCAAAATTTCCCAGAAGCGTAAAAACGCATCAATAAAATATTTAATCTAACAACTTTTGACGAAGCGTTTTTCTGTCTATTTTAAGAATTTGAGCAGCTTTTGTTTTGTTATTTCCTGTTGCTCGTAATACTTTTTCTATGTACTTTTTTTCTATAACCTTTAATGGTTCTAGCGCATCATCAGAAAAATCTAAAGTATATTTTAAATGATTTGGCAAATGCTCTACATCTATAACCTTATCGCTCATAATTACTGCACGCTGTACTACATTTTCTAATTCCCTAATATTACCTGGCCAATTATAACGTTTTAAAACTGATAAAGCCTCAGGAGTCATTTTTATAAATCGATCTTTATACTCTACACCGTATTTAAACAAAAACTTATCTACTAATAACGGAATATCGTCTTTTCGCTCTCGCAATGGTGCTACATTTATTTCTACAACTGTTAACCTATAAAACAAATCTTCTCTAAAGGTTTGTTTTTGTATCATGTCTAATAAATCGCTATTGGTGGCTGCAATAATTCTAACATCTATTTTTTCTGTTTTTTGCGAACCTACTTTAATAACTTCCTTTTCTTGCAACACCCTTAAAAGTCTGGTTTGCACCGCCAAAGAAGCATTACCTATTTCGTCTAAAAAAATAGTACCTCCATGAGCTGCTTGAAAAAAACCATTTCTATTACTTTCTGCTCCAGTAAAAGCCCCTTTTAAATACCCAAACAATTCGGCTTCGAGAAGATTTTCTGGTATAGCTCCACAATTTACCGCTACAAAAGGCGCTCGAGCAAATTTACCTTTATAATGTATAGCTCTAGCAACAAGTTCTTTTCCTGTTCCGCTCTCACCTTTAACCAATACGGTTGCTTTATTATCTTTTAAACGATCTATTAGTTGAATAACATCATTTATTTTTTCTGAATTGCCTATAATTTCTCCATAGGCTTCATTTTTTTCTTTGATGGATTTATTGGCGCTGGTATTTTTTTCTTCGGAAATAGACATCGATTTGTTTATAGCCAATTTTAACTCCTCTTTTGTAAAAGGTTTTGTTAAATAATCGACCACGCCAGATTTAATAGCTACTAGCGAATTTTGAACCGAAGGGTAACCTGTTACCACCAATTTAGGCAAATTAGGATAATGCTCTGAAACAAATTTTATTAATTCAAATCCATCTATTTCTGGCATTTTTAAATCTGTTATCAATAAACCTATTTTTGTATCTCTTAAAATTGCAACAGCTTCTTTTACCGAAACAGCCTTAAAAACATGATAATTCCACGATTGTAAATGGCGCTGTAACACCTCTAAAACATTAATATCGTCATCAACAATAAGTATATTTTCTTTTCGTAATTGCATAGTTTAATCTTTTGGTAAAGCAACCCTAAAAGTAGCGCCTTTATCTATATTATTCTCTGCTATTATTGTGCCTTTATGAGAAGCCACAATACCGTGTACAACGCTTAAGCCTAACCCAGAACCGTCTTCCATAGGTTTAGTGGTAAAAAAAGGTTGAAACACTTTCTCTAGGGCCTCGGGTGTAAAACCAATACCTTGATCGGATATTTTAAACTCAATTTCGTTTTTTGTTTGATAAGCCTCTACCGTTATAACACTATTTTTAGGGCTAAAATAAATAGCATTAATTAATAAATTAAATAATATTTGGGTAAGCTGTATAGCATCTGCTTTTAACCAAAGTGCCTCTTCTTTTATATTTAAAAGATAATTAACACGTTCTTTTCTAAAGGTAGCATCTAGCAAGTTAGTGGCATTTTTAATAATAGGCACCAAATTAACTCGTTTTTTCTCTTGAGGCATTTCGCAAGCAAAAAACATTAATTTTTTTAATACTTCTCTAGAAAATATAGAATTATCTATAATTTTATCTAAATCGGAAATTGCTCTATTATTTCCTTCAAAATCTT
Organism: Postechiella marina; assembly: GCF_039538365.1. Lineage (NCBI taxonomy): Bacteria > Pseudomonadati > Bacteroidota > Flavobacteriia > Flavobacteriales > Flavobacteriaceae > Postechiella > Postechiella marina. Next base: position 183,724 of record NZ_BAABCA010000005.1, read on the forward strand.
CTCTTAATAACTCGGCATATCCTAATATATTTGCTAAAGGAGTATTAAGTTCGTGAGCAATACCTGCGGTTATTTCGCCTAAAATACTTAATCTGTCTGCATGCTCCATTTGTCGTTTTAAAGAGGCTTCGCTTTTTTGTATCTCAATGCGCTCTAACAAATTACCTATCTTTAAAGCCACATTATCTAGCAACTGCTGCTCTTCTTTTAAAAAGTCTTCTTGACTAAATTTATTAGCATTTAAACAGGCTATTATTTGCCCTTTTGTGGTATTAAAAATTCTTATATTCGATTCTATCTTAGGATTTTTATTTGCAAAATTATCTGTGGAAATAGATACTTCTTCTCTATTAATAGAAATTTCGGTATGCAATGGATATAAAAAAGCCTTTTTTAAGCTTACAGTTATTGCCTTTAAAACACTATCTAGAGACTCGACCGTTGTATTTTCTATTATAGAAGATACTTCGTAAAGGCATGTTAACTCTTTTATTCGCTCTTTTAAAGCACTTTCTGTATCGTTACTCATCTATCTATTCCTTTTGTTTTAAAAACCCTTGTAAGTTTTTCATTTGTAGGATACTGTCTACACCTCGTTAAATTATTAAAAATAAGTGCGATTACAAATAAAATTATAGTCCCTCCTAACACTGGAAAAAGCACATAAAAATATCCTAAAGATGTAATTTTACTTGTACCTATAACAGCAATAAGTGCTGTTGCACCTCCTGGCGGATGTAATGTTCTTGTAATTTGCATAACCACTATAGATAGAGACACTGCTAGTGGTGCAGTTACCCAAATTACATCTGGAAAAATTTTAAAAACACTAACCCCTATAAAAGCAGAAATTAGTTGACCTCCAATTAAGTTTCGAGGTTGTGCTAACGGACTTTGAATGGCTCCAAATACCAAAACACTAGTAGCCCCAAACGAACCTATTAAAAATACATTTTCTAATCTAGAAAAATGTAAAGACTGCAAAAAAGCTATAAGACCAATACCTATAAAAGCTCCTATAAAAGACCAAAACTGCTCGCTTATATTTATAGCGGTTTCTTTATATACAATATATCGTGTTATTCTAAAATTACGGTTGGCTTTTATTGCTGCAGCCTTTCTTTTTAGCATCTAATTTTTTATTGCCTATTATCAAAATACATGCCTTATTCATTTTATAAAAAAAAGAAACACAACCCACTGACATACATGTATTTAAAATACAAATTAATTTTAAACCAAAAAACTAACCGAGTAAATAATACTCAATAGAGTAATTTTTACTCGATTTTACTAAACTAAAATATAAAAGTCTTGCTTTAAAGAAATCTTATGCATTATAAAAAGAATTAAAAACAAAAAAGCTCCACTATTTCTAGTGAAGCTTTAAGTGAGCCCTGAAGGATTCGAACCTTAAAGCTTAACTTCTCTGTTAATTAGTTTATTATACAAATATAATAAAATAGGTATGCCTAAAAGTGTGCCTTACCTAGCTTTATCTTGAAGCCATAGCCTTAATTCTACTAGACTAAAAACCTCTTACACTCTAGGCATTATTACCTACTCTACCAGTACTTTACTCAGCAACATATCATTAATATTCTAATCTATTCTTGTTGTAGCTAGTTACAAATACGTGTTAAAGTACTAGGTAAAAAATGTTATACGCTATTTACTAAAAGCCATCTGTTTCAACTTCCAAAGTGAAAGTATTATCCACTTTCTTATACGTAAACAATACTTCATACCTTGAGTCCGTACAAATAAATAATTCCCCTAGGTTTTCATTTACTAAAATTGTTTCATCACTAGTTTCTATTCTTACTGCTGAATCATGTAGAACAATACCTTTATCTAAAGCACTTGCATTAAAATCTTCTAATCTAACTTTTAGAGAAATTACATCTCCTTCTAATTCAATATTTTCATGAATTTGAAAACCTTGTCTAGATGATATAGTTTTAGAATCTACTTCTTTTCCATCTGAAAGATAGGTTACTTTTATACTAATTTTAGCCTCAGAACTATATGTTCCACCACACCCTGTCCTCCATGCATTTCCAGTGTCAAAGAACAGGTTTAATTTATCTATATTAATATCATCTGGACTTTCATAGCTGTCTGCCCCATCCCTAAAATAATCTCCTTCATATGCATCCTCTCCAGAAACACCTGTAGATTGAAACTCAACTACATTATCATTAGTAAACAATACCTTCTGTACATAGGTTAAAGTAACACCCTCTGGAAATACCATTGTCATTATATCTCCATTAAAAGTAAAAGTACCTGTTTCACTATCATAATTAGTTCCTGAACCAGTCCAGTAAGAGTATGTCACATTACCACTTGAAGTAAATGTAAATGAGTTGTTTACAGATGGATTATTATTAGGGTTTTCAAAAAGCCATTTGCCTAATAATTGACTTTGTAACTCATTTGTATTAATATCATTATCATCAGAACTACATGATGTAGTTAAAGTTAATAGTAATACTGTAAGACTTAATTTTAAAATTGTTTTCATAGTAAATTGGGGTTTTAATTTGTAATTGAAATATTATTTTTAATGAGCATTAACTCATATTCTTTTTCTTGTATACTTTTTAGTTGGTCTTCTCTATATATAGAGTTCATAACACAAATACCTGTTGTATCATTTTCTGTATATAAAACTTCAATAAGTAACTCTTCTGTAAATTTGTAAACTATAGAATTTCTGTCTGAGGCAACTATATTTTGAACTTGCTCCTCAGGTATGAATTGTAGTAGTATATTATGAAAGTAATCTAGCTCATTTCCTTTAAACTTATAAAACACAGCACATAGTAGGTCCTTGTAAAAAAGTAAAATAGTTTCCTTGAAGAAGTTTTTATTAAACAGTGAATTGAACCCAATTACATTTGATTTGTATAAATTATACTTTGTTTCAAAATAGCTGTTTGCCTTTATTTCATGAACCTCTATTGCATTAATATAATCATCTAATGAATTGTTTACTTTGAAGTAAAACTCCTTTAGTAGAGCATCTAATTTTTGATAATTGTCCTCATTCATGCTGCATAAGTTTTAAAAAGGTAAATCAAGGAATAATCTATTATAAAGTGTAGTAGTTGAAATAGTAATATCTCTACCAGCAGTTTCATATATTTTAATCAAACCTAAGTAAATTTCTTTAGTAACATACTTATCTTTAAAATTAATTGTTTCCAATACAAAACCTTCAAAATCTAATTTTCTTCCAGATATATCCTCACGCATCCTAAGAATTTCTTTTGCAGCAATAATATCATTCTGATTAACTCCTTTAGATTCCAAGTAATCCAAATGCTCTTGAGTTTTTTCCTTTAAACTTATATCATTACTCAATTGGTCTGGAAGTTGAGCTTCATAATAAATACGTTCAATTGGACTGTATTTAGCACTTTTTACAATTTCATCTATTGCATGATTGTATTGATTTACTGAAGTATAACCACCATCAATGAATTGTTCATCTTCATCATCTACTAATATAGTTGATTGTTTCTTTAGGTTTTTGTCAATTTTTAACCTTGCTTTTTCATTTTTTAACTTTTCTATATTTCTTTCTAAACGCTCTACTTTGCTTTCATGCTTAGTGTAAAAATAAAAAGCTATACATCCAACTATAAAAATTATTCCTACCATATTTCTTTAACTAGCCACATGTGGCATAAACTAAAGCAAATATAATCAGTTGCTTTGGATATATTCACATATGGCATATTGAAAGATTCTGAAATAAATAGGTTAAAAAAGAAAACACGCCACAATCTAGGTGCTAAAATCAAAGAGGTTAGAGAAAGTAAAAGCCTTACTCAAGTTGATTTAGCAAGTAGAATTGAAGGTAGGTTTGACACTTCCAATGTATCTCGCATTGAGAGTGGAAGAATCAATACAACTGTCTTTACATTATTTAGAATAGCTAAAGCACTGGATATTGATATTTCAGATTTATTAGATATTGAAGTATTCGAAGATTAATTTTAGCTATTAGCTAGTTCTTGTATTAAACTACCCCATTTTGCTAGGATAGTTAAGTTGTGTACCTATTCCTTGTTCTTTTCACTTGTATTCACCCCTTATTTGTAACAGTTTTGGCTATATTAATATGTAGTGATTTTATTGTGTTAGTGCCATAGAGGAGTTAAAATGCTATTTACGTGTATTCATACGCACACAGTTTTACTCAACAGAATAAACATATCTATATCTACCCCCTAAGGCATTACATTATCTGTTGCTTCTACAACTACAACAAATTACTTTTATCCTTAAAACTATAATATCCATCCTTTGAAATAATCAAATGGTCTAGCATATTAACATCTACTATTCTACAAGCTTTCTTAAGCTTTGACGTCAAACTCTTATCTGCTTCACTAGGCTTTAAATTACCACTTGGATGGTTATGTATTACAATTATACCATGTGCATTACACTTTAAAGCTATTGCTAAAACCATTTTAACATCTACAATACAACCTGTTGTACCACCTTTAGACAATTCATGTATTCCAAGAACAACATTTGCTCTATTAAGTAATAACAATTTTACTTCTTCTTGATATTCTATAAGTTCTAAATTCCAATGAGATAACACCACATCATAAGCAGTTTTACTATTGGTTATCTTTACTTTACTAGCACCACAATTTGAGTAAGACACTTTTATTTCAGAAATCTCCATAACTTAAATTTTAAGTTTTTCGTAATCTGGTGTAACACCCCTATAGTAGAAATACCAAATCACGAAAAAGTGAAATCCGTCCTAAAATGATTTCATACCTATATGGTAAAATATCAAAAGTGGACGGATTAGATTAATACTAAATAGCCTGTTCAGCTAATTGCGAAGCTCCATTTTGTAAAAACACAGAAGTATCAGCCATGAGCTGGTCTACAGCTTTATTTTGCTTAGCTTGTTCAGATTCAGGCACAAATACCCATCTATGATTAAGTATAAGCTCTTCTCCTGTTTCAGTTACTACATAAGTAAAAGGTTCAACCTCTTTCTTAATTATAGAGCCTGCCATTTCAGTGCCTACTAAAGCCTTACATGTTTCTTCATCAAATGTGCTAGTCACATAAGCCTTTTTGGCTGTTGCGTAGTATTGCCCTGCCTTACTTAAAGACATCTCAACACCTCCCTGTAATTCTAAAATAAAAAATGGAGTCCCATCTTCTTTTTCTCTTTGTTTAAATCCAATAATTCTAACCATTGTATAAAATTTATGAGTTGATAAAACCCTGACTATAGAATGTAACACTCCTCTCTTCAGCTATCACCTTGAAACACAAGAAGCCAATAAATTCAATTTTATATATATCAGGTACAAGGAAGTTTATCCCTGCAAAAATTAGCAAGGGTATTTAGTGCGGACTGCTCAGGTTTGAGTGAGGGGTTGGTTTAAGCTGTATGGTCTTAGTACATATAAATGCTATAGCACTACAATAGAAATTAAAGATACACGAACCAAGAAAGTCCACACTTTAAGCTTGTAAGAAGCCTTTGAAGCATCTTAAAAATTACTTCTTTAACTAGCCTCAAAAAAATAAATACTCTCTCAGATTGGGGTGGGGATGTTTGTAACTCTAAACAGGGTGGGGTTATCTTGTGAAGGACATTCATGCACACACAATATTAATCCTAAAAATTTTTTATATTTTTTTCTGAGATGTTTTACATATAAGAACCTAGTAACACTTTCATAATACAACAACATAAGTTTTTTTGTTATTATACATGCGCAATTGAATCTTTAGATATCCTTAAATGCACTCTATCTAAAAAAAGTTCTTCTTGCTTCTTAACAGACTCTTTATCTATATGTATTAATTCAATACCATCAATAAAGAATTGAGTGTCATCTTGCCCTTCTCCAAATATACTCTCAGAGTAATTTCTATAAGCTACTTCTCTTGAATACTCCTTAGACAAAGGGTATAACAACCCACCCGCAATAACATTGAAATTTTTATCATAGTGATTGATGTAAGTATGTATCTGAAAAAAATCTGCTCTATCATAATCATAGTAAGCATATTCCATTCTTTTATACTTTGCATCCCAAACTAATACATTATTCTCCTTTTGAAATACAATATCTGGTATTAACTTTCTTTTAAAATCCTTATTGGAGTATGTCTGTATTACATCATTCCTTAGTATCCAGCCATGAGGTGCTATCTTTTTCTTAATAATGCTTTTAAGGTATAATTCCCATATCTCTGCCATATCAAGGAAAAAGCTTACTCCATTTGTATCCTCACTATTATTGTTACCAAAGTTTTTGCGTCTGATAATATCCCAAGATAAATCTACTACAGGCTTAAAGGATTTATATATGTTTTTATACACAATCTTACAATACTCATTCTCTGTTAAATATCCTGTAGAAACATTAGATGAAAACAATTGCTCTAAAGCATTTGTTGCTGCACGTGAAGTTTTTATATGCGCTAGTCCATATTCATATTTTAAAATACTATATGCCTGTTTTAAAATTTTTAATATAGGTTCATTTGGAGTCTTTTCCCAATAATTACTAACCACATTATTCTCAGTATACATGGGTAAAATAGATGCTCTTACATTCAATCTACCTCTTATTTTTGAACCTTTATAAGTGAACTTCTTATTACTTCTTGGCAATCCGTGTTTATTTGCTTTTGACAGCATATTAAGCCACAAGAATGCTATTATCTTTTTTATTATAAACTGAATATCTTTTTGCTTACTTATCCTTTGATTGGATTCACTAAACCTAACATTAAACACCTCCTCCAACATGTGAAAAAGTTGAGTGTTTCCAAATCTAGGTGTAATTGTTATTTGATATTCTTGTCCTTTATAGTTAAAATAAGCCTCTCCTACATACCTTCCTGCATACCATTTTCCATCTTGGTAATTGAAACTTATTATTGGAGATTCATCAATTCTTTTTTCCTTAGATACGTTAAAATGAAATATATTATTTTTACTTTGAGTAGTAAGAAAATATTGAATAGCATCAGCATGACCTTCTTGTTCCAAGAATGCGCAACAATCTTTAGCAGCTAATATGATAGGTTGTCTACTCATTTATATATCAAAGAATATATCACTTAACTCTTTCAATATTCTAATACTCTCCTCTGGCTCCATATTTCCTAAAAATGATTTTAACATTGGCTCTATGGATATAGACCATAAAATTGATGCAGGTCCATTGTTTCTATAAATCTGCTTTTTCAATGACTTATACCCCCCAATATCTTTGTAACTTTTATAAATATCTACAATCTCACCAAAGAAAGTATGACCTATTTGGTATTGCTTTCCAAGTTCAGGTATATCTGTTATCTTTTTATTTAAATTAGAAACATTACGAATAAACAATTTAATATCACCATCCATTTTTAGTTTAGTATTTAACTCATTGTCCTTATGATGTATAATTGTTTCTAAAGTGGATTCCTCAAAACCAAAGAAGTACCATAAAAACCTCCTTTGTAGAGCAAAATCAATTTGTTCTAGTGAAAAATCAATTTCATTCATTGTACCTATAATATACAAGTTCCTTGGGATTGTTAACTCTAAACCTCCTATACCTAAAGTTATAGATTGTTCCCTGTTTTCAATAGCAGAAAACACCTCTCCAAACAACCTTGATAAGTCTATACGGTTTATCTCATCTAGTATTAAGACATGTGGTGTATCATCCTTCTCTGTATCTCCTTTGTCAGCTCTTGCTGCTTCACATATAGTAAAAAGTGAGCCTTTTGTTTTAATAGAGGCATTATCCTTTAATTGATACCCTGCTATAAAATCCTCATAAGTGTAATTAGGATGTAATTGCAGATGGTGTATTTTACCCTTTGTGATATCTAAATCTTTACTAAAATACTCAACTACACTATCACTTTTTTTAAGGTAAGCATGAGTAATTAAAGCTTTAGATAGTTTTTTAGCTGTAAATGTTTTACTTGTTCCTGGAGGACCATAAAGTATAATTGCTTTTTTGTATTGTAATCCTTGTACCTCATTAAAACCTTCTTCTGATAGAGAATAATTCCAAACTTTCCTATAATCATGTTCATAAAAATCAAAGTCATTTTTATTAGTAAGCTTAGTTATTATCTTTCTAATTTCAAATATTTTCTGGTCTAGGTTTAAGTTTTTAGCTTCTTCTGGCAATAAACTTATGAATGACTGAAGTATTTGGTTTTTATGCCCATCTGATGCAATCCTTTCATACATATCTGGATTACCCGTATAAGTTAGAATATTAGTCATCGCTAACTTAGAAGTGGGTAATTTCTCCTTTAACTCATCTGGAATAATAAAACCTTCAACCTCAGCTTCGTATTTATGAAATAAGCAAATATTTTCTATCCATTCTTTAATCTCATCCTTAGTAGTAATCTCCTTCCTGTCAACTTTATCTTTAATAAATTTAATAATCAACAAGTTAAAACTTATTTCATAGTACTTATTGTTAGTATGCCATTGTCCAGCACTACCAAAACCTTCTTGAGGGTATACACCATCTACTAAATCATTAATATTTAAATCAGTTGTTCGAATGGTATAATGTTTCTTTTTATCTCTACTTATATCATTTACAGCATAAGACCATAACCACTCTGCATGTGCAAAAACAAGTTTAGCTTCTAGTGTAGCGTTTTTAAATTGAAGTACTATTTTTTCATCAAAGTTCTGAGCACCTTCATCAAAGTTCTCTACAAAATCATTTATACAAGATTCAATGTTTTCTGATGTTAATATATCCTTTTCATATGATACTATACTATTCCCTTCAAGCAGAAAACCATCAATAAATCTATCATATAGTGTGTAAATTTCAACCGCATGTGTTTGCTTCATATTAAACTTGTTTCTTTTTCTTTAATTTAATCTTATTATGTGTGCTCTAAAGTATTTTATTTTTTATTAAAAGGACAGAAAAAACTTCAATAATTTAAAAAAACATTAAATCATTTTCTTACATTTGAGATACAATGGAAGATATTAGACTTAGAGCACATGGACAATATGAAATAAAGGTTTTTCAAATTGATACTACACATAGAGATTTAAAGAATAAGACAAGCCATGACATAGTCAATACACTAGTAAAACATCATAAAAAGAGAATAGATGAAACAGAAACTTTAAATATTGAGTTATCACCAAATGTTATAGATGCTGTTCACTACTACACTTATGTTTATAATGAAAAAGAAAAGAAAGCACATTGGGATAACTTTCTACCTGAATCTTTATTAGAAGGTCTTGATTTTACTGTAGTCCGAATATCTTTCGTATTATTTGCCTGTGTTGAGGATAAAATATTTGCTGTTATTGGTGGTGGTGAAACAATGGTAATTAAGTCATTCCAAAATTACCGTTTTGGTTTAGAGTTCTATGAATACCTAACTACTCTTGATGAAGAAATTGTATCACTAACTACAAGAGGTATTTCGGGTACATTAACACAAAGCAATAGAATATTTAAAGAAGGACAACGTCTTAGTGATGTATTAAATTTTGTCAACATCCCTTCTAGTATCAACCTTGTTTTAAAAGACGAAATAAAAGATACTTACTTTGATTTTATAGATTTTGGAAATAAAAATGTTCAGTTAGAAATAGCATCCTACTTTCATATAAAACACAGCATATCATTTGCAGAGTTACATCAATTATTTCTACGTATGAATGAAATAATGAATACCCAAACAAGGAGAGCATTAACATCATTTGAAGAGATAAAAGAAAGAGGGCTTACAGACGATGAGTTTGTAAAAATCTTGATGATAGAACTTAGAGAGGATATGCTTAATAGATTCTCTCCTACAAGAGGTATAAGCCCTCGAAAATCTGATATAGATTTTGTGCACCCTTCTAAACTAAAACAGTTTTATGAATGTGATAGGTTTGAAATAAAAATGAAAGGTCAACGAAAAGACTTTTTAAATGTTGATGATAGAAATAAAATATATAAAGCTGGATTAGAATTTGTATTTTCTCAATTAGACATAAATGCTAGCCAACAAGATTTTAATAAAATTATGTGGGGACTTCGTGTTGATGGATTTAAAGGTAATAGAAAAGTAAAAGCACCCTATAATTAAACAGGGTGCATCAACTCAATTAAGAAACCAATGGTTTAAAGAATCCTCATTGAGAGCTTGTGCTAGTCCATTTGTAAACTCAAAAGCATTTACATTCCTATCTGAAAAAGTATCAATATAACTGCTCTTATTGGCTGATGTAAATAGGTTATATACATTCCACAAGTTTATATTTCCATCTGGTTTTTTACAAAACCTTTCATCTTGATAATAGTCCTTTGATATAGTGGTTATCTGCCCGTCATTAAGGAGCAAAGATGGGATTTCTAGTTTCTGTTCCCTAGGTAAAAATCCATAAAGCCTGCATCTACCTACCAACTGAGCAAATTGCTGTTCTGTAAGGTTGTACTCTGTTAATTGCTTCATCTGCAACAGGTGTTTCTCTGCATCATACGTTTCTATAAGCTCCATTATTTTGCTAGACAATTCATGTGTACCGCCTACACGCATTTCATTAGCCATTCCATCTGTACTAATACATAAGTTGCAACACACCATATTCTGAAAACCTATAAACACTTGAAACTTTTCTACAGACTTTTTGCTGTAAAGATTCTCCTTGTTGTATGCACGAACTCCACCTATTGTAAGAGCTAATTCGTTTCCATTAATAGTTTCAGTTATACTAGGTACACGAATTATAAATGCCATCCTCTCATAATAAATAGTCTTTTCGTGGTCTAACAAGTCTTTTGCAGATTTATGAATTGCACTTGGTACACGTCCTTTAATTTGATGGCTAATGCGTATTTCAGGTTCATCTATACTATGATGTAAAAACACTTTATTAGCACAATTATGTGCTACATCTATAAATTCTTGATGACTTATTGTGCGCTCATTATCTTTACTAAACACAGGGATAATACAATCCTTTTGTAAATGAGGAAGACTAACACTTGTTGTGTTAGCCTCAATGAATGGATTGTGCTTATATGTGGGTGTTACGAGCTTATTTAAGCTACTTTCTAGCTGAATTACAGGTGTAACTGGCAAAAGCTCTAACCTTGGCTTAGGCGTGATTTGTAGTTCCATTACTTGAAATATTTTGAGGGTTTAACAATTTCTTTTTAGATTCAATAGTTTCTTTCTGAAGTTTAAAATCTTCATCCAAATCTTTCATAGTGTAATATTGATTATAAAGCTGTCTTAAAGTCTCAATATCATTACAGTTTTTAATCTGCTCTCTAACTTCATCTAGGCTAGTGCCATTATTACACCAATCTAGAATTTTCTTCCCTGTGGCAGAATTAATGGTAAACTCTGGCTTACCAGAAAACAAGTTGGTTCTGTCCTTACTAGCCACTGCAAAGTGCTTAGAATCTATATCAAAGACCAATGTAAATTCATAATCTACCCCGTCTCTTTGTACAGCCTTTAATCCTACTTTCTCAGGGATGTATTTACCATCTTTTTGGTTTAGCACATAATCCTGTTTAGTTCTCATTGTAGCAATAATATGAGCATCTGCTTGAAGTATCTTATTTACAAAAGCTTTTTGTCTCGGAGTTATTTTGTTCCAATTTGTAAATGAATTACCTGGTAGCTTAGAATGAAAATCTATAAGTTCATCCCAGCATTGACTTATTCCATCAAGAATCACCACATTCATTTTAGCTTTTAGACATATATCAATAGCTTCACAATATTTTTCTGGTGTAAATGGAGGCGTTAATGAAAGTACATTGTACTGTCCTAGATGAGCGTACAAATCTGCACTACCATTTTCTGTGTCTATAATAGCTACTTTAGTTAAGTCTCCATTGGTTAGTCCTTTTGCTAGAAGTAAACTTGAATATGTTTTTCCACTTCCAGCACTTCCTTGTAATGCCATTTTAATCTTGGCAAGTTTTCTGTGCGATTGTCTTAAGTTCATTGTTTATAATTTTAAAGATTAATATGTTATTTAAATTGTATTCAGATTAAACTGAAAAAGCATCTTACTGAAGTAGTAAAATGCTTTTTTTAAATGTGTTTTTTAAGAAATGGCTATTAGCTATAAAACACTCTTAACTCCTGTATTCATTAGGAAATGTCAGATTTTTTAGTAATTTTGCATGTATACATAACAAACAAAATCACTACTTTAATAAGTAGTCCTCGTCCAGAGTTCCTGCGTTGAAAATAATAACATTTTCCAGGATGGGAAGATTTAAAAAGAAACCCTATTAGTTTAGTAACTAGGTAATTTAATCTAGAACTCGTCCAGTTTTGATAGGTCAGTTATATAGTATAAAATTTCGTGATTTAGTTTACTCCTTATATAGATGTATTACCAAATCACGAAAAACTTTTAGACGTTAATATGATTTAATCACACCATCAACTACTTTTATCTTCGTCATATTCTCTTCTGGTAAAGTAACTATTGCAGGAGAAATAAAGTCTAGAGTTTTTGAAGGTTCATAAATAGGGTATTCAGTAAGAATCATATCTCGATCTACTCCATCTATTTTCTTTGTTTCTAGTTCAAACATATCTTGTTTAAGATATTTATAGAACCTATTAAGCTTTTTCTCAATTGTTTCATTTGAATTTAAAAATCTTTTGAACTCAAAGATTTCATTAATTATAAAAGAGTCATTTTCACAAATAATACTACACATGGATTCAAAGACCTCCATTTCTTCTCTAGTAAAAAAATTACTAATAGGCGTTTTATCAATATATTTTATCTCTACACTTTTAATAATCCTAGTCTGGACACTACTTAAAAGTTTAATCCTGAAATAATCTAGACTCAAATAAGCCTCAACAACTGGTTTTACTTCACCAGATAAGTTTTCTAGTTGATTTAACCTATTCGCATGAGAAATACACCCTCTAAAATAATCACCTCTGGTGTACTCGCTATCCTGTACCCAACCATTTGAGCTTTTAAATCTGCCCTTAAACTCTTCATTGCTTGGATAAAGTTTCCTTTGAATAAAAGCTACTAATTGAGTTTCAAAAACTCTACTCTCATAAGGTTTCACAAACATATAAGCACTATCAACACCATACATCTTAACTTGATAATTATCAAAAATTTCATTTCTGATTTCATGATAAACATATGTGTCTGTTACTTGTTTTCTTAGGGAGTTGAACCAATCTACATCAAAATAGTTTTCATAAAACTTATTAAAACAAAACTGTAGTTTATCAACCTTAAAATTCTGAATAGGGTTCATGTTGGTATAGACAAGATTGCAGTTTACAAATTGGTTTGCAGCAGTACTATAACTGACATAACCCGAAAGGTCTTTCCCTAGAAATTTGTATTTATTAGCTAAATACTTTTCTCCATCTTCTAACTGAAATAATTTAAATTCAGGAAATTCCAATCTAACCTTATCAACTCTATTATCTCTAACACTATTAATATGTGAAATACTTGCTTCTACATTAGATTTTAGTTCATTATTATAAAAGTTACTTAGAATATCATTTTGATTGTCAAGAGGTATGTAATCAATGGTCTTCCTATCTACAATGTCATTTAAACTAGGTCTAGTACTTTGGTATTGTATAGGCTCAAAATAATGCTTGAACACCTCTTTTTGAGATTCATTAAATGGAAATGAATCATAATTAAAATTAGTGGGTCTTGGAAGTAATATATGGATTTCTCCTTTTTCCCTTTTTCTTGCTAAAGCTTGTATGATGTTATTAATTCCATCACTAAAAATACCATAGCTACTTTTAAAATCTCCCCTTGCTGTGATAGGTGGAAAAATGAGTATAAAGGCATGATTCTCTTTTTCTATACTAACACCTGACTTGAAATTTGTACCAATGTTACACTTATTTTCATTGTACCTACCTTTAATATAATCCCTATCTATTCTTGAGTTGTTCTCTAATCCAGAAGTACAATCATTAATATCCTCACCATATTTATCATTTAGCAACTTTCCAACACCCTCTTCTTTACTACTAATGATACTTTTACATAGCTTCTTTGAAAAACAGAGTATATCTATATCTAAGTCTCTTTCAATTACACTATCAACTATACTAATCAAATTTCCATTTTCATTTGAATAACTTCTAGCATTATCATAGTAGAGGTATAAATCACTTAACTTTTCAGGTATTCTAACTCTTTCAGCTTCTAGTATTTTGATTTTATCATGTGTTAGTTCTGCTAAATATTCAATAACAATTTTAGATGCTTCACTATAAGTTGCACTAATAACAAAGTTTTTATGAATAACATTACGCCATTTCCAAAGATTAAAAACAAACTTCTCTTTGAAATTATGAATGGAATCATGTATTTCATCATAAATAAATATGACTTTCTTATTGTTGCTTTCACAATAGTTTACCATACCATCAAGATACCTTCTCTTTGCAATAGAATTTATATAACTATCCTCTCCTGGATTACCTAATAAGGCATTAATGGTTACTATATGCACTCTTTTATTAGTATAATCAATATGCTCTTCTCCGATAGATTCATGTCTGTAAATATCACCCTCAGAGATTTCAGCTTTTCTCTGAATATCATCATAGTACTGTTCTACTAAACTTAGAAAAGGAGAAGCTACAAAAATCACATATTCTTGGTTTTCATAGAACTGTTTGATAGCTCTTATAATTGCTGTGGTCTTACCACTTCCAACACCACAGTTTACAACTACTGTATTAGATTCATCAATAGATATATTTTCAATAAAAGAATCCCCTATGTAACCATTATTAAGTTCAAGGTTTACTTTTTCTTCAACTTCAAAATAAGGGAAATCTTCAGAGTTTATTTTTTTAAACTCTACAGGATAGTCTTGGAAATGTTGATTGGGTAGGTTCATAATAAATATTAAAATTAACTGTGCCATAAATATATTACAACACAGTCTATTTCTTACTTTTTATTTAACTTTTCACTTAACTTTTCTATCTGCTCACTAACTTTATTATTTACCACTTTAGCATAATGGTCTTGGGTTACTGATAATTTCGAATGTCCAAGCAACTTAGACACTATTTCCATAGGTACATCATTGTATAATAATACTGTTGTTGCAAATGTTTTTCTAGCAATATGATGTGTAAGTTTCTTTTTTATACCTAGCACTTCTGCTATTTCCTTTAGATAAGAATTAAACTTCTGGTTAGTAATAATAGGTAATTCATTATCATATTTATCTAAAATAGCTTTTGCTTTAGAAAGTAATGGTACAGATATATAAGAGCCTGTTTTTTGTCTTGTCATTTCAATCCACTCATTGCCATCAAACCCTATTTGTATATGCTTAGAGCTTAGTGTTGCCATTTCATTATATGCTAGTCCTGTATAACAGCAGAACACAAATAAATCTTTAACATTTTGTAGCCTAGTCTGGCTAAAAGTATGATTTTCCAACCTAGCTAATTCTTCAACTGACAAGTAAACAATTTTGGTCTTGTACTTTTTGTTTTTATACAAGTTGAAAGGATCTCTACTTAAATAGTTTTCTGCTATAGCAAATTGAATAATCTTCTTAACCCTTTGCATACTTCTATAGATAGTAGCTTGCTTTAAATGTAGTTCAGTCTTAAAGTAGTACTCCAAGTCCTTAATAAACTTTAAATCTAGATTACTAAGTTTAACATCTTTCTTCTTATAAAACACTTTTATAAACTCTGCTACTTTCCTCCTACTTTCAATATACCTACTCCATGAGAGTTCATTAAAATCTACACCTATTAACTTTTTAGTCTTTTCATTATGTAAGTCATAAGCACCTAATATGGTTATTTCCTCTTTAGAGTCTTCTCCCCTAAACTTTCTATAAATATCATCTACATCAAACTCATTAGGTAGGATTTGAAGCATTAAAAAAGCCTCATTAATCTTTTGACTAATAAGGCTTAAATGACCATTAACAATACTATTTTCCTTGCTGGTGGGTTTTGCTTGTTGTTCTTTACTTTTCCAATAATCTGGATTTATAAAAAGCCCTGTAGAAAATATTTTTCTTTTTTTAGAATATGTAATCCTACACCTTATAGGACATAATCCTCTTTTGTTTGTTTTAACTTTATTAAGTAAAAACAATATTGATATTTTATAATCATTCATAATTTTATAGTTTAAAAAAGGGTGTACCTAAAGACAAAAAGGTCTACCCTATGGTGTACCTGAAGAGGCATACTTTTTATATAAAATAAATTTAACTAAAGTAATGGTTTAGATACTATAAAGTCTGTGAAGCACTACAAACCCTATAAAAACAAAAAAGACCTACTATTTCTAGTAAGTCTTTTTGTGAGCCCTGAAGGATTCGAACCTTCGACCGCCTCCTTAGAAGGGAGGTGCTCTATCCAGCTGAGCTAAGAGCCCGTAGTTTTTATGTTTCTACGAAAACAGTGTCGGGGTGGCAGGATTCGAACCTGCGACCTCCGCGTCCCAAACGCGGCGCGATAACCGGGCTACGCTACACCCCGAATAAAATAAAACTGAACATTAATTGGGAATTCAATTTTAAGTAATACTTTTTGCGGAGAGACAGGGATTCGAACCCTGGGTAAGTGTTTCCACCTACGACGATTTAGCAAACCGCTCCTTTCGGCCACTCAGGCACCTCTCCAGTTTTAATGAACGTAGCAATAAATTGCGGGTGCAAATGTAATACAACATCTTTAAGAATACAACTATTTTATTTACTTTTTTTAAAAAATTATTCGGGATATTCTATTCTTAAATGGTAAATATTTGCAAGCTTGCGTTTTAGCACTTTTTTAATAGACTCAATTTCTTTAAAAGTTATGTTGGCATTTAAAAATTGCCCTTCGTCTATTTGCTTATTTATAATATTTTCTACAAAATCGTTAATTTTTGTCGATGTAGGATTTTTTAAACTCTTAGATGCAGCTTCAACACTATCGCACATCATCAATATGGCAGTTTCTTTACTAAAAGGTTTTGGCCCTGGGTAGCTAAAGTCTGCTTTTTCTACATTGGCGTTTATTCCTTTTTCTTTCATATAAAAATAATACACAACACTTGTACCATGGTGTGTTCTTATAAAATCTATAACCCGATCTGGTAAATTATTTTTTCTTGCTATTTCAATACCATTAATAACATGGTCTGTTATAATTTCTGCACTTTCTTTAGAGGTAAGTTCGTCGTGCGGATTAATACCTGTAGATTGGTTTTCTGTAAAGTAATTTGGGTTTACCATTTTACCTATATCATGATAAAGTGCTCCTACCCTAACCAACATAGCATTAGCACCTATTTCATTTGCTGATGCTTCTGCCAAATTTGCTACGTTTAAAGAGTGATGAAAAGTACCTGGCGATACATTAGCAAGTTCTTTAAGTAGTTTAGAATTAGTGTCTGACAATTCTAAAAGAGAAACATCACTTACCAAACCAAACAATTTTTCGTAAGCATAAATTAACGGTTGCACAAATAAAGTGGCTAAACCACATAGTATAAAAAGCAGAAAGGTTTCCCAATTTAAAGACTCTGCGCTTCCTTCGTGTATTACAAAAAATGCGAAATAAGCTATTATATAAATTAAAGTAATTTGTCCTACCGATATAAATAAATTAGCCCGCTTATACAGTTCAGATACTGTTAAAATAGTAACAATACCAGCTATAATTTGTAAAAACATATATTCGTAACTATTAGGCACAATAGATCCTAAAAGCAAAACAGTTATTACGTGTGCAAAAAGCCCTAACCTAGCATCAAAAAAGGCCTTGAATATTAAAGGCAATATACAAATAGGTACCACATAAATATACTGCGAATTATAATTTACAACCAAAGTTGTAATTAAAACCATTAAAAAAATATTAAAGAAAATAAATGTCACTTTTGTATTATTTTCAAAAACATCGCTTCTATACTTCCTTAAAAACAAAAGCAACATTAAAAGTGCTAAAGACACTAATAATGTATAGGCAAACAAAATTAAGTTATAATTAGCATCGCTCCATACTTGAGATTCGTATTCAGACTGTAAAGATTTTAACTTTAAAAATTTATCACCTTCTACAACTTCGCCCTTAGATATAAGTAAGGTTTCCTTTTCTACACTCCCTCTTGCATAAGAAATTTTACTTAATTCTGACTGTAAAGCCCTTTCTGTAAAAGCCTTATCGTAACTTAAATTAGGCTCTATAATATCAAAAAAAAGAGCAACAAAATCTGTTTTATAATTTAAAAAATTATGTTTAACTAAATGTTTGCTTATATGTGCAGAAATTTCGTTTTGCGTAATTAAATTATCGAAACTGGTTGTTTGCTTTTTTACCCGATTATCTAAAATAACAACAGCTTTGTTTTTATCAAACTCATAATCTTCACTTAAAACACCGTATTTGTATAATTCTGAGATAATATTTTTACCTGTAGTAAAAAGTAATGTAGATTCTACTTTAGAAATAGAGTCAGAAAAAACACTTTTAAACTGATTATCATATAAATTATTAATTTTTTTTCTTACTGTATTATCAATATTAAAATATAAAACAGACTGCTCTAAAATTTTATTTTTTTCTGCCGATATTTCTTCTTCAGATTTTTTTATGGCAAAATTAAAAGGCGCATATAAATTCTCTGATTGCCAAGGCTTTCCTCTTTCAAAATTATATTTAAATTTTCCGCTTTTAGGAAACAAATAAACAATTAAAATAGTAGTACTTATAAACAATAAAGTCTTATAGATTAAGGAGTGATTTCGATAAAGTTTGTTTATAAAGTCCTTCATATGGTACGAATAATATTTTCAAATGTAATAAATTTCTAAGCGTTGCGCTGCTTTTTATAAAACAGTATTCCTTCTAATTTCTATTAAAAAATCATTATTTTCGCTGATAGTAAATTTAAGGTAAACTAAAATGAATAAAGAAGTCGTTATTGTATCTGCAGCAAGAACTCCAATTGGAAGTTTTTTAGGCGCGTTATCAACCATTCCAGCCCCAAAACTTGGGTCTATCGCTATAAAAGGCGCTTTAAACAAAATAAATTTAAAGCCAGAATTAGTAGACGAGGTTATAATGGGTCATGTTGTACAAGCAGGCGCAGGACAAGCCCCTGCACGACAAGCTGCTATCTATTCTGGTATACCAAACACAGTACCATGTACAACTGTTAATAAAGTTTGTGCTTCTGGAATGAAAGCTGTTATGCAAGCTGCACAAGCTATAGCCCTTGGCGATGCTAACGTTGTAGTTGCTGGCGGAATGGAAAACATGAGTTTAATACCACACTATTTACATGCTAGAACCGGAACCAAATTTGGAAGTACTACCCTTGTAGATGGTATGCAAAAAGATGGCTTAGTTGATGCTTACGATGAAAATGCTATGGGCGTTTGTGCCGATGCTTGTGCTGCCAAATATAATTTTTCTAGAGAAGATCAAGACGCCTATGCCATACAGTCTTACAACAGGTCTGCTGCTGCTTGGAAAGCTGGAAAATTTGATAACGAAGTAGTTCCTGTTGAAGTACCACAGCGCAGAGGTGATGCCAAAATAGTTAATACAGATGAAGAATTTACAAACGTAAAAATGGAAAAAATTCCAGCGCTTCGTCCTGCATTTACTAAAGACGGAACTGTTACTGCTGCAAATGCCTCTACTATAAACGATGGTGCTGGCGCTGTAGTTTTAATGAGCAAAGAAAAAGCAAACGAGCTTGGATTAGATATTTTAGCTACAATAAAAAGTTATGCTGATGCTGCTCACGAACCAGAATGGTTTACTACCGCACCTGCTAAAGCACTACCTAAAGCCCTTGATAAAGCAGGAATTAGTATTGATGCTGTTGATTATTTTGAATTTAACGAAGCTTTTTCTGTTGTAGGATTGGCAAACATGAAAATTCTAGGCCTTAACGATAGCAATGTAAATGTTAATGGTGGCGCTGTTTCTTTAGGGCATCCTTTAGGCTGCTCTGGTGTTAGAATTTTAATTACTTTATTAAGTGTACTAGAACAAAACGACGCTAAAATAGGTGCAGCAGCCATATGTAATGGCGGTGGTGGCGCTTCTGCAATTATTATAGAACGCAATTAATTTATTTGAATGCAGTACGGTATTTGTAATTTAAGCGTTGTGCCTTTAAGATTTGAACCTTCGGATAAAAGCGAATTGGTGTCTCAGGTTTTGTATGGCGATCACTTTAAAGTTTTAGAGCAACGTAAATCTTGGAGTAAAATTCGTTTGGCTTTCGATAAATATGAAGGTTGGATAGATAATAAGCAATATGTAGAATTTCAAGAAGCTCATTATAACTTTTTAGAAAAAGACTCGCCAAAAATATCGCATGATTTAGTTGAATTTATTCAAGATGAAAACGACCAATTACATCCTTTGCTTTTAGGCTCTTCTTTAAACGGTCTTTCATTTTTAAAGCATAAGTTTGACGGAGCTTCTTTTGAAGGTGTTGGCAAAAAAGAAAACTTAATTAAAACAGCTTTTTTATACTTAAATAGCCCTTATTTATGGGGAGGAAAATCGCCTTTTGGTATAGACTGCTCGGGTTTTACACAAATGGTGTATAAACTAAACGGTTTTAAATTACTTAGAGATGCCTCGCAACAAGCTACACAAGGAGAAGCTTTAAGTTTTATTGAAGAAAGCGAACCTGGAGATTTAGCTTTTTTTGACAATAGCGAAGGCGACATTATACATGTTGGTATTATTATGAAAGATAATTACATTATACATGCCCACGGAAAAGTTAGAATAGACCGTTTAGATCATTCTGGTATTTACAATGTAGACAAAAATATACACACGCATAAATTACGCGTAATTAAAAAGGTTATATAAAAGGGTATTACATTAACACCCTTTTATATACAACAACCTATTATTTTACATTAAAACTATATGTTTCCAAAATAGTTTTCCCTGTTTTTGCAGTAACCTTAACTGTTCCTTTTTTATATCCAATTTTTATAAGTGCTGTGGCTATTCCTGCTTCTGCTTTTACTTTTTCTACATTTAAAATTTCTACATCGCCATCAATATCTAATAGTATTTCTTCAGAAAAATCAGGATTTACTGTTCCATTATCATCAATTCCTGCTACATATAAAAATAAAACATCGTTGCAACCAGCCTCAGCTTCTTTTCCGCTTGTATCCAACCATATCTTTAAATTAGTAACTTCACTTGGTGTTTTTACAATATGGCTAGCCACTTCTTTTCCATCTATTAACCCTACTGCTTTAATTTCTCCTCGCTCAAAATCTGTCATTTTAAAAGTAAAAGGCGGATGCGTTAAATTAGTAGAATTCTTATTTTTATCTGGAGTTTGTGTTGCTACCAATATATTATTTAAATAAAAACTTACTACTTCACAATTACTATATACACGTATATCTAAAGGCGATTTTCCATTCCAATAGCTAGCTATATTTACAACGGGTTCTTCTTTAGGATCTTTTTGACTTTTATAAAAATAATAACCGAATTTTGGTAACCTGAATATGTCCATTATTCCAGACTCTTCTAAATTGTCATAATACCCTCTATTATAATCGTACATTACCCAATAACTGTCTGAATATGCTGCGGTGTTTAAATTATCGTTATGAGACTCTTGAAGATTATAAGCTTGCCTTAATAAGCGCTCTTCTCCATATTTTCTAGCTTGTCTACTGCTATATTCGTCTCTTAATTCATTTGGTAATTTATCTTGATTTAGTCCTGCATTTTTAGAATAATACTCCCAATCTCCATACTCTGATACAGAATATGGTTTATCTTTTAACTCATGCGGATGCAAAATACGGTGTTGGCGTGCTTGCAAATAAATATCGTAAACATCGTCCATCCAACCACAAGAATATACATTTTCTCCAGGATACTCGGCATGCACAATTCTATCTAGCTCTTCCATAAAAGGAATTGGCATTTTGGTTTCGTTTAAAGATACTTCCCATGCCAAAACAGATGGTCTATTTCTATCTCTTCGAATTAAATTGGTTGCAGATTGATAGCAATACTCTCTAAATAAATCGTTATCTAAATAATATTGCCAACCCAAAATAGCATCTATTACTACCAAACCTAATGCATCGCAAGCATCCATAAATGCTGGCGACTGTGGATAATGTGATAATCTTATATAATTAAATCCAGCATCTTTTATTTTTTTAGCATCTCTATATTGTGCATTATCTGATAAGGCATAACCAACATATGGATATTCTTGATGACGATTTACACCTCTTAAAAAAGTTTCTTCACCGTTAATAAACAGTTTGTTATTCTTAAACACAAAGTCTCTAATTCCAATTGTATTTGTATTCTTATCAATTACCTTATCATCTAACAACACTTCGGTTTCTAAAACATATAAATTAGGATTTTTAGGCGACCATAATTTTGCATTGTTTAAAGAAATATTCGCAGAGAACTCTTTATCACCTGCTGCTTTTATAGCTTTAACATTAGATGTGTTTTCTGTAACTAAAGCACCATTGTAAAAAAGACTATGCTTAATTTTCACCAATTTATCACTAGAATCTTCATTTATAACATGCGTTTTTATATTTACAACAGATTGTTTTTTTGAAACCTTTGGGTAGGTTACAAACACACCACCACCGGCAACTTTATTGGCTAAAACAGGATGAGAAATATGTACATTATCTTTAATAATTAACCATGCATTTCTATACAAACCACTAAACATATTAAAATCTAAACGCTTTAATGGTTTAGGACCTGTAATAGCATTATCTGTATTATTTAACCTTACAGCTAAAACATTTTTCGCTCCTCTTTTAATATAATTAGTAACATCTACAACCACTGGTAAATATCCCCCTTGATGTATTTTTATTAAAGAACCATTAACCCATAGTTTAGAATGATTCATAGCTGCCTCAAGCTCTATCCAAACTCTCTTACTAACTGTAAACTCTGGAACCGAAAAAGATTTTCTATACCAACATGTACCTTGCCACTGGTTATTAACAACTAAAGGTTCTATATTTGCTGTATGTGGTAAACTTACTGCATTCCAATTAGAATCATCAAAGTTTATTTCGCTAAAATTAGCGTCTGAAACTTTAGAATCTTCTAATAACTTAAATTTCCAATCTTGATTTATACTTATTTTTATTTCTGATTTTTCATTGTCGCATGATTGAAAACTAACCACTAATATGGCCACTATTATCAACTTAAAAATTTGACTTAACACAGGTTTCCCAAATAACTTCATTTTATCTTAATATTTATTTTTTTACTTTATGCGCTTCTTTATAAGCTTTTGTAATTCTTTTATAGCCAATCTCTTCTCCAGCTAACATGCGTTTATAATCTTCTGGCATTTCTTTTTGAAGCCACTTTACAACTGCAGGACCTATCATTGGTATAGGATCATAGAAATCGCTAACAGGAACCATTTCTTTATCAAAGAGTATAATTTCTTCTCGAAGTTTATTTAAAACCTCTTTATAATCTGGATTGTTAGCCAAATTATTTAGTTGATACGGATCGTTTTTCATATTATACAATTCCTCAACCGGTTTTTTAGGCTCAAAAAATGGTTTTTGATTTTCGTTTAACTTCCCATCCTTATAAAGCTGTCTCATAATATGAACCGCAGGTCTGTAAAACTCTAAATAAGCCTGATGCGCATCATACGGTATATTTGGCTTATTATTTCTAATATAAGACCATTCTCCAGATGTTATCGATTTAGAATCTTCTTCCACTTCGTCCCATAAATCTCGAGCACCGTAAACAAACTTTCTATTAAAATTTTCGTTAAATATAGGTTTCCCTGTCATGTAGTCTGGCACATCAATACCTGCAAAATCTACAATTGTAGCAGTAATATCTGTTGCAGCTACAACCTTATCTAAAACTTGACCTCCCTTTAAAGCCTTTGGGTAATAAATAATAAATGGAATTCTTAAACCAGGATCTTGTAAATAACCTTTACCTCTAATGTTACAACGCCCATTATCTCCTATAAAAATAACAATGGTATTATCTGCCATACCCTTATCTTCTAGCTCTTTAAAAATCATACCGACTTCGTCATCCATATACTCTACTTGATCTAAATATTTAGCCCAATCTAAACGAATGGCAGGATGATCTGCCATATACGGAGGCAATGTTAAGGTTTCTGGGTTTACAGGATGTTTAGATTGTTCTCTAATTTCTGACCACCATTCTCCCCTATGTGTTACTTTTAATTGTATTTGCGCAAAAAATGGCTCGTCTGCCTTTGTAAAGGTGTTAGTCTTATCAAACAAACCAAAATTTTCTTTTCCATCCCAAGGGCCAATAGCTTCATGTTTAAAATTTACATCAATTTTTTGCCCATAAGTATATACCTTTTCATGCCCAAGAATAGTAGTATAACCTGCATCTCTTAATAATTTGGTAAATGGTTTAAATTGAGCATCTAAAGGTTGATTTCTATTACTTCTGTGGTGATGTGTGTTGGTTTTAACCTGATGAGTTCCCACCATCATAGACGATCTACTAGGCGAACAAATAGGGTTTGTTACAAAAGCATTATTAAAGCGAATACCTTCTGCTGCCATTTTATTTAAATGCGGGGTTTTTACATTTGGCATACCGTAACATTCTAGATCGGTACTCATATCTTCTGCCATTAACCAAATAATGTTTGGTTTTCGACCTTCTTTTTTATTTAAATCTCCTTTAAATTCTGAGCTTTTAGTCTCTTTGCAAGACACTACTATTACAGCTAGTATTGCAAGATTTAATATTTTTGATATTGATTGCATATTTTATTATTAGATCTATTGATTAGTCTTGAATACACCTCCTGAAAATGGAAAATGAATATCTTTTTCGCTTTGTGTTTTAAAAATGTGATTTGCCTGATTTACAATATCTTGATGTGATTTAGATATATCGGTAGTTTCATACAAATCGTTTTCTAAATTATAAAGTTCTGTATGGTAGTTATTACCGTATCGTACTGCTTTCCAGTTTCCAATTCTTGTTGCTTGACGAAACCCTTTTACCGAAGCTCCTTCTTGAATTTCCCAATATAAAAAATCATGCTTCTTTTGTGGTTTTCCTAATAATTCTGGCAACATAGAAATACCATCAATATTTTTTGGAGCTGTAGTTTCTGCTATTTCTGCCAAAGTTGGCATAATGTCGTAAAATGTAGCTTGATGGTTTGTTGTTTGCCCTTCTTTTATTTTTCCTTTCCAATAAGCTATTAAAGGTACTCGCACTCCACCCTCGTATACATCGCGTTTAAATCCTTTTAAGTTTCCAGAACTATTAAAGAACTTATAATCGTGGTGATTCTCGTTTGTTGGCCCGTTATCGCTAGAAATTAATATAAGAGTATTATCTAATTCTCCATTTTTTTCTAGCTTTTTAAACATGCGTTTAATTTGGTTGTCTAACATGGTAATACGTGCTGCATGACGACGCTCTATTTCTGGCCATTCTTCCATTTTATCTGCATATAAATCGTTTTTACTTAAAAAGAATTCGTGTGCATGTGGTATTCTATAAGACATGTATAAAAAGAAAGGCTTATTATCGTCTTTATTATCTAAATAATCTAAAGCAAAATTGGTTCTAAATTCGTCTAAACATTTATAATTATTATAATTATAAAAAACAGAATCTTCATTATTATTTACCCAATGCACGCGCTCGTCTATTACATTTCCTTTTATAGATTTTCCCCATTGCTCTTGCACTGCATAGTCAAAACCACGACCTTTTGCCCAAGTAGACATATCTTCGGGCACGCCTAAATGCCATTTACCAATCATTGCGGTTTGGTATCCTGCAGCCTGAAGTACTTCGCCAACAGTAGTTTCTGATTTTTTAAGTGCTACTCTGTCCCATTTTTTGTCAGATAATTTTCCTTTATTTCCACGAATACTTAAATGCCCAGTATGCTTACCCGTCATTAAAACAGCTCGCGATGGCGAACACACTGAAGTCCCTGCATAAAAATCTGTAAAACGTAAGCCTTTAGATGCTATTTCGTCTAAAAATGGTGTTTTTATAACTTCTTGCCCATAAGATCCCAATTCGCCATAACCTAAATCGTCTGCCAATAAAAAAATGATATTAGGCTTATCTAATTTTTTAGCTGTTGTTTTCTTTTCTATTTCCTTGCTTCCGCATGAAACTATAGAAATTAACAGAGTAAATATTGTTGTAATTTTAATGTAACTCATAACCTCCTTCACTTAATTGATGTGGTCCATAGTCTGGCACCGCTTTCTTTTCCCATTTAGCCAAATCCTTTTTTAATTTGGTTTCAATTCTTAATCCTGTTCCTATTAAATCATTTAATTCACTTCTATCTTTTACTACATTATATAGCTGATATTTTCCCGAGTGGTATTTAATCATTTTCCAATCGCCAGAAGTAATAGAACAATATTGGTCTTCGTAACTTCTAAATCCAAATAAGTTTCTTTTTTTAATGGTTTTTCCTTTTAAAATTGGCATAAGGCTAACACCTTGAATACCTTTAGCTTTACAACTTTTACCAGAAGCTATTTCTACTACCGTAGGAAAAACATCTACAGATTGTACAGGTGTATGGCAAACAGTATTGGCTTGGGTTAAACCAGGATAATAAATCATAAAAGGAACTCTTGCTCCGCCTTCAGCCAAAGTATCGCCTCCTTTTTTACCGCCACGTAAAGGGGCATTTGTGTATGCGCCACCTTGATCTGACAATACAATAAAAACCGTATTATCTGCAATGCCTTTATCTTTTAAAGCTGCTCTTACACGACCAACAGATTCGTCCATGGCTTCAACCATAGCTGCATGATGTGCATATTTACCTTCTAAACCGGCATCTTGATATTTTTTTAATAAATCCTTCCTTCCTATGGAAGGTCCATGCACAGAATAGTACCAAAACGACAGCATAAAAGGTTCTTCTTTATCGTAATCTTTAATAAAATCGACTGCACCATCTGTTAAAACATCAGTTAAATAATCTCCTTCTTTGTAGTTTTTCATAAAACCTTTAGGGTCTTCTGAAGTTTTGAAGAACGGATAATAGTAACTTTTTGGGTGTCCTGCATCTGTGGTTCCAAAATCGGCATGAAAACCTTGATCTGTTGGATATCTTCCTGTATGCCCTAAATGCCATTTCCCTATAAACATGTTATAATACCCTAACTCTTTAAGTTTTTCGGCATAAGTAACCTCCTTTAATGGTAAATAGTTAATAGAAGGCATTTGCACTGGATCTGTTTTCCATAAAGCATATTTAGCGTCTGGTTTTTCTGGATCTAAATGAATATGACGCACCATTTGCAAACGCACCGCTTCTTTTCCTGTAAGTAAAGACAACCTACTTGGGCTACAAGTTGGCGTTGGTATATAAGCACGCTCAAAATCTAAACTTTCTTTTTTAAGCTTATCTAAATTTGGTGTATTGAATGTTGTGTTTCTATACCCTATATCTGCCCAACCGTAATCGTCTACAAACAGTAACACGATATTTGGTTTTTCTTGAGCCGAAATTTTTAACGTTGCTATAAAAACAACGCATATTAATGAAATTCTTTTAAACATTTAGTTATACATTTTATTAAACACGAAGTAAAGAAAAACACCTCTAAAAGGTGTCTTTCTTAGTTTAATAAATGTACTCTTTAGTACAGAGCTGTATGTTGCAGTTATATACTTATTCTACTTAATTATTACCAATACAAATAATTTCTTTCATCGTTCTGTGGTATATATGCCCATTAGCAAAACTTAATGAATTTACAGACCATGTTTCGCCTTTTTTACCTAAATCGTTTACAGCAACAATTGCAGAAGCATCAAAGGTTTTTGCATTAGCATCTACTACGTAAACCAAACCTATTGCATTTGTAAAATAAATGTAATTATTAATCATAGTTGGAGACCCTAAAAAACACTTTTGAAAACCATCGCCTCGTGTTCTTGCATCTAAAGCATGAAGTTGACCTTTGGCATTTAACCCATCATTTTTTTGATCTTTTCTCCAAACAAAACTTCCATCTTCGTTAATTTCTTGTGGCATCTCAATATGCTCGTTAATACCTGTAATTACATTGTGGCGCGCAATAAAAGGACTATACCTTACCATATAAAAAAGGTTTTCTCCTTCGGAAATATTACAATGACGCTGATTTTGATGATGATTTAAACTAACATTCTTACTTAAATGATGCTTACCCGTTGAAACATCAAAATTAAACTGATTAACTACGTTTAACGGTTTTTTAGAAATTAATGCTCCAGATACCGTGTTTATTATAGCATGATCGTCTCCTTTATAAAACCACGATGCTTTATGCGCATCCCAATGCTGTGTACTTAAAGCTCCCCAACCCGAAAACTCGTTTGGCTCTTTAGGTTCCCAGTTCCATAACGCTTGTCCTTCGTTTTCTCCAGATAAACCAATTAAACTTAAACCAACTGGGCGCTCTGGCACACCATGCGGACCACCTCTACCAATTAAAACAGCAGGTTTGCCATCTTTTGTTTCTCCTAATATTGGTGTATTGTAATGCGTTAAAGCTTCTTTAGTAACCCAAATACGTGCTCCAGTATTTTTATTAAATGCATGTAAGTAGTTCCAATTTGCATGTCTTGTAGTATCTCCTTCAACTGGAGGCTCTGTATTTAAAATTAAATCTTCAAAAAGTACCGAATCGAATTGCTTATTAAATGGTTTACCTCCCATGGATGGTTTCCAAGTACGTTCCCAAACTAAATCGCCCTCTAAAGAATAACAAGCCATACCTCCACTTGCATTAATAGCCCAAACATTTTTACCATCTGTTATTGGACAAGGTGTGGTTGCATCGCTAAATCCATAATTATATTGACTAGACACTGTACCTTTAATGGTTTTACTCCATAAAATATCTCCAGAATTAGAGTTTAAACACATTAATATGATATCTGCACTAGAAGCACCTCCTTTCTTAGCTTGTATAGCTTTTTGATAACTTTTATAAGCAACATTAAGCGGATTAGATTTTTTGTGAATATAACTTTTATAAGACTCTAATGCTTTTGAATAAGCTTTACCTTTTTTGTCTTTTCTCATCATGTTTTGAGCTATAGCAGGTTTCTCTATAGCAGATGCTTCTTGATAATGTTTATTTTTTTCTAATACCGCATTCCATTCTTTTTCTGGTAATATCAATGCTTTTTTTACAGCATAAAAACCAGCGTCTCCTTTTTTAGTTAATCTTTCTATTTCTGAATTTAAAAGTAAATTGTAAGCTGCTTTAGCTGTATTAAATTGAGATAAAACATCGCTATACTTTGCATCGTTATTTGGCGGATTAATAGTTAAAAACAACTTATCTCTCCAAACAGCAATACCACTTTGTCCTCCTTCTGGTAATGTGGTTTTCCATTTTATATTTTCTCCCGTTCTTACAGACCATTTTGTTGGTACTTTTAAATCTGTTTTTACTTTCCAACTACCATCTGGACCACCAGACATTGGCCATTGGTTTTGGCTACCTGCAATTAAAACACTGCTTTTTTGTGGTGTATTACACGATAATAAAACTAAACTTATTAATAAATAACTGGACAATAGTTTAAATAACACTTTCATATTTTATAACTTTTAGTTTACTAGTTTGGTTGGTTTCTTTATATATACAGAAGGAATTTCTCCAGTTAACCCCTTTAAAAAGGCACTTATTTTTTTGGCTTCGGAAGCACTTATATCTAAACCGCGTTCGTACTTACCCATCCATTGCACAGCTTCTTCTAGGTTCTTAGAGGTTCTGTCATGAAAATAAGGCGACGTTTTTTCTACGTTTCTTAAAGGTGATACTCTAAAAAACATTTTATAATCTGGATTTCTCTCAATATTATAATAACCCAAATCTTTTTGGTTAGGCCAATTAAATTCTACTCCTAATTTTTGAATCATTTGTCCTCCAATATTAGAACCCGTATGGCAAGAGTAGCAGTTTTTATCATTAAAAATATGTCCGCCTTGTATTTGCATTTTAGACAAAGCCTTATTATCTCCTTTTATAAATTTATCTATAGGTGCTGGTGTCGTTAAACCTTTTATAAACGTTTGCAAAGCATCGACTATATTATTAAACGATACTGCATTTGTATCATCTACATAAACTTGATTAAATAAAATACGATAATCTTCAATAGCTTTTAAGCGATCTATAATTACATTTTTATCTGTTACATGCATTTCAAAACCATTAGAAAAAGCATCATTTATTTTATCTTTTAAGGTGTTTATTCCACCATCGGCGTTATATATAGACAGCGTATGTACGTTATAAAGTGTTGGCACATCTCTAAACCACTTGCCATTTTTATGCTTATCTAAATAGTAACTTCCGTTTGTACCAAACGCATTTAAATTATGGCAACTATTACAAGATATTGTTGCATTTGTAGAAAGTCGCTCGTCAAAAAACAAATGCCTACCTAAATTTATTTTGTTTTTATTTGCTAATAGAAACTGGGTATCTGTTTCTACAGGGTTAAAAAACACTTCTAAAATTGTTCTTAATTTATTAGCTTCGGTTTTATTAATTTCTTGAGCATTGCCGCATAGCAACATACAAACTGAAACATAAAAAAAAACATGAAATTTAGAAAAATACATTAATGGTTATACTGTCTTAACTTTTTGAATCGTTCTGTAACCGTAAAAACCAACAACTGCTAAACAAAACATAGGTAAAATAAAAGAAAAATTAACCTCTGGAATGTATCCTAAAAAAGTAACATCGTTAAAACCATCGCCTCCCATATCTAAAATTGAAGCCTGAATTGGTGGCATAAAAGCCCCACCTACAATAGCCATAACTAAACCTGCAGAACCAATTTTTGCTTCGTCTCCCATGTCTTTTAAAGCAATACCATATATGGTTGGAAACATAATAGACATAAATATAGATATAGCAACAAGCGATATTAAACCTGCTATTCCTGTTAATAGGATGGCTCCAACAGCACAAACAGCACCAGAGAAACCAAAAATAGCTAATACTTTAGACGGATTCATTTTACGCATTAATCCAGTTCCAATCCATCGTCCAGATAAAAACAAAATCATAGCAGCAATGTTATAATGTGTTGCTGTAATATCCATCCCGTTGGTTGCATTTAAATTATCTACATATTGAAAAATAAAAGTCCAACACATAATTTGCGAGCCTACACAAGCTGCTTGAGCTACTACACCGCCTAAATAATTTTTGTTTGCAAATAGTTTTTTAAATGAATTTGATAAACTCATTTTATCTTCTTGTGGTGTTTTTGGTATCTTAGTAAATATGATAATGGCCATAATAGCCAAAACCAAAACGCCTAATGCAATGTATGGAAAACTAATAACGCTTAAATCGTTTTCGCGAATAGCAGCTAATTCTGCTGATTCTAAAGCATTATAAGCCTCAGTTGTATAATCATCTGATCGTAATGCACTTAAAACAAAAACCTGAGCTATTACCATACCTGTTAAAGAGCCAACAGGGTTAAACGCTTGCGCTAAATTTAAGCGCTGTGTTGCTGTTCTTTTATCTCCTAATGCTAAAATTAAAGGATTTGCTGTGGTTTCTAAAAAAGATAGTCCGCAGGTAATAACCCACAAAGAAATAAGGAAAAAGTTAAAATCTTCGAAAGCAGCTGCTGGATAAAACATAAATGCACCAATGGCATAAAGTGTTAAACCTAAAATAATTCCAGATTTATAGCTGTATTTTCTAATAAATAATGCTGCTGGCAATGCCATAAAAAAGTACCCAAAATAGAAAGCAGACTGTACTAACGATGCTTGTAAATTTGATAGTTCTGGCATTACTTTTTTAAATGCAGATACCATTGGGTTTGTTAAATCGTTAGCAATACCCCAAAGTGCAAATAAGGATGTTATTATAATAAAAGGAAATAATAATTGCTTGCTTACAATTGGTGCTTTTGTTTCTGTACTCATTCGTATTGGTTTAGTTTAGTTTTTTTGGTTTTTAAATGTATTAAAATTAATTATAAAACTGATGGTAATGCTCCTGTACTATCTGCAAAAGACTCAGTTTCAATACCAACCTTATTTAACATACTTACAAATAAGTTTGATAAATGTATTTTTTTAGCATCGAAAACTTCGTAACTTCCGTGCTTTACTCCCATATTAGAGCCTCCTGCCAACACAAGCGGACAGTTGTTTGCATTGTGTGTAGAACTACATGCACTACCATATAGAACTAAAGTATTATCTAGTAAAGAACCGTGCTCGTCGTGCGTATTTTTCATTTTATCCATAAAATAAGCAAACTGCTTTGTTAACCACTGGTCATATTTACCTTGTCTTTCGTAATGGCCCGTTTTCTTGTCATGTGTCATACTGTGGTGTCCACCTAAATCTAAAGCTAGTTTAGGAAATGCATCTCCAAAGCCCATTCCATCTTCACGAGCCATCATATAAGTCATAACACGTGTTATGTCTGTTTGAAAGCCTAAAATCATTAAATCCATTGTAGAACGTAGATATGCTTCAGGATCTATTGCTGCATCAACATTTAAGTTTATATGGCTAGCATCGAAATCCTTCATAGGTATATCTAACCATTTTTCGTTACGTTTTACTTGCTCTTCAACTCTATTTAAAGAAGACATGTACTCGTCTAACTTAGACTTATCATTATACCCTAAACGGTTTTTAATACGTTTACTATCTTCTAAAACTAAATCGACAATTTTTTTGCCCTGCTTTAAACTTTTACGCCTTTCTGCTGCACTAGCTCCTCCTGTTTTAGAAAAATAACGTTCAAAAATTTCTCTTTGACGATGTTCTGACGGAACCGCTTTACCAACACTATCAAAAGACAAAGTTGATGCTCTAGATTTATAACCAACACCGCCATCTGTAGATATTGTTAATGAAGGTATACGTGTATGTTTTCTTAATTTTTGTGCTGCTAATTGATCTACAGAAATGCTATTATTATATGTATCGCCTCTTAAATCGCCTCCTGTTAACCAAGTATCTCCAGCCATATGCCCTAAAACACTACGACTATTTGGATGACTTAATCCGCCTAAAATAGACATCTCATTTCTAAAAGGTTCTAGAGGAGATAACGACTTTGTTAATTTATAATTAGTTCCTTGTTCGTGCGGAAACCAATTCCAGTCTTTATCTGTTTTATGCTTTTTTCCAGGCATTGCTACACCATTGGGGAAATATACAAAACAAAGTCTTTTTGGAGCTACAGAAACGTCTCCAAAACTAGTAAGGTTTCCCATACCCATACACTCTAAATATGGTAACATAACAGATGCTCCTAATCCTTTTATAAAGGTTCTTCTATTTAAATGCCATGATTTTTTTGCCATAATATTCGTTTTATTGGTTTGCACTTTTAGAAAAAGAATCGCTTAAAACAATTTCTTCCAAAACGGTTTGAAATTTATAATCGTTTTTCTTAATTTTTTCTACTATTCTATTTAATTCTTTATCATCAGAAAAGCTTACATCTCTTCCTAAAGCATACGCGTATAAATGCTCTACTAAAGACTTTGTAAAATCTTCTCTTTTTAAATTTAATATATATTCTTTAATCCCCTCAATACCTTCTACTTCTGTACCATCTGGTAATTTAGATTTTGAATCTATAGGTTTGTTTTTTGCTAACTTTTGATATCTTCCTACTGCATCATAATTCTCAAAAGCAACTCCGAAAGGATCTATTTTTAAATGACAATCTACACATGAAGCTTTATTTCTATGAAGCTCTAATTGTTCTTTTAATGTTAGTGTTTCGAAACCTGGAGTTTCTGGATCTAATTCTGGTACATTTGGCGGTGGCGGTGGTGGTGGATCGCCTAATATTTTCTCTTTTAACCATACAGCACGTTTAATTGGGTGCGCTTGCACGCCATCTGAATGCCCTGTTAGAAAAGCTCCTTGAGATAATAAACCACCTCTGTTTTTTTCTCTAGCAATAGCTACAGGTCTAAATGCATTTCCTTTAACTCCTTCTACACCATAAAACTCTGCTAAATTTTGATTTAACATAGCAAAATCTGAATCGATAAAATTTAAAATACTTAGGTTTTCTTTTAAAATATAATGAATAAAACTATAAGTCTCTTCTGCCATATCTTGTTTTACAAATCGTGTAAAATCTGGATATAAATTCTTATTGGTGCTCATCCCTTTTAAGCGATCTACTCTTAACCAATCGTAAGCAAAAGACTCTATCATGTTCTTAATTTTAGGGCTATTTGCCATACGAACAATTTGATTAGGCAATTGCTTTTTTAAATCCCCTTGTTTTGCTAAGTTAATTAACTCGTTGTCTGGAGGTGTATTCCATAAAAAATAAGACATTTTTGAAGCTAATAAAAACTCTTCGGCAGTATTTTTAGGGCTTGGCTTTTCGCCTTCTAATAAATATAAAAAACTAGGAGAGCATAGTACAGCCACTAACACTTCTTTAACACCGTCTTCATACCTATCAAAATCATCTCTAGAGTTTCTCCAAAAATCCATATACCTATCCAACTCACCTTCTATTAAAGGGCGTCTAAAGGCATGTTCCATAAACTTCTTTAACACCTCGGCTGTATAAACCTCTTTATTATTTTTGTTTGGAGAATCGAAAAAGATATTTGTATGACTTTCTGGTGGCCAAACTGGGTGATATGGAGCCTCCAATTCCATAGACTTTACCAAAAGCGGAGGTCCTGTTTCTCCTTTTTGTTTTACTAAATGGTTATTCCATAAACCAATTATCATGGTATTAGAATTTTCATTTTTCTCGTTAGGATCGTAAACTGGTAATGGTAAATTTTCTAATTGTCCTGTAAACTCATAGGTATTAAACTCATTAATTCCCCCTATAACATCTTTGTCTTCATCAAAGGTTCTATAATCCATACCATCGTCTGTTCTAGAACCTATAAAGGCTCTTATAGATGGCGTCATGTTTTCGTATTTCTTTTGATTTTTAGCAGCTTCTGCTTTTAATTTTTTAGGCAAAGGGTCATCATCAGATAGTTGAGAAATTCTAACTTCGCTAAATCCAACAAAAAACTTTCCTCCTAAAGTTATCTCGTAAGTTCCCTTCTTTAACGATGCCAAAGTTACTGGGGTAACTATTTCGCTTTTATCTGCTAAGCTTTTATCTAGTTTTAACCGTTCTTGCACTTTATTAAACCTCCCTATTTTCATTAAAAAAGATGGCATGTTTTCTTGTGGTACATAAGGGTGTACAAGATCTATTTGATAATACCCTGTTTCTGGAACATTTAATTTTAACTTTGCAGTTGCATTGGCATCTGTAGCTATTGGAACTAAAAACTTATCGTCTTTAAGCTGTAGCCTATTAATTACTTTTACATCTTTTGCTTTTATAATTATGGTATTAGCATTAACTACTGCTGGTTCGTTTTTCCTTAATCCAATAATACCTTCTTTAGCCTCTAAAGCATAACCTTTTGCAGCTATTATTTTTAGCTTAAACCTTCCTGATCTAGGAAAATTATTTTTTACCAACATTTTCATGTTTGGAGATGGCCCTTGCCAAGAACGAGGTGGCACATCTTTATGAGGTAAGGCGGAGTATAGCATTAATCCGTTTTCTACTACCGAAAACCTATCGTTACCAGAGCCTCGCATACCTATACCTATAAGTCTTTTAATTTCATCTACATCTGTTTTTTCATTATTTTTAGAATCTAAAACATCAACTTTAAAATTGTCGCTTTTTATAGCTACAGATTGAAACCCTCCAAACTCTGCAGAAATTTCATTTTTCCCAATACCTTCTCCAACTGTAATCTTATATATTTTAGGTTCTGGTTTATCGCCAAAAACAATAGCTTTATCTAAAGCATTACGGGCAATTTTTTGATAATAATCTATATGCAAAGACGATATTTGAAGTGTTTCTCCATTATTAGTAAAACCCATTTTAGATTTGCCATCGTCTGGTAAAACACTACCAAAATTAATAGGTAACCCTAATATTTCGTTTAAAGAATTTGTGTATTGCGATTTTGTTAGCCTTCTTGTTACTTCTTTTGCATTACTGTTTTTAGCTTTTGCAGCATGCTCTAACGAGTTTGTTATCCAATTAACAACCTCTTTTCTCTCTTTAGCAGTTAGTTGTGGTTTTTTCTTTGGAGGCATTTCTCCAGAGTTAATCATATCTAATGCAGAGTGCCAACTTTCGGCATCTGCTCCTTTTACCATATCCCAATTTAAACGATCTAAGCGTACGCTACCTTTTTGCTTATCTGGCCCATGACAATCGTAACAATATTTATCCATTATTGGCTTAATATTATTTGCATAATGCAAAGCCTGTTTGCTTAATTTAACTTTGGGTTTACTTGCTAAAATAGCTAACTCCTTTTTTCTTTGTTCTGCCTTAGCTTTTGCTTTAGCTTCCTCTTTAAGCGCTATTTGTTGTTTTACTTCTGGAGTTAATTTATTTAAAGAATTTGTTATCCAATTTAAAATACTGTTTTTATCTGCTTCTGTTAAAGGTTCTTCTTCTTCTGGAGGCATATTGCCTTCGCTAATTTCTTCAAAAACCGTTTCCCATTTTTTTACATCTTCGGGTTTTATCATTTCCCAACTAGCTGTATCTAAACGTAAATCGCCTTTTTGTTTATTTGCATTATGACATTCAAAACAATTTTTATCCATTATAGGATGAATACTATCTGCAAAGATTAACGCTAATTTAGCTTCTTCGCTTTCGCCTTTATCTTTAGCCAATTCCTTTATTGATGATAAAATAGATTCTGTTTTAGATTTTTCTACTCCAAAAAACTCTTTCATACTTACTGGCATATCTTTGGTTAAGTAACCAGCACCATGTGTTAAAGAGCCCCCATAGTGGCCCGCAAAAGTTAACAGTATTACATTTATAAATAGTAAGCCTTGATAAATACGTATTGTTTTTTGAGACTTTGTATAAGCCCATAGTCTAAAAACTAATAGCCAAACACATAATAATGCGGTTGCCCAACCTAACCATTTATGAAACGATAATACCTCAACATTATAACCACCACTAGACGCTAAAAACATTCCGAAAATTACAGCAGGAATTAAGCTTATTACTGTAAACCACAATAATATTTTACTTGCGTTTTCTAACTGTAATTTTGGTTTTATTAAATTAACAACCTCTAAAACAAAAACACCTAACAATGCTCCTATTGGAATATGTAAAATTAATGGGTGAAAATTTCCAATGTAAAGTACTAATTCATTTTTGCCATCAATGTTTATTGGCGCTAATATAAGCCCCATTAAAATTAATGTAAAAATAGACGCAACAGAGAGTGTTACCTTCATAAACAAATTTTATAATAAACTATAGACTCCAAAGTTAATTCTCATAAAAAAAATTGACAGGGGATAATACTCCAACAATAAGGGGATTATAGTGTAAAGTGTATGTTTATTGATGTTTCTTGCGGTATTCGGTAGGTGTTAGTTCGTGTTTTTTCTTAAACAGTTCTCTAAAATACTTAACATCGTTGTAACCTAACATAAAGGTTATTTCGTTAAAAGAGTAGTTTGTTTTAGAAAGTAACTCGGCTGCTTTTGTTAATTTAACAGATGTTATTAATTCGTTTATTGTCATACCAGCAAGCTGAGATGTTTTTTTATAAAGCGAACTTTTAGACATGTTCATTTTAGATGTTAGTACAGATATATCTAACTTGTTTTCTATAAAATTATCTTCTATAACTTGCATTAAATTCTTTAAAAAAATAGTCCCTGACGATTCTATTTCTTCTATCTGAGGTGTTAAATCTATCTCTCTTTGGAACCAGTCTTTAGTTTGCTTAATGGTTGTTAATTGGTTTTTTATTTTAAGTAATAAACTTTCTGTTTTAAATGGCTTTGTAATATAATCGTTAACACCACTGTCTAACACTTCTATTTCGTTTTTTCCTGAAGCTGTTATAATTATTGTTGGAATATGAGACGTCCTAATATCTCCCTTTATTTTCTTGCAAAGTTCTATACCGTTTAATTCTGGCATCATTAAATCTGTTAAAACAATATCGGGCATTTTATTTAAAACAATCTCTAAAGCTCTTTTACCATTGTTTGCAACAAAAAGTTTGTATTTAGAAGATAACTCGTAGGTTAAATACTTTCTAAGTTCATCATCGTCTTCTGCTATTAAAATACTGTATTTAAATTCTGTTTTCTCTTTACTATCTTCTATGGCTACTTCTACCTTTTCTTCTTCACTTGGTAAA
The DNA here is from genome assembly GCF_039538365.1 of Postechiella marina. Classification (NCBI taxonomy): domain Bacteria; kingdom Pseudomonadati; phylum Bacteroidota; class Flavobacteriia; order Flavobacteriales; family Flavobacteriaceae; genus Postechiella; species Postechiella marina. The sequence goes on from NZ_BAABCA010000005.1 coordinate 222,076, forward strand.
GATAAAAGTACCTTGGTTCCTTTTTGATACTCACTTTCTATGGTTACCTCTCCTTCGTGCGCTTCTATATATTCTTTAACTATAGATAAACCTATACCTTGCCCTTGTGCATCTGTGTTAGATTGAAAAAACCTTGAAAAGATTTCTTTTAACTTATCTTTACTTATACCTTTTCCTGTATCTTCTACACTTACTTTTACAGACTGATTTTCTTGATCGTGTCTTACCTTTAAAATAATTTTACCGCCTTTAGGTGTATTTTTAAACGCATTAGAAAGTATATTAAAAAAAACACGTTCTATTTTTTCTTTATCAAAATACAAAGGCAATTTTACAGCTTGAGTATCAAAAATTAAATCAATATTTTTCTCTTCTGCTTTAAACTTAAAATTTTCTAAAAGTGTTTTTAAAAAACCTACAAATTCTATTTTCTGAATATTTAAAGTTAGCTCGCCAGTATGAATAGTGCTAAAATTAAGCACTTGGTTTATAAGTTTAACCAATCTATTTGCATTATTAGATGCTGTTTCTAAAAGAAACTGCTTCTCTTCTTCTGGCATCGATTTTTTTAACACCTTTTCTAAAGGCTCTTTAACCATGGTTAAGGGTGTTTTTAAATCGTGCGAAATATTGGTAAAAAACTTAATTTTTTCTAAATCGGTTTCCCTTAATTTCTTTTCTAAATCTAACTGAAGATTTAACGCTTTTTTTCTAGTTTGTTTTACAATAGAAAACCTAGTAAATAATATTACTGCTCCCAAAACAACAAGTACCCAAAAGGCAATAAACCACCATGTAAGCCAAAACGGTGGGTAAATAGTAAAGTTTATAGTTTTAACTTCAGAATTCCATTTACCATCTTCGTTTGTACATTGCAACCATATTTTATGGTTTCCTCTAGGCAAATTGTTTAAAGTAAACGAAGGCGTTTTAACAAACTTTATATTCCATTTATTTTCGCCATCATCAACCTTATACCTATACTTTATGGCGCTTGGCGAAATATAGTTAGGAACAGATACTTTAAAAGTTAAGTTATTTTGGTAGTGACTTAACCTGTTAAGGTCTTTAGTCTTGTTGCCACTTATTCCATTTATTTGAACATCTTCTATAAAAATGGTATACTCATTTTCGCTTGGAGAAAACTTTTTAGGATCGAAAGCAATAACGCCCTTGTTTACACCAAAAAACATTTTCTTTTCTTTTGAGAAAAAAGCAATTTTATCTGAAAAACGATTAGAAAAATACCCAAATCCTTTATAATAGTTTGTAAAGCTTTCTTTTGAAAAATTAAACTTATTTAATCCATTATGCGTACCAATCCATAAAATACTATCATTTTCTGCAACAACACTAGAAATATAATTGTTAGACAATCCGTCGTGGGTAGTATAGTTTTTTATAACAACATATTCTTCCTTGCCTTTGTTATACTTTAATTTACTGAGACCTAAAGACGTGGCTACCCACAAATTATCTTTAGTTTTATAAATCATTTGAACAGAATTACTTCCTAAATTTTTAGATTGATTAATGTTTATAATATTTTTTACTTCATGGTTTTCGTTTAATGTTACTTGAAAAATTCCTTTATTAATGGCATTAGTTATAATAGCATTATTAACACTATCGTAAACAATATAACCTACATTACTCCACCTAGCCACACGTTCTATTTTTACTTTGTCCCCAGAATAATCTATTCTAGATAAACCGCCATAATAACCTGCCCAATAAATATGATCTTTACTTTTTGTAATGGCATAAACTGCACTTATTGTTTCGTCTAGTTGTTTTTGTTTGGAAACATAATTATTTGTTTTGGCATTAAACTTAAACTCGAATAAGCCCTTTGAGGTTCCTACTAAAAACAAAGAATCTGTTACCTTATTAATACATAAAATACTTTTTCCTTGTAAATACCTTTTACTCTCGCCTGTGGTAAAATTTTTTCTTATTAAACCAGAATCTGTAGTAGCCAACAACATTGCTCCAGAAAAATCTTGTTCTATAACTTTTTTATTTTTGAAGTTAAACAATTCTTCAAAATTTGAATCATGCGATAGGTTTCCTCGAAAATTAATTTTTATTAAATCGTTTACGGTTACCATCCACAAATTACCTTGTTTATCTACAAACGATTCTAAATTTCTAATAAACTTTCTAGAAACAGGCAAATCCAACAATTCCTTTTCTAGAGACCCTAAATCTATATACCTAAGTTTTAAATGACTTGTTACCCAGATACGGTTTCTTTTTTCATCGTATTCTAACCATCTTACACCACCTTCAACTTGATAAGGCTCTTCCCAAACATTGGCCTTATTATTATATTTTAGTAATCGTTTAGTTCCGTCGCCTATCCAAACATTATTATCTTTATCTACACAAATGCTTGATGCCTTAACAGGCATATCGACTGTTTTTATTAATTTTTCTTTTTTAGAATCGAAAAACACCATATATTCTCCCATTACAAACCATGCATAATGAGACCTACTATACCCTAGCCTAGATCCCGACTTATTACCACTAACAGGAATGGGATTAATATTATTAAAATCTATATTTTTTACAGAGAAATAATATGGTGCGCCTCTACCAACAAATAATTTAGAATTATTTATAGTCATACTATTAACAAAAGATGCTGCTCCGTCACCTTTAAAAATAATATTGTGCAAGTTTTTAGTTTCTATTATATAACAATGTAAGGTGTTATCCTTGGTTACCAACCAAATTCGACCATAAGCGTCGAATTCTATTTTCTTTATTCCGCGTAAAGGAAAATCTGGATTATTATTTATAAAAGCATGTTGCTCGTAACGGTAACCATCAAACTTAAATAAACCATCTTCAGACGTAAACCATATAAAACCTTTATCGTCTTGTCTTACACGAGAAACCGTGGTTGTTGGTAAATCTGTAGTTTCGAAAAGCGACGTGTAATTAAATTGCCCATAAAAAGTAGTTGGACACCACATAAGCACAAATAAGATTTTAAACCAATTTGTTGTAGTGTTTGTTTTTATGATGCTTTTTAATTTCAAGATTATGTCTTTAAAATAGATAATGTTTGAAATATACAACTTTCATTTTCTTAGTAAAAATATACTTTAAATAGACCGTTCTATTGTAAAAAAATCTTCAATATTATATTGATGGTCTTTCGTTGCTATAAAATTAAATTTCACTTTAATTCTACAATAACATCTGCTCCTTCAATATCTACAGAGTGTACTTGTATTTTTACTAATCTTTTATTTTTATGAGACTGAATTATAGCCAAACACCTACCATTATTAGTTACTACTTTATCTGATACTAGAATAAAGATCGTCCATTTATAAACAGTTCTACTATATGGTAATTTGTTGGCTCCTTAACTAATAGCATCTCTACTTCATCATAATTCCAATGCAAATTAGCTTTACTGTTCTTCCATTTTAAAGTTTTTTTTAATATCTACTCTCCTAGATATTTTACGTAAGTATAATATACCCCATACCTATCTTTGCCCTCTATAAAATCGTTAACAAGTAATGTTTTGCCCTTATTTAGATTTACAATAAAAGACACTGCATTTTGTTTTGGTTTAATTAATTTTTCGTGAATTTGATTGGCTATTTTTATTCTAACTTTTTCGGGCGAAATAGCTTGGTAAGTAAACATATTTTTGGGGTTTTCTATTGGCACTCCTAAAATAGGACCTGCGCATTCTTTAGGCCATCTAGCACATAAAACTTGATAACGCCCAGGTTTTTCTATAGTTAAGGCATGGGTGTTATTTGTGTTTTTTATACCTGCAGCTACCTGCTCACATTTCCAAATACCACTATCTTCTCCAATAGCATGTTGTATGGTTAACTTAATTTCTTCTTGCTTACTATTACCAACATGGTGCGTTGGGAGCTCTTTATATTCAGAATTTCTTTTAGTTTCTTTTAAAAACACAGCATTTTGTGCTAAAAGCTCTTTTATCAATTCGGGATGTAGATGTGCTACGTTGTTTTTCTGTTTAGGGTCTTTACGTATATTATATAAAGCATTACCATTAATTAACCTCCAATCGTCTTTTAAAATACAGGTTTGATTAACATCCATTGGTGGTCTCCAATCTTGACGATTATGAATAAACACCGAACGATTTTCTATTTTTTTCTTTTGATTTAAAAGCAATGGAGATACATCTACCCCATCAAGTTTCATGGCTTTTGGAACCGAGAGGTTACACAAACCTGCCAATGTAGGTATAATATCTACATGAGCTGTAAGTACATCTATATCTTTTCCGCCTTTAATATTTCCCTTTGGCCAACGTATGTAAAACGGTACGCGATGTCCGCCTTCTTGCTTACTTCCCTTAATACCTCTATAGCCTTTGTTATATCCAAATTTACCATCGTTACTGTAGCCATAACGCGTACCATTATCACTCATAAAAATAAGAATGGTATTTTCTAGTAGCTTTTTGTTATCTAAGAAATCGTAAAACTTACCAAAATTCTCATCTATATTGGCAATCATGCCATATAAATTGGCACTAATAATTTCTTTACCTTCTAAGTGTTTATAGGGTTTTGCATATTTTTTATCTACAATTAAGGGATCGTGAGGTGCATTTAAAGGTAGATACACAAAAAACGGATCTTCTTTATTTTTATCTATGTATTTTATGGTTTCGTTAAACCACACATCTGTACAATAACCTTTAAACTGTTTAGGTGTATTATTTTCATAATATACATCGTTAAAATAACTATTACCCCAATAATCTGACAACTCACCTACACCACCAGCTAAATGATGAATTGCTGTTTCGAAACCAGAATCTGTTGGTCGTGTTGGATAATTATCGCCTAAATGCCATTTGCCAAACAAAGCGGTTTTATAACCATTATTTTTAAACATATTGGCCATAGTTACAGCTCCGCTCGATAATGCATCTCTACCCTTAAAAGTTGCCCAAGCACCATTATTAATAGGATAACGACCTGTCATTATAGCTGCACGTGTTGGTGTGCAAAGCGGACTTACATGAAAATCTGTTAACCGTACAGAATTATTATAAAATTTATCTAGGTTTGGTGTTTTTAACCATGGGTTTCCATGACACCCAATATCTCCAATACCTTGGTCGTCTGTTAGAATAAGTATAACGTTAGGCTTTGTTTGCGTTTGCGAAAACGACAACAAACTACAAATAAAAAAAAGATAAATTAATTTTGAATGTATAGTATTAAAGTGAGGTAATATATATTGAGCCATTTTATTTTTTAACAATTTTGAAATTTACTGGTTCTTCTAATACTAATTTTACAAAGTACATGCCAGATTGTTTGCCTTGTAAACTTAGATTTATAGAACCCGCATTAATTGTGTAAACACCTGAAGTTACTAATTGCCCACGTATATCATATATTTCTACAGGAATTTGTCCTTCAGAAATAGGCAAACTTATTGAAAAATTAGATGTTGTAGGGTTTGGATACGGACTAATATTAGAATAAAAATCGATAGACTGTACTAAAAGCCCTTCGCAAGCCTTATTCGTTTTAACCTCAACAATATCGTTTTGACTTACATCTACTGCAAAAGATGATGCCAAAGTCTCTAAAACCAAATTATGATTAACATACACTTGGTAAGGCGCTGTGCCTTTAGAAATATTAACTTCTATTTTTTTTGTTTTTAATGTTGATTTAAATGTTACTTGATCTGCTTCTTTTACTCTAATAGTAAAACACTGCTCGTCTACTTTTTCTTTAAGTTTAATACAAACTTGATACACTTTTGGCTCCAAGTTTTCAAAGGTTTTTTCGTTTACAAATTCGTAGCTAACCCCATTAAAACTCACCTCATAATCACCTTTTACATCTGGCACTATAGTTATACTACCATTGTTCTGGTTTGTACACGTTTCAGATGTTGTAGCTATTGTAAATGTAGTATTCCAAATGGTTATTGTTTCTTCTTCTAAAAAAGTAGGAATAATTAAAGAAGCTCCCGCATTTAATACTCTATCTCCTCCTTCTAAAGCACCACTATCCGGTGTTGTAGAATTTGTGAATCCAGGAATTTCTTTACCTGCATCAATAGCTACAGAACCCGCTTTTAAATTAAAATCGCCATTTAAAGCATCTGTAAAATTATTATCTTGACTAGAAAAATCTATTAACACATTGTTCTCTGGGTTAAATTGAAAACCATAATTAGAACAATGCGTTATAAACTCATTAAAATTTGTGGTTTCTAAAGAAGGGCTTGGGTTTAAATTAACCCATCCCTGATTTCCTCCTGTGGCAGAAAGTTTTTGTCTTCCATAACTTAATACAAATTTAGAATTAGTCATAAAAACATTATTAGCAAAATGTCCATCTTCCATGGTCCCTTTATTATCTTCTTCTGCAAGCCCTAATGCTTCCCAATTGTCTATTTCAAGCCCCCATAAAGTAAAAAGTTTATCATAATTCCATATTGTATTATTGTAATAGTTAACCGGTTTTTCCATTCTATTGTAACGTGGCCCTAGGTATAAAAATTCGCCTGCAGGTTCATTATCTACAGATCCCATATAATTATCGGCTTTAATATTATATATTAAATTATGATGTGCTGTGTAGTTTTGCGTATCTTCCATATAAAATGCAACTACTTTTTGCCTATTATAATTACCATCAGAAACCGGCAATCCTTTTATATCATGTACCTTATTATATGCTATTGTGCTTCCTTTCAAATCTAAAGCTCCAATTTTCCCTGTACTTGTAGCTTCAAAAGGTCCTGCGTCTTCTCCCATTTTCATTGCACCATAAAAATCTGAATCTAAAATATCAACTTTAGCATCGCCTCCATCAATTCTAATTTGGAATCTTCCTGCATCTCCAAAAGTACACTTACTTATACTAGTATTATCTGATCGATTTACATGAACGCCAGAAGTAAATACCCCAACAGCACCAAAATCTTCTATTATACAATTTTCAATAGTATTATTTTCTCCAAAATGAAAAGCAACCATATTTGCCCAATTATGAGCTATATAGGTGTTTTTTATTGTGTTGTTAGAGCTATACCTAAAAAACATGCCTTTTCTATCGGTATTTCCTTGTCCATATCCATTTGGTATCCAAAAAGGGTGTAAATACCTAAATGAACTCTGGTCTATTAATGTGTTATTTGTAGATTGTGCGTCTAGATTACCTGCTACAAAATTAATTCCAATAATAGTTACGTCACTCGTATTATTTAAAACCAATACACGCTCTCGGGTTTGAATTTCAATTCTACTTTCATCAATATTTTCTCCCACTCTCGGAAAATAGTATAAGTTATTATTTTCTATAAACCACTCTCCTGGTGTGTCAACCAAATTTTTATGAAGTACAAACCCCCAACCTAATTTAAATCTATTGGAAGCTATAGCGCTTTCTTTTTTCCAATCAGAATTATCATTAATAGCGTTAAACGAAACCGTATTTCCAGATTTCGAGACAATATCTCCATAAACATAATTACGCATTTTACCCGTCATTGCTCGAACAATACCTCCTGTTAAATCTACATTTGGAATTGTGGTTTCTTGAAACGTAATTTGACCAGTAGCTCCTACTCCTGCAGGTTTAAAGCCATTAGTTACGGGTGCATATCCTCCTTTATTATTTTCAGAAATAACCTCCATAGTTTGATTTATGGCTCTATTAGGGTGCCTGCCTAATTTTTGAATTCTACCATTAGAAAACAATTGACTATAATCTGTTTCTATATTTAAACCAGAAATATTAGTAACTTTAACTCCCGACGCCATACCAGTAGCGTTAGACCAGCTACCAGTTATCAAATCTGCTCCAGACACCAATACATACTCGCCTTGAAAATTTTTAAGTGTAATATTGTTTTTATTTACGAGAACGCGTTCTCTATAAATACCCTCGTGAAGTATAATAATATCGCCACTTGAAGCTTGATTTATAGCCTGTGTAATAGAATATAATTTGGTAGGGTCTTGAGTTATTGCATTCTCTTGCCAAGGAATTTCGGTTGAGTATACATGTATTTCGTTTTGTGCCGAAAGCCTGAGTATACAAAAACTTATAAACACAACTAATTTTACTGTCTGCAACATGGTAATTTATTTTGTTATATTTATTAAGAGAGTGCTTTTGTCTAAAAAGCTTTTTTTGTCTCCAATTGGATATGTTGTTACCAATAATACATAAGTATTAGATGGTTTTAATTTACTTTTAAGTTTTAAATCATATTCAAAATTAGCATAACCTGCATAAGCTGTAATTTTTTGATCTACAATATTTTTACCTTCGGAATCTTTTAATAGAAAAGATATTACTCTATCTTTATTAGCCTTATAACTTAAAGGAATTTTTAATGCTTTTGATGATTTTAAATCTATTGATTCTGAATCAAAAATAACACCTTCATCATAAATTCTAATTGGGTTTTCCTGCTTAGTATCATGACTTTCATCGTTAAAATCTACCAATTTATAACCACGTACCCAATCGTAATACACTACATTTTTTGACGGGTCTGCAAGTTCTTCATCATTAGGAAGCTCTATCCATGGAAACGGATACGTTTCGCAAACCAAACGCATATACATAGGTTTATCGAAAGGTTTTTTCTTTACTTTATCATAAAAGTATTGATGCTTAGGTGCTCTATTATCATAATAATAACTAGCGGAGCTTTCGTCTCGCCACCAACCTCCATAAACATGGAAATCTTTTGAGGCTACCTCATCATCTTCAAATCTTACTTGCGCTGCTCTATAATCATGCTTTTTCTTTTCGCAATCTGTATACCAAAAATGAGCATTAGAGTGCATTCCGCTTGCAAAAAAGCTACCTTTAAAATCGCCTTTTCTACCAATACATTCTTGGATATCCCATTCTAAACCGTATTTATCACAATCGTTTGGGCCTATAGACGTTTTTGATGTTGAAAACCAAAATGTTGCAGACATAGTTGTTGCACTTGCTTTCATTTTTGTTTCGTAATACCCTAAAAAAGCAGCTTTTTTAGAAACCACTGCACCGCCTTTAACATTAAAAATCATTTCTCTATTATAGGCATTAATAATGGTGTCTTTTTTCATTTTCTCTCCTCTAATTTGAAGGTAACCATCTTTAACAGATACTTGAGAAGACATGAATAAACCTGGTTCTCTTCCTTTCCATGTTGGGTGATTATCTAACCATTTATCGGTATCTAATTCTGTACCATTAAACTCATCAGAAAAATCTGGATTAAGTACCCAACGTTTACCTATTGGTGGTTTTGGGGGCCCAGATTGAGCTTGTACATAAATTAAATTTCCTATACATACCAATACTATAAATGCTGTTATTTTTTTAAAATTCATTATATAATTACTTTAATTTAAATCTGTTATAGAGAAACTTGTATTGATTTCTTATTACTTTTAAGCGCTTCGACATCGTAATAAAAAGTTGTTTTGTCTCCTTCTCCTATTTCAATAGTATAAACCCCGCCATGCATAACTTTTGGCTGATACTCTAAACCTTTTATTCTTAAAGAGGAAACTACTTCTTTAGTAAAGTTATTTCTAACCGTTACAACTTGATTTTGCTTTGAAATTTTAAATGTAGGAAGCTCGAAACCATCCTTTATATTAAAATTATCGATTTGAGAAAACGTAATTGGCCAACCCTTATATGGCTTACTCCCTTTAGCAAACATATCTACATTGCGCTCCCAACACTCGTATGTTACTTCTCTTTTAAACTTATTAAACCGGATAATACCATAACCTGCAGCTCGTCCTTTTAATAAATCTGTTTTAGGTTCGTTATCTGTATGTGTTGGATTTGCTACCACATGAACCGTTATTTTATTGTGAAATGCATCTTTATATTCGCCAGTATAATTAGGCATACCTTCAATATGATTAGCCCCTTTACTATCCGGATTCCACCATCTTAACCAATAATTCGCAGCAGCAGGAACTGCAAAAGAATAGCCAGCGTTATTCCAATTTTCTACACCATGTTGCACAACAGAGCCTAAATGTTGATCGCCAGCTATCATACAAGAAAAACTTTTACGTATAACACTTAACGCTTTATTTCTTCCTGCTTGAGGCCAACCGTTAGAATCTACACTGTATTTCTGTTTTTTATCTATTGTTGGCGAATGTGTTGCTAGATTTGTAAAAATAGTTTGCGACAATACTGCTTTCATTTGTGCATTTTCCCAATCGGTTGTCCAATCTTCTAAAAAGCTCAATTGACGATTTCCTAAAAGTGTTGCTTCTTTAACATCCATATTTCGAGTATCTTGAAAACGTTTTTTTTGCAAAACTCGCCTAGGTCCAGACTTAAACTTTCTATCTTCTAGAATGGCAAAGCTAATATCTCCCCATTTTAAATCTGTGTAATAAACACCTATACCTTGCTCTATTGGTGTTGGATCGTATGGATCTGGTAAATGACTTGTTTGTGCTCTTTCTACCTCTTTTATATAACTTACAGGCATGTAATAACCACCTTTGTTACCATCTCTACTTTCTGTTTTTCTTCCGCCATCTCCCCAAATATTGCCTTGCCCCACATCATGATCGTCTGGTATTGTTATAGTTGGTGTATTTCTTATTATTTCTCCAAAAGTCTCTCCAAATTTTAGCCAATTACCATAATGGTTACTATGGTCATAAACCTGGTCTCCTGCAAAAAACAACACATCTGGCTTTAATTGTTTTAAATTATTAATAATATCTAAAGCAGGGCCATTACCTCCATGTTTTTGATGGGTAGACCAACATGAAAATGCAGCCATAACTAGCTCTTGTTTATCCTTTGGATTCTTTTTAATAACACCATTATAAAAAAATGTGTTTTTATAAGCTACTCTATATTGTTTTTCTAAGGTATCATCCCAATTTTCTATTCTAAAATGTGCTGTATATCCTGGGTAAATAATTTCAGACACCTGTACTGTTTCCCATGTATTACCGTTTTTAATTTGTAGTGATGCCCGAAACGGATCGTAATTTTTTATAGGATAAAATTGCGCTGTTAACTTTAATGTATTCTCGTGTACTGTATATAGTGCAAAACAAATTTGCTTATTTTTCTTTTTTTGAGCAGAAATGCTATTAACCATTAATACTATTAAAATTATAATATACTTTTTCATATTTTTTTATTTAATGTCCTAAAAACATGCTACAACCAGAATACTTTCAAAGTTTTATAATGTTTTTTTTATTATTGCCCTTTATTATTTAGTGTTAGTTAATTTTGTTTTTACTATTACTATATTGAAGTTTTATATTATATAATGAATAATTTATTTTCTCAAAAGTATTTTTCTGCTATGCGAAACACCTTCACTCTTTATAGTTAGAACATAGATACCATTAGCTAATCCTTCGTTAACATTTAATATGAATTCTCTTTTATTTGGAATGACTTTTAGACTTTCTTCTTGAACCATTTGACCTTTTAAATTAATTATTGAAACCTCTATATTACTAGTTAATACTCCTGAAACTTTACCAATATGTAGTTTTAAATTATCTGCGCTAGGATATACTAGCCAAGTATTTTTAGATACCAAATTAAACGTACTATTACTTAAAATATCTGCATTACTTTTTCCGTTATATGCACCGATATTAGGAGTACCAGATGATAAATCTATTGGATTTCCATAAAAATCTACATTAGGGTAAGCAGGCACATTTTCGAAAACACCTGTTCCTGCTCCTGGTAAAACGGGCCCCTGAATAGGTGTACCGTTATTTAATGCCAGACTATTTTCGAATACTTGATAAGCCTTTTTATTGTCTCCTATACCTGTAAAACGACTTGCTCCTATTTGTGAGTTCTTATCCATATTTACCCAACTAGTATTTACAGTACCTTCAAAAAGGTTATTGGTTACCGTAAACGGTGTATTATTATCTCGTATGGCAAAATTTCTTTCGCCCATACCCGCTCCATTGGTAGATGAAAAAATATTATTATAAACAAACGTATTTTTAGAATCAAAAGTAATAGCAGTTGTATAAGGATCTCCATTAGTTTTTATGCCTTGGTCTATTACAATAGTATTATTATTTATATAGACCCCATCGCATAAATTTAACGCTGCTTGGTTTGGCTCTTTCCAACGATCTGAATATACATAAATAGTACTACTTGCGTTATTCCAATCGTGCACCCTAAAACCACTATTTACATCCACGTTAAATCTATATACAGCATTTTTATTTCCAGCCAAAATTTCTACAAAACCACCTTCGCAGTCTTCCATGTAATTATATTGCACAAACGTATTTTCGTTCTCAATATCTATATGTATACCATAAGAATCTAAATATCCTCTAGTACTTAAACACATGTTATATTGTACTACGGTGTTTACAGACCAAATATTCCAAACCGAACTCCCTCTCCCTGGCATTCTAGCATCTGTTGTAGCTCCTGGATGATCAAAAATATTGTTCTCTATTAAACAGTTATAAGTACGGTTTGGGAGCACTGCTGTACCTCCATTATAGTAAAACTCATTATTTCTTACTATAATATCCTTAATTTTATTAATGGCATCGTTACCTACACCATTATTACCTCCGCTATGTTTAAATTGAATACCAAACCTTTGCAAATTTGTAAAGTAACTATCTTCTATAAGTATATTTTGAATGTTTTTTTCTTTACCAACTTCTGTATTTTTACTACATGTAAAACGTATACCAGAAACTTGAATAGCATCAAAATCTTCTGGCTCTAGCATAGGCTGTACAGCGAAAACATCTTTTAAAGTTAAATTTCTAAAAACAAAATTTTCCATAACAGCATCACTACTGTTGTGTATAGCTATACCAAAGGCATCTGTATCAGATACACCAGAACGTGTTACTAAGCGCTCATTTTGAATTTCTAAATCTTCTAAAATAAGATTATCACAATTTTCTATTAAAATGGCTTCGGCATAATCTCCTCCACCAGCAGAACCAACTTCGCCAGTAATAATAGGTTTTTCTCCTGTACCATATGCAGAAATTAAAATAGGATTACCAATTTCTCCAGAACCATTAACAACATAATGTCCATCAAAACGATCGCCACGATTAAAATACACCGCATCACCTGGGAACAAAGAATTAGCACTTATTCTTGACAAAGTTTTCCATGGTGCATCAATAGTACCCTTGTTACTGTCGTCTCCTGCGTTACTTAAATAAAACGCTGTTTGCCTTATGGTTTCTTCTACTTTAATATTATCGATATCAATGGTTCCAGACCAATTATGGTAAAGCCCTATTTTTACTTGGGTAACACCCGCGCCAGCAACAAAAGTAGTTTCTAATTTTTTCCATTGTGCTTCTTCTGCAGTTGTAGTAGGCTTATAATCTGGAGAAGCACTTATCAGTTCATCGTTTAAAGTATATATTCTTATATGTCTTTTAAATGGGCCTTTAGTATCAAGTTCGTAAACATAATTTTTTCCAGCTTCAACAGTTATTGTTTTAACAATTTGCATTTTTGCCCCTCCATTAGGAGACGCTACCATTCTTGCATACTTATTACCGTTATTTTCTCTAACTACTGCGGTTACAGTACCTGTATAATTATCTGCCTTAGAAAGTACATAACCGTCAGTTTCTAAATTAAATGCATTGTTTTTACTTTCAAAATTTTCTTCGAAAACAGTTTGACTATTTGAATACATACTAAATAGTAGTATAACAAAAAACAACACCTTCATCTTAAAGTTTGTTCTATATAATTTCATAATTTACACTTTATTAAAGAACCGCATGGCAAAAAATACTCATTTAGCGAACTAATAAAGGCAACAGAAATACTAAAAAACAACAATTTTGTATTGTCAAGATAAAATACAGTGTCTACAACCCCGTATTTTAGACTAATACTCCAGCGATTTTTTTAATTTCTGCTTGAATATTTTATTATCTTTAAAAGAATCGTTTTGCTCTATAGTGTAGTCTTTTAACTTACTAGCTAAGTTCTTGGTTATGTCTTTATAAGCTGGTTCTCCAAAGTGATTTATAAGCTCGTCTGGGTCTTTTTTTGTATCTATTAGCCAAGGTTGCGACTTAACAGAAACATCTATTATTAACTTATATCTATTGGTAATAGCTGCTACCCAACTTTTGTGAATTCTACTAAATGTAACATTATTCTCTGTTTTTAAATTTGGGTTTTCTATAAGTTGACTTAAATCTTTTCCTGCTGTTTTAGGCAGATTTTTAACACCTGCCATACTTAAAAATGTTGGCATCCAATCTGTATTATTTACCGCTTGTTTAACAATGGTTTTAGGCTTTATAGATTTACCATGATAAATAATAAAAGGTATTAAAGCAGAACCTTCAAAAGGAGCTCCTTTATTAATTTGATTATGCTCGCCTAACAAATCGCCATGATCTGAAGAAAACATAATAATTGTATTTTCTAAAATACCACGTTCTTTAAGAGAGTTAATTAGTTTTCCTATATTATCATCAATACATTTTACCGATCCAAAATATGTAGAAATCATATTTTGCATTTTAGTTTCGTTATAATTTTTACCTAAAGGTTTTCTCCATTTTGGAGAATGCTCTGTTCTACCTTCTGTAAAGGTTCTAGGCATATCGAATTTTACACCTTTATACATTGTATTGTAAGGGGCTCTTACAGCATCTGGTCCGTGCGGTTCTGGCAAACTCACCACACAAAAAAATGATTGTTTTTTATTTTTATCAATAAAATCTACTGCTCTATCCATTAACCAATCTGTAGAATAAGAATCTTTATTTGCGCCTTGCATGCCATAACTGGGGTTTCCTTTTTTATCTTTGGCAGCTATAAAAGGTGTACCATCTTCCTCTGTTCCAAACACTTTCCAGTGCCCTCTATTAAACATATAACGATTATCTTTAAAACCATGACTTACCTCTGGCGCCCAACCTGGTTTAGCGTCTCCACTAAGATGCCATTTACCAATATATCCTGTATTATAGCCTTCTTTATTTAAAACATTTGCTATTGTTGGGTAACTTTTATTTAGGACATTATTATTTACTGGCATATTTACCGTTTGCGGATATTGCCCAGTAAACATACTTGCTCTAGATGGAGAACAAACTGGAGAAGCAGCATACATACTAGTAAACAATGCTCCATTATTTGCCAACCAATCTAAGTTTGGTGTTTCTACAACTTTGTCTCCCCACTGCTTAGCCTGTTCAGGTTCCATTAAATCTCTATAGCATCCTAGGGTTCTAAAATTATGTTCGTCTGTAATAACCCAAATAATATTTGGCTTTTCACTTTTTTGAGCAAAAGAGCATATTGTTATAAACAACAATAATAAACATGTTTTTAAGTGCGAAGTAATAATCATATGTATTTTGATTTATTGTTTTAAAATAACATCCCAATTTTCTGTACAAAAACTAGAAGCGGGCAAACCAGCTGTATTAAACAAACTGCCTTCTACATAGCTTTTCCATGCATAACGAACATGTTTGGGGTGCAACACATTATCACTCCATACTTGTAATGCCATGCCTTTTTCTATTATTTTAGCTTTTGCAGGATGGTATTTACCGTTTTCATCAGAAATTTCAAAATTGGTTAATTCTTTTTCTAAACTTGTTATACCTAATGGTGCTTCTTCAAAACGAATAAATGCTTTATTTTTTTCAATTTTAATCGACTTAAAAGTAGGTCCTGAATATGCAATACCTTCAACCTCATAATCTTTTGCCAAAGCCCATAATGCTAATCGTTCTCCAACTTCTTTCTTTTTTGGTGGATGAATTCTAGTTTTAGCACCTATATCATTAATAACTACCATGCCAGAATTTTTAACTGTTAACATTGTTTTTAACTGCGCTTGTTGAAGTTTTACCCAACCTTCTTTACCATGTATATAAGGTGCTAATTGCACAAAATAGAATGGAAAATCACCTTGATTCCATTGAGTTCTCCAATTTTTTATCATGGCGGGAAACAATCTCGAATATTGCTCTGCATTCCACCTATTAGCTTCTCCTTGGTACCAAATAGCTCCTTTTAAGGTAAAAGGAATTAATGGTTTTATCATCCCATTGTATAATACTGTTGCAGATTTTGTATTTATTTCCTTAGAAAAATCTTTTTTAAACTCTGGAAATTCTGAAACGATTACCTCCTTAGATGTCCATGCTTGAGCAGGTGTACCGCCAACATTACTTGAAATTAAACCTACGGGAACACCTAAATATTTTTGAAGTCTTAACCCAAAAGCATAACCTACAGCACTAAATTCGGCAGCTGTTTTAGGTCGAGATACTTGCCACTCGCCAACACAACTATTTAATGGTGTTTCGCTTACCGCCTTATTAACAGTGAAAAATCTTAAATTAGAATTCGTGCTATTTAAAATGATATCATTACTACCTTCTATGTGCTGCCCCGGACCTCCTTTTAGTTTCATTGCCATATTAGATTGTCCGCCACATAACCAAACCTCTCCTAAAAGAATATCGTTTAGCTCTGCATTTCCAGACCCTTTTGCCTCTAAAACATAAGGTCCACCAGCTTTGGTTGTTTTTAGTGTACCATACCATTTTCCTTTAGCGTCGGTTATTACACTCTTACTAACACCCCAACTGGCAGTAATTTTAACCGTTGTATTTGGTGCATCTGTACCCCAAACTTTAATGTTAGTGTTTCGTTGTAAAACCATGTGATCTCCAAAAACAGAAGCAAATTTTGTTTGAGCTTCTAGTCCTAAAGTTATAGGAAGACAGATAAATAATAAGTACTTTAGCATTGTATTTTTCATAGCAATAATTCTACTTTTGTTTTAAATTTCTAATAATTAGAATAGCATCGGCTTCGTTTCTAAACGGTCTATAATCCCAAAAACCATATTTGTGCTCGAACACCAATTTTTCTTCTTTTGTAAACTCACCGGTTATTGTATTAAACCATTGTGATGTTGCATTTTGGTAATCGAAATCTGTATCTAAATGCCTTTTAATATCATCGCTATGTACTTCTTTAGGCATATATTGCATTATAACGCCTTCTTCATTATTTACTAAAGTATAAGATCTTGGATTGTATTTTGTACTTGGTTTAAACTTTTCGAAATTCACTGTATTAAATAACTTTCGCATGTATTTAAAATAATCGAAATGTGGTTTTTTAAAACCTTCTGGCTGCTCGAATGGATTATGAATAATAGCATTCCAAGAAGTTGCTTGCCAATAATACGTAGTATAAACACCTGCAAAAAGACATAAATAATTCCTTTTTAAACATGCTTCTGCGTTTGAATAACCTCCTGGAAAAACGTTATAAGGAGACTCCTCGTAACCGCCATGTTCTATATTAAATACGGGCTTATCTGGAAAAAGATTATATACCTTTAACATGCTTTCGTATAAAGATAATTTCCAATCTTGTGTAGAAATAAAATCGACATCATCCTTATGTTTTCTACAAAACCCATAATCGTGTACCGATAACAAACGATTAAATGCATCTAATTTTCTTGCACGCACTATTCGCTCTTCAAGGTGTTCTACAATATTTTTGTTTTGACCAACTGCTATTTTTGATGCAGCTTCTTTTGATACATCCCAAATAATATTTGGAAAAGCCTGATAACGTTTAATAACATGATCGTAATACATATTATCTGCCTCTGATCCTGCATCTGGCCATGCAACTCTTTTGTTCCAAACATAAATCATTAAATGGCTTACAATTTCGTTATCGTGCATTTTAGCTATAACTTTATCAAAATGCTTAAAAAAATCGACATTTAATGCGCTATAATTGGGGTTAGAATTAGAGCCTAAAAAAGGAAATATATCTTCTCTTTGTCCATAATCGTGTTGCGGATTAGCTTTTAATTTCTCGTCTTTAACCCAGTCTAGATCGGGATCGTAGGCATAAACATTCATTACCACTTGATTAAATCCGTTTTCGTTAATCAAACCAAGCAAATGTTCTGTTTTAGGTATTTCTTTTTTGCCATAATCTAGAGCAAACAACCAATCACACTCGAAAGCAAGGTTAAAGTAATGCGAACCATCTTCGTAATAAAAATGCCTTTTATCTTTTTCGCTTTTAACAATACCGCCATGACGTTCTTTTTTCTTATTTTCTGTAAAAAGAAATCGTCCTTTAATACCGTTTAAATCTTTTATTTCGGACTCTATAACAAAAGACTTTTTCCCTATTGTAGAACTCGAATACCTAAACACCCATTCGTTATTTCCATTATAAAATAAAGGAACACGTTGTTCGTTATTTTCACCAATAACCACTGCAAAAACTTTTTTTGCAAAAGGATTAGTAACCGTTTTTTTTGTTTTGTAAACCACATCGTTTACCTCCCACTGGTTAGATTTTATAGTTTCACTAGCCTTTGGCATATTCCATACAGTAATTTGTCCTATGCTACTTTGAACAAAAAAAACAGTTATAAGAAAAGCACTTAGTAACTTAGTCATTTGTATTTTATTTGTTATTAGTTTTAAAATTAATCTTTTATTATTTTAGATTGTAATTTTACGTATTTAGCAATTTCTACCATTGGTGCTACCCAAACATCATGTTGTTTAAAATCTAAATATTTTAGTAATTTTTGATGGTCTACATTTTCAACATTTAAAGGGCTTCCGCCTCCAACACCATGAAATAAAAAAACTAAAAGCTTATTGTTTTTTATAGCTTCATCTACCAACCCAATCATTTCGGTTGCCGTATGCCCTTTCATCCCATAGGCATTTACGTTATCTAAATCAATTTCATTTATAGATTTTAAATCGCGCTTAACACCGCGAGCTGCAACAAAATCATTTTTAACATAATTATAAAACAAGGTATCATGCACTTTCTTTTGTCCGCAAGGAAAAGCAAAAGAACGTTCTGTTTTTCCATCAGTTTCTTTTAAAAGCCTATTGGTTTCTTTTATTTCTGAAACCACCTTTTTTAAAGTATAATTATTTAAATCTTTTTCTGGAGAAATGGGTGTCTTACTGTGTGGTCTTGCGCAAGGATGCATTAAAGTATGGTTACCCAATTCGTGACCATTTTTCGATGCTAATTTCCACTCTTTGTTCCGTTTATTAAAACAATCTGAACTACCAATAATATAAAATGTTCCTTTTAAGTTGTAAGCATCTAAACTTGGAATAACATAATCTAAATGTTGGTTTAGGGCATCATCATAAGTTAAAACTACAGCACAAGATTTACCATTCCAGCTTGTACTATTTTGAGCTATACCCTTTTGGAAAAAGATACTTATTAAACATAATAAAGTTACTCTCAAGTTACTAATTTTTAATAAAAAAGTAGTTTGGTAATTCTACTTTAGGTATATCTTTAAATTTCACATTGTTCATTAAAACACTTTTATCTATATCAAATGTCATTGTTTTTTTAGTATTGTAGGCAGATATAATGCGCTCTTCAGAATTAATAATATTATTCCCTTTTATTTTAAGAAAACCTTTACCGTAACCAATAGCAATGGCATGTTGCTTACTGTAAGTAATAGTATTACCATCTAATGTTATATTGCTAGAGCCAAAGTCTATTTTTTCTTCATTAGGAATTTTACGCCCATTGCCATGACCCGTGTAACCTGTTGAAAAAATAATAATAGCATTACCAACATCGTTTCTCATGGTATTATTTTGAATTAAGACATCTCTAGTATCATGCTCTATATGAATCGCTTGAGAATACTTTTGCAAGCCACCATCCATTCTAGAGTTATTTCTAATTATTGCATTTCGAGTATTAGCTAAAGCTATATTAAATCTAGCTGCTACGTAAAATTCGCAATTTTCTATTATGATATCTGAATGATCGATTAAATGAGTATCTGCAAAGGCATTATCTATACTAATTTGATGATCGCCACCTTTAAAAACACAACGGTTTACCAAGAAATTCTTTAATATAACAGAGTCCATGGTTTGTACTCCAAATTTACAGTCGTTAAAAGTTGTATTCTCAACTAAAATATTTTTAAAATCGCCTCTAAAGTCTACACCGGTATAACCGCCATTAGTAAAAACACAGTTTTTAACAGTGATATTAGAAAACACTTTCCCTTTTGATTCTACTCTTATAAGGTTAGTAGCATTTTTAAACGAAATATTTTCGAACGTTGTAAAACCAGCTCTTAATACAATAAGATTATTTTTTTTTATCTCTTTTCGTATTTCGAATCTGCTGCCATCTTTTTTATTTTTTCCAATAAAAGTAATACCCTCTTTATTTATTAGAAAATCTTTATCGCTTTTCGTAAAAATAATATCTACATCGACTAAAATAATATCGCCATGCTTAGCCTTTTTGTAAGCATTATTTAATTTTTCTACAGGACTTCCTGTTTGAGTTGATATTTTAATGGTTTTTGCACTTAAAGCACTAACACTTAAAAAGAAAACTAATACTATTTTTAAATATATTTTCATAACAATTATTTTATTTTTTAGACCAACCTTTTTTTACCCCCTTTAAGTAACCAATGGCCCAACCACTACCTTTTTGAGAACACCAAAACACATCTTCTCTATATGGGTCTGGTTTAATATCTACAATACGGTCTTGTTGGCCTAATCCATTATTTATTTTTTCCCAAGATTTACCTCCATCCAAAGACAGATAAGCTCCTGGATTTAACATCGCATTTTTATTTTTTGTTCTAGGCGGCAATGGCACAGAAACAGTAATAATATCTGGATTTACCGGCGATGTTTCGCACTGCCATACATAAGGCATATGGAATATACGCTCCCAAGACTTTCCGTTATTTTTACTCCTCCAAACGCCACCACCTAAATCTGTAGCCTCCTCATTTCCGCAAGAAATAAACATGTGCTTTGTCTTTCTATCTATAAAAACATTGTTTACAAATTGTATCTCGTCAGGAATAGAAACTTTTTTCCAATCGCCCCCTTTATTAGTTGATTTATACAAACCTCCTTGTTCATCATTTACTGCTGCATATAAGGTTTCTGGATTTTCCGGATCTAACACCATGCGTCTAAAACTTGCTGTTTTATGTAAACCTTTTGTGCTTAACTCCCAAGTGTAACCACCATCGAATGAGCGATAAAAACCATAATCTCCTTTAGTTAGTTTTTTTGCATAAGGTCCTGCAACCTGCGAAATTGGTTTACGCGTTGCACAAAAATACATGTTATTTGGGTTTACTGGGTCTATGGTTAATGAGTTTACAAACACCAATCGCATATGTGTTGGTACATCGGCATCAAAAATATGAGCAATGTTTTCCCATGTTTTTCCTCCATCTACAGACTTACGCACTTTACCTCTATTATTCTGTCTATAAGACATAAAATAAATAATATCTGGATTATTTGGATGTACCGCTACAGTACCAGCAGAATGCGAGCCACCATGATGAATTTGTCCTTCTATCTGCTCTACAGCCACATCCATTTTATCTGGATGATTATCTAGCGATGTAGTTTGCCATAAACCATGCTCGCCACTACATAGTAAATACCTATCTTTTATTCCTGTTTCTAATAACATGGTTCTTCCTGGTAAATTACTTCCACCACGACCGACCCAATGCTTACTTCCTGGAGCGGTTTCATAATCATCAATTTGCTCCCATGTTTCGCCTCCATTTTTAGATTGCAACACTTGTTGATCTAAGCATATATAAGCAGTTCCATCAGCACTTAATTCTAAAAAACGATTTCCCCAAGATTCTTCTCTTCTATCCATTTCTGGTTGCATATGGGCAAAAGTTGTATTCATGTTTACTCGATTATTTCTAGATTGCCAATATGCTTTATCTTGACCATCTAACCAGTATTTCCCCTCTCTAGATACCGCTTTCCATGTTTTTCCGCCATCGTTAGATTTCCATACGCCACCAGGTAAAAAAGCTTTATCGTGCTTACTATTATGCGATAAATAAATTTCGTTTTTATTATTAGGATTTACCTGAATACGATGCCAAATATCCAACACTTCTGTTGGTAATTTAGCATACTTTGCTCTAACATCTTTTACATTAGTTTGAAACCAAAACGCCAAAGAATTCCAGTATTTATTATGTACAGTTTTACTAGAAATCTGATTCATATCTACAGCTAAATTACCTGTTATACTTTGCCAAGTCTTACCACTATCTATACTTTTATAAACACCTCCTTTTGTACTTACGGTGTTGCCTTTTGGAATAAATGCTGTTTGATCTATTAAATAAACTATAAACTCTTTAGTTTTTTTATCAAAATAAAAGTCGATATCTCTAGGACGATTAACTGGAAGTCCTACTGCACTCGATTTCCATGTTTCCCCTTGATTGTTACTTCTAAAAACCCCTTCATTTGTTACAGCGATAAGTATTTTTGAATTATTAGGATTAACAACAATTCTTCCTACATCGATGGTCTTTGACTTTCCTATCTTGAATTCTTCCCATGTTTTACCTTTATTAGTACTTCGAAAAATTGTATTAGGATACAATCTACCTACTTGTCCATTTTGATGTCTCCAATTCTTTTTAACATTCCAAAAATCACCTATACCTATGTACCAATTTTTATCGTTTGATGGATCTACAACAATATCTGAAAGGCGACCTTTAAACGATTTAACCTCTTCCCAGCTTCTTCCTGTATCTAGTGTTTTATATAATTTGCCCCCACTAGAAATGGCAAAACCGAAAGCCGAGTTTTGATGAGAAAAAGTAAATCGTCTTACTCTAGCTAAGTCTTTACCTATTCCGTTAGCATTTTTAATGGTTTTCCAGCTTTTTCCAGCATCCCAAGAGCCATAAGTATTATACATATCTGGAGACATCATAATAACATTCTTATCTGTTGGATGACACCAAAACTCTTCACAATACCCAGACATTCCTGGTCCTACTTGTCGCCAATCTACCAAATTTGATGATGCAACTTCTTGAGATTGCAACTTTTTAAAATACGCTTTATCAAGTTGTGCATTCGCAGAACAATTCAATAATAAAACAGCAATAATTAATATAACTCTATTCATTTTCAATAAATTATAATTTTTAAGTATAGCTTTAGTCCTTTAACCAACCGTTAGTCGTTCCATTTAAATATGATACAAACCAACCACAACCCCACGAAGCACACCAAAGCACATCTTTATTGTATGGATCGGGTTTAACATCTACTATTTTGTTTGGTTGCCCTAAACCTTTATTAATTTTTATCCAACTTTTGGCCCCATCTTGAGATAGATAAACGCCTGGATTTTTAAATTGATCTCTCGCTTTACCAGCTTGTCCTGCAACACTAATTACAATAATATCTTCGTCTATAGGAGATGTTTCTACCTGCCATACAAAAGGTGCTTTAAAAATTTGTTTCCACGATTTACCTTTATCCTTACTTCTCCATACTCCTCCTTCTTCATAAGAACCTGTTCGTCTACCCGTGGCTATGTATATGTTTTGACTGTTTCTATCTACAAAAACATTATTTACAGCCTTAATTTCTGACGGGATTTTAATTTTAGACCATGATGAGCCTTTATTTATTGTTTTATATAGACCTCCATCGTTATCATTAAGAGCTGCATAAATTGTATTAGGATTTTTAGGATCTAATTGTATTCTACGCACACTTGCACCTTTATGGAAGCCTTTATTACTTAACTCCCAAGTATATCCTCCATCAAAAGAACGGTAAAAACCTAAACCTCCTTTTGTTAATGTTGCTGTACCATCTCCTACTTCAGCTATTGGTTTCTTAATAGTACAGAAATACATATTTTTAGGATTATTGGGGTCTATAGTTAAAGAATATTGAGGTACTAATCCTCTGTAACTAGGGTTACTTCCTTCTAAAATAGTAGAAATATTCTCCCATGTTTTCCCTCCATCTGTAGTTTTTCTTAATTTACCTCTGTGCTCTTGCCTCCATGCCAAAGAGTAAATCGTGTTTGGATCTTTAGGATGAACAGCCATGGTTGCTGTAGAATGTTGACCATGATTACCACTGTGATCATGCACTTGACCGTCTATTTGCTCTACAGCTACAGCTTGCTTATTTGGCCAACCATCTAAATCTGTTGTTTGCCACAAGCCATGTTCGCCACTTGCTAACAATCGTCTTTCTTTTATACCTGTTTCGTGAAGCATGTATCGTCCAGGTAAATCACTACCACCACGACCTATCCATTTTTTACTTCCTGGAGATGTTTCATAATCATCTACCTGCTTCCAGGTTTTACCATGATCGACAGATTTTAATGTTTGTTGATCTATGCCTATAAAGACCTCGCCCTTAACATTAATAGCTAGCATACGATTACCCGAACGAGCTGGCTGATTGTCCATAAACGTTTGCAAATGTGCAAACGCAACATTGGTTCCTGTTGGGTTATTTCTAGCAGACCAATAATTTGTATCTTTTTTACTTCTCCAATATTGGCCTTGTCTTGCACATGCAATCCATGTTTTACCTCCATCTTCTGTTTTCCAAAGATCTCCTGGTCCAAAAGTTTTATCGTGCTTTTTATTAAAAGCTACATAAATCTCATCTTTATTTAAAGGATTTACTACCAAACGGTTAAAAACAGGCAAAGTTTGTTTTGGTAATGTTTTTAAACTAGATTTAATATTTTTTTTAGACTCTCCAAACCAATTTGCAATTGTATTATAATACCTATCTATTTCTGGAGAAAAACTTATCTCGTTTAAATCGATATACAAATTCCCTGTAATATTTTGCCAAGTTTTACCATTATTAGAACTTTTATAAACACCACCTTTCGCTGTAGTTGTATTTCCATTTTTCTCGTATACTGTTTGCTCGATTAAATACAATTGAAATTCTCCTGTTTTTTCATTGTAAAACGATGTTAAATCTCTTGGTAAGTTATTTGGCAAGCCTGTATTTGAAGGCTCCCAAGTTTTCCCGCTATTTTTACTAGTATATACACCGTAATTGGTAGCAATAAAAATGTGATCAGGATTTTTAGGGTGGTAAATAATTCTAGCTACATCTAAGTCTTCAGAAATATTGGTAGCAATCTTTGTCCATGATTTACCTCCATTAACTGTTTTTAAAATGTATCCATAACTTGCTCTATTATGAAATACACCTCGAATATTTTTTAAACTTCTATGGTTATTCTTTACATTCCAAAAATCGCCAGCACCAATTAACCACTCTTTATCATTTTTAGGGTGTATTGCTATTTTGGTATGCGCGTTACTAACATGTTTGCCTTTTTCTCTAGGTATTTTATAAATTTCCTTCCAACTTTTACCTTTATTTTCGCTAGTATAAACTCCTCCTGCTCGTTCTAAAGCTACGCCAAAATTTGGATTTTGTTTAGAAAACACAATATCAAGCACACGTTCCATATCGGTACCATTACCATCAGAATCTTTAATAGTATGCCAAGATTTACCAGCATCCCAAGTACCAAAACTTACATGCATATCTGGCCCCATAAACATAACATTAGGATCTGTTGGGTGACACCAAAACTCTTCGTTATACCCAGACATACCTGGACCAAAATTTTTCCACTCTACAGATTGATTAGATATAACTCTTTCATTTTTTATTTTCTTAAAAAAACTCTTTTGTTTTTTTGATAATTGAGCATTTGCCTTTATACATAAAGCAAAAAGCAACATTAAAATCACATTTTTTTTCATTGCTGTTTTTTTTATAAACTATTAAAGCTTCAACTTATAATCATGAGAACCAGGGGCAAAATTACTTCTATAAACCTTTGTTCCTGTAACACGACTTCCTTTACCCCAACCAACTTCAACTCTGTTATCTCCTAGTACAATATTTATAAGTTTTTCTTTCATTTTTTTAGCTATTTTTTGATATTTTTTATCAAAAGCT
The DNA here is from genome assembly GCF_039538365.1 of Postechiella marina. NCBI lineage: Bacteria > Pseudomonadati > Bacteroidota > Flavobacteriia > Flavobacteriales > Flavobacteriaceae > Postechiella > Postechiella marina. The sequence goes on from NZ_BAABCA010000005.1 coordinate 247,979, forward strand.
AAATTATTTACTTCATGCGGATCTGCTTTCATATCGTACAATGCCGGATCTAAATCTTGGTATGATGCATTAAGTGCCCATTCCATATGCTTTCCTCTAATTTTATCTGGACGTGTTTGAATAGAAAACATGTAGTCTTTAGTTCGAATAAAAGCTCTAGGCCCTGTTACAGCGTGTGCTTCTCCAACCACATAATCTCTTTTTGGTGCCTGTCTAGAAACTTGTTTAGCCATATCGATACCATCTAAATAACTAAACTTCTCGTCTTTAATATTTGCACCAGCAGCAGCTAGAATGGTAGGTGCTACATCAACAAACTCTGTAAACTCTCGTACAACCTTGCCTTCTGGAAATTTATTTTTATCTGAAGAAATAACAACAATAGGATTATGAGAATCAATATCCCAAGGTGTAAATTTAGAAACAGCACCATGGTCGTTTAATTTCCAACCATGATCTCCATTGACATAAACGATTAAGTATGGCTTATTTTTCTTTTTATTATACGCTATAAAATCGTCTACCGATTTACCAACCAAAGCATCACCATAAGCACAAAACGCAAAATAGTCTTGAATCATTTTTTGTTTTTCTTCATCTGTAAAATGATCTGTATAACTACTTTTTACCTGTTTTAAGAATTGCTTAGGCATTGATTTTAATTCCTTTTCATTAAAATTAGGCACTTTGTATGTATACTTTTTAAATCGTTCTCTGTAAGATGCTGGTGGTAAAACCGGTGTATGGGGAAAATCGAAGCCTATATAGAAAAACTGTGGTTTTTCTTCGTTTATAGCATTAATTGTTTGAGAGCCGAATGAAAATTTATCGTTTTCATTTTTTAAATAGGCTTCAAATATTTTAGAGTAAAACCCATCTCTTGTTTCTCCTGCTTTTCTTGAACTTACACCTGCTAGAATACCTGGAGAAAATGGTGTTTGCGGACCTTTCTTTTTATTATAATGTCTTAATAAATCGTATTTTTTATGAGCCTTTGCAGCTGTTCCTTTATATTTAGGATATTCTTTTTCTAATCGTTCTGATATATATTCAAACTCACCATTTTGAGTTACAAAGTACTCCATACTCTTAAATGGTTTATCTAACTTTTTACCATCCATTTCATAAAACCAATCTTTACCCCATCCTGTAAAACCATCTTTTCTTAATTGTTTAAAATCGATATTATTTTGATAAATATTATAATTTTTTGATTTTCCATTTTCAACAGTTTTTAATCGTACCCCTAACTTACCAATTCTTAAAGTTTGGTACCCTAAACTGGCCAATTGTTCTGGAAACGTTGGTTCACTATGTTCTGCTTTATTATGATGATACTCAAACTCGTAAACACCAGAACGAAATGGGTATCTTCCAGAATGCATAGATGCCCTAGAGGGTGCACATCCTGAGGCTTGACAATAAGTATTTATAAATGTAGTTCCCATATTAGTTAAACGATCTATATTTGGAGACTCCACATAACCTAACGTACTCATTTCGTTTCCTGTTAGCATTTTATTAAATGAACGAACAGCATCGTAACGGTGATCGTCTGTTACAATCCAAAGGATGTTTGGTTGCTCTTGGGCAAATGTATTTTTTACCAATCCTAATAAAATTAGTAGTCCTATAAATATTTTATTTTTCATTCTTTACAATGTTTTACAATTTCAACTTAAAATCATGAGCTCCTGAAGCAAAATTGCTACGGTGTACTTTTGTTCCTATTGCTTTAGTACTCTTGCCATAATTATCTCCTCCCCAATTTATTTCTGCTCTACCATCGCCAATAACTATATCTAAAAGTTTCTTTTTCATTTTTATAGCAACCTCTTTATACTCTGGATTTAAAGCAAGATTATTTATTTCATTCGGATCTAAAGTTGTGTTATACAATGCGGGGTCTAAGTCTATGTAAGAAGCACTCATAGCCCAATCCATGTTTACTCCTCTTTTAGAATTTGGACGCGTTTTAACCGAAAACATAAAGTCTTTTGTTCTAATATATGCTCTTGGTCCAATAGCGTGATGACTTTCCCCTATTACATAATCTCTTTTAGGAGCTTTACCAGAAACTACTTTAGCTAAATCTAAGCCATCTAAATAGCTGTATTTTTTTTGTTTTATATTAGCGCCAGCAGCATTTAAAATTGTTGGAGCAATATCTACAAACTCTGTAAAATCTTTAACTACTTTACCTGCAGGGAATTTATTTTTATCTGAAGACACCACAATAATTGGGTTATGGCTATCTACATCCCAAGGTGTGTTTTTAGTAATAGCACCATGTTCGTTTAATTTCCAACCATGATCTCCGCAAACGTAAACAATCATCCAAGGTTGCTTCTTATTTTTACTATAGTTTATAAAAGCATCTACAGCATCCCCTATTAAGGCATCGCCGTAGGCACAAAACGCATAATAATCTTGTACCATTTTTTGTTTTTCTTCATCTGTAAAGTCATCAGAATAACTTGAATTTACGCGCTTTTGAAAAGCTTTCGCCATTTTTTTAAATTCTTGATCTGTCAATTCTGGAATTTTATAAGCATGCTTCTGAAAACGATCACGATATTCTTTAGGAGGTAATACAGGCGTATGCGGAAAATCATATCCAATATGAGCAAATAACGGTTTTGATGAGTTAGCTCCATCAAAAGTTACACTACCAACTTTAAATTGTTTGTTTTCATTTTTAAGAAAGTTTACAAAAGCTGTTGTATAGTGTCCGTCTCGTGTTTTTCCATAAGGTTGTGGACTAACACCTGCCAAAACACCTTTATTAAAAACACTTTGTGGCATACCTTTTTTCTTGTTATACTTATAAAAGAGTTCATATTTATCATATGCTTCCTTAGCCATACCTGCTAATTGAGGATTGGCTTTTTCTAATTTTTCAGATTTGTAATATATTGTACCATCTGCATCTTTAAAGTAGGTTACATTTTTTAATGGTTGTTTTAATTTAACTCCGTTTACTTCATTTACTACAGATTGCTTTCCCCATTCTGGTAAGCCTTCATTCTCAATAATTTTAGAATCAATGTCTACTTGATAAACAGGGAATTTAACAGCATTGTTATTTTTTAATGTTCTTATTCGTAAACCTAGTTTACCCACATGCATAGTTTGGTAACCCAAATCCACCATTTCTTCTGGCAGTAAGGGGTAAGAATTTGTAGTGTTATTATTAAAATATTCGAACTGATAAATTCCAGAACGAAACGGATATCGCCCAGTGTGCATTGATGCTCTTGAAGGTGCACAACCTTGTGCTTGGCAATAGGTATTTATAAAGGTAGTACCCATATCTGCCAATCGATCTACTTGTGGAGACTCTACATAACCTAGGGCACTCATTTCTCTATTATGAAGTATTTTATTAAAAGATCTAATAGCATCATAACGTTGATCGTCTGTTAAAATCCAAAGTACATTAGGTTGCTGTGCTTGCGCATATCCTTTATACTTGTTAAAGCCTATAGCTAACAGTAGAAATAGAATTATTTTTGAATTTGTTTTCATAAACTATATTTAAAAAACTATTTATTTTTTACTAATGAATCTACTTTGCCATATCCTCCTTTTGGGGCATCATGAGCTGTAGCATGTAGATCGAATCTTGGAACAACTTTATTTAAAACATCGCGTTCGTTCCTGTGAGCTTCAGACACTTTACTCCAATCTTTAATTTTTGGAAAACTTATTAAGTCTTTAGGGTACTTACTAACATCGTACCATACGTTATTTCCATCTTTCATTACCAAATCGCCTCTAATTATGGTTGTTTCTTTATGGTAACCATAAATCCATTCTCTATGCTTAGGTTTGTCTGTTGTTAAAAAAGGTATTAAACTCTCGCCATTAATTTCATAAGAGTCTGGAATTTTAACACCTCCCAAATCTGCAATTGTTGGAATTAAGTCGGACATATTAGCTAAGGCGTCCTGAGCACCTTTTTTTGTTAAATTCATTCCCGGTGCATATATAATTAATGGCACATGCGTTCCTTTTTGAGAAATTGGGCTTGATTTTCCATAACCACTAGTACCATTATCTGCACAAAAAATGAAGATGGTATTATTTTCTATACCCAACGCTTTAAATTTATTCATGTATTGCCATACCTGATAATCTAGATAATTAACATGCGAATGAATTCCATTTTCTGTAATTGTTCCATAATCATTATAAACACCATTATCTCCTGTTACCTTTGGTGTTGTACGTGTATATTTTTTACCATCCCAACTAATTTTTGGTGTCCCAGGCCATTTACCTTTAGTGTTTGGATTTAAAAAATCCCAAGCATCATGCCCTAAGTGGCTTGTGTGATATACAAAAAAAGGTTCGTTTGCTTTTGCCTTACGTTCTATAAAATCGAATGTGAATTCGAGCTCTACATCTGGGCCAAAAGTATGAAGTCCAAACCTGTTTTTAGACGCCTCATCATTAGGCCACCAAACATATTTTTCTTTAGCCTTAGGATGATTCATTAATTGCACGTGTGGTTGCCAATACCAACCAGACTGTACATAACTTTTTTTATGAATAGGTTTATTGGTATCTGCATTGTAAATTAATTTTTTACCGTTTTCTTTTCTAGTTTCTAACCTAAAATCTGTGGTATGAATTGCTTTGTTATAAGAACCTTCTCCAGGAGTAAAACAACCTTCGTCAAAAGGAAACCCTTCAATATTCATTTGGGTTTTCCCTGCCCAAAACGTTGCGTACCCACCAGCTTTTGCTACATGAGCAATAGAATGGGGAGAACTTTCATATAAATCCCAAGTCCCTTTGCCATTAGGAGCTTTTCCTTTGTCTTTATTATGCCACCATTTATGCAAATGTGCATAACGTCCAGTCATCATCATGGCACGACTAGGCCCACAAACTGTAGATGCCCAAGCTGTTTTTATATAACACCCTTCTTCGGCAAGTTTATCTAATACGGGCGTTTTTGCCTTGTATTGAATATCTTGAGTTGTTCCTCCTTCTGGCGGACTCCAAACTGTTGCTCCATAAATTGGCAACTCTCTTGCACTTATATCATCTGCAAAAAGTAAAACAATATTGGGTTTCTTATTTTGTGCTTTTATAACTATTGAAAATAACACAGTTACAACAACTAAGGTTCTTCCTAAAATTCTCATATGTCTCTTAATATTTTTTCTTGATATTTGAATAATCTTTCCCTCTTATTTCCTCAAACTCGGCTAAAAGTTTTTTAAGCATTTTTGGGTTTGACTTTGCCAAATTATGCTCTTCAGAAACATCCTTTTTTAAATTATAAAGTTGGTATTCTTGACTTATTCCAGTTTCTAAACTTGTATTTTTGCTTACAGCGATACCTTTATAAGGAGGAATCATTACCCAATCTCCTGTTCTATAGCTTGTTTTAGAACCAGCTTCTAACACTAAACTTTTTCTTCCCTTTTTACTTTTACCTAGTAATGTTGACAAAATATCTTCGCTATCATTTACATCTGCATCTACGCCTGTTAAACTTGCTAAAGATGCTAAAAGATCTATTTGACAAACCAAAGCGTTAGATACTTGTGGTTTTACCGTTCCTTTCCAATACACCATAAAAGGAACACGGGTACCAGCATCAAATAAACTATACTTACCACCTCTTAATTTCCCAGCTGGTGTGTGCTTACCTAATTTTTCGATAGCATTATCATAATAACCATCTTGTAAAACAGGACCGTTGTCGCTAGAAAATATAATAAGTGTATTTTCTAAAAGTCCTTCGTCTTTTAAAGTTTTCATGAATTGACCAATTACCCAATCGGCCTCTAAAATAACATCGCCTCTTGGTCCCATTCCAGACTTTCCTACAAAACGTGGATGCGGTGTTCTTGGAACGTGCGGTTGTTGTAAAGCATAGTATAAAAAGAAAGGTTCCTTTTTATGATTTTTTACATATTCTTGGGCTTTTACAAGAAAATGATCTGCCATATCTACATCGCTCCATTTTGCTGCTTCTCCACCCTTCATATAACCAATTCTAGGAATTCCATTTACAATACTATTGTTATGCCCATGGTGCCATTTCATTGTTGTTAACTCTGGATTGTCTTTACCAGTTGGTTCTCCTTCAAAATTTTTCTTATAGCTTACAAAAATTGGATCTTTAGGATCTAGACCATCTACACGCCCATTTTTTATGTATACTGTTGGTGTTCTATCTTGCGTAGCTGCCAGAATGTATGCTTCATCAAAACCTACTTCGTTTGGCCCTGGGGTAATATGTGCGTTCCAATCAACATTTCCTGCTCCTAATCCTAAATGCCATTTACCAACAATAGCTGTTTGATAACCTGCACGCTTAAACATTTTTGGTAAGGTTTCCTGTTTTGTTGTAATAATTAAAGGCGCAGAACCTGGAAGGATTTTTGCTTTTTTATTTCTCCAAGGATAAACTCCCGTTAACAAACCAAATCTACTTGGTGTACAAGTGGCAGATGTGGCATAACCATTAGTAAATTTAATTCCTTTATTTGCTAATACATCCATGTTTGGGGTATTTAACTCGGTAGCACCATATGCGCTTAAATCTCCATAACCTAAATCGTCTAAATAAATAACGACTACATTAGGTTTGTTTGATTGCCCATTTACATAGTTTGTAAATAATAACACAGAAAAAAGTAATACTAATATCGATTTTTTTAAAACCATTTTTTAAATTTTTATACTTGAATTTTTACCTTATTAAAAAACATTTTTTTAATATAAAATCTATTTTAACAACACTTAAGTTTATTATACATGCTTCCATATTAATGCATACAGACGCTAAAAAAGATTTAGTTATGCTATTTTACCCCAAATTCTTATTTATTATAATACGATATGTTCATTATACAGCAAGGGATGTTCTTTTTAAGCTTTGTATAGTATATACACATAATATACACACTTTACCTAAGCCTTACAAAAAACAACACAAACATCTACAAATCAATAAGTTATTGCTTATGAAATTATCGTGATTTAGAAAATACTCTTTAGCATCAAATTAACTACCCCTGTTTTCATATATAAAATAGGTTTTAAATATGAAGACATAAACTTAACTGCTTTTAATTATACTTTTTAACCATTTGTAATAGTAAATAACACTCTTAATCAATAAATAAATATATAACTTGGTTAATTTTGAAATCAAACAAAATGACTTAAAAATGCAAAAAACTACGCTTTTATTCTTCATAATTATATACCCATTACAATTGATATTTGGGCAAAATATTTATGTGGCAACCAACGGAAATGATAGTAATGATGGATCGATAAACAATCCATATAAAACTTTTAGCAAAGCTGTATCTGTTATGTCTGCAGGCGATGTGTGCATTATAAGAGCAGGTGTTTATAATGAGCCTTTAATTATAAATAAAAACGGAACTGTAAACAATTATCTTACATTTAAATCTGCCGAAGGTGAAACTGTAGAAATAAAAGCTACAAATACCGTTAATGGTTGGCAACAACATAGTGGAAACATTTACAAGGCCAATGTTAATATGTCTATAGATAGTAGGTTTAGAGCCATATACCATAATAAGGAATATATGGATTTAGCAAGGTGGCCAAACAATACAGATAATAACCGTTGGACTATAGACTGTGTACCTGTAACTGGAGGTGACGGATCTCAATTTTTAGCAAACAACATACCCAATATAGACTGGACAGGTGGTTTAGTTTATTACTTAGGTGCACATTCTGGCGCTAGCTGGACCCGAACTATTACAAGTAGTACAACATCTACAATAAACCATACAGGTGTCGATATAAACAAATGGCCTTTTACACCTCATAACCCTACTGTATGGCGAAACAACCCTAATAACAATAGAGGACAATTGTATTTATTTAATAAATTAGAAGCTCTTGATTATGCCAGAGAATGGTATTACGATAGCACAACAAATACCCTTTATTTTCAAACTGAAAATGGAGCTATGCCCGCCAATAATACGGTAGAATATGCTGTAAATAAGTTTGCTGTAGAATTAAAAGGTGATTATATTAAAATTGAAGGTATCTCCATTTTTGGAGGAAGTATAGAAATTTATAATGGCGCAGATAATAATATTATTTTAAACTGTAAAATTACACATGGCAGCGAAGGTCATGACAGTTTAACCAATACAGGAGCTAATGTTGGCGAAGCATCTATTCGCGTTCTAGGAGAAAATACTTTAGTAAAAGGCTGTACCATTAACCATAGCTCTGTAAATGGTATTAGCATAGAAAAATGGGCAGGTGCACACAACACTGTAATAGAAGAGAATTATATTAGTAATATAGACTATGTAGGCATACACGCAACACCTATTAGATCGAGCGCTACCAATGTTAAAATATTAAAAAATACAATTGTAAACGCTGGTAGAGACGGTATGTATGTTAATGGCGAGAATTGTGAAATAGCTTATAACGACGTATCTCATGCCGAGCTAATAAATAGTGATTCTGGTGTGTTTTACACCGTTGGAAATAGCAATTTAAAAAATACAGAAATACATCACAATTGGTTTCACGACTCCACCGCTCCAAGCTATTCGCACGAAGTGGGCAAACCAGGAAAAGCTGCGGGTATTTACTTAGATAACAATAGTAAAGGTTATACCGTGCACCATAATGTTGTGTGGAATGTATCATGGACTGGATACCAAGTAAACTGGAACAACACTTATTTAGACTTTTTTCACAACACCCTTTGGAACCCACAAAACGCTACTGGCACATGGATAAACGGGTATACACAAGAAAACAACAAGGTTTACAATAACTTTGCAAGTACAGGCGATTGGTTTAGCGAAGCAAATTCTAATGCTTTTGATATTCAAAGCAATTTAATAACTACGACATCTCCTTTTGAAGATGTAAATACTCAAAATTTTATGCCAAAATCTGGCAGCTCTGTAGTAGATCAAGCCATGGGTATTTCTGGTTTTACAAAACCTTACAAAGGTACTGCTCCAGACATTGGAGCTTACGAATTTGGAGGCACCGCATGGACTGCAGGTGTTAATGCCATCGAAGATACTGGAGAACCTTTAAGTACTAATGATTTTTTAACTCACACAGACCTTAAACTATTCCCAAACCCTACACAAGATAATTTAACTGTTAAATTTTCTATGCACACTAACCAAATCACTTTAAACATATATTCTATTTTAGGACGATTAGTAAAAACAGTTAAACTTGATAAAACTACTAATAAAGAAGTAAGTATAGATGTTAAAAACTTATCTCGTGGCACCTATTTACTTAAAATTTTAACAGATAACACAATACAAACACGTAAGTTTATAAAAAACTAAAGCTTAACAATACACAATAAAATAAAAGCGTTGTAAAAAATCTTTTTTAAACAACGCTTTTCTACTTAAAAAAAGTAATACAAACCGGAGAAAGTACTTCTTGTGTACTAAACAGCTCTTTTAAATTACCATCTTCTAGAATTTTATAAACTATAACATCATTAGAGTCTTGTAAACAAGCTATTAGCAACTTACCATTGGGAGCTATATTAAACTCTCGTAAAGTCTTGCCTTTTGTATAGGTGTAGCTTACAAACTCCAAGCCTTCTCCTTTAATTTTAAATAATGATATAGCTTCTTGTGTTCTATTAGCTGCGTATAAAAATTTATTATTAGGATGTAACCTTATAGCAGAAGCGCTTGGAGTTTTGGCAAAAGAATGTGGTAATGTTTTATATGTATCTATACTTTTAAAACCATCTTTACCTAACTTTAAAACAGATATATTACCTGTTAATTCATTTAATAAATAACCAAGCATTCCGTTTTTAGAAAAAACAACATGTCTAGGTCCATTACCTTGCTCTATATTAATATCTTTTTTATTGTTTAGTTGCAATTTTCCATTAATAAAAACATATGCTTTTAATTTATCTATTCCCAAATCTGGAACAAAAACATCTTTATTATTAGACAAAACTACAGATTGATGCGCATGTGCACTTTCTTGCCTTTTGGTATTTATACTTTTACCTAAATGCTTATGGTTTATTATAAAAGGTAACAACTCACCATTAAAATTAACATTAAACTGAAGCACATTACCCGAGCCATAACAAGACACAATAACACTAGAATTTGCATAAGTAATATGGCATGGTAAATCCCCGCTAATTAATTGCTCGTTAATATACTCCAACGAAAAATCATCTTTAATTCTAAAAGCCATTACTTTAGGCTTGTCTTTAGCCAGAACCTCTGTTATAGTATATAAAAATTTATTGTTACTGCTTATAGCTAAATACGCTGGGTTAACAACCTTTGTTTTATGCAAAACCTGTAAATGTCCTGTTTCTGTATTTAATGCAACAGAATAAATACCTTTTCCAGAACCTCCAAAAACTGGAGAAATCATTTTTGTATAAGAACCAATAAAAAAATTTAAAATCATCTACTTTTATTTGTATGGTAAATGTCTTAAAAATATTTAATCTAAAATAGAGGATTTCTTATTTTTATTAGTCTTTATTTGTTCTCAAAAGGAAACAAAGGCGACTCTACTCTAGCCTCTTTTATTAATGTTTTAAGCTCTAAAACTACTTCTGGAAATAAAGATGCTAAGTTATTTGATTCTGAAGGATCTACATCCAAATCATACAACTCAAAAGTAGCTTTGTTTTTATTCAATACATTGTAAATTACACCTTTCCATTTTCCTTTTCGAATAGCTTTTCTACCACCACGCTGATGAAACTCCCAATACAAATAATCATGTTCTTTTTGATGATCTTCTCCAAGCAAAGTTGGCAAAAAAGAGACTCCATCGCTTTGGCTTGGAGTTTCTACACCTGCTAAGTCTGCAAGTGTAGGCATAACATCCCAAAAGGCAGAAATATGATTAGATTTAGATCCTGCTTTAATTTTATTAGGCCAAACAACCACAAAAGGCGAACGAATTCCGCCTTCGTACAAATCGCGTTTTATACCTTTTAAACCACCTGCAGAATTAAAAAACTCAGGATCTGCTCCACCCTCATCATGTGGACCATTATCGCTTGCAAACATAATAATAGTATTATCTGCAATGCCCAACTCGTTAACTTTGTTTACAATCTCCCCAACATACCTATCTAGTTTATCTACCATAGCTGCATACGCTGCATGTGGTGTTTCTTGCGGGCAATAATGTTTTGTTACTAAATTTGGTCCATAATCTGATGTATAATTATCAGAATTTATAGTATGCGGTGTTTCTTCAAACTTACCTATATACTTTTTCATGTCTTCTTCTGGCGCTATAATTTCGGCATGAGGCAAAATAAAAGGTACATAGGCAAAAAATGGTTTATCCTTATTAGATTCTATAAAATTTAAAGTCTTTTTCTGAATAACATCTGGAGCATAGGTCGATTTTTTGGTCCAATCGTTACCTTCTAACAAAACTTTGTCTTGATTATGCCAAACATGCGTTGGGTAATAACGATGAGACATACGTTGACAATTATAACCAAAAAACTCATCAAAACCTTGATTTGTAGCATCTCCTTCAGATCCAATATACCCCAAACCCCACTTACCAAAAGCTCCAGTAACGTAACCTGCTTTTTTTAAAACCTCTGGAATAGTTATATAACTTCCTGTTAACGGTACTTGCCCCTCTTGGCCATGCTCTTTATTACCTCTAATTGGTGTATGCCCTGTATGTTGCCCTGTCATTAAAGACGACCTAGAAGGTGCACAAACCGAAGTCCCGCTGTAATGTTGAGAAAACTTCATTCCGTTTGCAACCATCTTATCTATATTTGGTGTTTCAAACTTTTGTTGCCCATAACTGCTTAAATCTCCATAACCTAAATCATCTGCAAGAATATAAATAATATTAGGTTGTTTTTTTAAGGCTAACACAGGTGTTTCTTTTTTAAGGTTTACGCAACCAAAAACAACAAGTCCAGTTATAATAAATAAGATTTTTTTTTTCATATTGATAAAATTCATTTAATTACAACACAAATTTAGAACATAACTAAAACAACAAGTCTTTAACAGTAATTATTATGTATTGCTACGTCATAATAAAATAAAAAAAGGTTGCTAAAAACTAGCAACCTTTTAATTATTAACCAAGTAGAAATTTGTATTTACAAATACTACCTTAATGTATTTAAGCCAATACAGCTTGTACTTTATCTGCAGCTTCTTGAAATTCTGTAGCACTAAGTACATCTAATCCAGAATTGTCAATTAGTTCTTTTGCAATATCTGCATTTGTACCTTGTAAACGTACAATAATTGGAACTTTAATAGCGTCTCCCATATTTTTGTATGCATCTACTACACCTTGAGCAACTCTATCGCAACGTACAATACCACCAAAAATATTAATTAAAATTGCTTTTACAGCAGGATCTTTTAATATAATTCTAAAAGCAGCTTCTACACGAGCAGCATCAGCAGTACCACCAACATCTAAGAAGTTAGCAGGTTCTCCACCAGCTTGCTTAATTAAATCCATAGTTGCCATTGCTAAACCAGCTCCGTTAACCATACATCCAACATTACCATCTAAATCTACGTAGTTTAAACCTAGTTCTCCTGCTTCAACCTCAATAGCGCTTTCCTCACGTAAGTCGCGTAAAGCTAAATAATCTTTATGCCTGTATAAAGCATTATCGTCAATAGTCACTTTAGCATCAACAGCCATTATTTTATCATCACTTGTTTTTAAAACAGGATTAATTTCAAACATAGAAGAATCTGAAGCAACATAAGCTTTATAAAGACTTGACACAAACTTTGTCATTTCTTTAAAGGCGTTACCAGATAATCCTAAATTAAAGGCTATTTTTCTTGCTTGAAAAGGTAATAAACCAACAGCAGGGTCTATTTCTTCATGGAAAATTAAATGTGGTGTATTTTCTGCTACAGTTTCTATATCCATTCCTCCTTCAGTAGAATACATAATCATATTTCTACCTGTACCTCTGTTTAATAACACAGAGACATAGAATTCGCTAGTTTCTCCTCCTTCAGTAGGGTAATAAACGTCTTCTGCAACCAATACTTGATGCACACGCTTACCTTCTGCCGAAGTTTGTGGTGTTACTAAATCCATTCCTATAATTTGACCTGCAATTTGTTCTACTTCTTCTAGGTTTTTAGCTAGCTTAACACCGCCACCTTTACCACGACCACCTGCATGAACTTGCGCCTTTATTACGTGCCAGCCTGTACCTGTTTCTGCTGTCAACTGTTTTGCAGCCTCAACTGCTTCTTTAGCATTTTGAGCCACTATACCGCGTTGTATGCGTACTCCAAAACTGTTTAAAATTTCTTTACCTTGATATTCGTGTAAATTCATAACTCGCTTAATAGTTTTAAGAAAAGCAAATGTAAATAATAGGGTTTAATTACACTAATATTTTATTTAATGATTAACAAAATAATAATGAACAACTGTTTTGAGTTGTTAAATAATTAACAAAATGTTTAATTTGTATTATTTTTTATTTATTTATTTTTTATGTGAAGGAATAAAATATCTTTGCCAAAAATTTACAAAGACTATGAACGAAGGTCAGTTATTAAAAATTACAGAAGAATACGGAAGTCCTGTTTACGTTTACGATGCAGAAAAAATTGGTACACAGTACAAACGATTAACTAGCGCCTTTAAAGGTGTTAAAAATCTTAAAATAAATTACGCTGTAAAAGCGCTATCTAATATATCTGTTTTAAAATATTTAAAATCTTTAGGTTCTGGTATAGACACTGTTTCTATACAAGAAGTGCAATTAGGTTTAGCTGCTGGTTTTTCTGCAGAGCAAATAATATTTACACCCAACGGAGTGTCTTTAAGTGAAATTGAAGAGGCTGCTAAATTAGGTATACAAATAAACATAGATAATCTTTCGGTATTAGAACAATTTGGAACCAAACACCCAAACACGCCAGTTTGTATTCGTATAAACCCGCATGTTATGGCTGGAGGAAATAGTAATATTTCTGTTGGACATATAGATTCTAAATTCGGAATTTCAATTCACCAAATACCACATTTACTTCGTATTATAGAAAATACTAAAATGAATATTAACGGTATACACATGCATACCGGTAGTGATATTTTAGATATTGATGTGTTTTTATATGCTAGTGAAATATTATTTGAGACTGCAAAAAAATTCAAAAAATTAGAGTTTATTGATTTTGGATCTGGATTTAAAGTACCGTACAAAGCTGGAGATATTGAAACTAATATTGAAGAATTAGGTAAGAAACTATCGGCTAAATTTAACGCGTTTTGTAAAGAATACGGTAAAGAATTAACTTTAGCTTTCGAGCCTGGTAAATTTTTAGTGAGCGAATCTGGAAACTTTTTAACAACAGTAAATGCTGTAAAACAAACAACATCTACAGTATTTGCTCAGGTAGACTCTGGTTTTAATCATTTGGTTAGACCAATGTTTTATGGTTCGCACCATGATATAGATAATATTTCAAACCCTAAAGGAAGAGAGCGTTTTTACTCGGTAGTTGGGTACATTTGCGAAACCGATACTTTTGGTAGTAACAGGCGTATTACCGAAATTAATGAAGGCGATGTTTTACGTTTTAAAAATGCTGGTGCTTATTGTTTCTCTATGGCTAGTAACTACAACTCAAGATTTAGACCTGCAGAGGTTTTATGGTATAATGATAAAGCGCATTTAATTAGAAAAAGAGAAACTTTTGATGATATTATAAAGAATCAAGTAGAAGTAGATTTTTCGACTAAAAAAGAAAAAGTTTTAGTTAAGTAATCTAATTTTTACAGAATTACACTAACCTCTTTAGCTTTTACAGCTAAAGAGGTTTTTTATTTAACAAAATAAGGTAACGAGTTTGTTTTAATAGGAAAATCGGGCTATTTTTGAAAATAACTTAAAATTTTAAATGGATTTCACAAACCCCTTAGTATATGGTGTTCCTTGTTTTCTGGGACTCATACTTCTAGAATTATCATACAGTAAGCATCATAAAAAAAAGATAAAAGGCAAAGAGCTTTACGATTGGAAAGATTTAGGAGCAAGCTTATCTATGGGTATTGGTTCTGCTATTATAGCACCACTAACAAAAACCATAGCTGCTATTGTTCTTTTTAATTTTGTTTACGAAATTTTTAATCCTGAAGTAAATGGTATTCGTACCAATATAATGGGATATGAATCTTTTGGATATGCTTGGTATATTTGGCTTATTTGCCAATTATTAGACGATTTTAGCTACTATTGGTTTCATAGACAAAACCATAATGTGCGCTTTTTATGGGCTGCGCATATTGTACACCACTCGTCTGATAATTTTAATTTAGGAACCGCAGTAAGAAACGGTTGGTTTACTATTTTTTACAAACCTTTCTTTTATATGTGGATTCCTGCTATTGGTTTCCCTCCAGAAATGTTGGTAGTTTGCCTAGGCATAGAAGCGCTTTGGCAGTTTCAATTACACTCGGTTTATATTCCCAAAATGGGCTTTATAGAAAAGTTTATGAACACGCACACCATGCACCAAGTACATCATGCTCAAAACATTGAGTATATGGATAAAAACCATGGTGGTTTTTTAAATATTTTTGATAAAATATTTGGAACATGGAAAGAACTAGACGAAAACATAGATATTAAATATGGGGTTACACACCCGCCAAACTCTTATAACCCGCTTGTTATTTTAACACACGAGTATAGAGATATTTGGAACGACATGAAAAAATCTAAAAATTGGTATCATAAATTTATGTATGCATTTGGACCTCCTGGTTGGAGTCACGATGGTAGCACACTTACCATTAAACAAGTACAAAAGCAAATGAAAGAAGAACAAGCTGCTGCTTCTAATTAAAATCAGTTTTCTTTAATATATATAAAACCGCCAGATACATAAACTATGTTTGGCGGTTTTTTTTATATCTTTATAACTTATTCCCTAAGTCTTTTTAATATTTTCATTATAATAAAAAAGACCGTATGCACAAATTAACATTATCTACAACTTTACAAGTATACCTTATAACTTACAAGTTATACGCAATTAAAACTATTATAAACATTAAAAATAATACACTATAATGGCTGCTATCATAAAATCTACCAGAATAGAATCTATAGACGTGCTAAGAGGCATTGTTATGGTTGTTATGGCTTTAGATCATACAAGAGATTATTTTCATTTCGGATCGTTTTTTAGCAACCCTACAAATCTTGAAACCACCACACCTTTTCTATTTTTTACAAGATTTATAACGCATTACTGCGCTCCCATTTTTGTGTTTCTTGCTGGCACAGCTGCCTTTTTGTACGGTACTAATAAAACAAAACCATCACTTTTTAAGTTTTTATTTACTAGAGGCTTATGGTTAATATTTTTAGAGTTTACACTTAATAATTTTTTGTGGTGGTTTGATATTACTTTCAGTTTTGTTGTATTACAAGTTATTTGGGTTATTGGCTTAAGTATGGTTGTACTTTCGTTTCTTATTTTTCTTAGAAAAAAAATACTACTTGCCATTGGTGCTATTTTAGTTTTGGGGCATAATTTACTAGACACCATAAAAGTAACAGGTAATAATATTGAAGATATTATTTGGTATATTTTACACCAAGGCGGACAAATTTATACAAGTCCAGATCAAACTATTGGTGCCTACTACCCTGCTATACCATGGATTGGCATTATGGTTTTAGGCTACTGCTTTGGCTATTTTTTTAAAAAAGATTTTGATGTGGCGTTAAGAAAAAAATGGCTTTTGTATTTAGGATTTGGTGCTATTGGTCTATTTTTTTTAATAAGAGGGCTTAATGTTTATGGTGATCCTGTGCCTTGGACACCACAAAATACTACAGCAAAAACTATAATGTCTTTTTTTAAGGTATCTAAATATCCTCCTTCTTTAGCTTATACATTAATTACTCTAGGACCAGCTATGTTATTTTTATATGGCATAGAATCTATAAAAAATAAAGTAACAAACTTCTTATTGGTTTTTGGTCGAGTACCTTTGTTCTACTACTTTGTTCACATATTGGTTATTCATGTATTTGCCATTATAGGCATTGTACTTTTTGGAGGAAACTGGCAAGATATGATTATAACTAAAGACGCCTTTAGTACCGGGAAACTATTAAATTATGGCTATTCGCTATGTATTGTTTACTTAGTTTGGATTATGGTTATTGCTTTTCTATATCCGTTTTGTAAAAAATACATGGCATACAAGGCAAATAATAAAGATAAATGGTGGTTAAGTTATTTGTAAGTTTACTGTCTTACTTTGCCAGAAAGCAAACCAACTTTAGAGTTAAATGGATTACCAGATGCTCGCCTAAGCATTACTATTTGCCCGCAATGCCATAGGGCATCGGCTATTGGCCCGTTTATTATATTCCAAAACGGAAACCTTGTATTGTCGTATTTTGATATATTGCTTGAGTTCTTTAAAATATCTGAAGCCTTTTTAAAATTAATTAGTGTTTTTGCTCTTTTTTGAATAAACGATTGGGGTAATTTATCTGGTTTATCTTTTTTATTTGCTATTGCGTTTAGTATAAAATTAGAGAGTTCGAATACATGGTGGATGGTTTCTTGGCTAGATCTACCTGTATCGCTTGCTCTATGCTTTAAATCTTCTTCTCTTAAACCGTTTGTTGCCCAATAATACCTATACCCTAACCCATCTATCATTCTAGAAGCTACAGTGCCAGCTGTATAATTCTCGGGAGCTTCAGGTATTTCGTAATAGGGCAATTCTTGTGTATTACCATCTTGTGCATTTAAATTTACAATTGATATTATAGTAATTATTAAAAGTAATTTTTGCATGGGTTATTATTTAAAATATAAACACTAAAAGTAGTTATTAAACATGATGCTTGTGCGTTAACGATTGTAGTGGCATCCTTTTTTTGTTAAACTAAACCTTATTAATACCTTTTAATTAATGATTTAATATGCTTAAAAAATTATACTAAACACTTAAACACAAAAAAAGATATAACGTAAAGCGTGTTAAAACGCCCAAAAACTACTCGTTATTTAATTGTTGTTTATAGAGTTCTATATTAGCTTTAATATCGTCATCCAATTCGGGTTCTTTAATATCGGTGTATTGTTTAAGTGTATCGTACATAATTTTAGCAACAATATAGCGCGCTGTAGGCTTATCGTCTGCAGGAATGTTGTACCATGGCGCGTGTGGTTTAGAGGTTCTATTTATAGCATCTTGGTAACATTCTTGGTAGGTATCCCACAGCTTTCGCTCTTTTAAGTCTCCTGGAGAAAACTTCCAATTTTTCTCTTGTTTGTCTAAACGTCTAAGCAATCTGTTTTTTTGTTCTTCTTTAGATAGGTTTAAAAAGAATTTAAAAATAATGGTTCCGCTATTGGCTATATGTGCTTCGAAATTATTGATTTGTTCGAAACGTTTGTCCCAAAATTGGTCATTAATATCGTCTAGCGAGTTTACAGTTGGTATATTTTCGCCTAAAATATAATTAGGATGAACCCTTGTTACCAGTACGTTTTCGTAATGTGTTCTATTAAAAACACCAAATTTACCGCGCTGTGGCAATACAATATAATGACGCCATAAATAATCGTGATTTAATTCTAACTCGGTAGGCACCTTAAAACTATGCACAGCAATACCTTGTACATTAAACTCTTTAAATACTTCGCGTATTAAACTGTCTTTACCCGAAGTATCCATGCCTTGCAAACAAACTAAAACCGCATATTTACCGTGTGCATACATGGTGTTTTGTAGTTTCCCTAATTTTTTACTCACCTTTTTAAGAGCCTCTTCTACATCGTCTTTTGGAGCTTCTAAATCGAATTTTGTTAAGTTATCTTTTAAATTGATACTTGTGGTTACTTTAAAATCGTCGACTTGTATATTTTTCATTTGGAAGAAATTTGTGCAAAACATTAATAATATGCTATAAATATAGTAAATCCATATTTTCGACAAACTACATCGTGATGTTTATTGTTTTTAATACTTTCGTATAACCTATTTATGTTTTAACCCCAACCTTATGAAAAATGTTTACCTAATTTTTATATTAACGTCTTTTTTAACTCTTAATGCACAAACTAATTGCGATGATGCCAATTATTATTTGGTTAGTGGTTATTCGCATGTAAAAAAGTCTTACGACTCCCACAATGTAAGTCATTTAAAATACTCTGCCCAAAGAGCTTTGGAGGCTATTAACTTGTCTAAAAAAGCCATGAGTGGGTGCGATTGCCAAACCGCAACAGACCTTGCAGATAAAGCTATAGAACTTCTTGCTAAAGTGGAAGGTGCAGAAACTTGGGAGGATGGACGTTTTTATGTAAAACGAGCTAGAGATATTAGTAAAGAAAGTGTTATTGAGATTGATAAATGCTCTGTTAGTACAAGCACTGATAATGCTAATGATACAGAAAACGTTGCTCTTAACGATTTACAAAACGAACAGTTAAAATTAAAACAGCAACAAGAAGCTTTGGAAAAAAAAGCTAAAGAAATTAAGAGAAAGCTTGCCGAGCAAGAAGAGAAAAAAACGCTGTTAGAAAAAGAAACTCTTGTAGCGTCTTACAAAAAGGTAATAGCATCTACTATTAAAAACTACAACGAAACTTTAAAAGTAAGTGGTTCTAATTATAGCTTTACCAATAATATTGAAACTATAAAAGACCTAAATAAGCAAAATATTGAAAGTATAAAGGCTCATTATATTAATAGCCTTAAAACTATAACATCGACGTATTTAGCACAATTAAATTTATATAAATAAGATATAAAAAAACGCTCTAAAAATTTAGAGCGCTTTTTATTATTTTGATGCGAACATTTTTACATCGGCTTCGCTTACTTCTGTTCCGCCAAGAATAATTAAACGCTCGACAACGTTTCTTAATTCTCTAATATTACCTGTCCAATCATAATCTTGCAATAATTTTATTGCACTGTCTGTAAATGTTTTTTTTACTGTTCCTTGTTCATTAGATATTTTTGCAGAAAAATGATTTATTAGCAAAGG
Organism: Postechiella marina; assembly: GCF_039538365.1. Classification (NCBI taxonomy): domain Bacteria; kingdom Pseudomonadati; phylum Bacteroidota; class Flavobacteriia; order Flavobacteriales; family Flavobacteriaceae; genus Postechiella; species Postechiella marina. Next base: position 268,050 of record NZ_BAABCA010000005.1, read on the forward strand.
TATATCGTCTCTCCTATCGTTTAAAGCAGGTACTTTAATTAAAATTACTGCTAACCTATGGTATAAATCTTCTCGAAAATTACCATCTGCAATTTCCTTTTTTAAATTCTTATTGGTTGCTGCAACTACACGAACGTTTACTTTAATATCTTTATCGCTACCAACACGTTGTATTTTGCTTTCTTGCAATGCTCTAAGTACTTTTGCTTGAGCCGATAAACTCATATCTCCTATTTCATCTAAAAAAATAGTACCTCCATTTGCTGCTTCAAACTTACCTGCTCTATCTTTATTTGCGCTTGTAAAAGCCCCTTTAACATGTCCAAATAATTCACTTTCTATTAATTCGCTTGGTATTGCTGCACAATTAACCTCTATTAAATTACCTTTCGCTCTGTCGCTCTTTTGGTGTAACCAGTGTGCCACCAACTCTTTACCTGTTCCGTTTGGCCCAGTAATTAGTACTCTAGCATCGGTAGGAGCTACTTTATCTATAATATCTTTAATTTGAGAAATACCTTCGCTTTCTCCAATCATTTCGTATTTCTTGCTTACTTTTTTCTTCAGAATTTTATTTTCTACAACCAATTCTTTTCTGTCTAAAGCATTTCTCACCGTGTTTAAAAGTCGGTTTAAATCTGGTGGTTTAGATATGTAATCAAAAGCACCTAAACGCATCGTATTTACTGCTGTGTCTAAATCGCCATGACCAGAAATCATTACAATTGGTGTTTCTGGTTTAAGTTTTCTTGTAGCCTCTAATACTTCAACACCGTCCATTTTTGGCATTTTAATATCGCACAGTACTAAATCGTAGTCTTCTTTTTTTATTTTATCTATTCCAGACAAACCATCTTCTGCTTCTTCTACCTGGTAAGTATCATTTTCTTCTGATAAGATTTTAACCAACACTCTACGTATAGCAGCCTCATCTTCTATAATTAATATTTTTGGCATTTTTCTATATTTTAAATTTTATTCCTGTTCTTAAATAAAACGCATTTACAGTGTTTAATTTAAAAATCTCGTCTCTATTTTTGTTTCTTAAAACATTATTTAATCTTAGTGTATAACCTGAATACAAATACCCTACCAAATGTTTCGAAAATAAATATTCGTATCCCAAACCAGCTACAATTACAGATAGTGATACGTGGTCTACGTATTTATCTTTAATAAGCGTTGCTTCTTGTAAATGTGCCAAATACCCATCTAAGGCAACAAAGCCCAACACTTTGCTCTTTGTGTTTATAGCGTATTTTAGGTTAGATTTTGGTACACCAGCACTAAAACTCCACCTATCGTTTATTTGCCTAAAATAACTAACAAAGGGCAACGGAAAAGGGAGACCTGTTGTTGCATTGTAAGTTAAGCCCAAAATTAAACGGTAAGGGCGTTTTAAAGATGCTTCTTTTGTTCTGTCTTTAATTAACAAAACACCACCGTTTATAAAAATATCATCAGACACTATCTTATCTGTTAGTGTTGATGCTATTCTTGGGGTTAACTTAAAACCTACCCTCCATTTTTCGTTCCATTTAAATGTATAGCCTAAATTTAAATCTACGATATGAATATTTTTAAGACTATTGGCATTAAAAGGATAATCTTCTTCTAAATTTAATAGAATTTTATTGTACTCTGCCCCAACTATTAAATATGAATCTTTTTTAAGCGCTATAGGGTAGTTTAACGAAGCTCTTATTCTAGTATATTTATCTTCTGAATTACTTTGAGGTATAAATGAATATTCTAATCTAGCAAGATCTGTTAATTGAGAAAAAGCACAGTTGCTAAGTGCAACAAAAAATAAAATAAAATAAACATATTTAGACCTAGAACTCATATTATTTTTTTGATTCTGATTGTTTTTGAATAATATGAATATCCCTTTGAGGAAAAGGTATTGATATGTTATGCGCTCTAAACAGCCTATCTATTTCGAAACGAATATCGCTCTTAGGAATAGCTCCTTGAAAACTATCGTTTATAGTAAAAGCCATTCTAAATTCGAGAGCGCTATCTCCAAAATTTTCAAAAAAGACATATGGCGCAGGATAATTAAGTACCTTTTCATGGTTTGAAGCAGCCTCTAATAGTAGCTTTTTAACCAAATTAACATCACTACCATAAGCCACGCCAACCTTTACACTCTCTCGTGTTGTAGTACCATTTTGGGTCCAATTATAAAGGCTATTAGTAAGGTATAAATGGTTTGGTATAATTAAAACCTTATTATCTATGGTTACTGCTCTGGTTGTTCTTAATTTAATTTCTTCTACACGTCCTACCTTACCTTCTAACTCTACAATATCTCCAACATGCACAGATTGATCTACAAGAATAAAAATACCCGAAATTATATCTTGAAACAATGTTTGTAAAGCTAAACCAATACCTATTAATAAACCTGCAGAAGCTGCCAAAACTGCATTTACATTTATACCAACAGTACTAAAAGCAACTAATAATACTATAAGATAAATTAGCCATCGAGAAAAGGAGAATACTGTGGTAAACTTAACTTTATCTGCTTCTGGCAATTTACGCGTAAATATTCGTTTTACTAAAGTAAGAATGACATTGGTAAGTAAAAAAAACACACATACTAAAAGCACAAAACCTATGGTTATTTTTATGGTTTTATCGTCGTTTACATAAAGCTGTATGTTAGAAAAATCTACAAAACGCCCCCAAATAGAACTTTCTGTTATTGCTTCTTCAATTTTGTCTATATTTTGAATCATACTAATATTTAATCCATTTTATAAGTTCTTTATAACTCGGTTTTTTACCATACATTAAAATACCAACTCGGTAAATTTTTGCTGCAAACCATACTGCACCAATAAATGTTGCTATTAAAATTAATAACGACACTAATTGTTGCCAAAGCGGAACACCAAAAGGAATTCGCATAAGCATAACAATTGGCGATGTAAATGGTACAAAAGAAAATATGGTAGATACCGTGCCATGCGGATCTTCGACTACCGTAAAAGCACCTACATAAAAAGCCAATACTAATGGAATTATAATTGCAGGCATAAATTGCTGCGTATCTGTTTCACTATCTACTGCTGCGCCTATAGCAGCATAAAGCGAACTGTATAATAAATAACCGCCAATAAAAAACAAAATAAAAGCTATAATTAGGTTTAATAATGGTAAATTTTGAATAGCTATAAAAATACCCTGCATATCTAAATTACCACTACTTCTATTCATGCTTTGCTCTAGCAATTGCTGCTGTGGCGTATTCATAGCCGATACATCTATACCTAAAAACATAGGCACAATTAACAATAACAAGCTAAGCAATATAGACCATATAATAAACTGTGTTACACCCGCCATAGATGTACCAATAATTTTACCTAACATAAGTTGCATAGGCTTTACAGACGATATAATAACCTCTATAATTCTGCTTGTTTTTTCTTCAATAACACTTCGCATTATCATATTACCATATATAACAATAAACATTAGCAGTAGGTAACCTATTAAAACACCAAAAGCCAAATTAACCCAGCCTTCTTCTTTAGATGTTTTTTTACCTTCAAAATTTTCTTGAACTATAGTTATGCCTATTTTAGATTTTGCTAATTGATCGACATCAATACCCAATTTTTTTCTATTTTTAGTTGTAAGCTCTGCTTGTATAATTTTTTCAAGGTTTACAATAACACTAGGCGATGGAGATTCTTCTGAATAAAATTTAATATGTTTTGATATAGAATTTAAACCAGACACTTTCTCTATATGCAACAAACCGTAGCTTGAAGCCTCGACAACCAAAGCTCTAGCCTCTTCTAGGCTTAAATTTTGAAGTTTGTGGTAAGTTACATGTTCTGTGCTTGTAAAAGCATCTTGTACCAAACCAGATTCGTCTAAAATTGAAATTACACGAACTTTATCTTTATTTAATTGAGATAAATATGACACAACAGATATCAAGGCTATCATAATTATCGGACTTAAAAAAGTCATGATTATAAACGATTTATTTTTAACTTTAGTTAAATATTCTCGTTTTATAATAAGTGGTAAGTGATTCATAAATTAATTATTCTTAACCGTTTGAATAAAAATATCGTTTACACTTGGTATTAACTCTACAAAATGAGACACTTCTCCTTTTGATGTTAAATACTGAAGCAAATCGTTAGGTTTTTCTGTTTGAGAAAGCTTGATGTTTAATTTTAACTCGCCTCCTAAAGTTTTAAAATAAGCAGGTGTCGTTTTAAATTTACTAGAAATGTCTTGTTCTAATTGAGACAAATTACCAGTAGATATACCTACCTCGTATGTATTGGTTTTATATTGACGCTTAATATCGGTTAATTTTCCATCTAAAATTTTATTCGATTTATTAATTAAAGTAATATCGTCGCACAACTCTTCTACAGATTCCATTCTATGGGTCGAAAAAATTACAGTAGCTCCATTTTCTCGTAATCTTAAAATTTCGTCTTTAATTAAATTAGCATTTATAGGGTCGAAACCAGAAAAAGGTTCATCAAAAATTAATAATTTAGGCTGATGCAATACCGTAACAACAAACTGTATTTTTTGTGCCATTCCTTTAGATAGTTCTTGGATTTTTTTATTCCACCAATCTCCAATTTCTAAACGATCGAACCAGTATTTTAATCGGGTTTTAGCTTCTTTTTTGCTAAGCCCCTTTAATTGTGCTAAATACAGTGCTTGTTCGCCTACCTTCATAGACTTATACAAACCACGCTCTTCGGGTAAATACCCTATGTCTTTTATATGTTTTTCTTGTAATGGCTCGCCATCTAAATTAACAAAACCAGTATCTGGCATCGTTATTTGATTTACAATCCTTATAAGTGTTGTTTTCCCTGCTCCGTTTGGCCCTAAAAGTCCGTAAATACTTCCTTTAGGCACAGCTAAAGACACATTATTTAAAGCTGTAAAATCTCCAAATTTTTTAGAAACTGCGTTAACTTCCAGTAAGTTACTCATTCTTAATTTTTAATGTACTTATTTGTGTAAATATATTAAATGTGAACAAGAGAAACGAAGTGCTTGATACATAATTTTAGAAATAATTTGATAGACTATTCTCTTGTTTCTAGATCTTGAATAAAATTAATTTAGAATTATACAACAATAATTAAGATATTTTATAAAAAACAAAACCCACCCTCAAAAAAAATTAAGGATGGGAAAAAAATTGCTATGAAAAAGAAAAATTATCACTAAAATAAATTTAGCGATATCCAAATATAGTTTTTTTTTCTTAATTAAGACAACATCTTGATAATTAGTTTTTGGCATAAAAAAATCCGTACAAGTACGGATTCTTTATATTTTATGCTTGTTTTTTAAGAAAACATATCTTTTACCTTCTCAAAAAACGATTTATCTGAACTTTCTGGTTTTGGATCGAAATGCTCATCTTCTCTCATATTTTCAAAAAATTCTTTCTGTTGCTTACTTAATGTTTTTGGTGTCCATACATTTACATGTACTAGTAAATCGCCTTTACCATATCCATTTATACTTGGTATTCCTTTTCCGCGTAAGCGTAAAATTTTACCAGATTGTACACCTGCTTCTACTTTTATACGCACTTTACCTGTTACAGTATCTATTTCTTTAGATGTACCAAGTACAGCGTCTGGTAAGCTTACATACAAATCGTAATGCAAATTATCGCCTTCACGCTGTAGTTTTTCGTGATCTATTTCTTCTATAGCTACTAAAAGATCTCCAGACACACCATTACCTGGTGCTTCGTTACCTTTTCCAGAAACTTTAAGTTGCATACCATCAACAACACCTGCTGGTATTTTAATAGATACCGTTTCTTCTGCTACTTTTAAACCTTGTGCATCTGCGTCACTAGATTTTTTATCTATTATTTGCCCTGCTCCACCACATACATTACATGGTGCAGAAGTTTGCATTCTACCTAAAATAGTGTTTGCAATACGTGTTACTTGCCCTGTACCATTACATGTTGTACATGTTTTATAAGTGGTTCCTGGTGCTTGAATTTTACGTTTTACTTTTATTTTTTTCTCGACACCGTTAGCAATTTCTTCTAAAGTTAATTTTACGCGAATACGTAGATTACTTCCTTTAACACGACGTTGGCCTCCGCCACCGCCAAAACCGCCTCCGCCGAAGCCTCCGCCACCAAAAATATCGCCAAACTGACTAAATATGTCATCCATATTCATTCCGCCACCGCCGAAACCACCGCCGCCTCCGCCGTTTTCGAAAGCTTGATGACCATATTGGTCGTATCTCGCTTTTTTATTCTCGTCACTAAGTATCTCGTAAGCTTCTGCAGCTTCCTTAAATTTAGCTTCTGCAGTTTTGTCATCCGGATTTTTATCTGGGTGAAACTGTATCGCTTTTTTACGGTATGCTTTTTTTATCTCGGCACCACTAGCGCCTTTGCTAACACCTAATATTTCGTAAAAGTCTCTTTTAGCCATGTCTTGAATTTAAATCCTTCTTAAAAAAAGAAAAGGACTTTAATAAATTTATTTTTTATTGTCCGATTACTACTTTTGGAAAACGAATAACTTTTTCTCCTAATACGTAACCCTTTTCAACTACATCTATAATTTTTCCTTTCATATCGTCTGTAGGTGCAGGAATTTGTGTAATAGCTTCATGGTTGTCTGCATTAAATACATCTCCGCTTTCTACCTTCATTACAGATAATCCTTTTTGCTCTAAAGTTGTTATTAATTTTTGATAAATTAATAGTACACCTTTACGTAATTCTTCTGCCTCTTTATCATCTTCTATATGTGTTAAAGCACGCTCAAAATCGTCTAGAACTGGTAACATTGACACCATGACGTCTTGACTTGCTGTTTTAAACAATTCTATACGCTCTTTAGATGTTCTTTTTTTATAATTTTCGAATTCGGCAAAAAGTCTTAAAAACTTATCTTTTTCTTGTTTTATTTCTTCTTGCAACTTTTCTTCAACAGTAAGCTCTTCAACCTGCTCTTCTACTTCTGCGGTTTCTGTTTGTGCAGTATTAACCTGCTCGTTCTCTATATCTTTATTTTCTTCTTTTTTACTCATGCTAAATTTAATTTATGCAAATACTAAAATTAGTTGGCAAAAGTACTGCCATTATTGTAAAAATGTCATAATGTCATTATTTTTTTTTATTTTTATTTTAACATATTACTGCTACATATTTTATAATTTTATCGGTTAATAACAAAAACTCCTAAAAATGAAAAAACGCATTACAACAATTTTTACTTTAGCAGCATTAACAATTGCTACTGTTAGCTGTAAAGATAAGGCTAAAGAAGCCACTACAGCAGAAGTTCAAGAAGTTAAAACAGAGGCCTCTGCTTCGCAAAAGTATATTGCAGACGCTGCTGCATCTTCTATACAATGGAAAGGCAATAAACCAGGTGGATCGCATAATGGAACTATAAAAATAGAGAATGGTGTTTTATCGGCCAATGGAGATAAAATAGAAAGTGGTTCTTTTTTAATTAACATGGGATCTATTGTTGTTGAAGATATTCCCGCTGATGACAAAATGAATGGAAAATTACTTGGACATTTAAAGGATGCTGATTTTTTTGATGTTGAAGCACACCCTAATGCTGCATTCGAAATTACAGGATCTACAGTTGCCGAAGGAAAAACTATGCTTTCTGGTAACTTATCTATAAAAGGGATAAAGCATAATATTACTTTTCCTGTTTCTGTAACTAACGATGCTAACGGATTAACTTTAACTAGTGAAACGTTTACTATTGATAGAACAAAATGGGATATTAAATATAAATCTAAATCTGTTTTTGGAGATTTAGGCGATAAGTTTATTAATGACGATATCGAATTAAAAATTACAGTTAAAGCTGCTAAGGCTTAATTAAAACAGTTAATTTATTAAAACCACTTTGTTTTCTCAAAGTGGTTTTTTTATGCTTTTATTTAAAATTAATGTTAATTACTCGGTCTTAAACCAATAGTTACTCATATTTAAACTACCATTTACCAACTAAATAATACCATTTAAAAATGTATTATACTGTTTTAATTCTAAAGGTACATCTGCATTTTTTTCTATGTCGTGAAAATGATGTGTTGCCAATAACTCTAAGCCTGTAAATGTGTTCATTTTATGAAAACCAAACATAACACCATCGTCTACACTTTTTTGATCGAAAAACTCACCTTCGATGGTAAATGCAGTTTTTGGAGCATTCCAACTTGTTGTTAATATATATTTTTTGCCATGCATTAAACCTCCTGTACCATAGTTTATTTCGGGGTTTAATCTACTTCTTCCATCATTTTTATACAGTCCATTTTCGTGGCCTTGAGTAAAAACAACATCTATATATTTTTTAAAACCAAAAGGTAATTGAAACCACCAAATTGGAGTGTGATATATAATTAAATCTGCCCATTTAAATTTCTCGACTTCTTCTTTAGGGTCGTATTCTTCTCCTACTTGCGTCGATTTAACCAAAAAACCTTCTACCCCTTCAAAATAAGCTATTGAGGTATTAAAAAGTGTTTGGTTAAACTTACCTCCAGAATGTGCAAAAGGATGTCCGCCATTAATTATAAATATATTTTTCATATTAAGTATTATAAATTTTATACAAAAGTAATTGCGATTTATGTATTATAAAAATAATACAAACAATACCTTTGTATTAAAATTTTAATAGCATGATTAATTTAGAATGGTATAGAACGTTTAAAGCTATTTACGAAAATGGTACTTTAACAAAAGCATCGGTTGCGCTGTATGCCTCGCAACCAGGCGTAAGTGTTCATTTAAATGCCCTAGAAGCTTATGTTGGAAAAAAATTATTTGAGCGTACTTCTAGAAAAATGATACCTACAGAAGATGGTAAATTTTTATACGAATACATTATTGAGGCTATAAAAACGCTAGAAATAGCAGAACAGCATTTTAAAAAAACAACGCAAGAAAAAAATCCATCGTTGCATATTGGTATGTGTTCTGAAATGTTTCAGCATGTTATTGAGCCTGAAATACCTAAATTAAATTTCGATTTAGTAGCCAAGTTTGGATCGCATTCTGATTTAATTAAAGATTTAAACAACGGTATTCTAGATTTAGTTATAACACCTAGACAGCATATAGAGAAAAAATCGCTTGTAGAATACACTGCTTTTTCTGAAGAACGCATTATTTTAATTGCTGGCATTAATACAGATACCTCAAAAATTAACACCTATTTACAAGCAAAAAACTGGAAAGTTTTAGAAACAGAATTTCAATTAAACACATGGTATAGCGCATCCAACGATATGGAACATTTTAGACGGTTTTGGTTCGAAAATTTTAATAAACGCCCTGCTTTTAAGCCAAATTATATTTTACCAAATATAAGCTCTATAATTAGGTGTTTAAGTAATGACAAAGGACTTGCCTTGGTTCCCGATTTTTTATGTGAGGATATTATAGCTAAAAAAGAAGTTAAACTGATTTGGGAAGGAAGAGTTAAAACAAGTAACACCTTGTATTTTGCTTCTAGAACCGACTTAAAATATAAAAAGGAGTTAAACATACTTAAAACCATTTTTAAAACAAAAATGAAAAAACACACACTTTAGCCTGCTTAAAGTGTTTTCTGCTTACAACTTATTTACTTTTTATTTACAAAAAAAAGGCACTCGTTGTAATACATTTTATGCGGTTACCACAGAAAAGAAAATCGTTAAAAATTATTAATAGGGAGCTATAGCTTTTACAGGAAGACGAAAGCGGGTGGCTAAGCAATAAATTCTAATAAATGGATTAGAAACGATATTATGGATATGATGACTATTTCGTATTACGATGATAATTTTAACCCTAATACCAACAACTCTAGAATAAATACTACTTAGTTTTTATTATAATAGATAAAGTAGTTTTTTTTTGAAGAATACACCTATAAACGTGTAAGATATTTAGATGGCAGGAAAATTGAGAACTTATTGTTTTCATAGCTGATTATTAACCTCTATAATTAAAATAGGTAAAATCTTGCTTTCTCTGTCAATTATAGTATTTTCGTACAGATTAAAACTTTAGTACTTATTACTGTTGTGGTTATACTGTTGTTGTAGGCAATATGCTAACACATTGAAAATTAATCATTAACTTTAAACAACGGAACGCATGAAAAACAAACTGAAAAACTTACTCAAATTTGGATTGACATTATTAGCAATAGGACTTTTACTGACCAACTGCGAAAAGGAAAATACCTTAGAAGAGCCCTTACAGGTTGAAAACCAAGAACCGACATTTACCCTTAAGTATTATTCAAAAGAAAATATTGAGAAAAATTCTAAGCTCGTTTCAAAGCTAAAAGAATTTAAAGACAATCTCTCAGAAAACAAATCCGCTAAATACTCTGGTAAAAGCATCCATAACAAAGAATACGACTTCACGGTATATACCGATTCTGCAACCTATATTGAATATGGCGATTACCATTCCTATACCTTCCCATTGGTTCAGGGTGCAGACGAAAAGATGACCAATGTACTTTTTGAACTAAATGACCAAGGTGAATACGATGCCTATTTAGTAAAGTACGATTACTCAGCTAACGAGTATAAAACCAAAGATTTAACTTCTTTGTCATTGAAAACCTCCATAAAACCCATCGACCTGGCTTTCAATTCACTATTTGCAAGAACAATGTCCTACTATCGCTGTATATACACTTATGAATGGCGAATAATTGATTCCAGAATGAGAGATGCGGAAAGTAACACCTTTGAAGACGTATATGGCTATGTTCTAGATTCAAGAGAATGCGAAACTGTTTATTATGATAACGGTGACACAAAAACCTACAACAGTTCAGATGGTACTGCCACAGTAACTATTGGCGGTACAACTTATGGAGGTACAGGTGGCTCGAAAACCTCACCAACACCATCGCCATTCGATGCCGAAGAGCTCATGCAGATAAATATCGTAAAAAGTGAACTTAACTTAAAACCGCTTTTGTACGATAGCTGGATTAACAGTCATGCATCGACTGTTTTTGAAATCTATTATTTTGGAGTGGCAAATATGTGGTCTGATGAAGCTAAAGTGTTTACCAAAAGTGCTATTGACTATATGATGTTAGATAAAAAAGTAGATTTAGAGGAAAGTTTTGCATCCCCTTTTAATGTAGATTTAGAACTTGTTAAACCTTCGGAAACAAGCCCAGAACATGAAAAGACACTATTTATATGCATTTATAATAAACTTTTAAAAAGCCCACAATTCAAAGAACTATTCAAGAATGTTTTTGAGGATAATGAAAGGCTACATGTAAAGTTTGAATTCGCAACAGATTTAGAACCTACAAAAGGAGCAAGCACTCAAGTAATATCTCATTTAGTATCAAATGGTAATGTGATAGGAATAAACCAAACCATAAAACTAAATAAAGATTGGTATGGCGCTAGGTCCGACATTAAAATAGCTCAATCTATTTTGCACGAATGTATACACGCTTATCTAAATGTAAAACAATTGGAATGTAAAGAAACCATTACCTTAACACAAATAAATGCATGGAAACTTGATGATTTAATTAATCAAATATATTCAGAAAATAAAAGCTGCATTTTTTCTAATGAACCTGCCAACCAAGACGACCACCATTTTATGTTTAATAATTTAGTTCCTAATATGGCAAACATTATATCTCAATTAAAAAATGACTTGATTAGTGAACAGCACCAAACACAGGCGGAAGCAGATGCTTTTTATAATTCTGTTACAAATGCATCAGAGCCTTTTAATTGGAATGATTTCTTTAAATATTTAGCTATGGACGGTTTAAACGAAACAACCGTTTTCAAAAATAATATTAAAAACCATACTTTAGAATTCGATAAATATAACTTCTATTCTGGTACTAATGCGGAAGGCGTAACAAAAAATAATTGTAATGATTAAAAAAGCTAAATACTTATTGGTATGCTTTATTTTTTTGGCTTGTACCCTAAATGGGCAAAATTATAAAACATTAAAAGGAAAAGATACGGTATATTTTTACTTTGACTATTCTAAACAATTAGAAAAAAGAATAATGTCTATAAACTCAGTTACTAAAGACACTAGCTATGTACATATATATAACGAAAATAATCCTAACAAAAGAATTCAAAGAAGTTTTTTACTTATTAAAAGTAGGTATGTGTCATTTGAAGATATGGATATTGACAAGCAAGCTGATATAAAAACAATTACAAGGCGTTTTTTAAGAAAAAATAAAGCGATTGTTATTTATCCAAAAGACCTAGAAGGAGATAAAATGAAGAAAGTTTTAGATAGCAGGAGTTTGAAAATTGTTGTTTATATAATTGATGTTGCAGAAAAGAAAAAAAGAAAATTTGTTGCACATGAAGTTCGTTTGAGTGACACACCGTTTATAGAAATATAAAATACTGCCTACAACACGGTATATAAAAAATAGCAGTTAAGGGCTAAATCATAAGTTTAGTCCTTTTCCGTTATCATTTTTCAAATCCGAAAACAGGCACCCATAAATCTGCTACTTTTCATATACCAACACGTTATACAGCAGGGATCGCTCAAAAAAATCAGTACGCAATTTTAGCGGAATAAAAACAAAACACGCCTCTACTCTATAATTAAAAAAGAAAATTATAGAAGAAATAGTAAAACGCATATTAAAAAGTAATAAAAATCTTAAAAAAATAAAACCACTTTATAGTAATTTGTAAAAAAAATACTATTTTTAAGCTTTAATCCTAACGCTTGTAATTTGCTTTGCTTACTTCTCATTTTCTTGCGGAAAATCCTCGTTACGCAAACACTCAACTTTCCTTATACTTAAAGGTTGTAACACATTAAAAACAAGCAACATGAAAAGAGTATTTATTATTTTTTTAGTATCCCTAATTTATTCTCAATCTTATGCTCAAAAACCAAGAGCAAGAGATTTAGGTATTCCTTTTATAGGTGAAACAGGAGAATTTAATGCAATTACAGATGTAAAAGGAGTTGAAGTAGGTTATAGCACTATAATTTCTGGAGAAGGAGAAAATATTATTGGCAAAGGCCCTATAAGAACAGGAGTTACAGCTATATTTCCGAGAGGAAAGGCTAAAAAATTTAGTCCAGTTTATGCAAATTGGTATAGTCTTAACGGAAATGGAGAAATGACGGGCACAACTTGGGTTACCGAATCTGGTTTTTTAGAAACGCCCATTATGATTACAAACACCAATAGTGTTGGTGTTGTTCGAGACGCTGTATTAAAATGGTATGTAGATACAGATTGGTATAATGGAGAAAACTGGTGGTATACCTATCCTGTAGTAGCAGAAACTTATGATGGTTTTCTAAATGACATATATGGTTTTCACGTCAAAGAAAAGCACGTATTAGAAGCTATAGAAAACACATCAAGTGGAAAGATTGCTGAAGGAAATGTTGGTGGAGGAACAGGAATGATGTGTTTGGGCTATAAAGGAGGAACAGGAACGTCTTCTAGAGTTTTTAAAATTAAGGATTCGGCATATACCGTTGGAGCAATTGTACAATCCAATTTCGGAGCCAAAAGAAACTTATCAATAGCCGGAGTTCCAATTGGGGCTGAATTAAAAGACACTTTAAACTATAAATTTAATGCGCCACCAAAATCAAGAAGACAAGAAGGAGATGGATCAATTATAGTAATTATAGCAACAGATGTACCTCTTTTGCCTCTTCAATTAAAAAGAGTAGCTCAAAGAATTCCGTTAGGTGTTGGAATTGTTGGCGGACGAGGAAGTAATGGTTCTGGCGATATTTTTTTGGCATTCTCAACTGCTAATAAAAACGCTTTTAATCGAGATAAAACCACAACAGTTAAATCATTACCTAACGACCAGTTAATGCCTGTTTTTGAAGCAACTGTTCAAGCTGTAGAAGAAGCAATTATTAATGCAATGGTAGCAGCAGAAACTATGGAAGGAATTAATGGAAACAAAGCCTATGCTTTACCTCACGATTTACTTATTAATACCTTAAAAAAATATAACCGTATAAAAGAATAACATAATACAACACCAGTTGTAATAATAAAAGAACCACAAAACCAATTAAAGAACATATGAAAATAATAAAGAAAATAGGAAAGTGGATTTTGGTTTTACTAGGAGCAATTATTACATTTATTATAATTGTATTACTAATAATACGAATTAATAGTTCTGGAAACCAAGAACCATTTTTAGACAAAAAGGGTAATGTACTTGCAAATAGCATAGCTACACACGAGAATATAACCTTAAATGGAGTGCCACAAAGAATTACCATTAGAGGAAAAGACAAAACCAATCCTGTGTTACTAATAGTTCACGGAGGACCAGGCGCACCAATTTTGCCTGTAGTTTACAAACTCTCAGGAATTGATTTAGAAGATATATTTACAGTATGTTATTGGGAACAAAGAGGCTCTGGACTAGCTTATAATGACAGTATACCAAATTCGTCTATTACCTTAAACCATATAGTAGATGATGGTTTAGAACTTTCGAATTACTTAAAAAAGACTTTTAAAAAAGATAAAATTTACATCGAAGGTTTATCGTGGGGAACTGCGGTAGCAGCTTATATGGTAAAAAAACAACCTGAATTATACCACGCCTATATTGGTAGTGGCCTTATGGCGAATCTATCACTTTCAGAAGAGTTGTCTTACGAGTTTGCAATGTCAGAATCACAAAAACATAATGATACCGTTTCAATCAATCAATTAAAACAAATTGGAAGACCACCTTATGTTAAAAACTCAAAAAACTCAGTAAGTGAAGCCTTTAAAATAGAACGCCAAATTGTAATGAAGTATGCGCCAATAAAACTAGAAACCGACTTTAACTTTATTAAAAGTATGTTTTTAGATAATGGGTTGACGTTTAAAGAAAAATTTACTGATATGATAAATAGTCCAGAATCCTACTACCCTGCAGCTAAAATTTTAGAATCTACTGCTATCAGCATAAATTTAATGCGTGATGTACCAGAATTGAAAGTGCCCGTTTATATATTACAAGGAGACAATGACCATTTTACCGAAACACCTGTAGCAAAGATGTATTTTGATTCTATTATTGCACCATCTAAAAAATGGTTTTTATTTGAAAATGGAACGCACGGTGTACAGGTAGAATATCCAGAAAAATATCGCTCAATATATATCAATGAAATACTAAAAAAATAACAACTAAATGCAACAATGTATTTAAAAATAGCGAAAAACATTACTAACACTAAGATCTGGACATTTAGTAGGTTAACGTTTTTTTAGATTTGACTTTTGTAAAAAAGATAAATTTAAATATACCAAAATAGACATGCAAAAATTAAATAAAACACTTACTATTTTTTTTGCATTAGGGATTGCAATGGTTAGCTTTTGGCGAGCTGCAGCTTCGAGCCAAAACTAGTAATGTAAAGCCCGACCCTTTTCGGGTAATGCCCAAATATTATTACTAAAAACATCTCTAAAAAGCACTTTATTCATTACTTTTAGCATCTAAAATTAGTCACTAAACAACAAATTAAAACACAAACAATATTATGAAAGTAATTGGCATTGGTAAAAACTACGTAAGCGATAAAGCTGAAATTAGCGGATTGAAAAATGATGTGCAGCTTATATTTACAAAACCAGAAACTACTTTAGTTACAGATAATAAAGACGTTGAGTTTCCGTCTATTACCAACCAACTAATTTACGAAGTAGAGCTGGTTGTAAAAATAGGAAAAACGGGGAAAGATATTGCTCTAGAAGATGCAAACTCTTACATATCTGAAATTGGAATTGGTATAGATTATACTGCTAAAGATGTACTTACTGCAAGCAGAGAAAAGAAACAACCATGGGCTTTGGCTAAAGGTTTTGATGGAGCTTCGCCTATTTCCAGCTTTAAACCAGTGTCTGCTTTTCCTGATTTAAATAATATTAATTTCGATTTACTTATTAATGGAGAGCAAAAACAAGTGGGTAACACAAGCTATATTATTTACAATTTTGCAGAAATTATTAGCTTTGTTTCTACTTTTATGACCCTAAAACCTGGCGACTTAATTTTTACAGGAACTCCTGCTGTAGGCGCTGGACAAACGTTTAAAGGCGACCACTTACAAGCATCTATTGAAGGTGAATTATTATTAGATTTTAAAATGATATAAATACATATTTGAGGTTGGTAATTTTTAATAGGCTAAGTACTTTATTTTTATGAAAAACTCGATTGCAGAACGTGTGGCAGACTTTTTAAAACAGTTTCCACCGTTTAATATGATAGAAACTAAAAGCTTATTAAAAATTGCTACTCAAGTTGACATTATTTACCTTGAAAAAGGTGATGCGCTATTTAATAAAGGAGACGGATTTCATGAGCACTTTTATATTGTTAGAAATGGTGCTGTAAACTTATATCACAACACAAATACTGCCAAACATATTGTTGGTATTAATGATGCTGGCGATATTTTTGGAGTAAGACCTCTTATTGCCCAAGAAAACTACAAACTTACTGCTACCGCAAACGAAGAATCTATAATTTATGCTATTCCGGTAGAGATTTTTAAATCGGTTACACATAATAACGTTAAGGTTTACAAATACCTAATTACTGCTTTTGCTAGTAATACTTACGACCCTTATACTGCAGAAGAAAACGGAAAGATTTTTGTTGATTATTTACCAAATACAACACAAGATATTGGCAATTTTCAGACAGCCGACTACACAAAATCGCCTATTACATGTTTAGATAATGTATCGCTAAAAGATGCTGCTTTAAAAATGTGCGAACATAAAATTGGATGTATTATTGTTGTAAATACAGAAAAGCATCCCGTTGGTATTGTTACAAATAGTGATATTAAAAATAAAATTGCGACTGGTAAATTCTCTATAGAAACAGCTGTTACTAATATTATGTCTTCGCCTGTTATTACAGAAAAAAAAGATATTACGGTTGCCAATGCACAATTGGTAATGATACAACATAGTATTGGCCACTTATGCATTACTAGAGATGGCACACCAAACTCTAAATTAATTGGTATTTTAACACACCACGATATTTTAGTAACGCTAGGTAATAGTCCGTCTGTAATTTTAAAAGAAATAAAACGTGCCAAAACCACAAGATCGCTAAGAAAAGCGAGACTTAAAGCCAATACACTATTAAAAAGTTATTTAGAACAAAATATACCAATTTCGCATGTTGTAACCATTATTTCTAAAATTAACGATGCTGTTAATGTGCGTGCTATAGATTTGGGCATAAAAAAAATGAGCACAAAGCCTCCTGTTGCTTTTTCGTGGATGTCTTTAGGTAGCCAAGGCAGAAAGGAACAATTGCTTTTTACAGATCAAGACAACGCGCTTATTTTTGATGATGTTGATGAAACTGATTACAAAAAAACCAAAGATTACTTTTTAGAATTAGCCAGACATGTTACCAAAACCCTGAATAAGGTTGGGTTTGAGTATTGCGAAGCCGATATGATGGCGAGTAATACAGAGTGGTGCAAATCTGTGTCTGAATGGCAAGCCCAATTTAAAGATTGGATTTTTAACCCTAATGAAAAAGCCATTTTACTTTCGTCTATTTTCTTTGATTATAATTACATTTATGGTGATAAATCTCTTGTTGACACGCTAACAGATACCATTTACGAATCTGTAAAAAATACAACAGTATTTTTTAGGTTTTTAGGTAAAGATGCGCTTAAAAGTCCGCCACCTCTAGGCTTTTTTAAACAATTTTTGGTAGAGCAAAATGGCGATCAAAAAGATTTATTTAACATAAAAAGTAAAGCGTTAATGCCATTAATAGATGCAGCTCGTTTATTAACACTAAGTAAGCAAATAAAAGGTGTAAATAGTACTTACGAGCGTTTTGAGAAACTGGCAGAATTAGAACCTAATAATAAAGAATTATTCGACTCTTGTGCCTATGCTTTTAAAGCCTTACTTAAATTTAGAACCAAACAAGGCTTACTGCACGATAACTCTGGTAAATTTATTGAACTAGCCTCTTTAACAAAAGAAGAAAAACTAAAGCTAAGACGCTGCTTTAAACCCATAAACGAAATTCAAGAATCGTTAAAATTTCGTTTCGATTTAAAAAATGTAATGTAAAATGAAGTTTAATTGGTTTCGTAAAAAGAAGAAAAATTACCCCGATTTTTGGTTAGATTACTTGGCTTGTTTTGAAAACGAAACAAAAAACACTATTGAAGCCTCTAGATTTATTGCTTTTGATACCGAAACTACCGGTTTTGATAAAAAACTAGATAGAATACTTTCTATTGGTGCTGTATCGCTAACAAATAAAACCATACATGTAAATAAAAGCTTTGAACTTTATATAAAACAAGATGTTTTTAAGGCTGAAACGGTTAAAATTCATGGGTTAATGAAAACGGGCTCTTTAAAAAAAGTAGAAGAGCTAGAAGCCATTAAGCTCTTTTTAAATTATATAAAGAATGATGTTTTAATTGCACACCATGCCATGTTCGATTATAATATGGTTAATGCCATGTTACAACGCCATGGTTTAGGCAAATTAAAAAATAAGTTTATAGATACTGGATATCTTTACAAAAAATCAAAACATATAATATACCAAGAAAACCTAAAAAACTACTCGCTAGACGAGCTATGTAAAGAGCTAAATGTTAATATGGTAGATAGACATACCGCTAGCGGAGACGCTCTTATTACTGCTATGGTTTTTTTAAAAATATCTTCTAGATTAAGCAAAAAGAACGAACTAAGTTGGAATTATTTAATGAAGTAAATTAAACTTTCTGTTTATTCAACTTCTTTATTTTAAATGCTAAAAGACCAAACAAGGGGCCAAGTGCTAAAAACATATACACATAACTAGAGCTAACAAGATCTATTAGCAATGATGTTATTTGAATACTAATAATACTTATAGCAAAGCCAATACAATTTACTATGGTTATAGCTGTTCCTTTGTTTTTTGCCGATACACTGTTTGCCACAAGTGTAGAAAACATTGGAGAATCTGTAATAACAACCATGCCCCAGAAACACATAAAGATTACAAAAGCAAATACAGATTGCGACCTAAAAAATAAAGGCGAAAGTAAACAACATAAAAAAGAAGCTGCCAAAGCAAAAAGCGCTGTGTTTTTTACACCTTTTTTTTCTGATATGTAACCTCCAACAATACTAGCTATGGTACCCATAGCTATAATAGTAAAAGATAATACAGGTACATTTAATTCTGCAGCAGGATTAGCTGTATTAAAAGAAACTAACATAACAGGAATAAAAGCCCAGAAACCAAAAAGTTCCCACATATGTCCAAAGTATCCAAAAGCAGCTTTTCGTAAATCTGTATTTTTAAAAACAGTTATAAAAGCTTTTACATCTGTTTTTGCAATAGGTTTTCTATAGGGTCCGTTTGGCACTAAAAACTGCATTAAAGCCCCACCTAATAAAGCTAAAATAGATGTTAAAATAAAAACCAACTTCCAAGAAAACGCACTGCTAAATTCGTTTAAAATATGAGGAGATGCAGTGCCTAATACCAAAGCACCAACTAAAAATCCAAGTGCTTTGCCTAAGCCTGCTTCGCTATAATCTGCTGCTATTTTCATGCCCACAGGATAAATACCTGCCAGAAAAAAACCAGTGCCAAAGCGATAAGACAGTAAAGTAGACAATGTATTAAAATCTAGAATACAAGCCAAGTTAAAAAGCGACGCTATAACTGCACTTACAAAAAACACACGCGATGGCGAAAACCGATCTGCAAAATTAAAAATAGCATACACCAAAGTACCAATAATAAAACCAAAGTTAACAGCCGATGTTAAATGCCCTAAAGCATTATGGCTTAAATTAAAATTACTAATTAATTGATTTATAACTGCATTACTTGCAAACCAAAGCGTGGTGCAACAAAACTGAGAAAACACAATAATTATAAGAATTCGTTTATAGGTTTTCATTGCTTGTTATTAAAAGTATGCATCAAAAATATTCATAATTATTGTAATTCAGCATAAAACAAATTACTCTTTATAAAAAGATGTAATACTCTTAACAATTTAACATTATAAATTTAGGTAGCCTTTTTATATTACATAAAACTAACCAACCAATTTCTCTACAATTTTTTTTACAGGCAATATTTCTGTTGTATACTCTATACTAGGCCCAGCTACCCAAACGGTTTTATAAGTTGCCTTGGTTGCTGCATTTTTAGTAGCATTCATACCTATAGAAAAACGAATCATTTTAACCCACTTTTTTAGTTTTCTGTTTTTGTTTAATACAGACTCTAACCAAGTTTGCTTAGTACCAATTTTTTCTACATAAGGGGTTTTTATTACTGTACAAGGTGTGCCAGAAATACGCTCAGTCATCACAATATCTTTTGCTCCATAATCTACACAAGCCTGTTTATACTCGTTGGTAACACCAGCCTCAATAGATGCTATAAACGGACTTCCAACAGAAACTCCTTCTGCCCCATAGCCTAGCATTTTATCTATATCTGCTTTGCAACCTACACCTCCAGCAGAGATTATTGGAATATTACAATTGGCAACCAATTCTTTTATTAAATCTTCTGGCGATTTATCTCCACGATGTCCACCTGCTTGATTATTTACAGCTATGGCTGCATCTGCACCTAAAGCTTCTACCTTTTGTGCAAATTTTAAATCGGTAACATCGCAAAACACTTTAATACCTGCCTTATGGGCTTGATTAATGGTTTCTTCTGGACTACCTAAAGATGTAATAATAAAATCGCAGCCTTCTTGACATATTACAGCTAATTGATCTTTATATTTTAAATTAGATTTGTTAACTATTAAATTAAAACCAAAAGATCCGCCTTCTACTTTGGCTTCTTTTAACTCTTTTAAAGCAGCTCTCAATTCATCTAGAGTTCTGTAATTTAATGCAGGAATACAACCAGCAATACCGCCCTTCATAGCTTCTATAACCATAGAGGTATTAGATACTAAAAACATTGGCGCTTGAATTACAGGATATTTTATATTTAGAATTTGAGTGATTTTAGTCGACATAACAAAGAAAATTTATTTATCAAATATAGTGAATTATACTATGCATGCATAATAAATTTTATAATTGTTGATTAATCCATAAAACGGTAGTAACCACATTTTAAATAAGCACCTTCTGGAAAGCCAATAGGATGATCTGTATCGTGGCCCGTTTTAAGTATTAATTTATAAGGCCTATTTGAGGTGGCTAACGTTTGGCTATTCACATCAAAAAAAGCTTGACTAACTACCCTAGACGAACAAGAAGCCAAAACTAGTAAACCATGTTTTGATGTAAGCTTTACTCCTAATTCTGCGAGTTGTGCATATTTCTTTTTTGCCAATTCCACTTCTGAGGTTTGTTTAGCAAAACTAGGCGGATCTATAACAACAACGTCAAAGGTAATTTTGTTTTTTATTAATTTATTTAATTCCTTAAATGCATCACCCGCTATGGTTTTATGCTTACCTGTATAGCTATTTAGTTTTCCGTTTTGTACAGCAATTTCTAATGCCTGTTTACTAATATCCAAACTAGTTACTTCTTTAGCGTTATTGTATAAAGCATGAACAGAGAATCCGCCAGCATAACTAAATACATCTAACACTGTTTTACCATTACTCCACTCTCCTACTTGTTTTCGGTTAGCACGGTGATCTAAAAAATAACCTGTTTTATGCCCTTTAATAACATTGGCCGAAAAATTTACGTTATGCTCTACAAACTTAACAACTTCGTTTTCTAATGTACCGTAAACCACTTCGCCATTAATTATTTTATGAGCTTTCGAGTTTTCTAAACTACGACTTAACCTCACAACTACAGTTTTAGCTTGCGCAGTTACTTGCAAACTAGGAATTATAGTTTCTAAATAAGGCAACCATATTTCAGAATATATTTTAACAACCAATACTTTAGCATAAACATCGGCAATAAGTCCAGGAAAACCGTCGTTTTCGCCAAAAAGCAAACGGTAACTATTGGTGTTTGTTTTTAATAAACTTTGTCTTTTTTTGTAGGCTTCTTTTATTTTATTTTGAAAAAATGCAGCATTAATCTCTACTTTTTCTGGGCTGCTATGAAGCATTTTAATTCGTATGGGTGAGTTTGCATCATACAAGCCCAAACCTACAACTCTATTTTTATTTTTACCAAAGATAATAGCCAAATCTCCAGATTTTGCATCATCATTTATTTTTGTAATATTATTAGAAAACACCCATGGATGCCCTTGTACTACAAACTGTTCGCCTTTGGAGTTTAACTTAACTGCTAATCGTTTTGGCTTTAAATTTGATTTTATATGTGCTGAAAATGACATGAATAGAATTTGTGCAAAAATACTTGTTTTGATTGAATCCTAATCTGTTAATCTAAAATAATACCCAATTATCAATATAATTTTTCTTTATAAGAATGCAACATCAAAATCAATGTCTTCCTCAACCAATTCTTTACTATTTTTCATATCCTCAATAAATAAATCTATTTGCGATTTAGTAACATTAGGCATACATATTACATGAGATATATCGTCTTCTGTGGCTAACTGCCATTTATTTTTTATAGATTTTGATGTTTTAGGAAAAACGACAGTAATTGCATTAGGATTTCTCCATGCTTTTACACCAATATTATTTAATTGTTTTTCGCAATATTGGGCTACTTCAAGACTGTGCTCAAAACGTTCTTTTAAACCTTTTGTACCTAATGTTTTTAATGCGTACCATAATATTAAAGGTGAATGGCCATTTCTAGATCCTGTAATGGTTGTGTCTAAAGAGCCAATATACGATATCCCTTTAGCTATTCTATCTCTATTAGACCGCTTTGCAACTAATACTCCTGTTGGTATAGGTGAGCCTATAAATTTATGTCCGCTAATAGAAATACTATCTGCGCCATCTTGAAAATCGAAAGGCATTCTTGGCGACATAAACGGACCAAAACTACCAGATAATGCTGCATCGCAATGTATATAATGGTCTTGTACCGCTAAGTTTTTTAAAATGGCTTTTATTTTAGAAACATCGTCTTTAGCTTCTTTCATGGTAGTACCAAAAGTTGCTAATACAATAACTGGTTTATGACGATTCATTCTTACAGTATTTTCAAAATCTTCGTAATCCATTTCTCCATTATCTTGAGATTTTATAATAATACTTGGAATGTTTAATAAATGAATGTTTTTTCGAATGCTATAATGGGTAGATTCAGAATAATACACCATAGCTTTTGGATACAATTCTCTAGCTAAATACAACCCGTATAAATTACTTTCCGACCCTCCATTGGTTACATAGCCCCAATAATCTTTTGGGTTTGCCCTAAAAGCTTTTGCAAAAAAGGCAATAACCTCTTTTTCCATTTGATGTGTTTGTACTTTATATGTTCCGTCTTCAAAAGGATCTCCTAGGTTGTTAATTGGATATTTTAAAAAAGGGTTAATTTCGTCGTAATTAAAATCTTTAGAAACAGGGTAGCCTAAAAAAGTATTACTTGCTTTTTGAAGTTTTTTTTCTAAATCAACTAATAATTCTTTATCGCTTTTTGTTAATTCCATACCTGAAAATTGTATTATAAATTTATGGCAAAGCTATGTTTATAATTTCTTTTATTCTACCATATATCACACCTGATTAAAATAAAACTAGATTAATACATTTATACAGTTTTTAAATCTAACACATAAGTTATTTTAACTATTAAGCAGTTTATTTTTCTAAAATCCATACGTAATTACGAAACAGAATGCCACAAACAATACTGTTAAAAAATATAGTATAAAGCCCTACCTTTGGGTTATGCCATAAAAAAACGCAACCAAATTAACGATTGCGTTTTTATAATTCTATAGTCTTTAGTTTAATTTTTAAGCACCTTTAGCATTTTAGACTTGCTACCAGAATTTAATCTTAGAAGGTAATATCCGTTTGAAAAACTAGATAAATCTACTTCTGTATTTAGTGCATTTGGTGTACGCGTTAATAACACTTTACCTAATACATTATATACTTGTATACTAGTTATTTTACTTTTAGATTTTACACTTAAAATATCTTGCACAGGATTTGGATATATATTAAACAAATTATTTTCTACAATGTTATTAGACAGTGCATTTTCGGTTACTGTTATATTAAAATCGCCACAAGCACTACCTTTACAAGCTATAGGCAATGGCATAACTTGTATATAATAGGTTTCGCCACTGTTTAGAGAACTAATAGTGTTATTACCATTACCACAAAATATTTCTTTGTCTGAAGTGTCATCATTATCTATTGGGCAAGTTATATAAATAGCATACTCTTCATTGGTTACCACATTTACTTCGCCAGATGCTGGGGCTACAAAAGAATACCAATAATCATTAGCTCCAAAACCACAAGAAGGGAAGATTCCTGAATGAGAGCCAGAATTAGCATTACCTGTAGCTGTTACACCAGGAGATAAAGGTGTGGCACCACTACAATTGGCATTAGATTGTGCTA
The DNA here is from genome assembly GCF_039538365.1 of Postechiella marina. Classification (NCBI taxonomy): domain Bacteria; kingdom Pseudomonadati; phylum Bacteroidota; class Flavobacteriia; order Flavobacteriales; family Flavobacteriaceae; genus Postechiella; species Postechiella marina. The sequence continues at coordinate 292,630 of NZ_BAABCA010000005.1, forward strand.
AACTAGTTAATGTTGTAATTAGAAAGAGGGATAATAAAGTAATTTTTTTCATATTGAGAGTTTTTATTTCTGCTAATTTAACTAAATACTTAAAATACTATTCTTACATTTTTATTTTTTTATAAAAAAAAACGCAATCAAATTAATGATTGCGTTTTAATTTTTAGCTTCTGTATTAAAACTTTAAGCCAATTATATAGATCCTTCGACTATGCTCAGGATAAGTAATTTACTTCCTTTTGTTAACAAAATGGAAACTCAACTTACTTCACTTCTTCAAAATCTACGTCTTCCACATTATCTCCTTCAGCTTGAGCAGAATCTCCTGCTGCTGCATCTGGTCCTGGCGCTCCACCTTGTGCTTCTGCCTGTGCTTTGTACATTTCTTCGCTAGCTACTTTCCAAGCTTCGTTTATTTTCTCTAAAGCTGGCTCTATAACAGCGATGTCTTTAGTTTCGAATGCTTTTTTAAGTTCTTCTAAAGCAGCTTCAATTGGCTGTTTTTTATCATCAGATAATTTATCACCAAATTCAGATAATTGTTTTTCCGTTTGGAAAATCATAGAATCTGCCTCGTTTAATTTCTTAGCGTCTTCTGCTGCTTTAGCATCTGCTTCAGCATTTGCTTCAGCATCAGCCTTCATTTGCTCAATTTCTTGCTCTGTTAAACCAGAAGAAGCTTCGATACGAATATCTTGTTTCTTACCAGTTGCTTTATCTTCGGCACTTACTTTAATAATACCATTGGCATCAATATCAAAAGTAACCTCAATTTGTGGTACACCTCTTTGTGCTGGTGGAATATCGCTTAAATGAAAACGACCAATTGTTTTATTGTGTTGTGCCATTGGGCGCTCTCCTTGTAATACATGGATTTCTACCGATGGTTGGTTATCTGCAGCTGTAGAGAATACTTGCGACTTTTTAGTAGGAATCGTTGTATTAGCCTCAATAAGCTTCGTCATAACATTACCCATAGTTTCAATACCAAGAGATAAAGGTGTTACATCTAAAAGTAATACATCTTTAACATCTCCTGTTAAAACACCTCCTTGAATACCAGCTCCTAAAGATACAACCTCGTCTGGGTTAACACCTTTACTTGGTGCTTTTCCAAAAAATGCTTCTACTGCAGCTTGTACAGCAGGAATACGTGTAGAACCACCTACTAAAATAACTTCGTCGATATCAGATTTAGATAAACCTGCTGCTTTTAATGCAGATTGGCAAGGCTCGATAGTACGTTTTACTAAATCGTCAATTAATTGCTCAAATTTAGCTTTAGTTAATGTACGTACTAAGTGTTTTGGTCCGCTAGCAGTAGCTGTAATATAAGGTAAGTTAATTTCTGTTTGCGCAGAAGACGATAATTCAATCTTCGCTTTTTCTGCAGCTTCCTTTAAACGTTGTAAAGACATAGGATCTTGTCTTAAATCCATGTTCTCTTCAGCCTTAAACTCATCAGCTAACCAGTTAATAATTTTCTCATCAACATCATCACCACCTAAGTGTGTATCTCCATCTGTAGATAATACTTCAAATACACCATCTCCTAATTCAAGAATAGATACATCGTGCGTACCTCCACCAAAATCAAATACAACTATTTTTTGGTCTGTACCTTTTTTATCCATACCATAAGCTAAAGCAGCTGCAGTAGGTTCGTTAATAATACGTCTTACTTTTAAACCAGCAATTTCTCCAGCCTCTTTAGTAGCTTGACGTTGTGCATCGTTAAAGTAAGCAGGTACAGTAATTACAGCTTCACTAACATCTGCTCCTAAATAATCTTCAGCAGTTTTCTTCATTTTTTGAAGAATCATTGCACTTAATTCCTGTGGTGTATATAAACGCCCATCAATATCTACACGAGGTGTATCGTTATCACCTTTTACTACTTTATAAGGTACACGTTCTGCTTCGTTTTTAGACTCAGAATATTTGTTACCCATAAAACGTTTAATAGAATAAACTGTTTTTGTTGGGTTAGTTACAGCCTGACGTTTTGCAGGATCTCCAACTTTAATTTCACCGCCTTCTACAAAAGCGATTACAGATGGTGTTGTACGTTTCCCCTCTGCATTTGGAATTACAACTGGCTCGTTACCTTCCATTACAGAAACGCAAGAGTTGGTTGTTCCTAAATCGATTCCAATTATTTTACTCATAATCTTTTTTTTTATTGTTTATATATTTCTGTTTTCTCAGAAACGTTGTGTTCATTTTTAATTTCAGGTTGTATAAGTCAATCTTTATGCCAACTCAAAATATATGTCATAGTGTCATATTTTAATAAAAACAAGAAGTGCAAATTATTCTTAATAGCTATATTTAAAGGCTAAAAGCGTCATAATTTAAATTTACATACCAAAACAATTAAGTAACTGACATTTGTATAGTACAAATTTAATTTTGGGCGCAACCACAAGGGTCAGGCTTTCACTACTCAATCTTTTTGTAAAAAAACAAAAAGGATTTCAAACATACCGTTCAATCCTTTGCGCATAGCTCGCAGCAACATAATAAAGGTGTTGTGTTAAGTGTTTACATCAAAACTTCTGTGGCATTCTAAAAAAAACAAACATTTATATTTAAAACACCATGAAACTTAGCGTAATAAAAACACCTCTATTTTATTCCAATAAATTCACATAAAATTAATAATTCAATCAAAACAATCTATCTATATTTGCCCTTTACTATAACGATTGCGTAAACTATGGAGTGTATTTCTATTTTCGATATGTTAAAAATTGGAGTTGGCCCCTCTAGCTCACACACACTTGGGCCTTGGCGAGCTGCAGAACGCTGGATAAAAAAACTAAAAAAATCGAGGAAATTCGAGCGGGTAGACAAAATAACGGTTAACCTTTACGGGTCTTTATCTTTAACAGGTAAAGGACATGCTACAGATTATGCTGTAATGCTAGGCTTAAGTGGAGAAGATCCAGAAACCATCGATACAGAAAATATAGACCACCTAATTAACACCATTAAAGAAACCAAAACGTTACACTTTGCTGGCGAAAAAAACATACCCTTTACTCCTAGCCTAGATATTATATTTAACAAAGAGTTTTTACCGTTTCATGCCAATGGTATGAGTTTTACATACTACATAGGAGAAAAAAAGCGAACTTCTAAATATTACTCTATTGGCGGTGGTTTTGTGGTAAAAAAGAAACGTAAAAATGCCAAAAAAAACGTTAAAATAAGACGTGCTTTTCCATATCCAATAGATAAAGGCACAGAACTTTTAAATTATTGTTCGACGTTAAACAAATCCATATCAGAGGTGGTTTTAGAAAACGAAAAATCTTTACGTACAGAACAAGATATAAATTTAGAAATAAAACGCATTTGGGATACAATGCTAGAATGCATGTACGTAGGTTGCCATACAGAAGGGAAACTTCCTGGAGGCTTAAATGTAACCAGACGTGCTTTCGATATGCATAAAAAATTACAAGGCACATCGCCATATAACACGCCTATAGAATGGTTATATTCTATTCGAGATACCGAAGTTAAATTTAGACAAATATTAAAATGGGTAAGTTGCTTTGCGTTAGCTGTTAACGAGGTAAATGCCTCTTTAGGTCGTGTTGTTACTGCCCCGACTAATGGCAGTGCAGGTGTAATTCCTGCGGTGCTTATGTACTATTTAGTTATAGAAAACCACGATGGCGATTTCGATGATATTAAAAAATTCTTACTAGTCGCAGGCGAAATTGGTAGCATCTTTAAAAAAGGCGCAACTATAAGCGCAGCCATGGGTGGTTGTCAAGCCGAAATTGGCGTATCGTCTGCCATGGCTGCTGGCGCATTAACAGAACTATTAGGAGGTACTCCAGAGCAGGTTTTAGTAGCATCAGAAATTGCCATGGAACACCACTTAGGCTTAACCTGCGACCCCATTGGTGGCCTTGTACAAATACCATGTATAGAACGTAATGCCATGGGAGCCATTAAAGCTATTAATGCAGCAGAATTGGCGCTAGATACCAACCCCAAAAACGTAAAAGTACCTTTAGATAAAGTTGTGGCAACCATGTGGGAAACTGCAAAAGATATGAATTCTAAATATAAAGAAACTAGCGAAGGTGGTTTAGCTGTAGGTGTACACATGACAGATTGCTAATAGAAACTCCGCTTTAAAATTAAAAACTAAGCCTTTTCATTATATTCTAATTGCTGTTTTTAACTTAAAAAATAACGTACTAATCAATCTACGAGCTACTTAAATAAAATTTAACCATATCTAGTTATTTCATTACTTTTACAATCTATCAATTTATTAAAAATACTATGTCTGTAGCAAAAAAAGAATATAAACGTATTACCGTAAAAACATTGGTTGACATGAAAGCCAATGGCGAAAAAATATCTATGTTAACCGCTTACGATTATACCATGGCCAAAATTGTAGACGGTGCTGGTATAGATGTTATTCTTGTTGGTGACTCTGCAAGTAACGTTATGGCAGGTCACGAAACGACATTACCTATAACATTAGACCAAATGATATATCATGCCTCGTCGGTAATTAGAGCTATAGACAGATGTTTAGTTGTTGTAGACTTACCTTTTGGTAGTTACCAAAGTGATCCAAAAGAAGCACTTCGTTCTGCCATTAGAATAATGAAAGAAAGCGGAGCACATTCTGTTAAATTAGAAGGAGGAAAAGAAATAAAAGAATCTATAAAGCGAATTTTAAATGCAGGTATTCCTGTTATGGGACATCTTGGTTTAACACCACAATCTATATACAAATTTGGAACTTATACCGTAAGAGCTAAAGAAGAAGAGGAAGCAGAACGCCTTATTGAAGATGCAAAAATGCTAGAAAAAGTAGGTTGTTTTGCCATTGTTTTAGAAAAAATACCCGCTGCACTTGCCAAACGAGTGGCAGAGAGTGTTAGCATTCCTATTATTGGTATTGGTGCTGGTAATGATGTTGATGGACAAGTGCTTGTACTTCATGATATGCTAGGAATGACTCATGAGTTTAACCCTAGATTTTTACGTCGTTACTTAAATTTATATGAAGATATGACTACTGCTATATCGCAATATGTAGACGATGTAAAAACAAGAGATTTTCCTAACGATAACGAGCAGTATTAATTATATTATTTAGACTTATTTACAAGCATCATTTTTAACGTATTGGTAATTTGGTAAAGAAGTAGGTTATACTTTCTCTATAGAATTATTAAAATAGTTAACACGTTTAAATTTAAACTAAATGCTTAATGCATATACTAAATAATCTAAGATTTATAATCGTATAAAAATCTAACATGTCTAAAATAGTTTCCAATAAAAATAATCTTCAGGTCCTTTACGAAGACAATCATATTATTGTTGTAAATAAACGTGCTGGAGATATTGTACAAGGCGATAAAACAGGAGACAAACCACTTAGCGAGGTTGTTAAAGACTATATAGCTTATAAATATAATAAACCAGGAAATGTATATTTAGGCGTTGTACATAGATTAGACAGACCAACAACAGGCATTGTTATTTTTTCTAAAACTAGCAAGGCTTTGCCAAGGCTTAATAAACTTTTTGTCGATAAAGAAGCTAAGAAAACCTATTGGGCAGTTGTAAAAAACAAACCATTAAAAAACAGTGATACGCTTATCCATTGGTTAAAAAAGAATCCAAAAAATAATAAATCTACCCCCTATTCTAAAGAAATAAAAGATAGTAAAAAAGCCATTTTACATTACAAAACTTTAAAAAGCTTAAATAATTATCATCTTTTAGAAATAAATTTAGAAACCGGTAGGCATCATCAAATAAGAACACAGTTATCCTCTATTGGTAGTCCAATTAAAGGCGATTTAAAATACGGTTTTAACAGAAGTAATCCAGATGCTAGCATACACCTACATGCAAGACATATTTCGTTTATCCATCCTGTTAAAAAAGAGCCTTTAAATATTACAGCGCCTTTACCTAAAGATGTTATTTGGGATGCTTGTTTAGATTAATTTCTTATATTTAAGAAAAATACATATTGAATTCTATCTCCCAAATCATTTCCGATCAACATACTTTTTTTCAATCTCAAAAAACAAAAAATGTTTCTTTTAGGTTAGAAAAATTAAAAGCTTTAAAAACTGAAATTGTTTTAAAAGAACAAGCCATTTATGATGCCTTAAAATCAGATTTTAATAAATCTGAATTTGAATCGTTTTTAAGTGAATTTGGAATTGTGATTTCAGAATTAAACTTAGCTATAAAAAACTTAAAACGCTGGGCTAAACCGCAACGTGTACAATCATCTATACTAACATTTCCTTCTAGAGATTATATTTATGCAGAACCTTATGGAAGCGTATTAATTATTTCGCCCTGGAACTACCCGTTTCTTCTTTCTTTAGAGCCCTTAATTATGGCTATTGCTGCAGGAAATACTGTGGTTTTAAAACCTAGCGAATTAACACCAAACACCTCAAAGTTAATAACAGAAATAATACAAACTGTTTTTAAACAAAACCATGCTACTTCTATTGAAGGAGATGTAGAAACATCTACAAAGTTATTAGAAAAACGATGGGATTATATTTTTTTTACAGGAAGTGTTAACGTTGGAAAAATAATAGCAAAAGCTGCTGCTAAACACCTAATTCCCGTAACTTTAGAACTTGGAGGCAAATCGCCTTGTATTATAGACGATACAGTAAATTTAAACCTTGTTGCTAAACGATTAATTTGGGGCAAGCTATTAAATGCTGGTCAAACGTGTATTTCTCCAGATTACTTAATAGTAAAGTCGACTGTAAAAGATGCACTTATTAAGGTGCTTAAAAGTCAAATTGAGAGCTATTACAGTAGTACGCCAAAAAACTCTGTAGATTTTCCGAGAATAATTAATTTAAAAAACACAGAACGCTTAGCTCAGTATTTAAAAGATGTTAATATTGTTTTTGGCGGAGAGGTCGATTTAGATAAAAATTACATTGCTCCTACATTAATAGATAATCCTAGTTTAGATTCGGCCATAATGCAAGACGAAATATTTGGCCCTATACTTCCAATTTTAACCTACAATACCGAAAAAGATATAGAAAACTTAGTATGGCATTTTGAAAAACCTCTTGCGTTTTACGTATTTTCTAACAACGCTAAATTTTACGATCAATTAATAAAAAAATACAGTTTTGGTGGTGGAGTTATTAACGACGTGCTCATTCATTTTGGCAACCATAGATTACCCTTTGGAGGTGTTGGCCATAGTGGTTTAGGTGCTTACCATGGTAAACTTGGATTCGATACCTTTTCGCATAAAAAATCTATTATAAAACGTGGCAATTGGATAGATCCGCCTGTAAGATACGCACCTTATAAAAGCAAATTAAGCATTCTAAAAACCATGTTTAAGTGGTTTGCGTAAAATAAATGGTTACTTACTTTTGAAAAAGTATTTCTTTATTTAATACCGCAGCAGATGTTACATTCTCATCTGCTTTTTGATTTTTATTAAAACTACTGGACAAGGTATAAGTTTCTCGTCTTAAAAAGGCTGTATACTCTTCTGTACTAGAAAAGGCTGCTTGTTTTTCGACAGAAATAGGCTTACCAATACGAATGTTTATAATTTTATTTTTTTGAGAAAACAATTCGCTAGGCAGTTTGGCTGTTTGTAGTAATGGATGAATTTTAGCTAATAGATAAAACAACTTGCTATTTTTACCATGAAAATAAAAAGGAACTACTGGCACTTTCGATTTTTTAATTAAACGCATTATTCCGTCGTTCCATGGTATATCAACATAGGTATCACCATTTTTAATATTACTAACCTCTCCAGCTGGAAATACTCCAAAAGGTTTGCCTTGTTTTAAATGAAAAATAGCTTCTTTTAATCCGCCAAGACTCGATTTGCTACTCGTTTTCTCATCAAAAGGATTTACCGCAATTATCGAAGTACGCAAAGGCTTAAAATTTTGTAATAAATAATTCGCTATAGCTTTATAATCGCCACGTACTTTATGAAATGTTTTTAGTATAATTAAGCCCTCTATACCTCCAAAAGGATGATTTGATATAGATACAAAAGCACCCGCTTTAGGAATATTTTCTAGGTCTTCTTCAGGTATACGATAAGTAATACCATACTCTTTAAGGGTTATATCTATAAATTCTTGACAAGAAAGATGTTGGTTTCGAGCATATCGTTTATTAATCTCACTTAATTTAGATATTTTTAAAACAGACCAAGTAATAAAAGTACCAATAAATCCTAATTTTTCAAGATTTAAAGTCTTTTTAAGACTACTAATAGTAAATAAGCTCATTTATATAATATAGTTTGCAAGGCTCAAATGTATTAGTTGAATGTGTACTAAAAGTTAAGTCTAGATTAAAATTTTATTTTATTGATTTTTAATAAAACTAAGCCCTTTTTAAAGGGTAGTTTAAAATTAATTTCACCCCTTCGTCTGGCTTAGACTTTATGCTTAAACTGCCACCAATTAAAGTAGCTCTACTGTTCATATTTATTAAACCAGATCCTTTTTCTACTTTATCCATATCGAACCCCTTACCATCATCTGTAGCTGTAATTTTAATTCTTTCTGGGTTATAATTTAAGGCAATGCTAATGTTTTTTGCTTCAGAATATTTAACCGAATTAGATAAAAATTCTTGAAGAATTCTAAATATAATAATTTCGTGTTTTCGGTCGTTAAACTCAACCTTATTACCAATAATTTTAAGCTCAGCCGATGTAAATTTCATTTTTTTCATGCGATCTAGCTCATTAGTAATCGATTTTTCGAAACCTATATTTAAAATCACATCATTATTTAAGGTTTTAGATAGTGCTCGCACTTCTTTTAAGCCATTGCTTAACGCTGCAGTTGTATCTTTAAACTTGTCTTTAGTTTCTTTATCTACCTGCATTTTAAGCATGCTTAATTGCATACTAGCAAAGGATAATAGTTGGCCTACATTATCGTGTAATTCCCAACCTATATTTTTTAAGGTTTGCTCCTGCGCCTCGGTTTGCGCCTGTACAATTTCTGCTTCAAATGCCTGCTGTTGCTTAATTTTATCTTGTAACAATTTGTTTTTTCGTTTTAAAAACACAACAAAAAACAAAATAACCAAAGCTGTTACAATAACTAAAACAGCAATCATGTAAATTAATAAATAACGTTCTGAAGCTGTGCTGGCTATATTTTTTGTGGTCTGCACCATATTAAAGCAAAGGTATAAGTTAAATACATAAAAGTATTAGAAAATAAATAAATTCGTTTTTTTAATGTTGCATAGTTTAAATCACCAAAAAAATCTGGATGTCGAAATGGTTTACTAAGGTCTACAGAACTGTAATAAACATCGTAAAATGATAGTGGTGTAATAATTAACCACCAAATTAAAATAACAACAGTAATATAAAAACTTAGGGATTTAAAAAAAAGTAAAATCTTTTGACTTTGTAACAGTTCTATAAAGTATAATGCACAACATGTAAAGATTATTATTGCGCCTGTAACCTTTAAAATGATAAAGGACTTGTAAAAAAAATCTATCCCATTTGAAAAGATATATACTATTGAAAAACAGAGATAAAAATAACCTATATTTTTTAAAAGTGTTTTAAAACTCTTCGTTTTTAGAACTTTATAATAATAAAAAACAAAAAACAGAATAGCTCCAAGATGCCAGCCTAAATTATAAAGCCAATAGTTTTTTTCGAATAAAGTTCCCATTAAAAAATGTAAACTTTTATCTGGTCTTACTTGCCTTACATAACCACCAACCAGCTCTAATAAAGCAACATAAATTAAAAAGAATATAAAATATTTAGCTGGCGAATGTTTATAATTTTTGTAAACAACAATTCCTGTTATTGCAGCTAATATTTCAAAACTTTTAGTGAGTAAAATATAATGTTCTATCAAAAAATTTTTCACACATCATCATTTATTTTTGCTCTGGTCTGCACCATATTAAAGCAAAGGTATAAGTTAAATACATAAACATATTAGAAAACAGAAATATTCTGCGCTTCAAGTTAACAAAATCCCAATCGTTTTCGGTATTGTAAGGATTAAAAATTAATGTTGGTGCAATTATAATCCACCAAACTAAAAATACAATAGATATGTAAAAGCTAAAGGTGGAAAAGGCTTTAATTATGGCATCTCTTTTTATAAAATCTATAAAATATAAAGACACACTTAAAAGAATAACACCTGCACAAAGCATAGAATAAAACAAAGGGTGACTTTTAAGAAAACCTTGAAAATTAAACACGGTATAACCTGCAAAAATAATAACGAAAACAAGCATTAAACCTAATAACAACTGCTTGTATAGTTTGCTCTGTACTAGTTTATAATAAAATACTAAAAGGAATAAAGTGCTACCAAAAAACCAGAACAGATTGTACCAACTTGTAGATCTTACACCAAAACGGTTAATAAACTTAATTATTGAGTGTGCCCTAAAATACATAAGACTAGCACCAACACACTCTACAAAAACTACATAAAACAAAAAATAAATAAACCACTTTGTAGTGGTATTTTTATATGCTCCATAACAAAAAGCACCTACTATAGCTGCTAGCAATTCTAAACCATAGGTTATAAAATTAAAATTTTCGGTAAGATATTTTAATATCATGTTTTGTATTGTTGCAATGGCAAATTTATTCTTTTAACCAACTACTAATGTTAGCATATACTACAACGGTTTCTTTGGCCTGCACCATATTAGTGCAAAGGCAAAAGTTAAATACATAAACATATTAGCAAATAGTAATACTTGCCATTTTAAAAAGATAAAATTCCAATCTAAATTAGTGCCATTATAATCAAAGAAATATACAGGTGATGTAATGAGCCACCAGATAAAAATTGCTACAGTAAAATAAAAGTTAATAGACTTTAAAATATTTAATATTTTATCACTTTGCAAAATTTCTAAAAAATAAAAGCTTATACAAACTAATAAAACCAAGGCTCCAAGGCAGTCTATTAAACAAACATGCTTTCGAAAAAAGGCGTCAAAATTTGCTACAATGTACAATACTGAAAACAGTATAAACCCCAAACCTATATATTTTAAAACGTTTTTAAATAATTTATTTTCTATTATTTTAAAATAATAAAACACAAAAAAGACGATGGCAATTACGCTCCAAAACAAATTAAAATACCAATAATTTGCTGCTAAAGGTGTACCGCTTAAAAAACTTAAATAACCATCGTTTATTACAAGATATGAATACCTCCCAAACAAATCGAGAAAAAAAACATATACCAAAAAATATATAAAGTACTTAACAGGTGTGTTTTTATAATATTTATATAACAATACGCCAATTATAGCTGGTATAAACTCTACCAAATGCGTAATTATAGAATAATATTTTAATAAAAAATCTTCCATTAAACCAGTAAACTAGACATTATCGTGTTCTGGTTTACAAAATATTAAAGCAAAGGTAAACGTGGAATACATAACAATATTAGCGAATAAATAGATTTGCCATTTCAAGAAAATAAAATTCCAATCTTTACTTGAGTTATAAACATCATAAAAAACTAAAGGCGTACTTATAAGCCACCAAATGAAAATAGCAACGCTTATATAGAAATTTAAAGACTTATAAAAAGTAAGAATTTTATCGCTTAGTAATATTTCAATAAAATAAAAAACAGAACAGAAGAATATAATTATAGCTCCTAAAATACTAATTATTGGAAAAAAGCTAACAAAATAAGCATCCCAATTAAGAATTATATAAATAATGGAAAATAATAAAAATATAATAGCACTAACTTTTATAATAATTTTAAATGTATTTTTTTTTAGAATTCTAAAATAGTAAAATGCAAAAAAAATAATAGCAGCAATATCCCAATACAAGGTAGCCCACCAATAATTCCAAACAAAAACAGTGTCCTTTAAAAAACTAAAAAAACCATCATTATATATATAATGAACGTAAGAATTTGAAAAATCACAAATAGAAAGGTATACCAAAAACCATATAAAATATTTAGCAGCAGTTAACTTATACTTTTTATAAAGTATTAAACCTGTAACAGCAGCCAAAATTTCTACAGAAAACGTAATGTTATTATAATATTCTAATAAAAATTCATTCATTAATTATTCTGGATATCCACCTTGTCCTCCAGTTCCTTTGTTCAAAGGCGGTAAAGGAATATCTCTATTACTAGGTGGGAGAAGCATATTTAATGTACTTGCTTTTGAAGTAGACTTAGGGCCTGTAGGCACTATAAACATCGTGTTTCTATTCTTTTTACCTAGTTTTCCATTTTTACCATAGTTACCCAAGTAAACACGAATACCTGTCATTTTGTAGCCCAAAGAGTCTGATTTTTCTTGAGCATAAGCCAAATATTCATTAACTTCTTTTAAAGACCACCATACCGAACGTACTTTTTTTCTTGATCCTTCTACATCTAAAAGAGGATCGACCTCTGTATCATTATTTTTCGCCCAATTATTGCTTAACAATTTAGCTTGAGCTACACTAATAGTATCTTTTGGCACCTTATATTTAGTATCGACTGCATGTGGTCCATCAATAGGTCTTGGGCAAAATTTATAAGTAAGTATTGCACCTATAATAAAGCCTAAAAGAATTAGTCCTACTTTTTTCATTTTAAGAGATTGGTTGGTTAATAGCAGGCTAAAAATAGAAAAAAAATAATTAATAAAGTTTTCGTTACCTATTTAAGCAGGAAACCCCAACATATCGCCCATACCAACAGTAAACAACCAACAACCATAAATAGCATGCTCTATAGAAACCAATACTGTCGATTTTGTTTTATAATATGTTAATGCAAACAACAATCCGCCAATACAGGTTAGTACTAAAACCAATATATTTTTAAATAAAAGATGAGCTAAAGAAAACACTAAAGCGTTTATTACTAAAAACACATTTTTACTTTTAAAGATAGGCAGATAACGCTCAAAATAAAAAGTTCTATAAATTAATTCTTGCGGATAAACAGAAAAAAAACTGTAAAAAAACAAAATAAACAGCCAGAGTAATGGCTTAGTAAGCATAACGTTAAACAATAATGCAGGGTTTGTAAACCAAACAAAACAAGTGGTTATTGCTACAATTACAATTAATTTTAATAAAGTGTGTTTAAAAAAAACTTTAAAATTTAAGTTTTTAGCGAGTTTAAATTTCTTCTGTTCTACTTTTAAAAGCACATAAATAATGTATACAAAACCAGTTAAACCAATCCCTAATTTAATTTGCGGTGCGTAATTTAAAGCAAAACTTATGGGTAATATTATAAATATAATGGCAAACTCTACGGTTTTATATTTTAATGTTTTCATAATTAAACATTTATTACGGTACTGTGTTTTACTTCGTTTATTACAAACATACTATGTGTACTCCCTATATGATCTATATTTGTTAATTTTTTAACCATAAACTCTCTAAAAGCAACCATATCTTTTACCAACACCTTTAAAAGATAGTCGTAATCGCCACTTAAATGGTAACACTCTAAAACCTCATTTATGTTAGCGACCTCTTTTTCGAATTTAACTACGTAATCTTGACTGTGCCTTGTTAATTTTACATGGCAAAAGGCTACAAAGGCTTTGTCTACTTTTTCTTTATTAACTAACGCTACATATTTATTAATAACGTTTTCTTTTTCTAGTTTTTTAATACGCTCGTAAACAGCTGTAACAGATAAATTCAATTTATTAGATAACTCTTTATTGGTTTGTTTACTGTCTTCTTGTAAAAAGGAAATTAATTTTTTGTCTATTGCATCAAAAGTCATAATCGAAAATTTTTCTTAAATAAAGAGGTTACTATCAAAAATACTGATAAAAAATCTAAAAAATCAAACAAATGCAGTTTTATAAACCATAAAAACACTTAACTATTGACTTTTAATCATTTATAATCGAAATTTGATAAAACTCAAACAGCAACGTAATGGCATTTAAACCCGCAAACAACATACAAGATTTACAATACTTTGGCGAATTTGGAGGTGTTAACCCTTCTATTTCAGACTCATCAACCTATACATTTCTATCTGCAAAAACTATGTTCGATACTTTTGAAGGCAATGCCGATGGTTGCTATTTATACTCGCGCCACACATCGCCATCTAATTTATACTTAGGCAAAGCCCTTGCAGCAATGGAGGGTACAGAAACAGCAAATGTTTCGGCTTCTGGTATGGGCGCCATTACACCCGTTTTACTTCAGCTTTGTCAAGCTGGAGATCATATTGTTTCTAGTAGAACTATTTACGGAGGAACGTATGCCTTTTTAAAAAATTTTACACCACGTTTTAATATTGAAACTACTTTTGTCGATATTACAAATTTAGAAACTGTTGAAGCTGCTATAACTCAAAACACTAAGGTTTTGTATTGCGAATCTGTTAGTAATCCGCTTTTAGAAGTTGCTAATATTGCTGGTTTATCTGCTTTAGCAAAAAAATACAACTTAAAATTGGTGGTAGACAATACATTTTCGCCCTTATCTATTTCTCCTGCAAAATTAGGAGCAGATGTTGTTGCGCATAGTTTAACCAAGTTTATTAATGGCTCTAGCGATACTGTAGGCGGTGTGGTTTGTAGCACACAAGAGCTTATAAACGATTTACGAAATGTAAACAGTGGTGCATCTATGCTACTCGGTTCTACTATGGACAGTTTGAGAGCATCGTCTATTTTAAAAAACTTAAGAACTTTACATATTAGAATACAACAGCACAGTAAAAATGCTCTTTTTATAGCCCAAAAGTTTGAATCCGATGGTTTAAAAACCGTTTACCCTGGCTTACAATCGCATCCATCGCACAAGTTATATAAAACCATGATGAATACCGAATACGGTTTTGGAGGCATGCTAACTATAGATGTTGGCTCTTTAGAAAAAGCAAATGCTTTAATGGAAATGATGCAAGATAAAAACTTAGGGTATTTGGCTGTTAGCCTAGGGTTTTATAAAACTTTGTTTAGCGCACCTGGCTCTTCTACATCTTCAGAAATTTCTTTAGATGAACAAAAAGAAATGGGTTTAAGCGATGGCTTAATTCGTTTTTCTATAGGATTAGATGCCGATATAGAACGTACTTACAACATGATGAAAACCTGCATGACTAATCTAAATATCTTATAATCAACATATCAAACAAAATTGCTAGGCGCTATTTTTTTTATCCATTATGTTTTGTTCTTTTAATTTATCGCCTTGTTTTGTAATTCTATTAGAAATGTCAATCGTGCTTAAACGTAAATCTAATTTTAAATCTTTATATTTTTGAAAATTATCCTTTGATATGTTTTGGTCTTTATAAACAAACTCCATTTGAGACAAATATCGCAGCGTTTTCAAATTGTTTTTAAGTTTCCAGTTATTAATTTCTTTTTGATACTCTATATTTACACTATCCGTGTTATTAGCAATATTAATCGTATCATCATCATCATCAAAATTTCTTTTAAAAACTGCTTTCAAACTATCTATTTCAGATTTAACCACAGTATTAAAAAAATAAAAAATATGTTTTTTAAGTAAAAAAACAATTAATAAAACGAACAATAGAGAAAGTAAAATAGCGCTCATTAAAAATAGTTATAATTAAAAAAAGACTTGTTGTTTTAATTAAGACACTCAAAATCAAACATTAGTCACTATTTTTAGATTAACAACATCTAATAATCGACTAAAAGTGAAAATTTGAATAATACTTGCTAAAAAAACAAGAAAATCGTAACATTACGTAATCAAAAACCATTAAATGCAAAACGAAAATAACATTTCTAAAATAGGTATTAATAATCAAAACATTATAGAGAATAAAGAGTTAAATATATGGGAAGCACTTATTCCTGTAATTGTACTAATGCTATTTCTAGCCTATAATATCTTTTTTGCTAGTGGTGAGCTATTTGGAGAATACTCCAATCAAATTATTCTTTTAATTGGCGGTATAGTTGCTGCTGCTGTTGGTTTTTATAATAAAGTATCGTTCTCTACAATGCTTACCGAAATATGGGAGAATTTAAAAAGTGTATTTATACCTATCTCCATTTTATTTTTGGTTGGTGCTTTAGCTGGCACTTGGTTGGTTAGTGGTGTTATTCCTGCCATGGTTTACTATGGCTTACAAGTTTTAAGTCCCGAAATATTTTTACCGGCATCTGTTATTATTGCAGCTGTAATATCTATTGCCACTGGTAGTTCTTGGACTACATCGGCAACCGTTGGTATTGCTCTTGTTGGTATTGGTAGTGCTTTAGGAATTAGCCCAGGTATGATTGCTGGAGCAGTAATTTCTGGCGCTTATTTTGGAGATAAAATGTCTCCTTTAAGCGATACAACAAACCTTGCTCCTGCTATGGCTGGCACAGATTTGTTTACACATATAAGATACATGTCTATTACCACTGTACCAACAGTAATAATTACATTAATTGTTTTTGCCATTTTTAGCGCTAATATAGATACATCTGGTAATGCAGATATTAGCAATTTATTAAAAACTATAGCTACAACCTTTACCATTACACCTTGGTTATTTTTAGTGCCAGCAACAGTAATTGCTCTTATTTTGCTAAAAACAAAACCTTTAATAGCGTTAGGCACAGGTGTTTTACTAGCTGCTATTTTTGCTTTTATGTTTCAACCCATTATTTTGGATAATTTAAGCAGTTCTAAAATAACTTCAATAATTAATGCCATTTTAAGCGATACCCAAATTAATACAGATAACGAAAAGTTAAACGACCTTTTTGCTGCTGGAGGTATGAAAGGTATGCTCTGGACCATTTACCTTATTACTTGTGCCATGATATTTGGAGGTATTATGGATGGTATTGGTGCTTTAGCAAGAATAACACGCGCATTACTATCTATAGCAACATCTATCTTTGGCTTGTTTGCAAGTACCATAATAAGTTGTTTAGGTTTAAATGCCATTGCTTCCGATCAATATTTAGCCATAGTAATACCTGGTAAAATGTTTAAAAAAGCATACCAAGATAAAGGTTTAGCGCCAGAAAACTTAAGCAGAACACTAGAAGACTCTGGCACAGTTACCTCTGTACTTATTCCATGGAATACCTGTGGAGCCTACCAATCTGGTGTTTTAGGCGTTGGGGTTGCCGAATATTTTGTTTACGCCATATTCAATTGGCTAAGCCCTTTTACCACTTTACTTTTTGCTGCATTAAACATTAAAATTAGGCAAATCACCAAGTTATAAGTTTATATTATCGATTTCAAAAAAGACTATAACATAAATCTATCGTTAAATAAAAAATTAAAATTTCCTTTTTTAACTTAAACTATACTTCTGCTTTATATTTGTAGTATAAAATTATTAACACATAAATATAAAACAATGGCATTAGTAGGAAAAAAATTCCCAGATTTAAACGTTGACGCAATGAACGAATTAGGCGATACCTTTAAAGTAAACGTTCTTGAAGAAGCTGTAAACAACAAGAAAAAAGTAGTACTTTTTTGGTATCCAAAAGATTTTACTTTTGTTTGTCCTACAGAATTACACGCATTTCAAGCTGCGTTACCTGAATTCGAAAAAAGAAATACAATTGTAATTGGTGCATCTTGTGATACTCCAGAAGTACACTTTGCATGGTTAAGCCAAGCTAAAGATAACGGAGGAATTGAAGGTGTTACTTACCCAATTTTAGCAGATAGCAACCGTAATTTATCTAGCATTTTAGGTATTCTAGATATTACAAACGAAACCTTTGATGAAGAAACAGGAACTGTACAAGTTGAAGGCGATAACGTAACTTACAGAGCTACTTATATTATTGACGAAGAAGGAACAGTACAACACGAAAGTATTAATAACATGCCATTAGGACGAAATGTTGGAGAATATATTCGTTTAGTTGATGCTTTAACTCACGTACAAAAAAACGGAGAAGTTTGTCCTGCAAACTGGGAAGAAGGAAAAGACGCTATGTCTCCAAATGCTAAAGGTACTGCCGAATATTTAGCATCTCACTAAAAACTATAACACATTATTACAAGTAACATAAAACCAATTTGTTGCTTGTAATAAGTATTAAACTCTAATATTATGGTTCAAGAATTAAATCAAGACAATCTTCAGGAAATTATAAACAACAACGACACTGTAGTTGTACAATACTCTGCTACCTGGTGTGGTAACTGTAGAATTATGAAACCAAAAGTAAAAAAATTAGCTTCAGAGTTAGATGCTATTACTTTTGTTATCGCTGACGCGGAAAAATTTCCAGAATCGAGAAAACTAGCAACTGTAGATAATTTACCAACATTTGCTACATTTAAAAACGGAACATTTGTTAACCAAACGCAAACTAATAAGTTTGATGTTTTAAAAGATTTAGTAAATGAAGTTGCCAGTAATTAAACATCTTACTCAATTTATTGAAGATAATGACGAGGATTTTGTTATTGAAACCATAGAAACTCTTGAGGCTTTAACTGAAGTATCGTCTTTAAAAGATGAAGAACTAGATGTTATTGGAGAGTTAATCTCTAATATGTATGGTGCTATTGAGGTTAACAAAATGACTAAAGATGGCACTCCTAAAAAGGAAGCTTTAAATAGTTTTATGAGTCGAGTTTTAGGATCTATAGATAAATAGAAAAAGAAAATTATCACTAAAAAAAGCCACTTTGCTTACGCCAAGTGGCTTTTTTATTGAGGCAATTTTAAATAACTGCTTTTTACAACACATACACTAAATACCTCTATAATAAGTATTTAGTTTTATTATATTAGTGCAATAATAATGTAAGTTGCTATGAAAAAAAATACAACCACTTTAGCTATACTAGTTTTTTTTATTTATTCGTTTTGTAATGCGCAACACCCTTATACATATAAGCAGCCTAAAACACTTAATGATGGTTGGAAAACAGAAAATTTAAAATTTACACATATTGATACATCATTAATTTTTAAGGCTTTAAATCAAATAAAAAATAGAGAAAATAAAATTCATAGTGTTTTATTAATTAAAAACAACAAGCTTATTATAGAAGAATATTTTAAAAAACATAATGCTAAAACTCCTCACGATATTCGCTCTGTTACCAAAAGTATAAGGTCTATTTTATTAGGTATTGCTATTGATAAAGGCTTTATAGAAAACATTAACGATCCCATATTAAAATACCTTAAAACTCATGTGCCCAAAAAACATCTTGACAATAGAAAAAAGAATATTACTATAAAAAATCTTTTAACTATGTCTAGCGGACTTGACTGTAACGATTGGGACAGTAAATCTAAAGGACAAGAAGATAAAGTATCTAGAAAAAAAGATTGGATTCAATACACACTAGACTTGCCATTGATAAATAAACCTGGAACTGTATCTAACTATTGTTCTATGGGAACTGTTTTAATCGCTGAAATTATTAGTCAGTCTTCTGGGATGACTATAAATGAGTTTGCAGAAAAATACTTGTTTAATCCTTTGCAAATAACTCAAGCTAATTGGGGACACACATCTAAAGAAGCAGTTATTCCCTCTGCTAAAAGATTGTATTTAACCTCAAGAGATTTAGCTAAAATTGGGCAATTAATACTTAATAATGGTACCTGGAAAGGAAAGCAAATTGTATCAAAAAATTGGGTTGAAGCATCTACAACAACAAATACCAAAATTGCTAATGTTGAATATGGTTACCTGTGGTGGAATATTCCTTTTAACGTAAATCAAAAAGTGTTTATTTCTAAAACTGCAACAGGAAATGGAGGTCAGTATATTATGATTATTCCAGAATTAGAAATCGTTGCTGTATTTACTGGTGGCGCTTATAATTCTCCAGACGATAAATTACCCTTTGCCCTATTAGGAGATATTATTATTCCTGCATTTAGCATGCCTTACTAATAAAATGCTACTGCTGTAAAACCTACCATTTTCTAGCGATATAAAAAACGGTTGATAAATCTTAATTTACCAACCGCTATATATTTATCTTAAAATATTATATTTTAACCTCTTAACCAAGCTTCTCTTAAAGCTATTTGAGATGCTGTAGCGTTACTTTTTTCTATTAAAGCTTCGCCTTTTGTATAGGGTTGCGTTGCTTTTGTTTTAATTACAACATCTTTACCATCTCGTTCTAATACAACTTCTACCTCTTGGCCAACACGCCAACCCAATATACCCTGCAATACTTGGTTTGCATTTAACATGGTTAGTTTTGTGCCATTTACAGTTTTAATAACATCTTTTGGTTTTACTCCATTTTCTACCCAAAAACTATTTTGAGCTACCATATCAGAGAAAAATATGGTGCCTTTTTGCCCATCTCCATCTACAATTGGTGCTCCATTCATTAATATATAATTCGTTTCTATTTTCCCCTCTCCTATTTCTAATCCTACTTTTTCAAAAAAAGTGCTATAATTAATTGGAGTATCGCCAATTACATGATCATCGAAAAAAGTACGTAAAGATGGGTAAGTCATAGCCACAATTTCGTCTATAAGTTTATCATCTTCAAAAGGTTTATTTTTACCATATTTATTCGACAATTCTTTCATCAAAGATAAAATACCACGGTTACCATTACTTTCTTCTCTTAATAAAATATCGATACACATACCTATTAATGCGCCTTTTTGATATACGTTTAAATATTGATCTTTATATGGTGCTTTTAATACATTTTCGCTCATTATAGTAAAGCTCATAGTATCGTTTAAGTTTGATGCTGCTTGAATTTTTTTCATAATTTTATTATAAAATTCAGCATCTGTAACTAGACCTTTATTAGGCTGAAACAGACTTGCAAAATACTCGGTAACACCTTCGTACATCCATAAATGCTTTGAAAACGTAGGATTGTAATAATCAAAATAATGTACATCTTCAGAGTGTACACTTAAAGGCGATACAATATGAAAAAACTCATGAGAAATTATATCTGTTAAGCTTTTTGCTAATCCTTCTGCTGGATAAGCTTCTGGCATTACAGCAACTGTAGATGTGTGGTGCTCTAAGGCTCCAAAACCTTTTGGCGAAGTTTCTGCTCCGTCTGATAAATACAGATAAATATCGTAACGTGGCGTACTATTAATATCGCCTAAATATGCTTTTTGTGCTAACATCATTTTATAAAAGGTATCTTTTAAAGATTTTGCACTATGTACATTATTTGGCGAGTATACACTTAACACAATTTTTATATTGCCAACCATAAACTCTTCTAAATCTAGCTCGCCATACATCATGGGGTTATCGGTAAGATCGAAATATCGTGTAGCTAAATAGCTCGTTGTTTTTACCTTACTATCGCTACTTAGTTTCGATGCTACTTCTGGCAAAGCAGAGCTTCTTACAAAGTTAGATGCACCAACAACATCTAATTTATATTGGTTACTTTTTAACGACTCGAAATAACCAATAAAACCATGTAAATTTAACACATAATTACTAGGCTCTATATTGGTTCCGCCTGGCGAAAAAGGCTGATCTTTGCCAATACCGCCTTCGGTTTCTATATCGTAAGTATCGTTTACTAAATACGATATTTTGTCTAGTTTTTTAGCATTTTCTATTACCCAAGAGTTATCGTCTGTTTTGGTAACTGGCATCTCTTCTCCTTTGTAATTAAAAGCTTTAAAACCCTCTACATACTTACCAAAATTACTTATAGAATAAGTTCCAGGTATAACTTTAGGCAATCTATAAGTTACCGTATTTATTGTAAATCTGCCTGGATTAATTAGCACTGGTGCTTTATCGTTTGTTATACTTGTTAAATCTATAGATGCTTCTATAGGTGTACTAACTGCTAAATCGTTCGTTTTATTTACCGATTTACAACTTGCCAATAATACCACAGCAGATACTGCTGCAAATACTCTTAAATTCATATATATTTTTTTTAAATCTACTAAGTGACGCCGAAAATAATATTATGTTACATTCTGCCTTCTTAAGGTTATGTTAAAAACATGTTTTTACTATATTCGCTACATGCAAAACTTATTAATAAGCATTCTTATTCCTTTTAAAAATACTGAAAATTTTATAGCTGAATGTGTGACGTCTATTATAAAACAAAATTATACTAATTGGGAATTACTTATTGTAGACGACGGATCTACTGATTCTAGTTACACTATAGTTAAAAAATTAGCAGATAAAGACCTTAGAATTAATCTTTTAAAAAACCCCGGAAAAGGTATTATTGATGCGCTAAAATTTGCTTTTAAAACAAGTAAAGGCAAATTAATTACTCGCATGGATAGCGACGATGTTATGTCCTCTAATAAACTTAATGTTTTAGCCAACAGTTTATTAAAACACGGAAAACAGCATGTGGCTTTGGGCTTAGTTAATTATTTTTCTAAAGATGGTATTAAAGATGGCTATAAAAATTACGAGATTTGGCTTAATAACTTAACTAAAACAGGAAGTAATTACTCTGAAATTTATAAAGAATGTGTTATTCCATCGCCTTGCTGGATGGTTTACAGAGAAGATTTAGAGGCTTGCGGAGCTTTTAATTTTAACACATACCCTGAAGATTACGATTTAGCTTTTCGTTTTTACAAACACAATTTTAAATGTATTTCGTGCAACGAAGTAATACATAATTGGCGCGATTACAGTTCTCGTGCATCGCGAACAGACGAACATTACGCAGAAAACCATTTTATACCTTTAAAATTAAATTATTTTTTAGATTTAGATTTTGATAAAAATAAAACCTTAATACTTTGGGGTGCAGGCAAAAAAGGGAAACAAATTGCTAAGTATCTAATTAATAAAAAAATTAATTTTGAATGGATTTGCGATAACCCAAATAAAATTGGTCATAATATTTATGGCAAAATTTTAAAGCCTACTACTTTTTTAAATAAAAATAAAAATACGCAAAGCATAATTACGGTTGCTAATAAAACTGAGCAATCTCAAATTTTAGACCATTTAAAAAGTTTAGATAAAAAGAATATAGAAGATTATGTTTTCTTTTGTTAAGTGCTGCAAATACAAAGATTAAACAAAAATGTCGTAAAAATGTCATTAATAAACCGCTATCAAAAACTCCTTTTCATAATTAACTTTGACAAAGAATAATAAAAAGTAATTATGAATAAAATTGGAAATAAAATTAACGACGCTAGAAAAAGAAAAGGTTTAACACAAGAAGAACTAGCAGAAGCCTCTAAGGTTAATTTAAGAACCATACAGCGTATAGAAAATAACGAAAACGAACCAAGGGGAAAAACGCTACTTTTAATTTGTAATGCTTTAAATATAAATATTGAAAACCTACTAGATTCTAAAAAAGAAAACAACACCAATTATTCAATTGGCTTACACCTTTCTGTTTTATCTATGTTTATAATTCCGTTAGGCAATATTCTAATCCCTTTAATAATATGGGTAACACAAAAAGATAAGATAAATCATTTAAAACCTATTGGAGCAAACCTTTTAAATTTTCAAGTTTTATGGAGTGCTGTAACCTACTTAAGCCTTATTTTATTTATAGTGGCACATATATTTCATATTACAAATAGTTTTCTAAATTTTAAATTCCTAATATTCTTTTGGTTAATATCTAATTTAATAAACATCATTTTACCCATTCTCTTTGCCATAAAAACAAGTCAAGGAAAAACACACGGACTATATCCAAATATCTTGAAATTAATAAAATAATTCATTTATATTTGTTCAATCTTATAAAACATGCAGTTTAAACACCCCGAACTTCTTTACGCTTTATTTTTACTGCTTATTCCTGTAATTGTTCATTTATTTCAATTGCGTAAGTTTGAAAAAGTAGCCTTTACCAATGTTGCCTTTTTAAAGCATGTTGTTTTACAAACTAGAAAAAGTGCTCAACTAAAAAAATGGCTTACACTATGCGTTAGGTTATTACTTTTAGCAGCTATAATACTAGCTTTTGCACAACCTTACACATCTAAAAATAACTCGTTTAAAACTAAAAACGAAACTGTTATTTATTTAGACAACTCGTTTAGCCTGCAAGCAAAAGGCAACAAAGGCGAATTACTAAATCGTGCAATACAAGATATAATTAGCAATGTTACAGAAAACGATAAATTTACATTAATAACAAACAATAAAACGTATAAAAACACAACAATAAAATCTTTAAAAAACGATTTATTACAATTAGGTTTTTCATCCAACAGCATACCATATCAATCGGCTTTTATTAAAGCTAAAACTTTTTTTAGTAAACAAAATAATACTAAAAAACATATTATTTTTATTTCAGATTTTCAAAAAAACAGCGATTTACCTAATATTAAACCAGACTCTGTTTACAAATCGCATTTTATACAGTTAAAGCCTGTTAATATTAATAATATAGCTATAGATAGTGTTTATATATCTCAAACTACTGCTGCAAATACAGAGCTTACTGTATTGGTTAAAAACACAGGCGTAACTATAGAAAATATACCTATTTCACTTTACAATAACGACAAATTAATTGCAAAAACATCGGTATCTATAAATAAATCAGCCAACACCACATTTACTTTACCAACCAATACTATTATAAACGGAAAAGTTGTTATTAATGATGCTAATTTAAGCTTTGATAACACCTTGTTTTTTAACATAAACAAGCCTACAAAAACCAATATATTATCTATTAATGCTGCTAACCATTCCTTTTTAAAACGCATCTATACAAGTGATGAATTTAATTATACAGCAACAAAAACAAACGAATTAAATTATAATTTAATTAACAAGCAGCATGTTATTATTTTAAACGAATTAGAAACCATACCAAACGCTCTAATAAATGCTTTAAAAGGTTTTACAAGCCAAGGTGGTTACCTAGTAATTATTCCTTCTAAAACCAGTAATACTTCTTCATACAGTGGGTTATTATCTAATTATCAAATAGTATTAAATGGTTTGGTAGAAAACGAAAAACGTATTACCTCTATTAATTATAATCATCCTCTTTTTAATAATGATGTTTTTGAAAAAGAAGTTAAAAATTTTCAATATCCTAAGGTAAACAGCCACTTTAACACAACGTTAAAAAACGGATCTTCGGTTTTAAAATATGAAGACGGAAATCCATTTTTAGTACAAAGCAATAACACCTACCTATTTTTAGCAGCAATAAACTCTGTAAACTCTAATTTTACAAATTCACCACTTATTGTACCAACCTTATACAACATTGGTAAAAACAGTTTAAAGTCTCCTATTTTATATTATAATATTGGAAAAGAAAATAATTTTGATGTGGTTACAAGTTTACAACAAGACGACGTTTTAAAATTGGTTAATAACGACATTAATATTATACCAATGCAACAATATTTTAATAACAAAGTATCTATAAAAACTACAAATTTGCCTAACCAATCTGGCATTTATACTATTAAAAGTAAAACTGAAACTATTAAAAACGTAAGTTACAATTATAATAGAACAGAAAGTAATTTAAATTACCACGATATTTCTGCGCTTAAAAATATTACTTCTAGCAATTCTATTACCAAAATATTCGATACTATAAAAAGTAACTCAAAAATTAACGCCCTATGGAAATGGTTTGTTATTTTTGCATTAGTATTACTGATTATAGAAATGCTCATCTTAAAATACTTTAAATGAACATACTAATAAAGTCTGCCACAATTATAGATTCTAAAAGCGAGTTTCACAATTTAACTCAAGATATTTTAATTGAAAACGGTATAATTACCAACATAGGTAGCACACTTAAAAACCCTAACAATTACCAAGAAATTACACTAGAGAATTTACACATTTCTCAAGGTTGGTTTGATAGTAGTGTCTCTTTTGGAGAACCTGGTTACGAAGAACGTGAAACTATAAAAAACGGACTTAAAACAGCAGCTGCTTCTGGTTTTACTACAGTAGGATTAAATGCCAACAGTAACCCTGTAATTGCATCAAATGCAGATATAACGTTTATAAACGCCAAAGCCCAAAACCATGCTGTTAGCTTAATTCCTATTGGTGCGCTTACAGTGGCAAGTAAAGGAGAAGATTTAGCAGAACTTTTTGACATGAATACTGCTGGGGCTAAAGCTTTTTACGATTATAAAAAACCAATTTCCAACCCTAACCTTATGAAAATTGCATTGCAATATGCTAGCAATTTTGATGGTTTGGTTTGTTCTTACCCACAAGAAAATAAAATTGCAGGTTCTGGTGTAATGAACGAAAATGTAGTAAGCACATATATTGGTTTAAAAGGAAACCCTTGTTTGGCTGAAGAGTTGCAAGTAGCTCGCGATTTATTTTTACTAGAATATACTGGCGGGAAACTACATATTCCAACCATTTCTACAGCTAAATCTGTACAACTAATACGAGACGCTAAAAAGAAAAAACTAAACATTACCTGTAGTGTGGCCATACACAATTTATATTTTACAGATTCTGCTTTAACCGATTTTAATACGCATTTTAAAGTTTTACCTCCTCTAAGAACCTTAGACGATAAATTAGCCTTAATTGAAGGTTTAAAAGATGGTACTATTGATATGGTTACAAGCGACCACAACCCTATTGATGTAGAACATAAAAAGGTAGAATTCGATCATGCAAAATACGGAACCATTGGTTTAGAAAGTGCTTTTGGAGCACTACAAACGTTATTTACAATAAAAAAAACGGTAGACCTATTAACTAAAGGTAAATCTAGGTTTGGTATAGATACAACACCTATAAATATAGGCAACCAAGCTAATATTACACTTTTTAACCCAGATACTAAATACACATTTACCTCTAAAGACATAGTATCTAAATCGAAAAATGCCATTTTCGAAAATGAAAATTTAAAAGGCAAAGTTTACGGTATTATTTCGAACAACCAGATTGCTTTAAACGCTTAATTATAAAAATGACTGAACAAGATATAGAAAAAGGCAGAAAAAATGCCATTATAAGTTATATAACCATAATTGGAGTTATTATAGCTTATTATTTAAATAATGAAGACGATAAACAAAGCGTATTTGCTAGTTTTCATATTAGACAATCGTTGGGTTTATGGCTAACTTTTTGGGCTTTAGGTTATATTATTGGAAGTTTTGATAGTTGGCTAGTAACTTCTAGTTTCTACCTGTTTTTTGCTGTTCTTTTTATATACGGATTCTCTAACGCCATTAGTAGAAAAGCTCAAGAAGTGCCATTAGTTGGCGCCTTTTATCAAAAAATATTTAAAAATTTAGGTAAATAAATGATAAATACATCCTTATCTCTACAATACGTTACTCGTAAATCTAGTCTTTCTGAAAATGCACCACTGTTAATCATGATGCATGGTTACGGTAGCGACGAAAACGATTTATTTTCTTTTGCAAACGAATTGCCTGAAGAACTTTTTATTATTTCTGTTAGAGCTCCTTACCCAATGCAACCACATGGCAATGCTTGGTATGCCATTAATTTTGATGCAGAACAAGGCAAATGGAATGACAACGTACAAGCTGCCTCTTCAAGAGATTTAATTGCTAAATTTATAGACGAAATAGTTACAAAATATCCTGTTAACAAAAATAATGTATCGCTTTTAGGCTTTAGTCAAGGTTCTATATTAAGCTATTCTGTAGCGTTATCATATCCAGAAAAAGTTAAAAATATCGTAGCCCTAAGTGGTTATATAAATCATGATATATTACCTGAGAACAAAAATCAAGATTATTCTAATTTAGATTTTTACTGTTCGCATGGTAGTGTAGATCAAGTAATACCTGTAGATTGGGCAAGACAAACAACACCATTTTTAAATCTACTTAAAATAAAGAATACCTATTCTGAATTTCCTGTTGGACATGGTGTTGCCCCGCAAAATTTTTACGAGTTAAAAGATTGGTTAAGCAAGCGCATTTAATCGTTAAAAAAAAGAAATAAGCTGTGTAAATTCACCTTATTTCTTTTTTCTAAACCCTTCTATTTCACCAGTTTCATAGTTAAACTGTTTACCCATATATGGGTATTTATCAAAAACATCTCCATTACCAAGTGTTCTAGGGTCGCCTTGAGCTATTAACTCTTTTTCCATTTGTTTACGTAAATCATCACAAATTTTTCTGTATTTAGAATTACTTGCTAAGTTATTCATACAATGCGGATCTTTTTGAATATTATATAATTCTTCTTCTGGTCGTTTTGCAAAACTTAATTCATAAAAATGATACTCTTTATCATTAGTATTTAATTGAGTTAAATATGATTTTGTTGGAGAATTATCACAATTCCTTAAGCCAAACTCAGGGTTTCCTACTGGCCAACGTTCTGGTTTTATATTATGAGCATAAAAATATTTATGGTTTCTTATGGCTCTTACAGGATACGATAAATCTGTTCCATCTTCATTAGAACGCCCTATATCATGCCTTTCTTTTCCTAGTAAAACATGATCTCTTGATTTATCTACTTGTCCACATTTTTTAGAAAACAAAATATCTTTAAAGCTATTCCCGGTCATTTGAGCATCAAGATCTACTCCTGCAACGTCTAGAAAAGTAGGAGCCAAATCTGGAAAACTAACAAAATCTTTAACGGTACGTCCTGCTTTTATTTGTCCTTTCCAATATACTATTAAAGGCACATGAAAACCTTCTTCGTACAACTGCCCTTTTACTCTTGGAAATGGCATACCATGATCAGAACTTATAACAACTAAAGTATTTTCAAGCAAACCTCGTTTTTCTAAAGATTTAATAGCTTTACCAATATGAGTATCAAACCACTCAACCTCAACAGCGTAATCTAAGATATCGCCACGTATAGTTACATTATCTGGATAAAATGGTGGCACTTCTGCATCTCCAAGTTTTTTACCTTCTTTTTTCCACGAATCTAGCTCATAAAAGCGATGTGGTTCTTTAGTGCCTAACCAAAAACAAAATGGTTTATCATCGCCTTTATCTTTTAAAAATTTATCGAAATTAGCTGCATAATCTATATCACTAATACCCTTATGTGGCGGTATTAATTTTATGGTATTAAACACAGGTCCTGCCGGATTATGATTGCCAGAATAACTCCCTGGTCCCCAACCTTTACCTGTATACCCCACATTATATCCTTTTTTCATTAAAATATGAGGGTAAAATTTAAATTGACTAGGAAACTCAGGAAAATGGTTTGTAGCTTCTTTTAATTGCCAACTATACATTCCTGTTACAATACAAGCTCTTGCTGGTGCACATTTAGGGTTACAATTGTAAGCATTATTAAAAACAAGCCCTTCTTTTGCTAATTTATCTATTTCTGGAGTATTAATAAATTTATCTCCGTATGCTCCAAAACTTTTCATAGAAGCATCATCTGCAATACAAAATAAAATGTTTGGCTTACCCGTTTTTTTGCTTTGTGCTGTACTAATACTTAAAATACCTAGCGCTAATAGAGTTAATAAATTGCTTTTAATTTTCATATCTCTCTTGTGTTAATTTCATTTTATAAAATTAGAAACGTAATACGCTTAAAGCGTTATTATATTATCTAAATCAAATCAATAATTATCTATTCTTATCTACTTAGGCTATCTTTAAAACTCTAAAACTGAATTTGGAGGCAAAGGCACGTTATTTTCTTTACGCCATTTTGTTAATTCTAATTTCATTTGCGTTGCCGTTTGAGGTTCCTTTTCCCATAAATTATTACGCTCTAATGGGTCATCCTTCAAATTATACAACTCTAGTTTTCCATCGGCTAAAAACTGAATTAACTTATAATTATTTTTTCTAATAACAGAGCAAGTACCGTGTTTATATTGACTTGCAACATGCCAAAATAATGGTCTTTCCTTAAATAATTTTGTATCCTCTTTAAATAACTCTGTAACCGAGTTTCCATCTAACACTCCTTTATGGTTATTAACACCAGCGACATCCATTAACGTTGGAAAAACATCTAAAGCTGTAACTGCTGCATCACTACGCCTTGGTATTACTTTATTAGGCCAATTAATTAACATAGGCACTTTTATACCGCCTTCGTAAATATAACCTTTAGCACCTCGCATTAACTTATTAGTGCTTTGTCCTCCATGAAAACCATTATCTGAAGTGAATATAATTATAGTGTTTTCTCTTAAACCACTTTTATCTAGATACTCTAGAATACGTTTTATATTATCGTCTACAGACTCTACCATGGTTGCGTACCCTGCATGACTTTTTCTTCTGTTTTCTTTTGGAGCCATACCTTGCCCAAGTAAAGAGTCTACTGGTTTATTTAAATACTTTTGTAACCCTTCCTCGCTTCTAGCTCGAATAGGGTTATGTACAGCGTAATAATCTAAATTAATTAAGAACGGTTCCTCTTTATGCACATCCATAAATTCAATAGCCTCATCTGTTAGTCTATCTGTTAACCAATTATCAGTTGGTTTTTGCTCAATAAACGGATTACTAAATGGCGCCCAGTAGCCCCCAGTTTCACTTTTATAACCACCTACTTCAAGAGCTGGATCTCCTCTATAAGTACCTCCAACGTTCTTGATAAACCCTCTTCCTTCTGGGTAATACTGTTGCACTTCTGGTGTTTTATGAATTTCTGCCCAATCGTAAACTCCAGGATCTGGTTGTGTTAACTTTTCCTTTAAAGGAAATTTCATTTTTAATTCTTCTTTAGGGTAAGGCCCTACAATATGCCATTTCCCTATATGAATAGATTTATAACCAGCCTTGGCTAAAGGTTCTGCATAAATAGGATGCTCTCTCCCAACTGTCCAGCGAGAAAAAATATTTTCTTGACCTGTTCCTTTCTCTAAAACAGGTACTGTATAAATACCTGTTCTAAAAGATTGTTTACCTGTAAATATAGCTGTTCTTGATGGTGAACATGTTGGATACATGTAAGCATTATCTAAAACTAAACTTTCTTTTGCCAAGGCGTCTAACGTAGGGGTTTCAAACCATTTCGAACCATTGAAACCTACATCTGCATACCCCAAATCATCCACTAAAACAAAAATGATATTAGGCTTTTTAATCGACGCTTTTATTGGTGTATTTGTATTTTTACATGATACAAAGCACAATAGAACCGTAAATATTATTATAGTATACTTATTCATTTAAAATTTATTTACCTTTTATATTTTCAATAAAATTTATAAGTCTATTAGCAAATGCCAGACCTAATCTTTTTTGTCCCTCTGTGTTATAATGAACATTATCCTTGTGTTTGGGGTAGTCTAACCAAGCCGTATCTTTAGATGTTTTTATTAAAGATGTATAATAATCTTGATTAACAAACTTTACCATAGCCTGTCTTACTCTATCTGCACCACCTTCAATACCATATCGCGAATTTATTTGCCCTAAAACCATTGGTAATTTAGAAACATTTAAATCTATTCGATAAGCATCAATTAATTTACACAAATTGTTTTTATAACTTTTTACTGAAGCTTCATGAATTGCATCATTTTCTCCTTGCATCCAAGCCAAACCAGATATATTATACGTTTTACCTTGAGATTCTAAACGCTTTAAATTCGATTTAATATCTTCCATGTGAAGACTATATAGTTTTAAGTTTTGTTTAAAACTTCCTTTTTCAAGTAATTTTGCTTTTTCGGCATCCCATTCTGGATTCCACGCACCATATAAAGATGTTCCGCCTTGAGATCGCTTTATTAACAAAAACGTTTTATTAGGATACTTTTCGGCTAATGTAAGACCAATAAAAATCTCGGGGCCAAAACGCTTTTTAAAATTATACTTTTTGCTAGGTTTATTTTTAGTGTAAGACAACGGTAAAGGTAAAGCCCCGTTAAAGCTAAATTTCACTCTATTAGAAACCGCATTAATTCTTTTTAGGGTTGCTACATCTAAATCTTCATAATTACCAGCTCCAGCCATATTAGATTGTCCAGCTAATAAAATAACTTGAACATCTTTTTCTTGACCAAAACTAAATAGAACAAGAAAGAGAAATATAAACGTTATTTGATTTTTCATAATAGTTATTTGTTTAACTCCATTAAGCAAGCAGCAAAAGCTTTACCCAAACGTTTTTGCCCTTCATAATTATAATGCAAATCATCACTATGTTTTGGATAATCCATCCATCCTTTTACGTTTGTTGTATTAACAATACTTACTTTTAAATCTTGATTTGCAACCTCTTGCATCGCTGATCGCACCAACTCTGGTCCTTCTTTATATTTTCTTGGCAAAGCATTTATTTGCCCAATAACAAACGGCATTTTAGCTAACCCTAAATGCGTTCTATAAGCACTTATTAAATCGTATAAATTATCTCTATAAGACGTTGCTGTAAGTTCTTTATTTGTATCTGATTCGCCTTGCATCCACACCATTCCAAGGATTTTATACGATTTACCCGACGCTACTATTTTATTAAGCTGAATATCGATATTCTTTACATGAGAACTATATAGTTGCATTGCTTTACGCGCTTCACCGCGCTCTGATATATTTGCTTTTTCTGCAGACCAATTAACATTCCATGCACCGTATAATGATGTACCTCCAACTGCTTTTTTAATTAACAAGTATTCTCGATTTGGGTTTGCTTCAGCTAAAGTTAAACCTATAAATAATTCTGGACCAAAATGTTTAATAAAGTCGTACTTCTTATTGTCTTTAGAAATATAATAAGATAAAGGTCTTGATTCTATTTGTTCATTATTTGAAGTGCTTAATAATACACGACTAGAAACAGCTTCAATTCTACGTTTAACATTATCGCTTAACTTATTATAATCTCCATGACCAGCCATATTAGATTGACCACCCAATAAAACAACATGTACTTCTTTTGCCAAACTTTGTTTTTTACTTGATACACAAGAAATAACAAGAAGTATTAAACAAACTACATAAAAATACTTTACTTTTTTCATTTATACAGGTTACTATTTATTTGATTTTATCTCAACAAAAAATAACTCATTTGGCTTTAAAGTAGGATTTGAATCGACCTCTATTCCTTTTAGTAAATCTTTGCAGAATATATTATTACTTCCGTTTAACGAAATAGTTAAAGTAGCATTAGACTTACCTACATTAACAACCGACAGTACATGATTTCCAGATGTATTTTTAACAACTTTCCAAATACATCCTTTGGTTCCTACCGAATTTTCTTCTAAAATAGAGACTTCAGAAAGTAATTTTCTTTCTTTTAAAACAGATAACGCTTTGTCTTTTATTTGTGCTATAGAATTTAACTTAATAATAGTTCCCTTTGATGCTTTTAAACTTAAGTTAGGCCTACCATATTCATTTTTTAATAAACTTAAATTATCCATAATTACTGTACCACCATTATCTAAATAGTTTTGAAGCGCTTTTGACTCTTGGCTTGTAACAAAAGGGGTTTTACTAATTATTACAACATCCCATGTGTTATGATTTTGTTTATTTAAAATATCTTTAGTAACAAATCCCAAAGGTGTCCCTTCGAAATGTAAAGCCTCATACAGCTTAAAAACATCATCCATATGCGTGTTTTTATTGATAGCCGATGTTTTAGAATAAAAAAGCCTTAATGGTTTTCGTTGTCTTTGCATAGACATGATATCCTCTGCATATGCGTTTAAATCGATAAGAGTCATTGCAACTTCGTTTGTTACTCTAGGCTGCTGGTTATTAGAACCGGCATAACCTTTGTCATTTTTTGCTTTTTTGGAAATTGAACCATCTGCATTTCTAGGCCAATACCAAATTTGGCTTGCTGTCATTCCGTAAGAATGTGCCAACCAAAAGGAAGCCCTAGCAAACATAGGGTCTAAATATAAATTTCTAGACCTAACTGTAGATAGGTAATGTAATTCTGAATTAAAATTAATTTTATTAGGACTCACAGATTTCATAAAATCAAATCCCATGCAAAGTTCTCGCCACTCGAAAGCATAATATTTTTCCCATTCATGTGGTTTACCCCAAATGTATTTATGTACCGCACCAGAATCGTTTCCTATAATGCCACTTAAATCTGTTAAAGCTTCTAGATCTATACCATGAACACGCTTGTTATTAGTCCAAAGATTTGGCATAATTTTTAAATGTACTTTAGCATCTGCATCGTGTTTTATTATTTCAGATTTTAAAAAGGTGTACCAATCTGTTACTCTATCCATATTAAATACAGACCAATCAAACCAAACCGGTGTTCCTTTAAGGCTTATGTCTATAGGAATCTCTATTTGTACTGCATTAAAACTGGCAAAATTTGTTCCCCATATACTATTTAATGTGTTAATAGAGCCATGTTTTTCTTTTAACCAAATTTTAAATTTTTCGATTGTAAATTTAGAAACACCACCAGAAGCCCAAGGTAATTTCTTCTTTTTAGCATCTTTATGTGTATAAAAATGAGGTTCGTTACACAACATATACCCTAATTTACTAAATTTTTTACCTGCCATTTTAGGAACTACAGCACTTAATAATTTTGTTTGAATTTCTCTGGCTCCAGGGTTATCAATATCGTAAGCTGTATAGGTATCTTCTCGCATACTAAAGTTTGGTCCATATTTTTCTTCAGACCATTTTGGCACGCCTTTATGGTTCATAAAAATAAATCCTAAAGAACCGTCTGTTTTCGAATTTAACATCTCCATTCTTTGACGATTAATTACCCCATCTGCATTGGTTACGTAAGATGGTGTTAAAAAGAATCCGTCTTGATTTCCATGATATTCTGATAACGCTTTTGTATCTGGTTTCCATGTATAATCTGCTAAAAAAACAGGACGATTATTAAACGTTAACTGATCATTATCAACAGAAACCTTTGTCCAATCTACATGCGGACTTGGTTTTCTCCTTATTTTTCCAGAAATAAGAAGGTTTAGGGTTTTAATAGATTCCTCTAACATTACATTAACATCTTCTCGTTCAAAATTGGCTAATTCTTCTGCCATTTTAGATGCTTGTTGTTTATAAGATGGCACCAAATTAAAAGCCTTGGTGTTCTCGCTTACATTTTTTTCGTCCCAATTAGCAAACTGCAAAAACACTTCGGCTGTTCTAATTGTTGTTTTCTCTTTAAGAACATCAATCC
Source organism: Postechiella marina (assembly GCF_039538365.1). Lineage (NCBI taxonomy): Bacteria > Pseudomonadati > Bacteroidota > Flavobacteriia > Flavobacteriales > Flavobacteriaceae > Postechiella > Postechiella marina. The sequence continues at coordinate 327,721 of NZ_BAABCA010000005.1, forward strand.
CCTTCTTATCTGCTTTCTTAATTAATTTTTCTAATACTTTAATTTTCTCTTCTGCGGCATGCTCCAAGCTTTGAGATTGTACATTTTGAAAACAAAATATAATAACTAAAACACTTACTATTTTATATAATTTAAACATGTTTTTTTTTCTAAAAGTTAAATTTTTGATTTGTGCTTTTCTTCGTATTGTGTCATCTTCATAATACTGTTTGCATCTAAATTCTGATTTTTTAAAAAGTAATAGGCGTTTCTAGAAATTAAAAAATCTTTATTTTCTAACAGTCGTAAAACATTAGAATGGATTTGTAATGAGTGTGTTTTTTTACGAGAAAACAACCTAAGTATTAAATCTATGTTTTGATAAGCCTCTTCTTTTAAAAGATGTGTACTAAAGCGCTCTAAAAATGACTGAGACAAAGGCTGTTTAGTATTTAATAATGCGTTTAATAGTAATACTTTTTCGTCGTTATTGTAAATATTATAAAGCTTGTTAATTGATACATAATAATGGTTAACATTAATATTTTCTATGTACAATAAAACCGATTGAATTTCTTTTTTAGAATTAAAAGGTAGGTTTATAACAGCGTTTATAGTTTTTGTGTCTAACCATTTGTTCTTAATACATTGCTCTAAAGCAAAAGTTCTATATTCTACAGCAGAAGACATGAGAAGTTCTAATATTTTTTCTTTAGTATATTTTTTTGCTGAAATATTTATAATATGTTTAACAACATCTCCATTTGCCCAATGCCAAAGTGTATAACAGGTCCAAACAGCTCCTTCTACAATAGCATTATTATCTATAACAACAGTTGCTCCAGAGTAAGCATCGGCTGCATTAGCATGAGAATTGTTAACTAACTCGTCTTTATAAAAATTTTGAAGTGGAGAGTTAACATCTTTTAAAATATTATCGAGTTTAAGGTAATCGTCACTTGTAAACAAAATTCCCTCATTTTTTTCTAACTCGGCGTCGTTTTGCATTTCTAACTTTAAAAATTGCCCCAGTTCATCCCAAAATAGTCTTACTATATCTACTCTACATTCCTTAGAACCACAAACAACAGACTCTACATCCATATAAAAGTATGTTTCCTTATTTTCTTCCTCAACTTCTACTAATGCATATTCTAAAGTTTCAGAATTACCAATTCCTGGATGTGTTATATTAACCTTATGTGTTATGTCTTTTAAAATAAATGTAGACCACATAGAACCATTTAGCTCTATTAATGTAATAGAGCTAAACAATAAAAATGATATGATTTTTAAACTTAAATTCACGATTCGTAACAACGCACTTCAAACAACTTAGCATTTGGGTGTCCGTAAGTTTCTTTTAAATTAATTCTTAGCGCCGTTATCTTTTCTTGATCGAAATTAAATTTAATTAAACGTGCTATATTATTAGTTTTCTCTCCTACTTTTTTCCAAGTTCCGCCAACTCGCACTTCTACATCTAAATTTTTCATTAATTCTGGCGGTACCGTATCTATATGACTCTTTTTTAGCCATTCTGATAGAGGCTGCTTACGCATGGTTATGTTTTTATGCAAATTAGTGTCGCACTTAATCTCTATTCTAGAAATTTTTATAGGTGTATCCCATTCCATTTGTAATTGAGCATTTAACCCATCTGATTGCCAATGGTTAATTTCACCATCTATATCTCTAGAAATACCATTAATAAGGTTATTAGCATTACCTGATTGGGTTGATGAACCAAAAATATGACTTGCCTTTTTAGCTAAATCTTTTGGATCGTTAGCCTTTACTTTAGGAATATAAACATCGTCTCTCATTAATTGCTCCTGCAATTCTTTTATATGATTCTTGGCTACTTCTCTTGGTGTAATTCCTTTCTTTACACAAATTGTAGCTGCAGTTCCTACAGCTTGCCCCATTAAAGCACATGTACCTTGAATTCTTGTAGAAGACAATGCAATATGAGTTAAACTTGCATTTCTACCTGCAAACATTAAGTTAGAAATATTTTTAGAATATAAGCTTCGGAAAGGTACTTGGTATACTGTTTTAAATTTTTGATGAAAAAAGCTAGGTTCATTAGATAAGTCTTCAATACCTCCTGGATTATGCTCATCTAGAGACCAACCGCCATAACCAATGGCATCGTCAAAATGCCTATGCTCTGTTAAATCTTTTTCAGATAATACATGATCGCCTATAAAACGACGCGATTCTCTTCTCCCAGGAAAAGAACCAATCCAGTCTATCGCAAAATTCTCAGATTCTGGAAATTTACCAGAATTTTTAATATAATTCCATACACCATGGGCATAGCCCATTAATTTATGTCGGTTTACATCTTGTACATCTATAATATCAAAATCGCTACCTAGTTCTACCCACCAATACCCATCAATAAAGTTATTAATTTTTCTATGCTTTGTATTGTCCCCGTTATAAGGAATCATAAACGACGGTGGCGTATAAGGCATTGGCCTACCATAATCTCTGCCTTGCATTAAAATAGAAGCTCCCATTTGCCAACCATCTGCTTCATCTGGAGCGTATTTTTCGTTAAATTCTACTTTTCCTTCTCTACCTGTTCTATAGAGCGCTCCAGCTTTTGCTGCCATTAACCCGTCTCCAGAACAATCTATAAAAACATCTGCTTTAAATATAAATTCTGTTTCGGTGGTAGATTGCCAACAACGAGCAGATATAATTTTATCACCATCCATTTCGGCATCCATAGCCGATGTGTTAACCATAACCGTTAAATTAGGTTCTCTAGTTACATAGTCGTAAACCACATGATCCCACATAGGATAAGACTCTTGGGCATTATATAATCTATTTTCTAGAAGTAACTCTTCAACAATACCAGTTTCTCGTTCTGCCAAACCTGTGGATAATCGGTTTACGCCATTTACAGTAACTCTAATTTCACTTGAAGCATTCCCTCCTAATACCGGGCGGTCGTTTACTAAAACTGTTTTAGCTCCATTTCTAGCAGATGCTACTGCTGCAGGTATACCTGCCATACCTGCACCAATAACAACAACATCAAATTCTTCAATCTTTTTTCTAACTGGGTGTGGTACTTTTTGTCCTGTACCTAACTGGTGCCACTGGTCTTCGCCTCCATTATTAGAAGCTCCTTCTACTCCTACCTCAATTCCTTTTTCTATAACACCATCTGCAGATTTGCACGATAATGGCAATACTGCTGCTGCTACCGTAACTCCTGCCGCATTTTTTAAAAAATTTCTTCTTTGCATTTTAAGTTATTTATTAAAGTCCCTATTTTTTAAACCCTTTGTTCTTTTTAAACGTTAAGGTTTGTTTTGACACCTTGTCTGCTTTCAATACTTTTTCGCAATTACCTTCGTATTTGTTTTTATAAATTTCTACGTTCTTGCAATTAATTAAATCGAACATATAAGCGTCTGGATACTGTTGTTTTTCTGTAAAAGTTTGTTTAATTGTATTTCCTCTTACTATTAAACCATCGAGCCTATCTGCCCAAATAATTCTATTATCAAAGGTTTCAATGGTATTATTTTCAAACACAATGTTTCTATCGTATAATTCTGTTTGGTTAAAAGATTTTCCTAATCTAGGAGATACTTTTAAAATGGCATGTTCTGCACCTCCATAAGCACAATGCGTAAAGCGATTATTTCTAATTAATACATCTTCTACATTTCCAGATTCGAACCAAAAAAACGTTTCGCCCCTTAGCATAATTGAAGACATCATAGATGATAAGTCGTTGTTTTCTATAACAATCTTTTTTGGTGTTTTTATTATGATGTTTCTTGCTCTATGATCTCTAATAGTGTTTCCGCGCATTGTAAAAACAGGATTCCATGTTTTATTTTCAAGAATATCTCCCGGTTTTAAATCTGATGGTAAATTAGCTTCTAATGTTAAATCTATATACTTTTCGTTAATAACATTCACTGCTTTAATAACACCTTCTGAAGCTCTTTGCGGGTTAGGATTTTTAATAAACCAAATTTCGTCTCCTTTTCCTGCAAACTCAAAGCCCATTTGCTCGAAGTGTTTAAGCGCCACACGAACTTTGTTTTTCGCTAAAATTTTATCGACCTCTACATAAGTTCCGTGCACATTAGTTCCATCATCATACATACCTTCTATTCTACAATTTTCTATAAGTATATTGCCTTTACAGTTTGCAAAGTGTGTAGCATCAGCAGTAGCAGAAATCATTCTATTAGATCCTTCTCTAATATAAACTCCCGAATTTAAAATATTAATACCATCTGTTCTTTCAAACAAAAAGCCCATACCTAATGCATGATGAATAGTAACATTATCAAAAAGTACATTTTTAGATCTTCTTGTTAAAAAAGCAGGTGCATATCTATCTAATTCTCTATTTCCTTTTGAGTTTAAAACCGAACCTACTCTTGGAAAATGTCTAATAGATTTTTGATGAAGACGCAATTGTCCACCTTTAATTTTCTCAACATAGTTTGGTTCTAAATGCATATCCCAAGCACCAAAGTCTACAGCCTTTGTCTCTTTATTATGCGGTAGTGTGCTCCCTAAATTGGCGTACTCAAAACCATCTATGGCAGGAAAAACAATTTTTCCTTTCTTTAATTCCCACGAAAAACCATCTGTATAAGGTTTTATATCTATGTAGCTTTCCTTTTTATTAACCGCCATAACATCGCCTTGAAAGGCAAATGGAATATCCCAATCTATTGTTAAGTTAGTAACACTAATATTATTACAATCTTCGAATACAAAAGGAGCTAATGCGCCATGAAAAATAAACTCTGAACCTTGCCCGTTAATTTCGACAGAGTTAAAACCTTCAAGATTAAAAATTATCTTTTTAAATCCGTTTCCATGATTAGTAATATAAAGATACTTGCCAATTGCATAATCTCCCTTGAAGGTATAAATACCTTTTTGGAACACCAATTGAATATCTTTATCTTTTGCGTTTTTAATAGCATGTCTAACCCTAGAAGTCATATCTCCTTCTGCATGCTTTATTTCTATAACCTCTTTTGCGTTTGCTGTAAAAGCCATAAAAAAAGCGCAAAGAATAACCTCTATCGAAAATTTTATTTTAGTTGAAATCATTTGTATTTTTATCATTTTATAAATCTACTCCCGTACCTTGTAACGAATTATCGTGGTCCCACATAATTAACCAAGGGTCTTTTGTTTTTAATTGAAAAGCTTTCATTTTCTTTTTCATGTTTTCCAAAACTGCTTCAAAATTTGCGTTTGTTGCAAGATTATTTAATTCTCCTGGATCTTTATCTAAATCAAACAACTCAAATTCTGGATGAAACATGTAGTCTTTCACCTTACGTTTTCCGTAGTATTCAATATCATTTTTATAAATACTTTGCCATGTTGATGCTGCCCACAAATCTGAAGCAAAAGGATAATCTAAACGGTAAGCAATATTCCAGATTAGTTTGTAATTTTTATCGATAGATACACGCATTGGGTAATACATGGTTATTTCGTGAAAGGTATGCGATGCATATATTTGGTCCCAACCTTGATTGGGTTCGTTATCTATAATAGTATTAAATGATTTACCGTGAAAGTCTTTTGGGTTATAGCTTACCTCTGCCATTTCTAAAATGGTTGGTGTTAAATCTACCCACGAAATTTTAGCATGATTTACAGATCCTTTTTTACCCTTTGTAGGGTCTTTTATAATACATGGCAATTTAATTCCTGGTTCGTAAACAGTTGTTTTAGCTCCTGGAAAAGCCATTCCGTTATCAGATATGTAAAAAACAATGGTATTATATAACTTGCCTGCATCTTTTAAATGACTCATTAATTTACCAAAACCTTGATCTATTCTAGATATACTTTGATAATATTGCGCAATTTCTTCTCTAGATTGTTTGTTATCTGGTAAAAAATCTGGAACAATAACATTGTCTGGATTGTATACCACTTGATTTACATCTTTATATCCGCCAACTTTATTTCCAAATGTATTTGGAATATCCCAAGTCTCAGGTTTAAATGGGTGACCACGATGCGGATCGTCTGTACAGAAATATAAAAAGAATGGTTTATCTGAATTTAAAACATTTTTTGAGGCATCTGCCATTTCTACTGTATTTCTTGGGTCTGCCTCTAAAACCTCATCAAAAAGATATACTTTTTCTGGAGCAACATGGTATTTACCTATTCTGGCTGTTAAATATCCTGCTTCAGACAATCTATTAGATAAAGATTTTACACCATCAAACGTACTAAAGTGATGATAATCGTGCACATGTCCATAAGATCCTGTAGCATGTCCATACAGACCAGAAAGAATTACAGACCTGCTTGCTGCGCAACTTGCACTGGTGCAATACGCATTTGTAAACATAACACCTTCTGATGCTAATTTATCTAAATTTGGTGTTTTTATAACTGGGTTTCCATAACAACCTAAAGCATCTGTACCATGATCGTCTGCTACAAATAATATAATATTTGGAGATGATTTTAATTGCTCTGTTTTAGCATTCTGTTTTTCTTCACACGAAGTAAAAAACATTAATGCAAAACCGACAAATAAACATGTTGACTTTAAAATTTTAAAATAGTCTTTCATAAAAAAGTGTGATTTGTATTGTAAACTTAGTCTAACAATATAAATTCTGTGTGCCTATCAATACAAATAGTGTATGTATCAATCCAAAAAAAATTATACCGTAAATAAAGATAAACAAATCAATAAACATCGTGCGTTTATTACCTATATGCAAGAAGCACTTATCAAGTTTTACCTAATTGTTTATTTTTTTTTTAAAAATATAACCCGATCCATTTTTTAAGCCAGGCTCTTTAAAAACTTCTAGTTGAGATTTTAATTCTGAAACCATTTTATCTTTAATTTTCTCATACCCTTTTTTAGAATACATGTTATACAACTCGTCTGGATCTTTAACCAAATCGAACAACCAAGGAGCTTCGCTTTTAGACACAACAAGTTTATGGGTGTTAGAAATTGCAGAAACGATAAAACCTCCCGGGCTTCTGGTATAAACTATTCTGTTTGAAACAATTTCTTTTTTATCACTTTTAAAAACTTCACTATCATTCATACCATGTAAATTAGGTATACTTGGCGCATCCATTAAATTTAAAATTGTTGGTGCAAAATCGGCTGTGGTATAGGCCTTACTTACTACCTTTTTGGCTGGTATTTTTGCAGGATATTTAATTACAAAAGGTATTTTTGCTGCTGCTTCGTAAGGCACACTTTTGTTTCTTCGTTTATGCTCGAAAAGCATATCGCCATGGTCGGATGTAAATACAACAATCGTGTTTTCTTCAAGTTTATTATCTTTTAAAAACTTAAGAATACGTCCTACATTATCGTCTATACATTTAACCATTCCAAAATAGCCACGCATATAATTAACATCAAACTCTTTGGCTTCATTTTTATTTTTAGGAGAACCAAATTTTGGGCGTTTAATTTCGGTAATTAATCGCATAGTTTCGGGTATATTAAAAGCCATATCTTTATACATAGACGTATAAGGTTCGCGCGTTACATTTGGCGTATGTGGATCTGGAATAGATAACATTAAGCAAAATGGTTGCTTTTTATCGCGTTCTAAAATTTCTAAACTCTTATCGGTTAAAAAATCTGTTACGTATTGTAAATTTCCTGCTTTACCGCTACTATCGATTGCTACTTTAATTTTATTTACAAACCTTAACGATCCATCTTTTAAAGTTCTTATGTATGGCGAATGGCCATTATTAATCATATATCTATTATCTGTAAAACCAAAATTACGCTCTGGGATATGACATATTTTACTCTTTTTATCGTTTGCTAAATCTTCTTTAGATCGTCCTTCTAAATGCCACTTGCCTACGTAAGATGTGGCATAACCTTCTCGCCTTAACACTTCTCCAAAGGTTACTATTTCGTCTTTAAGCGGATTATCATTTTTATCTGCTCCTGTTGCATATGGATACAACCCAGAAACAAATGAGGCTCTTGAAGGTGTACAAACAGGCGAAGTAGCATAATAATTGGTACAAATTGCTCCATTTTGCGCTATAGAATCTATAAAAGGGGTTTCTACAACTGCTTGTTTGCCCCACATAAAAGCTTGATTATCTTCCATTAAATCGCGATAACACCCTAATGTTCTAAAATTGTGCTCATCGGTTTGAATAACAATTAAATTAGGCTTTGCAGACTGTGCATAGCTAGAGTATAACGTTAGCCATACTATTAAAAGAGAAATTATATTTTTCATATTCATAATTTTTAAACACATACATTTTTTCACTTCTGCCAAATTAAAATAACGCTAGTATACTAATGTCTTCTTAAATTCAAGATTTGTGCGTTCGTGTCTCAATTGGTATACACAAAAACTATACTAACAAAAAAACTCCTTTAATCGTTACATTAAAGAAGCCTTTTTAAATGATGTTTAAAAAATTATTTTTTTACTATTCTTTTTGAAAAAATACCATTTTTTGATGCCAATTGTAATACGTATACTCCTTTAGTTAAAGATGAAATATCAATAGCATCTTTATTATATTTTTGAGACGCAACAGTTTTTCCTAGAATGTCTAATATTTTATAAGACTGAATAGCTTCGCTTGATGTAATGTTTATATTGTTAGTTGATGGATTTGGGTAAACTAAAAACTTTATATCCTTTGCTTTTTGAGCACTTAGCGTACCTTGTGTTATAGTAAAATCATCCATGTAAATAACACAATCTGTAGAAGGTACAGTTGATATATTAATAGTACTCCACGCCTCTGTTCCATCTGCTGTTGTTATTGTAATTTCTGTTTGCATTTGTGTCCACACACCTGCAGTAACAGTACTTAAATCAAAATTAGCTGCTTCATTAAACTTATTAGCTGGAACACTTCCACCCTTTTGAGCTGTAAATTTAGCATTACCAGATGGCGTGCCTGTAATATAAAACCAAACAGATAAAACATATGTTCCTGTTACTATATCAAAATTCCCTTCTTTATTTACATTAGACCTATATGTTTGAAGTTTTGCTTTTACGGTACCTAAGTCTCCAGCAGTGTTAGAATCGTAATTTGCTTTCATACTATAGCTACTTCCGTTATGTGTAAAATCTGTAGACTGTTCGAAACCTGCTACCTGTGTCCAAGCTTCAACTATATTTCCTGTAGAACTTCCGCCAGCATAAAGTACTCCCATATCTCCTGGAGTTGCTTCATATCCCGTATCGTATTCAAAACCATATGCAGAAGAGTCGAACCCTGTTATTTGTGCGTTGCAATAACCAACAGCTAGACATGTTATTAAAGTTATTAATTTTTTAAGTAAAGATGTTTTCATAATTCTTAGTTTTAATGGTTATAGTTAATAATGAAGCTAGTTAAGCTTCAAATTAAGATTTAAAACAAAGAAATTAATATCTATAAGTTTTGGTGTGTTTACTAATAAACAAAATGTGCACCTGTGTAAAGCAAGACACAGTTTACCAAGTGACATATGGTGTACAAAAGCGAGAAAATAATACGTTTAATACACAATTTAAAAAAAAACGTAAAACTCTAGAAATAAATATTTTAAAAAATTAAGATGTGGTTGTAATCGCTTTTTTAGTTTTCTTCTTAATTATAAAGAGCCAAAATATTAAGGTAATAAGAAAAGTAACAACTGCTCCTAAAATATATGCCATGTTATGCTCCATTTTAAAACCTTCTGGTGCAATTAAAATATACGTACTACAAACCATAGTCATAAAAATAGCAGGAATAAGAGTAACCCAATACAGCTTTTTTTCTAAAATAAGATATGCAGTAAGCATCCATAAAACAACGGTTGCTAATGTTTGATTACTCCATGCAAAATACCTCCAAATAATAGCAAAATCTATTTGAGTTAAAACAAAAGCTATAGCAAATAATGGAAGACTTATATATAATCTCTTTGTTATTTTCTTTTGATCGTACTTAAAAATATCTGACACTATTAATCGTGCAGAACGAAATGCGGTATCTCCAGACGTTATTGGAGCTGCAACTATACCCAAAACAGCAAGAACACCTCCAAAAGCACCTAACATGTTTAAAGAAATCTCGTTTGCAGCCCACGCAGCATTGTTTCCATTTTTAGCCATCATAGAGTTTAAGCCTTCAACATTATCAAAAAAAGCCATTGCAGCTGCTGCCCAAATTAGCGCTACAATACCCTCTGTAACCATAGCTCCAAAAAACACGGATTTACCATATTTTTCATTTTTTAAACAACGCGACATTAATGGCGATTGGGTAGCATGAAACCCCGAAATAGCACCACAAGCAATAGTTACAAACAAAATAGGAAACAAAGGTGTCTCATCTGGATTAGATTTCATATTTACCAAATTTTCTGGTATCAATTCTGGTATTTGATAATCACCAAAAATTAGAGTCATGAACAATCCAATTGCCATAAACAACATTGCTGCTCCAAATACAGGATATAATTTGCTTATTAACTTATCTATAGGTAATAAAGTAGACAATACGTAATACAATAAAATTACAGTAACCCAACCCCACAAGCCCAAATAGCCATTTGTCATTCCATCAATAATTTTTGCAGGACCAACAAGAAAAACAGTTCCTACAAAAATTAATAGAACCACTGTAAAAACACGCATAAATTGTTTTAAATATGGGCCTAAATACACGCCAACAATTTCGCTTATACTTAAACCATCGTGCCTTAGCGATAACATGCCAGATAGATAATCGTGCACTGCACCTGCAAAAATGGTTCCTAATACAATCCATAAAAAAGCAGACGGACCAAACATAGCACCTGCAATAGCTCCAAAAATTGGCCCTAAACCTGCTATGTTTAAAAACTGAATTAAAAACACTTTCCATGTTGGTAATGGCATAAAATCTACATTGTCCTGCTTTGTTATTGCTGGTGTTTCTCGATCTTTTTTTATACCGAATATTTTTTCGATAAGTGTACCATAAACAAAATAGCCGATAACTAAAACTAGAATGGAAATTATAAATGAAATCATAAAAAAATATTATTTGTACCTAAATTATTAATCACCACAATAATACTAAACTCTACTATGCCTATCGGCAGCAAATTTACCTGGTGTTATGTTGTATTTATCTTTAAACAATTTACTAAAGTGCGATCTACTTTTAAAACCCGTAACAACAAAAACTTCGTTTACAGTTAAGCGTTTTTCTACAAGAAATTCTGCTGCTTTTTTTAACCTAAAATCTTTTAACAACTCGAATGGCGTATGGTTGGTTAACACCTTTACTTTTTGATAAAAATGAGTTCTATTTAAATACAATTGTTTAGCTAAATCGTTAATATCCAATTCTTGATTATCAAGATTATCAGACATTAAATTATATAGTTTTTCTAGAAAGGCATTGTCGTTTCTATTATTTTTATTGTTTTCTTTAGTTAACGGAATCCCTATTTTAAAACGCTCGCTTAATTGCTTTCTATTTAGCAATAGCGCCTCTGTTCTTGTTACTAAATGCTCCATATTAAATGGTTTTTTTATGTAAGCATCAGCCCCATCTCTTAAGCCTTGAATCCTGTCGTCGTTGGTAGCACAAGCGGTAAGTAAAACAATAGGAATATGGCTTGTTTTTACATCCGATTTAACAAGCTTACATAACTCTAGGCCATTTAGTTCTGGCATTAGCAAGTCGCTAATTATAATATCAGGCCATTCATCTTCCATGGCATCAATTAACTCTTGTCCATTACTAAAAATTTTTACTTTAAAAAACTTAGATAATGTTTGCGATACAAAAAGACGCATATCTACATTATCTTCGGCATAAAAGATTACCGATTCGGCAAACGATTCGTCTACTTTTACAAAGTCTATATTATCGTTATTAATTAACAAGGTGTTAGACTCATGCTCTTTTTCGGCTTTTAAAAGTCCTTTTTCTGTTAAAGATTCCTCGTCTTGTATTGGCGTTTTTTTTACAATTGGCAATCTAAGGTTAAGGGTTGTGCCTATTCCTATTTCGCTTTCAATATCAATGTAACCATAATGCATTTCTACCAAACGTTTAGAAAAAGCTAAACCAATACCAGAGCCTCCAGAATAAACATTGTTTTTTTTATGTGTTTGGTAAAACCTTTCGAAAACATGAGGTAAATCATGAGCATCTATTCCTTTTCCTGTATCAGAAATAGACACTAGTAAATCTTTATCTTCAAGTCCATAATTAACGGTAATAACATCGCCAGTATTAGTGTACTTAAAAGCATTATTTAAAACGTTATTAAATACTTTTTCTAGCAATATTTTATCTGCCGATACATACACATTGCCAACCTTACTTTTAATTTCCAGAGTTTTACCTTCGGTAGATGCCATAAAAGAAAAGTCTGAAATTATCTCTTCTATAAAATCATTAAAATAAAAGTGTGTATAATTCATTTTTAACACCTCGGCATCTGTACGTTGAAAATCGTGAACCTGATCTATTAACTGAGATATTTTTTTAGATTGTCGCTTTACAATTTCTAGTTTTTCTTTATACTCTGAATTTGGTTTAATTTGATTTAAAAGAGCATCTACCGGTCCAGAAATTAAGGTTAATGGGGTTTTAATATCATGCGATATATTTGAAAAAAAGCGTAATTTTTCTGCATTAATATGCCTTACATTATTAATTTCTAACTGCTCTATTTCTACTTTATGGTTTAATTTTTGAATTTTAATAATAATAGAAAACGCCAAATAAATAATTAAACAGGCTAATAAAAAATAGATAAAATAGGCCCAACCTGTTTTCCAGTAAGGTGTTTTTATATTTATAATTAACTCTTTTGCTTCTGTCCATTCGTTAATGGAATTTGATGCCATTACGCTTAATATATAACGACCTGGTTGTAAACCGTTATACTGAATTTGTTTTTGATTAGAGGGCACATTTATATAATTACCATCTATTGGAGAAAGCTTGTACTTTAAATGATGATTGGATGGATTGGAGAAATGAAGCGATGTTACCTCTACCGAAAAAACATTTTCGTTGTGCTTTAAATCTACCGTACTTTTATTTGATATATGTTTATTAAACAGCACTCTATTACCAAGTGTATCGTTTGGTTTTATAGTTTTATTAAACACTTTAAAATCGCCAAACTCTATGGCTGGTAACGCTTCGGCTTCGTTTAAATCTTCTGGTTTAAAGTAGCAAAACCCATCTAAACCAGAAAGAAAAATGTAACCGTTAGGCAATCTATCTGCAGCGTACCAGAAATCTTCAAAAGGCAAACCATCTTCTTTATTAAATTTTCTTATAGAAAAATCTTTTGTGTTTAGTTTATTTAGTCCGATATTGGTAGATATCCATAAATTGTATTCATTATCGTAAACAATACTTTTTACCACATTATTAGATAGTCCTTTTTTCTCTGAAAAGGCTATAAACTCTGGTTCTGTGTCACTGTTTACAACTTTACAAACACCTCCTCTTTCTGTACCTACCCAAAGCTCTTCGTTAGGTAAACGCACAATACTAGTTACAAAATTACTAGATATAGATAGTGGCTTGCTTGCATCTTTATAATAATGGTCTATTTTAAGCTTAGATAACGGTTTGTTACCCGCCATTTTTAGTCTATACAGACCATCATCATCGTCTCCTATCCATAAAAAATCGTATAACGGATCGACATAAACACAACGTAATAACGCTATCTCTTTACCTTTAAAGAAAGGGTTATTAGAGAGTTTTTCGAATTTAAGTACATTTTGGTTATTATTAACAACAACCTTGTAAAGTTCTTTATCTGTGCCTAAAAACAAATTACCTTGCTTGTCTTCTGTTATGCACCGAAAGTTACCCGATACATTTAACTCTCCATTCTCAAACTCTACTTTTTTAATGGTTTTAGTACCCGATTTTACACGATACAAATTGCCATCGCTAACAAACTTAATCCAAATGTTTTTGTTAGAATCTACAAACATGGAAGATGTTCTTAACCTTTCGTCATTAGAAATATTAAATGGTAAATCTTCAAACGCTTTTGTTTTGGTATTGTATAAAGATGCGCCTCCTCTACTTACAGAAACAAATACACAATCTTTATCGTACATACTTACAGAGGTTACAGTACTTGTTCTAACACCAAATTTATTTGCCTTACCTACATCAAAACTTTTAAAAGGGTTTTCGTTTAAATCAAACCTATAAATCCCTTTATTAAAAGTACCTGCCCAACAGCCACTATTTTTAGATATTTCGAAACAACTAGCTCGCAGTGCTGCAGTATTTAGTTCTAGGGTTTTATCCAAAACAAGTTCTTTATTGTCTAATTCCGTTTTAATAGACTGAATAACGCTTATACCTTTATGCAAGTGAGCCAACCATAAATTATTTTTATAATCTACTCTTGCATTTTTAAATTCGTAATCTAAAAGTTGAACAGATTTTAATTTAAATTTTAATTTATTCGATTTATCTTTTTTGAAAGAAATAAACCCTACTCCACTTTTTAAAGTAACTAATAAAGTGTTTTTATTAACAGTGCAAATTGAGTTTGTTGTTATAATGCCATTGGTTTTATTTCTTAAAACAAAATCGAAATTACCTGTAATATCATTATAATGAACAAGACCTCTAGAAGATGCAAAAACAAAATTATTTTTATCAATTTTAACCCCATCATACAAACTAACACCAGCAGATATTAAAGTAAAAGGCATTTTAATACGTTTTTCTAACTCGTAGTTTTCGTTAAAAATAAAAAGCCCTTTACGCTCCGAAATACAAAGTATAGAATTAGCGTCTTTATTTACTATTATTTTTCGAATTACAGGACCACTAATGCCTGTATTATTAATTTTTTCTGAATATATTTTTTTAAAAGTATCTGTAGAGCAATTACGAATGGTTATACCTGCATCGGTACCAATCCATAAATTTCCTTTTTTATCTTCTTCAATATCTCTTACTCGGTTACTTGTTAAAAGATCTTCTTCTAGGGTGTTTTTGAATATTTTAAAACTGTATCCGTCGTATTTATTTAAACCATCGTATGTACCAACCCAAATAAAACCTTTTGAGTCTTCAAAAATTGATGTTACTCCGTTATGAGCTAACCCTTCAGAAATTGTTAACTGCTGAGAGTAGTTTAATGCTTTCTCTTGCGAAAATAGTGGTAAGCAAAAAAAAAGAAAGATTACTTTATAAATATGATGCATCATAGATATCAAATTTAATAAAATTGGCAGAGTTAAATTAAAAATCATATCAAAATAAAGAGATATGTAAAAAGCCATTCATTTAAAAATGAACAGCCTTTTTCTAACTTAAAAATAACTCAAAACACTTATATTATTGTTTTAAATAATGCGCTTTAACACGAACAACATAAGTAGTAACTATAATAAAATAGCACTTTGTAAAGTTAGATTATAACTGTAAAGTGTTGTGCGCAACAATACATAAAATGTTGTTGTGCGTAAACTCTAGTTATAAATTTACCTTACGATTATTTTTTTAGAAAACATTTTTTCTGCAGTAACCACCTTAACAATATACACACCCGGTACTATTAAAGACACAGGTATTTTATAATAATTTGGTGCATTTTGTTTAAAAAAGACAGCCTTACCCAAAACATTAAAAATTTCTATGCTAGAACTTTTTGGTGTTTCTATAATTAAAGTTTGACTTACAGGATTAGGATACACCTTTACATCATTATTAATCTCGATATGTTCTACCAAAAGCCCTTCGCAGCTTTTACTAGATTGCACCTTTAAAACTCCTCCCGAAATAGTTTTTACGTTAAAATTTTGGGCGTTAGTTCTTAAAATTTCTGTATCGTTTATATTTACAATATATGGCGCTGTACCTTGATCTATACTTACAGAAATTGTATTTGCTTTTGTATTTAATATTTTTCCAGAAATGCTTCTACCTTCTTCAATTACCAATGCATAACAAGTTTTAAAATTAGTATTATTAACAGATATGCATAAATTATAAGTGTTTGGCTCTAAATTCTCTATACTTAAGGTATTAGAAAAGTTATAGCTTACACCATCAATATCTACTTTATAATCTTGAGTGTAATTGGCATTAATTTTAATTATTCCATTGTTTTCTCCTTGGCATGTTTCGCCTATGGTTTGTATGGTAAAATTATCGTTTTCTTCATAAGACTCTTTTATTTTAACCAAATAAATATCGTCAATATAAAAACGTCCTTTTCCTCCACCATAGTCTGGATTATTATTCACTTTTATTCTAAATTCTGAGTCTATGGCATCGTCTTCCAATACAATTTCAGTTTTTAACGTTACCCATTCATTTTTAGCAATATCATCTATATTCCATCTACTGGCTACCCAAGGTTCAACTATATAAGTATAAAAATTTTGAATTGTCGCCTCTTGGTCTACCCAAACTTTTAAACTCATAGCATAGCGCCCTTTATCTAGAGTTAAATTTTCTGTTCCAGAGGTAGAAATTTGCGAACTAGCAGGTATTTTTTCTATAGCTGGAGGCGCTTTTACCAAAATTTGAAGATCGTCAAAGTACATGGTACCTATACCTCCATAACTACTATCCATCATAATTCTAACATTGGTATCTTTAAAATTATGAGTTAAATTTAATTGCGTACTAACTTCAACCCATTGGTCTGTATTAATTGTAGATAAATTAAACACAGCATTAACATCACTTAATCCAGATGTTCTAAAATTAACTTTTATGTTAGATATATTGGCACCAGCCTCTACCCAAACCATAGCTTTTACATCGTAAACACCAACTTCTAAATCTATTAACATATCTGCAATAGTTGTGCTTCCAAATGCCTTTTTACTTCCGGTATAAGTTGTAGTATTGGTGTATTTTAAACACCTACTAGATCCGTTTGCACCTTTATTAGTTTCTATTGATAAATTATTTGGTTGTTGCATCCACCAACCATTGTTACCTGAAGCCACTTCGAAACCATAATAATCACTATTTAATACATTTATATACTCTTGCGCAGAAACATGAATTATAGAAGTATAAAAAAGAATTATACCATAAATTATTTTATTAAAAAACGCCTTTTTCACAGCTAATTAATTTAAAGGTGCATTTAGTTTAATATCTATAAATCTAAAGGTCCCACAAGGTATTTCGACTTCTACAGCGTTTTTGCTAGATACATTATAGGTTGTGCCATCTAAAATATCGGTTATAGAAACTGGAGTTATGGTTTGAAACTTAACAACAGCTTTTCTATCGTTTGGATTTAAATATTCGCCATCTATTAATGTTAAACGCAAATTTGTTGGCGAGGTTTGCGCTACAACCCAAGCCACGTTGCCAGTAACAGTTAACGGAATTAAAGCAGATGCATTTTTAATATCTGCTTCTATGGTTTGGTAGAACGAATTAGATGCCTCTAATTGTGTTCCGTTTTTAGAATAGTAGTGACGCCCATCTGTATAGTATTCTTTTAAAATATTTTTATAAAGCGGATGCAAATTATCTTTTAAATTTCCTCGAACAGCATTTACATCGGCATGAATACCTGCTTGCGGTGGTGTAATTAAAACGAGTCCGTTTGAGTAAGTAGGCAAATAATTTTGACGCCTATCTTTTACTCCTCCTGCGTAACGCGAAAAATCCCATGGTGTTACTTTAGCACCCATCCAGTTGGCATTCTGCCTGCTAAACACAAAAGAATTGTTGTTTAAAAAATCTTCGTTATAATGTGTAGCCCATTTTAAGCTACTTCCTTCTACAAGAAAATCTTCATCTGGCTCTAACATACTTAAATGTACCGGAGAAAGACTAACAATTTCGCTTGGTTTTGGCACAAACAAAGCACCTTTAGCGACTAAATCCCAGACTATACTCATATAATCTGGATCTATCGCAAAATTATTAATGTATGTAGCTCCATTTGCCATATGATAAATTAAATGGCGTAAAAAGTGATTTGGTAAACGTTGATGGCTAAATTGTCTAGACCTATCGTAACTTGGGTTGTCTGGTACAGTACGTGTGCCCCAATTATTTACAGATCCGCTTGCCCACACACCTACTCTACTAGCTATACTTATATCCATAGACTTATCTGTTGTTTCTTCCATAGACGGTACAAAAACATCTGCAAATTCTCCAGACAGTAAACGTTTCCACATAGGAAGATACACATTACCTTGCCAAAAATTATGCTTAGTACGTACATAAATATTGGTGTTTTTTGTTTTAGAATATTCTGCTAATGGATAAAATAAATGATTCATAACGTAAGCAAAATCATTTGAATGATCTTCTAACTCAGGGTATATTAAAACCGTCTTTTTTCCATTGGCATAATCAAGAATTTGTTTGGTTGTACTTAATTGAAACATGTATGGATCATTACCGTGTCCTCCCCAATAAGCTATTCCTGTATTGCCATCTGGTTTCTCATCGTACCATTTTGTAATATGATCTATAGCGCCTTGTTGAGTTAAATTGTAGTTTCTTCTAGCATCGCGTTTGGCTTCGTATTTAGCATTTCCTAAAGTAGACCTATTCCAATCTTCGGCTTGTCCCATATGGCTTCCTCCTAAAAACATAGGTGTACTGTAATTATCACGAATATTATTTGCTGTCGTTTTTGCCAAACCAGAACTTGTGTTTTCGGTCATAAAATAAATATCGCGAGTTTCTCTTTGGTTTGTAGGCTTATTATAAGTGGTCAAATTAGATCTTATACTCGCAGTATTATTTATTATCTTTTTTAATTTACCTTTCGGAATTAAAGCCTTATAAGCATCTTTCCATCCAGATATTTCGGTATTTATAACATGAATTTGACTACCTCCACTTTGGCAACTAGCTAAAACAATTTTACTTGTTTCTGGCTGTTTCCACATATCGTAATACGAATACTTAGTCTTTAACTTTTCTTCGCTACTTGTATCTAAATTAGTATTAACCAAAACTAATTGATTGCCAACCAAGCACATATATTTATTTGTGCTTATATCTTTAATTAACTCGGGTTGAACCACAGAATATCCAAAACCTAACTTTTTTAATCCATACTTTTCTTGCGTATCGTCCTTTAAATTTAAACGAGTAATACCAGAGTTATTTTGATGGCTTGACGACCCTAATAAAACTTCATTAATACCATCGTTATCAAAATCAGAAATTCTCAACTCCCCAATTGGAGCAGTACTCGAGGTTTCAATTCTTTTAATCGGGGCATCACTTAAAGTATTAAAAAGGTAAATAGCGCCTCTATCTTGCGACGGGTTATTACTAGCGTGCATTACCAAAATATCGTTGTCTACATCTATTGTCATTGGTCTTAAAAAGTTAGCATAATGCACAAAGTCTTTTGCTGTAGTAGTTCCCCATGTTTTTTCTTTAGAATAACTAGATGATTTTAATTCTTTTACTAAGGTGCCATTATTTGCCGATAAATAGTACACATTTAAATCTAAACTACCACAAACTATATAGGGTGTTCCCTCTTTTTTAACAACCGTAACCGTGTACATAGGCACTTCATTTTTTTGATATTGCCATAACGTTTTCCCTTTACTATCTAAACAATAAATAATTCCATCTGCATTTGCTATCAAAATTTCATCATTATTATCGCCTGTAATATCTGCACACCATATGTCGTGTACCATAAAACCCGACAGCTTATTCTTCCATAAAATACCACCATCAAAAGCTACAGCCATTACAATACCCTCGTACGAGCTTGCTATAATATGCGATTGGTTATTAAAATTTGCTGTTCTTACTTTATGAATTGTATGATTAGTCTCTATACTATAAAGTGCCTTATCTAAAAATTCACTAGTTTTTGGCACATCGTATTGTAAAGCATAACTACCAGTTGCAACGTTTGTGTTTACTACACTCCAGTAGGTAGTCTCGTCTTTATCCCAACTTACACCTTGATTTTCGAAACCATATTGCTTGGCTGTGTTTTGAGCATTTATTGTAATAACATTAACCATTACACAAACAAAAACTGACACGTAATTATAAAGTCTTTTTTTAATCATAATTTAAATTAGCTTGTTTACAATGTAAATTTACAGGGATAAAGCAAAAAAAAAGTGTATGTCAATTTATAAAATGTCCATCACAGTAAATCTGATACTAATGCAAAGAAAAAGTCCTTTTAATTATTACAATTAAAAGGACTTTTAAATTATTTTATTTTAAAGGTCTACCAGAACATAGCATACAATACTGCTAAAATAATACACACTACAAAAGAACCAATATTAAACAACGGTGTTGTTTTAAATAACTCTTTAGATAATGCAATACCTTTTGCATCGTCTGCGCCTTTTCCTTCAATATTACTTATTATAATTATAACTAACATAGATAATAATGTTGCTAATCCCATTTGGTGCATCCAAGGTGTTAAAAACTCGAACGCTTCAACATACTTAGGTAAAAACTTTAATGCTAAAGCAATTGGAATAGAAGCTACAGCTCCCCAAATTGCAGCATTATTAGTTGTTTTTTTCCAGAATAAACCTAATAAGAAAACAGCTAATATACCTGGACTTACAATTCCTGTGTATTCTTGTATAAACTGGAATGCTTGATCTATCCCTCCCAATAAAGGCGCTACAATAACCGCAATAAGTAATGCTACCGCAGCAGAAATACGACCTACATTTACGGTCTTTTTATCATTTGCACTAGGGTCTATATATTGCTTATAAATATCCATTGTAAAAATAGTAGATGTCGAGTTTAACATAGATGCTAAAGATGATACAATAGCTGCTGCTAATGCTGCAAACGCTACACCTTTAAGTCCTACAGGCAAAAATTGTAATAACCAAGGGTAAGCTTTATCTGCTTGATCTGTAGATGGTACATTTAGCATACCAACCTCGCCTAATCCAGCCATAATTTCTGGATCGTTAACCATTACATAAGCAGCAATACCTGGTATAACCACAATTAATGGAATAACTAATTTTAAACATGCAGCCAATAAAATACCTTTTTGAGATTCTTTTAAAGATTTTGCTGCTAATGTTCTCTGGATAATATATTGGTTGAAACCCCAATAATAAATATTAGCTACCCATAAACCACCAACTAACACCCAAATACCTGGTAAGTTTACGTAGTTATCGTTAGACTCGTCAAGAATCATATGGAATTTCTCTGGCGCAGCCTCTACCACTTTAGCAAATCCTGCTAAAACACCTTCGCCACCAGATACTGTGTTTAATGCTAAATATGTAGTAACTAAACCACCTAACACCAAGAAAACCACCTGAATAACATCGGTCCAGGCTACAGCAGATAAACCACCGTATAAAGAGTAAGCAGCTGCAAATAATGCCAAACCAATAATAGCATACATCATATCTATGCCCATAATCGTTTCTATTGCTAATCCTCCTAAGTATAAAACTGAAGCTAGGTTAACAAAAATGTAAAGTGCTAACCAAAAGACAGCTAATATGGTTTTTAAGTTGGTAGAAAAACGTTTTTCGACAAACTCTGGAATAGTATACAGTCCTTTTTCTATAAATATTGGTAAAAAGTATTTACCAACAATTATTAATGTTAATGCTGCCATCCACTCGTAAGATGCAATGGCTAAACCTAGAGCGAATCCAGATCCAGACATCCCAATAAATTGTTCTGCAGAAATATTTGCTGCAATTAATGATGTACCAATAGCCCACCACGGTAACGATTTACTTGCCAAAAAATAATCTTCGGCATTTTTTTCATGGCCATCTTTATCACGAGATACCCACAAACCTACACCTAAAATTAAAATGGCGTAAGCGACAAAGACTACATAGTCCCACATTTCAAATCCTGCTGTCATAATGCTTGTTTTGTTGTTTAGTTAGTTTATTTGTTTTTTTCAGAATTCAATAATTAAATGCCTTAACCACATATAAATTAAATAGTTTAAGTCTTAATTTATTATTAAATTCAGATTTTAAAATCCCAAATATAGAAATTTATATTTAATAACCTTGTTTTTTTTAAACAAAAAAACAAACTAGTAGGGTCTAGTAGGTTTTTGTTTTAAATTTATATATATTTGTGGCATAACTTATGATAAAAATCAAAAAAGAAATAGGACTCCCTAAGTACAAGCAGATTATAAAATCTGTAGAAAATGCTATTGTTTCTGGCAAATTGCAAAAGGGAGATCGTTTACCTTCTATTAACAGTATAAAAAACACACATTCGCTTTCTAGAGATACTGTTTTAACCGCTTTTAACGAGCTAAAAAATAGAGGTATTATACAATCTGTAGTTGGTAAAGGCTATTATGTATCGAGCGAAAATGTTAATGTAGAACAAAAAATATTTTTACTTTTTGATGAGCTAAATTCGTTTAAAGAAGACCTATACAATACATTTTTAGAAAGCTTAGGCGACAATATTCAAGTCGATATTTTTTTCCATCATTTTAACGATGCACTCTTTAATAAATTAATACACGATAATTTAGGCGACTATAATTATTACATTATAATGCCTGCCAATTTAAAGAATACTAATATCAGTATTCAAAACCTACCAGAAGACAAGGTTTATATTTTAGATCAAGTCCACGACGATTTAAAACAGTATCCTGCTATATATCAAAATTTTGAAAAAGATATTTACACCAATTTAGATAAAGCTAAAAATCTTATAAAAAAATATAATAAGCTTATTTTAATTTGGCCAGAAGCCAAGCAACCCGTTGGCATGAAATTAGGTTTTGAGATGTATTGTACAAAAAACAAATTAGATTTTGAAGTTATTGATGCTCTTAAAGAAAGAACACCAAAAGTAGGCGACTTATATATTATTCCAGATGATAAAAGCTTGCTTCGTGTTATAAAAAAAATGAAACGCGAAAAATTAAAACTAAGCAAAGATATTGGTGTTATATCTTATAATGACACCCTACTTAAAGAAATTGTAGAAAATGGAATTACTACCATTTCTACAGATTTTAATGCCATGGGTAAGCGCCTAGCCGAAATGATTTTAAATAAAGAACAACTACAAATAGAAAACCCTAACAACCTAATTATAAGAAACTCATTGTAAAACAACTATTAAAAAAACGTAGCATTGTATAACATAACACATCATCAAGAATTAAACACTTTAGAAATTTCGAATTTAGATAAAAGTGTTTTTGCAAAAATTTATTTAAAAGCTGGTGCCAGTTTACAAGAATTAACTTTAGGCGGGCATGCTATTATTCAAGATTTATCGCCATTAAATTATTCTGATACATACTCTTCTTCTATTCTTTTTCCTTTTGCAAATAGAATTAAAGATGGAGTTTATTCCTTTAATGGAAAAACGTATCAATTTGAAGCCAATCAAAAAGAAGAAAATAACGCCTTACACGGTTTAGTTTATAACAAAACCTTTAAAATAATTAACAAAAGTGCAGATAACAATTCGGCTTCTGTAACATTAGAATATAACGAAAATAAAGAAGCTGCAGGTTTTCCATACACCTATAAAATTCAACTAGAATATACTTTAACACGCACTAATTTAGATTTAAAAGTAAGCGTTAAAAATACCAGTTTAAAAATTTTCCCTTTTACATTAGGTTGGCATCCTTACTTTACTAGCGACGATTTAAAAAAGAGTGTTATTAAAATGGAATCGACTCAAAAACTTATAATTGGAGACCGTAATATTACTACAGGTATAGAAGATATAACTCCTTTAAATACATTTAACATTGAAGATAAGCAACTAGACGACTGCTGGGTTTTAAATACAGGTAACGTGTCTTTTAACACGCCTAAATATAAATTACAAATAGGTTCTACCGGAAAAAAGAATTTTTTACAAGCCTACACGCCACCAAGATTAAACACGATTGCTATAGAGCCCACAACAGGAGTATCTGATAGCTTTAACAATAATATTGGTCTAGAAACACTAGAACCAAACGAAACACATACCATTACCTGGAATTTAAAAATAGATTAACAACTAACTATAAAAGATTATGAGTGCACAATTAATTAACGATGTAAAAGCCATTTTTGTCGACACATTTAAAACAGAACCCATTCTTATTTTTTCGCCAGGAAGAATTAATATAATTGGAGAGCATACAGATTATAACGACGGGTTTGTTTTTCCTGCAGCAGTAGATAAAGGAATTGCTGCAGCAATTCAAAAAAGTGATAACAACACATCTACAGCATATGCTTTAGATATGGATAGTAAAATTGAATTCGATTTAGATAAACTTAAACCATCTAAAGAAGGAAGTTGGGAAAACTATGTTTTTGGTGTTGTTGCAGAAATTCAAAATAGAAATAAAGAAGTTGGTAATTTTAATATTGTTTTTAAAGGCGATATTCCGGGAGGAGCAGGCATGTCTTCATCGGCAGCTCTTGAAAACTCCGTTGTTTTTGGGTTAAACGAGTTGTTTAACCTTGGCCTTTCTAAGCATGAAATGATACTTATTTCTCAAAAAGCCGAGCATAATTATGTTGGTGTAAACTGTGGTATAATGGACCAATATGCTAGTATGTTTGGTATAGAAAACCACGCCTTATTGTTAGATTGTAGAACTGTAGAATCTAAACCTTATAAAATAGATTTTAAAGATCACCAGTTAATGCTAATCAATACAAATGTAAAACATAGCTTATCTGATAGTGCTTATAACGACAGAAGATCTGCTTGCGAAAGCATTTCTGAGTTACTAGGTATTAAAGCTTTGCGCGATGCTACTGTGGCCGATTTAGAAACTGTTAAAGACCAAGTAACACCTGCAAACTACCAAAAAGCATTATATGTTATAGAAGAAAACGAAAGAGCTGTTAAAGCATCTAAAGCTATGGAAGCTGATGATTTAGAAACCTTAGGAGCTTTAATTTTTGCTTCGCATAATGGCCTATCTAATCAATACAAAGTAAGCTGCGACGAGTTAGACTTTTTAGTAGATCAAGCAAAAGCTAACAATCATGTTTTAGGAGCTAGAATGATGGGTGGCGGTTTTGGTGGTTGCACCATTAACTTAGTATCTAAAGATCAAGCTGAAGCCTTTGGTAAATCTGCTTCCGAAGCTTATTTAAAAACATTTAATAAAGCATGTTCTGTTTACTTCATAAAACTTTCTGAAGGCACACATATAGTCAAATAAAACACTCAATATAATTACAAAATGAACACCGATTTACAAGATTACTCGCACAAGCGCTATAATATTTTAACAGGCGAATGGGTTTTAGTATCGCCTCACAGGGCTAAAAGGCCTTGGCAAGGACAAAACGAAGCTGTAAATAACGAAGCAAGACCAAG
Organism: Postechiella marina; assembly: GCF_039538365.1. NCBI lineage: Bacteria > Pseudomonadati > Bacteroidota > Flavobacteriia > Flavobacteriales > Flavobacteriaceae > Postechiella > Postechiella marina. The sequence continues at coordinate 353,041 of NZ_BAABCA010000005.1, forward strand.
CTACGACGAAAACTGCTATTTATGCCCAGGAAACACAAGAATTAATGGAGAAGTAAACCCTAATTACGAAGATGTATTTGTGTTTACTAACGATTTTGGAGCGCTACAAAAAGACTCCAAAACTTTTTCTGTTGAAGATGGTTTACTAATTGCTAAAAGCGAAACTGGTATTTGTAAAGTAATTTGCTTTAGCCCAGATCACTCTAAAAGTTTAGCTGATATGACTCCAGAAGAGATTCAAAAAGTTGTATTTACATGGCAAAAAGAATATACAGAGTTAGGCGCTAATAAAGCTATAAACTATGTTCAAATATTCGAAAACAAAGGTGCTGTAATGGGTTGTAGTAATCCGCATCCACACGGTCAAATTTGGAGTCAATCTACACTACCAAACGAAGTTGAAAAGAAAAATACGCAACAATTAAATTATTTTAATAAAACAAAAAGTAGTCTTTTAGGCAATTATTTAGCTCAAGAATTAGAAAAACAAGAACGTATTATTTTTGAAAATGAAACCTTTGTTGTTTTAATTCCGTTTTGGGCTGTATGGCCTTTTGAAGCTATGATTGTACCTAAAAAGCAAAAGCGTAGTATTTTAGAGTTAAATGATGATGAAGCCTTACAATATGCTGAAGCTATATCGGTTTTAACTAAAGCTTACGATAAGTTATTTAATACATCGTTTCCTTATTCTAGCGGTATTCATCAAGCGCCAACAGATGGTAACGAAAATAACCATTGGCATTTTCATATGAGTTTTTACCCACCACTTTTAAGAAGTGCAACGGTTAAGAAATTTATGGTAGGTTACGAAATGTTTGGTTCTCCACAACGTGATATTACCGCAGAAACTGCTGTAAAAATGATTAAAGCACAACTTTAGTTATACAAAAAATATTATGAGATTATCTAAAAAAAGGTTAACTTAGGGTTACATCATTATAAATTCCTATTTTAGCGCTTTTTTTAGATAGTCTCATTTTTTATATTTAATGAATACATACGAAACCACATTAAAAGTTACCGAAGATCATTTAGATGATTTAAATCATGTAAACAATGTACATTATGTGCAATGGGTACAAAATGTGGCCAAAGCACATTGGCAAAAAAATGCTCCAGAAGCCATTCAAAGTAAATATTTTTGGGTTTTAATTAACCATTACATCGAGCATAAAGCAGAAGCTTTGTTAAACGATTTAATACAAATTAAAACATACATTGCAGAAAACGAAGGAGTAACCTGTGTGCGTGTGGTAGAAATACTTAACAAAACCACAAACAAACTATTAGCAAAGTCTGAAACTAAATGGTGTTTTATAACTTCTAAAACAAAAAGACCAACCAGAATTACACAAGAAATAAAAAACTTATTTGTTAATTCTTAATTAAAACTACTGTTAAAGTATCTTAATGTAAAGCTTTTAGTACTTTAAAAAGCATTTATTTACTTGCAATTAATTTGTATTAAATAACATGCTAAAAATTACTTTACTTTTTTTTCTGTTATTACCCTACATCTTGTTAGGCCAAGTTGTTTCTGGAAAAATATACGATAAAGACGACACGGTAAAAGGTGCAAAAATAACCAATACAACAAAACAAACCTCTACCTACTCTACTATTAAAGGTGATTTTTATATTAAAGCATCGGTTAACGATACGCTTATTATTTCTTCTTTATTTCATTTAAAGCAAGCGGTAATAATTAACAGCAATTACACTAAAACCAAGGTTGTAATCGAATTAAAAAAAGACATTAACACCTTAGATGTAGTTCTTTTAACCAATAAAACAGAACCAAAACCTTTTAAATCTAAAGCATATACTCAAAATCTAGGTCTTCAAATTAAGAACGATATTAAAAATAATCCACATTTGTATAAACCCATGGCAAGTGGTAATATAGATTTTGTTGAATTGTCGAAATTAATTCGGAAACTTTTCAAAAGTAAAAAAACAAAAAAACCATTAATAAGTGCAACAACCTACGAACAGTTCGATTCATTATTTGCCAACGATAAATTCTTTAACAACAAACTACTAGAAAACAACTTAAATATTTCTAAAAAACACAAAGGCTTGTTCTTCGATTATTGCGATGCTAAAAAACTAGATAGCAACCTTTTAAAAAAGGAAAATAATTTTATTCTTTTAGATTCTTTAGTACTGTTTAGTCAAGACTTTTTAAAAATAATAGACAATTACAATAAAAGTAAATAGCTTTAAAATTAAATACGGTGTTACATACTAAATCTTAACGTCAAAAGTTATATTTTTAACGTTCTAAAAACTTATTTTTTTAATGAAACGCTATCTATATTTCACTTTAACCCTAATTTTTCTAACACTTTGGAGCTCTTGTCGTAAAGATTTTGAATTTACACCAAGCACAGGAAGTTTAGAGTTTTCGAGAGATACCATATATCTAGACACTGTTTTCTCTAATATAGGCTCTAGTACATACAACTTAAAAGTGTATAATAGAAGCGACGAAGATATTGTAATACCGTCGTTAAAATTAGGCCTAGGCGAAACATCAAGTTATAGGTTAAGTGTAGATGGCATGCCAGGTAAAGTCTTTGAAAATGTAGAAATTCAAGCCAAAGACAGCATGTATATTTTTGTTGAAACCACTATCGATTTTAATAATTTTTCTAACCCTGATGGCACATATTTATACACAGATCAAATTGAATTTGATGCCAATGCTAACCTTCAAAAAGTTGAATTAGTAACCTTAGTACAAGATGCTATTTTTATCTATCCAAATAGAAATAACACAACAAAAGTGCTTGAAACTTTAATTTTAAACGTTGGTGGCCAATACACAGGAACCAACATACAAGGTCGAGAATTACTAGAAGACGAACTTCATTTTACAAACCAAAAACCTTACGTTATTTATGGTTTTGCTGCTGTACCTGTTGGAAAAACACTTACTATAGATGCTGGAGCCCGTTTACACTTTCATAAAAATTCTGGTTTAATAGTATCTAACGCAGCCTCTTTACATATAAATGGCGCTTATAGTAACGACCAAGAATTATTAGAAAACGAGGTTATACTTGAAGGAGACAGACTAGAAAGTAATTTTGCAAATACACCAGGGCAATGGGGCACAATTTGGTTAGTTGAAGGTAGTTACGATAACATTATTAATTACGCGACTATAAAAAATGCAACCGTTGGTATTTTATCTGATGGAAATCCGCATGCAGAAAACAACAAACTAAACATATCTAACACGCAAATTTACAACTCGAGTGCCTTTGGTATTTTAGGAAGACGTACATCTATTGCAGGAAATAATGTTGTTATAAATAATACAGGACAATCGTCTTTTGCGGGTACTTTTGGAGGCAAATACAATTTTACGCACAGTACCATTGCCAATTATTGGAATAATAGTTTTAGGCAATTTCCTTCGGTTTTATTAAACAATTTTATTTTAGACGATAATAATAACGCTACACTTTCTAGCCTTATAGAAGCCAACTTTAATAATTGTATTATTTATGGAAACGATAACCCCGAAATTCTATTAGACGAGCTTGAAGATGATGCTGTCGATTTTAATTTTAAATTCACTAATTCTTTAATTCGATTTGATAATACCAATACAAACCTTACTGGTGCTAATTACGATTTAACAAACACGACACACTACCAAGGAAACCTTTTTAACGAAGATCCTAACTTTTTAGATACCCAATTAAATAAATTTAATATTGGAGAAGAATCGGCTGCTATAAATCAAGGATTAGCCACATTTGCAAGTCAAGTACCTTTAGATATTTTGAATAAAAACAGAACTAGCACTCCAGATTTAGGAGCTTACCAGCATATTATTTTTCCTGAAGACGACTAAACATTTTTTTAATGATTTATACTATTATTGATGTTGAAACTACAGGTAAAACTAATAAACTTACCGAAATATCTATTTTTAAATATGATGGAAATAAAGTTATAGACGAGTTTACTTCCTTAATCAATCCGCAAGAACCTATTCCAGATTATATTGTTGCGCTAACCGGTATAAATAATTATTTAGTTGCTAATGCGCCTACTTTTTCTCAAGTTGCAAATAATATTTTAGATATAACAGAAGGCACAACATTTGTAGCACATAATGTTAATTTTGATTATAACGCCATTAGAAACGAATTTAAAGCTATTGGTATCGATTTTAACAGAAAAAAACTATGTACAGTAAGATTGTCTAGACAATTAATTCCGGGTCACAAATCGTATAGTCTTGGTAAATTATGCAACGCCTTAAACATTAATATAGAAAACAGACACCGTGCAAAAGGAGATGTTGAAGCTACAGTTATTTTATTTGAACTTTTACTTAAACAAGACAATGCCAAAGCTGTTTTTAACGAATTCTTAAACAAATCGTCTAAAGAAGCCACCTTACCATCGCATTTACCAACATCGGTTTTTAATAATTTACCAAGTACGCCTGGTATTTATTATTTCAAAAATAAAAAAGGTAAGATTATTTATGTAGGTAAAGCAAAAGATATTAAAAAGCGTGTTTTAAGTCATTTTTATAGCAAAGCAAAAAAAGCTTTGGATATGTGCCGAGATATTGCCGATATAGATTTTGAGCTATCTGGATCTGAATTTATAGCGCTTCTTATGGAAGATGCTGCCATTAAAAAGCATTATCCTGACTTTAATCAACTTTCTAAACGCGCACCTAAAATGTATGCTATTTTTAATTACACAGATAGAAATGGTATTATACACCTTGCATACAACACATTAAAGGCTGCCCCTTACCCAATACTTACTTTATATTCTATAAATGAATGTAGACAATATATAGAACGTGTTTGCAGTACATTTAAGCTTTGCCCCAAATATTGCCATTTACAAGAAGGTGTGTCGTCGTGTAATCACTTTAAAATACATACTTGTCAAGGTATTTGTAAAGACGAAGAACATTACAAAAGCTATAACGAACGTGTTTTAAAAGCCATTACTCACTTAAAGGAGGATTCGAAAGACCTTATTTTAAAACAAAAAGGAAGACACGAAAATGAAGATGCTTTTGTTATAATTGAAAAAGGCACTTATAAAGGCTACGGATTTATTGATAAAACCGAGCAAATTAATAATATAGAAGACTTTGAACCGTTTTTAATTCCGCAAAACGACAATCCTGACATTCAAAAAATTATACGAAGCGAGTTAATTAAAGGTAGTATCTCACTAAGTGTGTAAAGTTTAATTCTTACTTGTTTAGTTTATAAAAATTTCATCAATTAAAGTTCCTACTTCTCCAACGTTAATTATTTTAATATTATTAGCTCCTCTTCCTAGCTTAATATTCACCTTGGTTTTGTACCAGTCTGCACCCCAGTTCTTTGTATTTCTTAACAGTACTTTTTCTTTTACGACTTTGCCATTTACTAATACGTTAATATAAGCTCCAACCTCATCAATATTTTTACCACCATGCCTTATATACATATCAACAGCTACCTCGCCTCCATCATTTTCTTGATACCAAGATACAAAATCGCCTTTCTTGGCTAGTTTAACATAACCCTTACCTCTATAATCTTTTCCTTTATAAAGTGTTTTACCTTGTATAGTTTTAGCATTTTCGGCCTGTTCTCCTTCAATAATTGTTTTACCCTCTTTTATTTTATTCCAAAGAAAACCTTCATCTAAAGCAAATCGTTCTTGTAAGATTTGAACCGGTTTCCCGTTAGCAACTACCATAGCTTTAACAGTAGCTCCTAATTTTACATTAAAAGGCCCTTCATATTTTTTTGATGTTGTTTTAGGCTCAAATCCATCAATTGTATAAAACACTTCAATATTTACATTTTTAAGCTTCCCTCGTAATGCTATTAATTTTGTATCTATACTTACCTTATTTGATGTAATTTGCTTTTTCTCTCCTAAAATAGAGCTTGCTAGTAATGTAATATCCCCACTATTTTCATTCGATTCTATATAAGCTCTTGTTAGGCCATAAAATGCATTTCTATCTTTTGCTTCAAAATGCTTTTCTACATCTATTGGGCTTCCATTGTCTAGCGCTCTTATTTTAGCTGGACCAAAAACATAAAAAAAGGTTCTATTTTCTCCGTAAGGATACATTTCTCCTTTGTCGTCGGTAGTTGTTACCCTTATTTGTACAATATCTTGTCCTGCTTTTGCTAGCGGTTTTCCATCTACAGACAACTCTATTTTAGACGGTGCATTAGCTGTTCTTATAGTTTTTGTGGTAATTGCTTTTCCTTTTTTATACCCAACAGCTTTTAAACTTCCTGGTTGCCATTTTACCATCCATTGGCATTGCATTTTATTCCAAATTGTACCTGGCTTTATTGTACCTAAAGATTTATTGTTAAAAAACAATTCGACCTCATCACAATTAGAATATACCCAAACAGGTATTTTGGTTCCTAATGCCACCTTTGGGTGAGTCCAGTGTGGTAAAATATGTACCATGGGTTTGCTTGTCCACTGGCTTTGATATAAGTAAAACAAATCTTTTTCAAAATTGGCCATATCTATAGCGCCTCCCATAAAAGATTTAAAAGGCCAACCTCCATGCACATAGCCTGCCTCTCCTATATAATCGTAACCTGTCCAGCGAAAAGACCCTGCGTACTCAGGTATATCTCGCAACTGCTCTATATTTAACCGAGACGATACACGAACCATAGCATTATCGTAACTCGAATTAAAAATTTGTTTTTTATGTCCGCGTTCTAAATCGCTAACCCAATCGTGAGAAAACACTTCTTTTTCTGTTAAATCTGGCAACGGATATGGTTTTTGTCTTTCGCTAGGAAAACCGTCTCTAAACCATGTTTTTGTTCTATAAAACCCTCTTACTTGCCAAGTATGCGTATTCTCTGTCCCTATAAAAAACGGATGACCTTCGTGTTTTAACTCTTCAAAAAAGCCTTGTTTTTCACTATGACCATTTACCCCAAACACATCCATATATTCTGAAGCAGAATGCCCTGAGGTTACTAATCTAGTATTATCAAACTGATGACAAGTTGCAACCAAATCTTTACCTATATCGCCTCGCGTTTCGTTACCTACACTATAAATTACAATAGAAGGATGATTTCTACCCCGCTTAATCCAATCTGTTACATCTTGTTTCCACCATGTATTAAAATGATGTGCTCCATAATCGTTTTGCGCTTTTTGCATCCAACCATCAAAAATTTCATCCATAACCATCATCCCCATTTCATCGCATAAATCGTAAAAAATTGGTGTTTGTGGGTTATGAGATGTGCGTATAGCATTTACGCCCATATCTTTTAATTGCTGAATTCTAAATCTTAAAATTTTATCTGGAACAGCTGCACCCAAAGCCCCTGCATCTTGATGGTTACACACTCCCTGTAGTTTAATATTTTTACCGTTAATCCACATACCTGTTCCATCTTTCCACTCAACATCGCGCACACCAAATTTAGTTTCTTTTTTATCTATAGTTTTCCCTTTTACCACGACCTCGCTTACCAAAGTGTACAACGTTGGATTTTCTACAGACCATAATTCTGGACTATTTAAAGTTATAGTTTGCTCAATTTTATTATTAGAACTCTCTGCTATTTTAAACTTAGCACTTGTAGCAGATAACTTATTACCATTAGCATTTAACACATATGTTTTTAATATGCCTTTAGAAGATTTAAGCGTTTTATTTTCAATCTTAGTATCAATAAAAACGCTATTTCCTTTAGTTCTTACAAAAACACCATCTCTAGCTATATGGAGGTTTTCTTTTACATTAATCCAGGTGTGTGCATAAATTCCGCTACCGGTGTACCAACGTGCAGATGGTTGCTTATTATTATCAACCCTAACTGCAAATGTTATTTTATTCGAATTAGCTACTTGCTTGCTAATATTATAAGCAAAAGACACCCAACCGTAAGGTCTATTACCTAACTTTTCTCCGTTTGCCCAAACCGTACTATTCATACAAACACCATCAAAAGCTATTTCTACATATTTTCCTTTCCATTCTTGAGGTACATCTATAGTTTTTCTATACCAACCAAAACCAGCAGGTAAATACCCGCATTGGTCTCCCATTGGGTTAGCTTCATCGTATTCGCCTTCTATACTCCAATCGTGAGGTACATCTAATACCCTCCAAGAGTTATCATTAAAATTAACCTGTTCTGCTCCTAAAATATCTTCTTGAATAAACTTCCAGTTTTTATCGAAGCTTTGTTGTTGAGCCATTGCCGAAATTGACAATAAAACAATTAATTTAAATAATTTCTTTTTCATCTGTAATTACATTTCCTTTATTAAATGTAAAATTCCATACATAAAGAAATAAATGAGTATTCTCCAATAAATAACATGTACTCTACAGTTTATTATTTATAACATTTATGCTAATACAAAAACACAATTATGATTAATTGATTTATATAATTTTATTGAAACTTTGTTTGTTTTTCAAATTTTATACGCTCAACATCTTCCAAACCACTTTTAGTCTTTCTTGGTTTAAACTATATTCCTAAAAAAAACTAATTCTTTTTTGAGTCTATATTGGAAGAAAAAATTACTTTGATTTTATCTTAGCACTAGCATGCGGTATTAACCATATGCAAAATACTTTGATCTACTTATTTGCTATAATCATTTTATCCATCATAGTTTTAACCATTTTAGGATGCTTTTTTGCAATATTGTTATCTTCTCCTAAATCTTTAGACAAATCATATAACTCAAAAGGTAAATCTTTAGCTTCTGTTTTTTTTGTTTTATTTTTATGAATCAAAATACCTTTAAAGTCACCTATACGAATAGCCTCCTTAGTTGCTTTCCAATCGGTATATTTCCAATACAAAAATTCAGCTTTTTTTTGGTTTTCATCTTTTCCTAAAAGTGTTGGCAAAAAAGAAATTCCGTCACATTGATTTGGCGTTGGCTGATTTGTAAGATCTGAAACTGTTGCCATAACATCCCAAAATGCACTAGGTAAGTTTGTAGTACTTCCTTTCTTTATTTTACTAGGCCAGTATGCCAACATAGGAGCTCTTATTCCGCCTTCGTAAACATCTCGTTTCCCTCCTTTTAAAGGCCCGTTAGAATTCCAAAATTTAGGATTATGACCTCCTTCGTGATGCGTACCATTATCGCTAGTAAAAATAATTAAGGTGTTTTTATCAGCTTTATACTTTTTTAATAATTTAATAATCTCACCTATCTGATTATCTAAATGTTGCACCATTGCAGGGAAAGCTGCTATAGGATTTATGACATCTTTACAATCTTCATGTCTAGAGGTATACTTACCAATAACCGTATCAAACTGCGGATATTTTTTTCGCCATATATCATGTAACTTTTTAGGTGCATGCATTGCTGCATGAGGTATTGCTGTTGGAATATAACAAAAAAATGGCTTCTTGGACTTTGCATTACTTTCTATAAAGCTATAAGCTTTATTCATAATTACATCATGTACATAAGTTCCCTCTATCTGCTTTTCAATCTTACCATTATGTACCATTTCTTTAGGGTAATATGTATGTGCAGCACTTTGTGTTCTCCAACCATAAAACTCATCAAATCCATGACTTAAAGGGTTTCTACTATCATCTTCATTTGTATAGCCTAGCCCCCATTTACCAAATGCTCCTGTTATATAACCCGCATTTTTAAATATTTCTGGAAGCGAAGTATATACCATATCCATTGGCAACTCTTCTTTAGAATTACCCGTAATATAAACATGTCCTGGGTGTTGCCCTGTCATTAAAACAGCTCTAGAGGGACTACAAACAGAGTTACCCGAGTAATGGTCTGTAAATTTCATTCCTCCACTAGCAAGCCTATCTATATTTGGTGTTTTAAACTTATCTTGTCCATAACAACTTAAATCACCATAACCCAAATCGTCTGCTAAAATATAAATAACATTAGGTTTATTATTTTGCGAAAACACCATCGTTTTAAATAATAAAAAAACAATAATTGTAAATGATAAATACCTCATAAAGCGAAATTAAAATAAATTAAACCTTTATTCCTTTTTAAAAGGAAACACATTGGAATTAACATGCGCTTCATTCATTATCTTTTGAATTTTAGCCACAATATCTGGATGGTTTCCAGCTATATTGTTAGATTCAGTTTCATCAATATCTAAATTATATAGTTCCATTTTAGCATTTTTATCCTTTAAAACATTATAAATAACACCTTTCCATTTTCCCATACGTACCGCTTGTCTTCCGCCTTTATGGTTAAATTCCCAATATAAATATTCGTGGTTCTTTTGATTTTTTTGATTTAAGAGGGCTGGTAAAAACGATATACCATCACTTTGCTTTGGTGTTTTTACTCCTGCAATATCTGCTACTGTTGGCATAAGGTCCCAAAAAGCAGAAACATGATTAGATATGCTCCCTGGTTTTATTTTCTTTGGCCAAGAAACTATAAAAGGGGTTCTAATTCCTCCTTCGTACAAATCGCGTTTAATACCTTTTAAACCGCCTGAACTGTTAAAATACTCAGGATTTGCACCTCCAGCACTATGCGGACCATTATCGCTAGTAAACATAATAATTGTGTTATCTGCTATACCTAATGCCTCAACCTTCTTTACAATTTGCCCCACATAAACATCCATTCTATCTACCATAGATGCAAACGCTGCAAATGGTGTTGGTTGTGTACAATACTTTTGTTTAATAATATCTGGACCATAATCTGAAGCATAAGGTGCTGTAAACGGTACTTCTTCAAACTTTCCAATATACTTTTGCAGAATAGAATCTTTTGGCGAAATTAATTCGGCATGAGGTAATACCAATGGTACATAAGCAAAAAATGGTTTATTCTTATTCTCTTCAATAAAATCTAGAGTCGCTTCTTGAATTTTATCTGGTGCATAGGTTACTGTGTTTGTCCAATCGTTACCTTCAAGAATAACTTTTTCTTTATTATTCCAAATAAAATCTGGATAATATCTATGGGCTCTACGTTGGCAATTGTAACCATAAAATTTATCGAAACCTTGATTTAAAGCATCACCTTCAGAACCAATATAACCTAATCCCCATTTACCAAAAGCGCCTGTTGTATAACCAGCCTGTTTTAGTAATTCTGCAACCGTTATTGAATTAGCGGACATAGGAATTTGACCATCTTGACCTTTAAGTTCTTTATTACCTCGTATTGGTGTGTGTCCCGTATGTTGCCCCGTCATTAAAGTTGACCGTGATGGTGCACATACCGTAGAACCACTATAATGCTGAGTAAATTTTATGCCTTTTGCTGCTAAGGCATCAATGTTTGGTGTTATAAACTTTTTTTGTCCGTAAGAACTTAAATCACCATAACCTAAATCGTCTGCTAGAATATAAATAATATTTGGTTTTTCTTGCTTGTTGGTTTGAGCACAAACACTTAACTGAAAACAAAGTATAACTACAACAATCTTAAAAGACAATCTATTTATTATATATTTCATAACAACTAATTTAATAAAGCTTTCAATTCTTTTCTAAAACCTTCAAGCACTTTTATATTCTGCTTATTATTTGCAATATTATACCATTCCATAGGGTCTATTCTATGATCGTATAGTTCTTCAAATCCATCAGAATATACTATATACCTGTAATTTTCATTTCTCAAAGAATGATTCCCTAAACCTTTTGTTGTTAATGCTGAATGCTGCCAATCGCCTTCTGGATTAGCAACTAAGTGCTTAAAACTATGTCCGTCTAAATCATCCTTTTTTGGCAAATTACATAACTCTATAAGTGTTGGGTATATATCTATTAAAGAAACAGTACGTACACTTACACTCTTGCTTTTGTTTCTAGGATCGAAAATTATTAACGGTGTTTTTGCAGACTCTTCCCAAAGAGTTTGTTTAGACCAATGCTCTTTTTCGCCTAAATGCCAACCGTGGTCTCCCATTAAAACAATTATGGTATTATCTTTATAATTACTGTTGTTTAAATTATCTAAAACGTGGCCAACACAAGCATCTGCAAAAGCTAAACTAGCTAAGTAGCCTCTAACTGCAGATTTCCATTTTTTATTTAATAAAATCTCATTATGCAATTTCCCTCCAGACCAATTACTACCAATTTTACCAACATCTTGCAAATCGTTTTTTAAAACTTCGGGTAAAACAATATCGTCTTCATTAAATAAATCGAAATATTTTTTAGGTGCATATAATGGTAAGTGCGGTCTAAAAATTCCACATGCTAAAAAAAATGGTTTATCATGATTTTTTTGAAGAAAATTTGCTGCATAATCTGCAGATTTCCAATCAGGTGTCTTTTCATCTGCTACATCTACAGGTCCCCAATCAAAAGATTTTGTTTTACTTCCTTTTACTCCTGCTCTTTTAAAATTTAAACCATTTTGAAATCTTTGTTTTGGATATGGTGTGCCTAATCCTCCTTTATGCTCTTCTTGAAAAGATCCTGGATCGCTACCTTCTTTTGGTTCTGGTTTTGTTCCTCTTGGATTATGAAAAATTTTACCTGCTGCTGCAGTTTTATATCCATTTTTCGCAAAATACTGCGGTAAAGTTACAGTGTTTTCAAAACCTTTTATTTTTCTAAACACTTCTACGTTACCATAAACACCTGTTGTAAAAGGCTGATATCCAGTTAACATACTAGTTCTTGATGGGTTACATAAAGCTGCAGAACAATAAGCGTTTTTAAATACAGTACTCTTAGCTGCCAATTTATCCATATTAGGTGTTAAGGCTTGTGGGTTACCTCCAAAAGCACCTACCCAATCGTTCATATCATCCACCATAATAAATAAAACATTTGGTTTTTGATTTTTCTTACTTTGACCTTTTATGGTATTTAACGAACTAACTATAATCGCTACTAAAACAGTAAAAACCTTTAATTTTTCAAATTTCATTATTCTTTTATTTATTTTATTGTAAAACACAAAGTAATATGCTCTTAATACGTTTTATGTTCTTATTAGTTTATAAAATGTGCTTATTTGTTTACTTAACTACAGCTTGCAACCTTACTAGTACAACACCATGCGAAGGTACTACAGCAGAAAACGCATTTTTATAAACACCAATATTTTTTTGTCTCCATAAATCTCTAACCATTTGCTCTCCTAAAATACCTGCTAGTTTATAGTTTAAAGTTAATGTTGCTTCGGTTTCTTTTAAATTAAATAAACCTACAGCTTTATCGCCATTTGCTAAGTCTTTTACAACAATATCCATAGTATCGTCATGAAAAATTGATTTTCCTGGTATTGCCATAGCATCTTGATGCATTTCTAAAACTTCATGATTAGTAAGCAAGTTTAATGTAAAATCGTTCATAGTTTCTATAGGGCAACCAATAAGCATTGGCGCAGCCCATAATGTCCATAACGATACATGCGAGTATTGCTCATCTGCAGTTAATCTAGATGGTTGTGGGTGTCCACCTCTACTATTTACCTCACCAATTACCAACATATCTGGATCTGGAAAATGCCCTGGCGCTCCCCTAAAACCTGTTTCCATCCAAGTTCTATGTGCTTCCCACTCGTCTCTTATACTTTTATGGCTTCCTTTACCATCCCAACGGTCTTTTAAGTCTCCATAGGTTCTAAAACAATTTACTTCCTTTCCAAATAATTCGGCATTCTCTAAGGGTGCTGTATTAGACAAGGAATAAATAATATCTCGACCGCTATTCTTTAAAGCCTTTGCCATACGAATGGTACTTGCAGGCTCATTAGGATTCCAATCGTACTTTAAATAATCTATCCCCCAATCTGCCCATTGTTTAGCATCGTTATCGTCAAAAGTATATTCTGCAACCCGTGTGAATGTTCGTTTACTTTTTAATTTCTTTTGATTCATAGATTGATTCCAACGACCATCTTCAAAATCTGAAGACCCTCCAATATACCCAGCATAAGTAGTAACCCAAGGTGAAGAATAAATTCCAACTTTAAGTCCCATACTATGAATTGCTCTACACATACCTTCCATGTCTGGAAATTTTATAGAATCTGATAAAATCGCATGATGTACGCCTCCTCTATGCGATTGCCACGCATCATCAATATTAACATAAGACCACCCAAAGTTTTTTAAACCTTTATCTACCATCGCTTTTGCAGAAGCAATAACATTTTTTTGAGTAACATCTGGTCCCCAACAATTCCAACTATTCCATCCTAAAGGAGGTGTTAAACAAATAGTTTCTCCTACTATAATATCAAACATCTTAGAAGTTTCCCCTAAATTATTCTTTGCCTTTAAAACCACTTTATGACTCCCTAATTTTTTATCAAGAACAAAACCACTAATAACTCCTGTATTTGGGTTAACTGTTAACCCCTTTGGCAAATTCTCTACTGCATAAGTAATAGGCCTTTTTCCTGTAGCTGGAATTGTATATAAAAATGGAGAACTAGGACGAACACCAAAAACCGATGCCCCATGAATTTTTACTTTTTCTCCTATTTTAGGTGTTAAAATATATTTTCCCTCTTCCTTTTTAGGTTGATATATTTTCGTTTCTATTTTCGAGCCACAAGACATTAATATTGAAACTAATCCTACTAGTATAATTCCTTTATATTTCATTATTATATTTTATAATTATTGAAGATTAATCTAATAAAAATCTGAAAGTATATTTTTCTCTCCTTTTTCGTATTTCCACAAATACTCTCCTGTTTTCTTTACACATTTGTCTCCCCAATGGTGTGGTAAAACAGACACTAACGGATAACCCGTTTTACCTTCGTAACCGTTTAAATGCTCTAAAAACTTCTTTTCTGTTATAGCTCCGGTATCATTTCCACCTATATGATCGAGATTAATACCTCGCCCAGGAGCAGATTTATAACAGATTTCGTAATGTGTTTTTACTCGCCCTTTCCAATTGTAATTATCGTTTAACCAAACATCATTAGTTCTTACAACATCGGTATATTTAGTAAAAAAAATATCTGGAACATGAAATTCCATTTCTATATTTTTATCAATTAATTTTGCTGCCTTATAAAGTTCTTTATGAATGTGCAACATATCAGATTTTGTGTTATAAGACATATCTATTTTAAACTTCATTACACCCATATTATAAAAACGTGCAATTACTTCGGATGCATAATCAAAAATATCTGCTTTGGCATTTAACCATTGTATATCGTCTTTTCTAGAAGAATTGGATCCTTGCTTAAAATTCCCCAAAAGCTCTGGGTATTTTTTAGCAGCCATACTGTTTTTATGAATTTTAGGAAAACCAATCCATAATCCAGGTGTAAAACCTTTTTCGTTGATTAAATCCATTGTTTTTCTAAAATCTGGAAATTTTTTACGATCGGGAACCCAAGAACCAAAACCAGAATTAATACTTCCATCAGGAAACATACCCCAACCATGATCTAATGTTAGCTTACCTTTAGGGTAATCGAATTCTATAATTTTGTCGATATATCTTTTTACAAAATCATGAGTTAGCAAATGAAAATGCTCTTGTCTTTTGGTAGATTGCTTTTTTTGTTCAGACCAAGTGCAATACTCAACATCTGCCCAAAACTTAGGTGTTTCTTTGTAAGGATTAATATTTAACCGCTGCATCATAATACGGTTATATGCTTTCCATGCCTTGTCTCCATTACCTACCTCATCTAAATAAATATCTTGACCTTCAGGGATATTTATGCTTAATGTTTCTTTTCCATCAAAACTAAAAATTGAATTTTCGAATCCTAATGTAGTCATAAATCCAACAAAAACACCTTTAGCATCTATAATTACAGGAGAGCCAGACATACCGCTAGCAGCACAAGTAAATGGGTTTTGGGTAAATGCATGAGATTGATAATAGTAATCGTTTCCGCCTTTTTGAGCTGGAGTTCCGTTACTTTGATAGGGGCAAAACAACGGAGCAGTAACTTTAACTTTTACCTGCCTACCATCTCCTAAAATTATGTTTTCGCTAAAATAAATGTCTTTATTATCTAAACGATTTAAACCAACAACAGATCCTGATACTCCTGCCATAGCTACACTTCCTATACCTACCTTTTTTATAAAATCTCTTCTGTTATTCATGATACCAACAACTTTTAAATATTTTAAAGCTGAAACTACATGATTTAATAAAATAAAGTGTCTTTGGTAGTTTTTACAATGTATCTAGGCGTCCATTAATAATTTTTAAGTCTGTTTTTAAGCACCTAACTTACTTTTTCTTTTTAGCTCTTTTATCTGCTAATTCTGCATTATAATTAGGGTTAGGTGTCATCATTTGCGCACCTACAGATTTTCTCCACTTTTTTAAATCTTTTAGTAAATATTTTACTTTATTAGGGTTAGATTCTGAAATGTTTAAAGTCTCGTTAGGATCGGTTTTTAAATTATACAATTCTAGCTTTCCGTCTTCAAAAAACTCGATAAGTTTCCAATCGCCATTACGAATAGCTCCATAAGGTTTTGTTCTGTGGTAATGCGGATAATGCCAATACAATTTATCTCGCTTTAACTTTGTTTTTTTACCAGTTAATAAAGGCATTATACTAAGACCGTCTATATGTTGTTTTGGTTTTAATTTTAAACCTGCCATATCCAAAATGGTAGGATAAAAATCGGTTCCAATAACTTTTTCGTTACAAACTGCACCTGCTTTTACCTTATTTGGCCATTTTACTAAAAAAGGTTCTCTTGTTCCACCTTCATGCGAAAATCCTTTATAACCTTTTAATCCGTTAGTGGTTTCATCATAATTCCCTCCATTATCTCCTGTTAAAATAACGATTGTATTATCGGCTATGCCTAAATTTTCTAACTTTTGCATTAATACACCCACGCTATTATCTAACTTTTCTACCATTCCAGCTCTAGCAGGATTTAAATACTCATTTTTAGTATTTTTAAATGTTTTGGCCTTCTCTTCATATTTTGAAATCAATGCTTTAGGCGCCATTATTGGTCCGTGAATCGTGTAGTATGAAAAATATAATAGAAATGGTTTCTCTTTATTAATGGTATCTAGAATAGTAACAGCAGCATCAGTAAGTTTATCTGTTAAAAAATCGTCTTTCTTACCATTGTCTAAATTAGGCATATCAAAAGGCGAAAAATATTTACCCCTACCTTTTGGAGCACCCCATTCTCTACCTGCTATATTAATATCGAAACCATGATTTGTTGGGTAATGCGATTCAAAATCTTCTTGTCCAATAGGCATCAAATGCCATTTTCCTAAAAATACAGTATTATAACCTCCTTCTTTTAAGGCCTCTGGTAAAAGTACTTCGTCATGATTCATTTTCATGGTCCAATCTGGTACTTTTAATTTAGCATGCGGATATGGGTGCCCATCAATCCAATCTGTTAAATGGGTTCTTGCGGGATATTTACCCGTTAATATAGCTGCTCTACTTGGCGAACAGACAGTACAAGCAGCATAACCATTGGTAAATAACATGCCTTGGCTAGACAGTTTGTCTATATTAGGAGTTTCGTTAAAATTTGCTCCGTAGCAACCAAAATCTCCCCATCCCACATCGTCTACTAAAAGAAAAACAATATTAGGTTTAACCTCTTGCGAAAACACAAATACCGGGAATAAAAAAGCTAGTTTAATCAGAGACCTTATCATATAAAGTTCTGCTTAATCGTTAGTAACTTTACTTCCCCACCAATTATTTTTAGGATCGAAATCTGGGTTTAAATATTTTTTTCTTTCTTTTTCTCGATTCTTCAATAGTTTTGTAGCATTCTTTTTAAACACCTCTGCTTCCTTCTGTACATCATATAACGGATCTTTAGTTGGAAATTTAGCATTTACATTTTTTAAATAAGTAAACAACTCTGCACTAAGCTTTTTAACTCGTTCTGGATTATTACTAGCTACATTATTTTTTTCTGATAAATCTGATTTTAAATTATATAATTCTTCTTTACCATCTTCGTAATAATGAATAAGTTTCCAATCGCCACGCCTTATAATTCCTGAGGGATCTCCGCCTTGATTACCATAGTGCGGATAATGCCAGATTAAAGCGCGCTCGCTTAATTTACCACCAGAAAGCAAAGGCTTTAAACTTACACCATCTTGATGCTCTTGTGGTCTTTGTTCTCCTCCTATTAAATCTAATAATGTTGGATAAAAATCGGTTGAAGATACTGGTTCGCTAATAACTTCGCCTTTTGTAACATTTGGTATTTTTAATAGATAAGGCTCTCTAATACCTCCTTCGAATTGGTAACCTTTACCACCATTAAGAGGTAAATTTGATGTAGAAAACGAATCGCCTGCAGAAACGCCTCCATTATCTGATGTAAAAATAACAATAGTATTTTCGTCTAACCCCAATGTTTTTAAAGATTTTAAAACGCTACCTACCGCATCGTCCATGGTTTCTACCAAACCACCATAAACAGGATTATCTTGTACAACGCGCATTGGTAACCTATTCCGCATTTCGAATCCGTTTTCTGGAATACCCTGTTTTTCAGCCTTTGCTCTATATTTAGACCATTTTTCTTGTGTGGTTTGAATAGGCCCATGCACCGCATAAAAAGATAAAAAGGCAAAAACAGGCTGACCTGTTTGGTTTGGATTATTTTTACTTAAAAAGTTAACCGTTTCAGATGCTAAACGCATAGATAGGTTTTCGCCATCTTTCTTGTTTTCTAATTTAGGGTTGTTAAAAGGTCCGTAATACCCACCACGTGGTCCTCCTGCATCAAACCCGCCTATATTAATATCGAATCCATGATCTTCTGGCCACGAACCTTTATCTCCTAAATGCCATTTTCCTGCAAAAAACGTTTTATAACCTTCTTCTTTTAAAGCTTCTGGAAGTGTAACAAAATCTTTATTTAAAACATGCTCGTACTCTGCAGGTAATAATTTTGTGTGTCGATTTTTTTCTCGCCATGTCTCGCCAGATCTTGCTCCAATCCAATCTGTAATACCATGTCTTGCAGGAAATTTACCTGACATAATACTTGCTCTAGACGGACTACAAACTTGACATGCTGCGTAACCATTATCAAAAATTGCCGACTGACTTGCTAGTTTGTCAATATTTGGTGTTTCGTAATACTTACTACCCGCAAAGCTTAAATCGTGATATCCTAAGTCATCTGCTAGAATAAATAAAACATTGGGTTTAACTACTTTTTTTTCTTTTGCAACTTCATTTTTACATGAAATTGATAATGCAGCACATATGCATAGTGTTATTGCTAAATAACGTCTCATTTGGGTTAGTTTTTTTATGGTTTACTTTTATAATGAAGCAAGATAAACAACTTTATTTAATACTTATAGTTGATGATTACCTGTAAATACTTTACTAAATCGAGTCTCTTCATATTTTTTGTACAATTCGTCTAATTTATGCTTATACTTCGGATTATTTAGTAGGTTCTCTGCTTCCTTTTCTTCAATATTATCATTTAAATTAAAAAGAGCTCTTGCTGTACTTGTTCTATCAGACTTGTCTTTTTTATCTACTCTAATTATAAGTTTCCATCCTTTATCAATAATCATAAAATCGTGAGCAGCCCCACCTTGAACCATTAAATAATCGTGTGTTGAAGCTTTTTTATCATTTTGAAGAATAGGTAATAAATTATAAGAATCTTGCGCTACATTTTGTGTTAGTTTCTGGTTAGTTATTGCTGCAATGGTTGCCATAATATCCAACCCTAATATTGGTTTTTCGAACTGCTGATTCTTTTTTACTCCATCTGGCCATGTTACAATAAATGGCACACGATGTCCGCCTTCGTATGGTTGATTTTTTGCTCCTCTATATATATCACTAACTTGATGCCCAGATTTTCTGGTGTTTTTATCTACCAATAATCCACCATTGTCTGATGTAAAGATAAACACCGTATTATCGTAAACACCTTGCTTTTTTAGTTCTGCCACCAACATACCCATTTGCACATCTAATTCTTTTATCATGTCCATGTGTAAAGATGGTGTAGTGCCTTTTATTTTCTTTCCGTTTAATTTATCTGTTGGCGCATGTGGTACGTGTACAGCTTGCGAGCAATAATACATAAAAAACGGATCTTTTTTATTAGCATTGTCTGCTATATAAGCTACTGCTTTATTAGCTAAAATTGGTCCAATAGCATGTGGGTCCCAATTAGAATCTCCTAAACCAACATCTTTATCCAACTTTACATTTACAGTGGCTAAATATTCTGCATCTATAATATCTATTTTAGAATCTTCTTTAAGTTTTAACCATTTATTATTCTCGTATAACGCATAGGGTACGTCTTGAATTCCTGCTGGCAAAGTAACACTATAATCGAAACCCAATTGTGTTGGTCCATATAGAATTTTAGTAATATCGACATCTAAAATAGGCTTTTTACCCTTTTTAGGCTCGTAGATAATATTAGGAACTCCTTTTTTAGCAAAACTTGTACCTATGTGCCATTTACCAAAGAAAGCGGTTTTGTAATTAGCCTGTTTCATTAAGCGCCCCAAAGTCATTTGGTCTTCTCTAATTACAGGTTTAGCGTAGCCAGACCAAATACCCCAAGGGTGTGTACTTCTGTAACAACTATTTCCTGTCATTATTGCATAGCGCGTTGTTGCACACAATGCTGCAGGAGAATGGGCATTTGTAAACATCATGCCTTGATCTGCTAACTTATCTATGTTTGGTGTTTCTAATATAATATTATTAGAGTGCAATCTTCTGTATTTAGAAATATCTCCAACACCAATATCATCTGCTAAAACAACAACAATATTTGGGCGTTTATTTTTTTGTGCGATAGACGAAAATCCAATTAATGCAAAAAGCATTACTAAACCATACTTAATCATAACCTCTTTTATTTTTAAATATTACTAGTGATTTCCTGTTAAAACACCACTATCTCTTGTTTCACTGTATAAAGCAAGCAGGCTTTTTACCTTTTTGCTATATTTTGGATTGTTAATATAGTTAAACTCTTCGTGCTCCCAAATATTTTTATTTAAATCGAATAAAGCAATTGGAATTCTAGTTTTATCTGTCTTATCCTTTTTATCTATTTGAATAATTAATTTCCACCCTTCTTTTACAATCATAACCTCTCTATGAGAACCACCTTGAAGCATAACATGAGAACGCGATTTCGCTCTTTTTTCCTCTTTTAAAAATGGCATTAAATTATAAGAATCTAAAGCGCCTCCTTTTTCTATTTTGGTATTAGAAATAGCAGCAATAGTTGCCATAATATCTGTACCTAATACGGGTTTGTTAGATTTTGTTTGTGCTTTTATTTTATTTGGCCACGATACAATAAAAGGCACTCTACTTCCACCTTCATACGGATCGTTTTTACAACCTCTATAAATATCACTTGGTTC
This sequence comes from Postechiella marina, assembly GCF_039538365.1. Lineage (NCBI taxonomy): Bacteria > Pseudomonadati > Bacteroidota > Flavobacteriia > Flavobacteriales > Flavobacteriaceae > Postechiella > Postechiella marina. The sequence continues at coordinate 374,421 of NZ_BAABCA010000005.1, forward strand.
ATGACGTGCATCCCAAGTATCGCCACTTACATGAAGACCGCCATTATCCGACGTAAAAATAAAAACTGTATTTTCGTAAATACCCTGTTCTTTTACCGCATCTACTAGCATTTTTATTTGCACATCTAATTCCTTTACCATATCTAAGTGGCTAGATGGTGTTGTTCCTTTAATTTTTACACCTCCAATTTCTTCTGGTGGTGCATGTGGCGAGTGTACTGCCTGAGAACAATAATACATAAAGAAAGGTTTCTCTTTATTTGCATTTTCTTTTATATATTTTACAGCTTTATTTGCTATTAATGGTCCTATTTCACTTGGTTGCCACATAGAATCACCATAACCTTCTTTTTTATTTAAAACAAAGCCTAATTTCTTGTAATATGCAGCATCAACAATACCTATTAACGAATGCTTATTTAACGGATACCATTCATCATTTTCGTAAGCTGTATAAGGCACACTTTGAATTCCAGATGGTAATGTAAAATTATAATCAAATCCGTTTTGCGAAGGTCCATCGCTTACTATCTTAGATATATCTACATTTATATTAAACTTATCTTTTTCAGATTTGTAATCGTAAATTTTGCTAGAATCCCTTTTATCTCTAAAACCAGTTCCCAAATGCCATTTACCAATAAAAGCAGTGTTGTAATTGGCTTGCTGCATCAGTCTACCTAAGGTTAAAGTTTTATTTGTAAACACACCTTTAGCATAACCACCCCAAACACCCCATGGTAATGGACTGCGGTAATTGTAATTACCCGTCATTATAGAATATCTAGACGTTGCGCATAATGCTGCAGGTGCATGGGCATTTGTAAACATCATCCCCGTTTCTGCCAACTTATCAATATTTGGAGTTTCTACAATAATTTTAGGGTTGTGTAATCTTCTATATTTTGAAATATCGCCTACCCCTACATCATCTGCTAAAACAACAATAACATTGGGTTTTCTTTTTGAAGAATTTTGGGCTGCGACACTAAAGTTAATTAATAAAACCCACAGTAATACTAGATAGATGTTTTCTAATTTCATTTTTTATTTTTTGATGATTTTCCCTGATTTAATTTTAATTCCGTTACTAAAAATTGTATAAATATATAGCCCTTGACTTAATGATGATATATTGAAAGATCTACTCGTATTTCCTTCTGAATTTAAAAGCAACTTACCATCAATAGCATATACTTTTAACCTTACATTTCCGCTAAAGCCTTTAACATTAAGAGCACCAAAGGTTGGATTAGGATGTACATAAATAGTGTTAGTTACAGCACTATCTTCTACACTTAAAGTATTAGGGTTAGGGTCTACAGCCATATACCAGCCACTACCTCGAGTAGAAGCGTAGTATTTACCGGGCACTGTATAATCTATAGCAATATCGTTTACGCGGTCTGCTTGCCCATTTCCTTTATTAAACTTTACCCAAGTTTCTCCTCCATCTTTAGACAAGTAAGTTCCTCCATTTCTTCTATCTACATTGGTATTTGGTAAAGTAGACACCATAATAGTCTTAGTGTCTAACTTAGAAACCTCTACTCTATTAGTCCATGGATAATCGAAAATTTTAGTCCATGTCACCATATTATCCTCACTTACCCAAAGACCACCATCATCTACGCCTTCGTTTTTAAAGCCAGAGGTAATATATACTTTCCCATCTACATCAAAATGAATATCATTTATTCCTGAATTACCAGAAATATTGACTGTAGATGTTACTTCGCTCCATGAACTTCCGCCATTTATAGATTTATATAAACCGCCATTATTATCTATTACCGCCGCATAAAGTATGTTTGTATCATTAGGATCAAAAGCAATTCTTGCCACATCTAAAGAATTAGGTAACCCCGTGTTTATTTCAGACCATGTTACACCACCATTTGACGATTTATGCACACCCCAACTTTGTGCACTATCTCCAACCCATTCTAGTTTTAAACTAGACTTTGGCACGCAGAAATACATATTATCTGGATTGTTTTTATCTATCATTAAGCCTACTTGATGCACAGCTTGATCACCACTTCCTGGAGGTGCTGGTGCCCAAGGCTCTGGAATTGGTGTTCCAACCGATGTCCAGGTAGCTCCTGCATCTGTAGTTTTAAGCAATTGCCCTCTTTTAGCTTGTCTAAAAAAGGTTGAAAACCAAGTATCTTTATCTGTGGGATGTACTACTACAGAACTTACAGAATGCTCTTGCCTAACTCCATTATTATTGTAAACTAAATGCATTACAGAACCACCTTGAGCACCAGATCTAACCGTTTCACCCTCGTTATTAGTAATCCATAAACTGTTTTCTCCTGATGGACAAAATACTTTTCCTGGCCATAGAGCCGATTGATAAAACCCATGTCCCGGAACATTACTATTTCCTGCACCAACCCAACCATCTAACGAAGAACCTGCTTCTTTTGCTTCTTCATCATCTATATCTACCCAAGTATCGCCTTTGTCGTAAGACACAAAACCAACTTTTGCTAGTTGGGTATATAAAATAGAACCATCTGCGTTAAACTTAGTAAAATTACAGCCTTTACGTTCGTAATTATCTCTATTTATCCAATCGGCTTTATACTTCATGGTAATATTAGTACCTATTGGGTTGTTTCTTTGTGTTACCCAAAAAGCGTCATGCGTACCATTATTCCAGTTTTTACCATTTCTAAAGGTTACTATCCAGCTTGATCCTCCGTTTTTTGTTCTCCAAATTTGTCCTGGACCAAAGTTTCCCTTCGCTTGATTAGAAAAATCATTAACCAAGTATACATTGTTAGCGTCATTAGGGTCTACAGTAATCATGTTAAACCTAGGCGTTATATTTGTTGGTAAAACGGGATAAGCTGTTTCTGCTGCCGAAGTAGAACTTAAACCAAAATAATGTGCAATAGATTGGTAATAGTCTGTTTCAACATTATTATCTCCATCACCACTAAATACATTTAAATCTACCTCTAGATTACTACTTACGTTTGTCCACGTTTCACCTTTATCTGTACTTTTAAAAACACCACCTTGATCGTTTTCTACCGAGTTTCCGTTCTTTACTTTCCAAGTTATATTACTTAAAGCATAAATTGTAATTTGATTTGTAACTTTATTATGATGTAAATCCATAGAACGAATCATATCGTTATCTATACCGTTAGATTTTAACGTCCATGTAGTTCCTCCGTTAGTACTTTTATAAAAACCGTAATTAGTGCCTGCATAAACAATAGAATTATCTACAGGATCTACTAGAATGGTTTCAAACTCTGCATTGGTATTTATTCCAGTATTAGAAAGCGTCCACGATTGCCCCTTATCTGTACTTTTCCAAATTTTACCATTAGCATTAGGATCTAAATATTCGCCTTTAGGACTAGATTGCGGATAAGAAACACGCGCATAATCTCGCATTCTTCCTGCTCCTAAAAACCAAATATTATCATCTGAAGGATCTACTGCTACTACCGATAAATAATTATTATCTAACACAGACGATTCTTGTAAAACCCAAGTTTTTCCTTTATTTGTGCTTAAATACAAACTCCCTTTAACTTTCCCAGTAGAAAACCCATAGTTAGCATCTTGCCTAGAAAAATCTAGTGAATACATTTCTAAAGGTCCTCTATATCCAGAATTATAGGCAGGTGCATCTTCATTCATTATAGTCTCATAGGTTAATCCACCATCTGTAGAACGGTAAGAATTGCCCATATTCGGACTCGTATAATGTGTATCTTTATCTGTTGGATGTGTATAAAAACACCTGTTATTTCCACTCATCCCAGGCCCAAATTGCACCCATTCTATAGTTGGCTCAGAAGCTACATCAATACTTTTCATATCTACAAAAAAACCTGTTTCTGGCACTAGTTTTTCTACTAAAAAATTATCAAAATAAAACTCGCCAAAATTTGCTGTGCTATTTGGGCGCATAGAGAACAACATATACCCATCTGTATTATCTGCACTTGGCGTAAAATTGATGGAATATTGCGTCCATACTGTACTGTTTAATGTAAAATTGTATTGAGTTAATTTTGTACCATTACCATCAAAAATTTTTATGTTTGGTTGGCTGCTATCTCCTGCTTCTATAGCCTTGTAATAAAATGAAATACGATAGGTTTCTCCATTTTCCCAATTAATATTATGCGGTGTCCATAAGTTTCCTTTTTGAGAACTTGAACTAAAATCCATATGAAAACCTTGCGCCCCAGATTGTTTTGATGCTGTTGTTATTTCGAAAACATCCATACCTGTACCACTAGTAGCTGCATCCCATTCGGATGCTAGACTGTTTTCGAAACCACTATAAAAAATGATTTGATTTTGAGAATGGCCATTAAAAACAGAAAAATAAACAACTAATAAAACACATAGAATTCGCATCATAGATATAATTTTTACATCAAAAAAATTGTTAAGTCTGAATGTGAAAAACAGCACATAACCTTGACTTGTAAAATTACAAATAGAGTATTCTTGTTAAAGATGCATTTGTTATAAATACCGCAACAAATGGTCTATAAAAAGCTAAATTATTTAAGCTTTTGTAATAAGAGTTTATGCAATTTATTAACCAAAGCCTTATTATCTAAAGCTATATTATTGATTTCTAAAGGATCTATAGAGTGATTGTATAACTCGAACAATCCGTTTTTATGCGCAATTAAACGATAAACATCTGTTCTAATTGTTTTTGCTCTTCCGTTATAGGCCACAGCTGTATGCCCTTCGGTTTTATACTTTTTTAAAATTGGTTTTAAAGACTTCCCTTTCGAAAAACTTGGTATAGTTACTCCGGTTAAATCGCATAACGTAGGAAAAACATCCACAGTTTCTACAATAGCATTAGAGCTTTTTCCTTTCTGCTTTATTTCTGGATGCACAATAACTAATGGCGAATGTAAACCTTCTTCAAACAAATTATGCTTACCCCAAATGGCATGCTCGCCTAAATTCCAACCATGGTCTCCCCATAATACAATTATGGTATTTTTATCTGCACCAGTTTCTTTTAATTTTTGAAGAATACGCCCTACTTGAGCATCGGCATAACTAACGCATGCTGCGTAATGTTTTCTAACTTCTAAAGCAAATGCTTTATCTTCATTAGGATTTTTGCCCCAACGATTATACTTCATAAACTCACTAGATTTATGCCAAGTAGAAAAGCTTTTAGGTTTTTCTGAATTTGAGATTTCTGGCAAATCAACACCATCATATAAATCATAATATTTTTTTGGCGCCCCAAATGGTAAATGCGGTTTTATAATACCTACAGCTAAAAAAAATGGTTTATCTGGTTTTGAAGTTAAATTACCTAATTGATTAATAGCTTCGTTTGTTATATGCCCATCAGGATAAATGGTATCTTCTCCTTCAACAGTTTGAAATAAATCCATTTCTCCTGCCTTTACTCTAATTTCTCCATGTGCCAATCCATGCATGCTTCCTCTAGGATGTTGCCATGCATCAACAGGCATAATATGTTTATCCCAAGCATTGGGCATTTCTATAACATTATTATCGTTCCAATCTGCTCCTCCTCTACCGCCAGGATGATGCGATACTTTACCAACAGAAACCGTAGTGTAACCATTTTGCTTAAACCATTCTGGCATACTTGGTGTAACTTTTTCGGGTTGTTTTTGTAGCATTTTAGAGCGTAAAAACAACGCATTATTTTGTGGCGGACCATAAACGCCTGTTAACAAAGTATAGCGCGATGGCCCACAACTAGGCGCATTAACATAATGATTTTGAAAAGCTCGCCCTTTTTTTACTAAAGCATCAATATGCGGAGATTTAATATACGATGCACCAAAAGAAGCCAACTCTGGACGTAAATCATCAATACAAAGTAGCAATATATTTTTTTGTTTTTTAGATTGCGCTTCTGCGGAAAAACCAAGGATAACGAAGCATACGACTACTAAATATTTCATATTAAATCTATTTTTTATTGTTTGATAAAACGATACCTTTTACATCTGTCTTGTAATTTACAAAAGAATTCCAAGGTCCATTTAGCCAAAGTAATACTTTATGTCCTTCGTTTGCTACAACTATAGGTCTAATATTTCTATATTTTGAGTTTGTTGTTATTGCTTTCCATTTAATGCTAGAAATATCATCGCTTAAACCAATTTTAGCTGTATAAATTTCATGAAGACCTCCTAAGTCTTCTCCTGTAGACGGATTAACATCTGTAGAAATATAAACTTGAGACACATCTTCTGGATCAAAAGCCATTAACCCTGTATAGCTACTTTCCATTGTATATAAGCATTTACCAGCATAAGCAATTTCTCTATCTATCCATTTTTCACCATTCCAAGATGCTACTCTAAAACGATGATCGTCGTTGCTTAAATACAGCGAATACCCCATGTGCGGATTATTTTCTGAATCTTTACCTGTAGCACAAGACCAAGAACTATTAGGTACACTCTCAAACCCTTTTGGTTTTTTCTTTGTTTCGCTACCTTTATAAACCTTTTCGGCTTCTGTTGTTTTTAAAGGTCCTTTAAAATCTTTAATTTTTGTACCATCAACATTATAAAAAGATCCGTTAGAAAACTCTGCATAATACAAACTATTACCATATTGCCTAGGATGCCCGTCTGTAAATGATATTCCTACTGTATTTTTATCTTTCTGAAAATAACGTGCATATGGTCTTTGTCTACCTTCCACTTCGTCTTCAATAAAATGTGAGCTTCTAGAGCTCCAAGTTTCACCATAATCTGTAGAGGTTATAAATGTTGGATTAAAAGATGGTCCATCTCTAAAAAAGTTATATAACAATTTTTCATCTTCCATATAATACAAATTCATATAAGTAACTCCTTTGTTTTCTTTGTAATTGTGCACAAACTCTTGTTTGTCTCCCCATTCTAAATAGTTTGAGGCAGAAGATATGCTGTAATAATGTTTTTTCTCGTTGGCGTGTTTTGCCCACATGGCTAAAATACTACCATCTGGTCTAGCATAAAACGCAGGCACATCGTGGTCGTCTACTTGAAAGTTTTTATCTAAAATAATAGTGCCTTCATTTATATTATTCTCTAAATTATAAACACCAATTTTAACATCACCAGATTGCCCACTTAATCCGCCAAAAACAAGTTTACCATTATTAATTATAGCTCTAGGGTCTTGATACCAACACCAACCACCGTCTTCCATAAAAGTTGTAAAAGGCGATATTACCTCTGCAGCCTTAACAACTTCTTTCTTTTCTGCAAACTTATAAACTTCTGCTGATGCAGCTAAAAAAGCGCCAACACCGTAAACTTCTGTATAATTTGGGTAACTATTTCCAGGAGCAGCGCCAATAGGTTGAATATAACCAACTAGACCATTGGGCGTAACGCACTCTGTTAATGCCTGCCAACCTTTAAGCATTATTGGCTCGTACGTTTTTGCATCTAAAATACCTCGATTTATTCCCCATGCTAAACCATATACAAAAAAGGAAGATCCGCTAATTTCTTTTACTGGATATCCATCTTCTCCTCCTAAAAGACCAGAAGACCAAGTACCATCTTTACGTTGAGTATTTTTTAATGTTAAAGACATTTGCTTAAAAATATCTATATAAAACTGACTCTTTTCCCAATCTTCGGGTAAATCTGGAATCATTAAGGCTAAACCACCATAAACCCAACCATTACCTCTAGACCAAAATAATTTCTCTCCATTTTTCTCTTTCTTATCTACAAAACTCTTATCCCTAAAAAACAATTGATTTTCTTTATCCCAAAGCGCGTTATAGGTTTTATTATACTGCTTATCCATAAACTCCAGATATTTTTCTTCTCCTGTTGCCTTAGCTAATCTAGCCCAAACAGGAGGCGCCATAAATAAAGCATCACACCAATCCCAATGCATTTTATCTGCTTTTTCACTAGTTAAAATAGAATCAAACTGTTTACGCAAAGGCTTTATTAATCTAGGGTGACCGTATAATTCGTGCATTCTTAAATACATTTGTCCCACTGCATGGTCGTCTGCATGAAATAAACGCTTATATAATTTCCATTTGTTATTCACACCAATATCATATAACCATTTTTCGTATGTTACATCTGGATTGGTTTTAGCCCATTCGTACATTCCTGCATAAAGCGCAGCATTTGTCCAGTCTAATTCATGATGCTTGTTTCTATTATTCCATTTCTTACGCTGTTCTTTTGGTGGGAGCGCTCTATATTCTCCCATATTCTCAAAAGTTTCTATTTGCCAATTTGCTACTTTATCTGCAATAGCTTTAACTTCTACTGTTTTTGGTTGTTTTGGATCAGAATTACACCCCGTTATAATCATTAATACCCCTACAAGTAAAATTTTTAAAAATTTAATCTTCATTATATAGCTTTGTTTAGTTGTTTTTTTTTATAAAATTATTTAACATCTCCCGCTACAGAGTTAATAATAAATACATGGACAAATTACCTATTATATCTAAAAGCAGTATATTTAACCCTTATTTAACGGTATTTGTAACGGTTAAATCTTAATAAAAAAAAACGTTAACATACTCACATAAACAAATGCTTTCTAACGAAAATAAACTAGAACTTTGCGAAGCCATTTTGAGAAGTAAAACATTTCAAAAATCGCCTAAAAGCACAGCTTTGCTAAGATACTTAGTACAAACTAGTATTACTGGCGATATTTTAAAAGAAGACATTATTGATTTAGAGTTTTTTGGAGATAGAAATAATAACGACAAAAACAGCAACAGAGTAAGAGTTAACATTTACAACCTAAGAAAAAAGCTTGATCACTATTATAATGAAGAAAATTCCAATTACAACTGGCGTTTATTTATAGATAAAGGTCAATACAATGTTAGATTTGAAAAAAGAAAAACAGAAGGCCAATTAATAAGCACTATTAAATTTAAAGATTTATTACCTTATATTTTAGCTATATGTGTTTGTGGATATTTTTATTACAATAATAAAGCTCCGGAAGCTCCAACGCTATGGAAAGGTTATTTTAATAATAACAAACCCAACACGTTATTTATTGGAGACGCCTTTGGTTTTAAAGGAAAAACAATTACAGGAGCAGATGGCTGGACAAGAGATTACAGTATTGTAAACATTAACGACTACTATAAACTACTTGAGAAAAAACCGGAATTAAAAACAACTACTTACCCATCTAATTACAACTATATTACTGGAATGGGTGCAGAATCTTCGCACGATTTAATGCGTTTATTTGGAACATTTAATAGTGATTTTGAAATTAGGTATTCTTCTAACTCGTCGTTTCAAGACATAAAAAAAGGAAACTTAATTTACGTTGGCCCTTTAAAAAACGAAAACAAATTTATTTCTATTTTTAACGAAGAAAATCCCTATTTTAAACTTGATAGTAAAGACATTTTGTTCTCTAACCACGAGACTATTGCTGATAAAAAGATTAATTACTCCTTATCTAAAAACGATAGAGATATTGCCATTGTATCTAGAATACCTAGTGGCGAAAACAATGAAAGTTTTATTTTTTTCTCGAACCACGATATGGGTGTAAAAGCCACCATTAATTATTTTACCAACAAAGACTCTTTAAAAGTTTTTGAAGACAAATATTTAAAAGGAAAACAAAACTTTACCGGTGTTTTTTACGCCTATGGCAAAGACCGAACCCATTTAAAAATGGAAACAGTTATGGTTGTTCCTTTTTAAAAAGGCTTTAATTATCTAAATACCCTTTATCTAGTTCCTTTTGAAGTAAAGCCTGCATTTTTACAATTTTTTCGGGATATGTATTTGATAAATTAACACGTTGCTCAGGATCTTTGTCCATATCAAACAATAAACAATCAGTTTCAAAATCTGAGTAACCCCTCATTTTCTTAAACGAATCTGGCATTTTAGAATGTTCTCCTGTTTTTTTATTAATATATAACCATTTGCCATCTCGCAATCCCCAAACATCTTTAAAAGTATTGTGAACCACTACTTTTCTATGTTCTTTTATATTTTTGTCTTTTAAAATAGATAAGAAGCTTTTACTATCTGGTGCCACTTGCTTTTCTAAATGAACATTTGCTATTTCAGCAACGGTAGACAAGATATCGACTTGAGATACCAGTGCATTAGACACCGAGCCTTTTGCAACCTGATTTGGCCATTTAACAATAAAAGGCACATGGTGGCCTCCTTCCCAAACATCGCGTTTTAAACCTCTAAAATCGCCCATACTAAAATGATTATATTTTTCTGCCCTAGCAAAAGCATATTTTTCTGGTCCGTTGTCCGAGCTAAAAACAACGATAGTATTCTTATCTAAGCCTTTACTTCTTAAAGCTTTTAAAATTTGACCAACTACCCAATCGGTTTGAAACATAAAATCGCCATAAGCTCCAGCCTCAGATTTCCCTATAAACTCATCGTTTGGAATAATTGGCGCATGCGGAGACGGTAAAGCCATGTAAAGAAAAAACGGTTCAGTTTCATTTTGATTTTCTATATAAGCTACCGATTTTTTAGTTAAAGTAGGCAACACTTCGTAAGGGTTCCATCCCTTTACTTTTGGACCAGGGCGAAACTCCCACGAGCCTTCTTTTGTTTTAAATGCAATACCATTCGGATTCATAATTTCTTTAGGCAATTCGATAAAATTTTCATTCTCTATCCAGGCATAAGGCGGAAAATTAATGGTGCCATCACCAAAATAATAGTCGAAACCTCGATCTAAAGGACCTCCTTTTACCGGGTTACTCCAATCTATATCTTCTGGTTTATAGAAGGTCTTTTTCTTACCTCTTTGAACAATTTTACCGCTAGGTTTACTTTTTATTTGCCAATCCCAGCCTAAATGCCATTTACCTATGGCTGCTGTTTTATAACCTTTTGATTTTAAAACATTTGCTATAGTAACATCAGAGTCTTTAAACATAGACGCTCCAAAAGAATTAACAATTTTATGCTGTCTCCGCCAATGATACATCCCTGTTAATAAGGCCAACCGACTTGGAGAACAAATCCCCGAAGAACTATGTGCATCTGTAAAACGCATACCTTCAGACGCTAGTTTGTCCAAATTTGGTGTTGGTATCTTAGAATTAGGGTTCTGACATTTTAAATCGCCATAACCCATATCATCTGCATAAATAATAACAATATTTGGCTTTGTTTTTTGGGCATGTGTTATTTGAAACATGACAAACAAAAGACCAATTAAAACCATACCAAACTCATGTCTTTTCAATAAATAATTTTTCATACTTAAAACCTAATAATTAATTTAAATAGCCTCTGCTTAATTCAGCTTTTAAAAGCGCTTCCATACTTTTAACAAGCTCTGGATTTTCTACATACAAATTAACACGCTGCTCTGGATCTTTCTCTAAATCGAAAAGTAAGCCTTTTGTATTAAAATCTTTATAGTTTCTCAATGCCTTATAATATTCTGGCATTTTAGAAACATCTCCTGTAGGCCCATTTATATACAACCATTTACCATCTCTAACTGCAAAGTCTTTTTTTCTGGTATTATGAATTGTTGAAGTTCTTAAAAATTCGCCTTCTAATTTTCCTAAAATAATAGGTAAAAAACTTTGACTGTCCATTGCTGCTTTTTCTGGAGTAGCGGTTTCTGTAATATCTAAAATTGTAGACATAATATCAACTTGTGAAATTAGTTGGTCTGAAACAGTTCCTGCTTTTATATAATTTGGCCATTTAATAATAAATGGCACATGGTGACCTCCTTCCCAAATATCTCGTTTTAATCCTCGAAAGTCACCCATACTATAATGATTATATTTTCTTGCCCTTTCAAAAGCAAATTGTTCTGGGCCATTATCGGAAGTAAAAATTACTATCGTATTTTCTTCAAAACCTTTTTCTTTTAAAGCTTTTAAAACTTGCCCAGCTACCCAATCTGTTTGTACCATAAAATCGCCATAAGCACCTGCTTTTGACGTACCATCGAACTCATCATTAGGAATAATTGGTGCATGCGGAGATGGTAATGCTAAATATAAAAAAAAGGGCTTTTCTTTCTTTTGATTATGAATCCAAGACACCGTTTTTTTTGTTAAGGTTGGTAAAACTCTGTATGGATCCCAACCTGCTACTTTAGGCCCAGGACGCGAATCCCAATCAATCTCTTTAGCTTCTCTTTCAAATTCATTGAATTCAAAAAAATCATTAGGAGTTTCTACAAACCTATCATTTTCTATCCACGCATAAGGCGGAAAATTAATAGTGCCATCTCCATAATAATAATTAAATCCTCTATCTAACGGTCCTCCTGTTAATGGAGCATTCCAATTTAAATCGTCAACTAAATATGTTTTATGAGTTTTTCCCCAATAAGTACGCTCGCCAGATGGTTTTTTATTTATAAAATTCCAATTCCATCCTAAATGCCATTTTCCAATAGCAGCAGTTTCGTAACCTTTATTTTTTAAAACCTGTGGCAATGTTATATCTTCATCTTTAAACATTGGAGGTCCAAAAGAACTCACAATATTATGGGTTCTACGCCAATGATATTGGCCTGTTAATAAAGCAAAACGACTTGGAGAACATATTCCTGAAGAACTGTGTGCATCTGTAAAACGCATCCCCTCTGAAGCCAATTGATCTAAATATGGTGTTGGAATTTTTGAATTTGGATTTTGACAATTTAAATCGCCATACCCCATATCATCAGCATATATAATTACTATGTTTGGTTTTGTTGAGGGTATTATTTTTTGTGTATTTGTACAACTTAAAAACACACTTGCTAGCAAAATACTAAGTATATTTATTCTCATTATTTTTAGTATTATTTATTTATAATCATTTTCAATCTTAACATTTTAAAAATATTGTTATTCAGGAATCGTTTTAATTTTAAGCTTAAAACCTTACGCCAAATCGTTCGGAATTTCTGAAGGTTTCTTTATAGTTAAATTATCATCGTTTATCTCACATTGTACTTTCTCATGGCTTCCTTAAATTTCAATAATTCTATCTTTTGTATTGCAACTTACACCCACGAAAAAGAATAATATTACACTTATTTGATTTTATCTTAACATCTTTATTTTATCTTCTTAATTACTATTTTGAAAGCTGCTTTTCTACTTTTCCCCACCAATATTCATAATGTTTACTCATTTTATCAACGATATCAAGATGTTTATTTGCAATGTTTTGGGTTTGATATGGATCTGCTTCTAAATCAAACAACTCCCACTCCCCAGGCATAGTCATACGATGATGTTCTTTGTTGGAAGTATAAAGCATCGGAAGTCCATCTTGACGCTCCCAAATCATCCTGCATGTTTTGCAATTTGATTCGCTACATGGTTCTATGCGCACCAGCGTGTATTGCTTCCATCTTACACAGGAATTGGCATACTTATGATCTCTCCATTTTTCTGGGTCTTGCCACCTACCCACATGATGTACTTGCATCCTATCATCATTCAATTTATTTACTTTTCCCTCTAGTAGTTTTTTAAGGCTATTTCCTTCTAATTCTTTTTGTGTTTTGTTCGATATTTTAAGATTACAAAACTCTGCTAATGTTGGCAGTATATCTACGTGCCCCACCATTTCCGAAATTTCTCTTGGAATAAAATTTTCTCCTAGTTTCCATAACGAAAATGTACGAATTCCTCCAGACCAAACAGTTGCTTTTACACCACGCATACCAGCATTGAACGTATCGACACCAAATGTGCCCCCATTATCACCCAAAACAACAATAATGGTATTATCTTCTAGACCTGCTGATTTTACTTTATCCATTAGTCTACCCAAATTTTCATCTACATTGGCAATCATTCCATTAAATTCTGGTTTATACCTAACAGCATCCATTTGTTTTGTGTATTTGTTATATGGTTTAGTATACTTGCCTGGTACCACACAAGGAGAATGAGGTGTATAGGTTGCTAAGTAACAGAAGAAAGGTTGCTCTTTATTATCGTCAATAAAGCGCATAGCTTCATTAAAAATAATGTCTGTTCGGTAACCTTCGGTTTCAATCTCTACCTCATTTTTTAAAAGTTTGGGATTGTAATGTGTGTTTTGCATATCGCCAGGTACCACTAATGTTTTATTAAAACCTCTTGCCCATGGCCCATATGCTTTTGATTGCCCTAAATGCCATTTTCCAAAAAGTCCCGTTTCATAACCTTTAGTTTTAAACAAATTTGCTATTGTAGTACTTTCAAGACTCATGTTTCGCATTGGTTTTATTGTATGCGTAACCGATGAAAGAAACTCATGCTTTCCTGTTAACAATGCACATCTACTTGGTGCACAAGTGGGGCTTACTGCAAAATTAGAAAAACTAACACTTTTGTTATGAAATGAATCAAAATTTGGTGTTTTTACAATTGGATTACCATAAACTCCTAAATCTCCATATCCCATATCATCGACCAATACCACAATGACATTTAAAGGCTTTTTAGTATCTAAAGTATTTACGCATGCTGCAACCAACATAGTGTTAATTAAACCAACTATGCATAACAATAAACACAACGTTTTCCTTTTAAACTTTTTAATAATCATTACCATTTTTGCTATTATTTACAGATACTAACCACACACCTAATTCTTCCTGCATTTTTTTAGCCAATTTTGGTTCTTTTTTAATAATATTTTTTACTTCTGAAACATCATTTAATAGATCATACAACTCGTACGTTTTACCATTGTCTTTTGTAATTAATTTATACTGATAGTTTACCCAAGATATTTGTTTCTTGTAACGAAATCCCATTGGTTTTTTTCTTTCTTTTTTAGGTTTTTTCAAAAAAGGCATTAAATCCACGCCATCCAAAGGACGATTACTAGGGTATTCTATATCTAAAACACTTAAAACTGTTGGTAAATAATCACTGGTAAAAGCAGGGAAATCTACTCGTTTATTTCCTTTTAATTTTGCTGGCCAAACCACAAATGCAGGTGTTCTTAAACCGCCTTCATGCAAACTTCGCTTTCTTCCTTTTAAATGCCCTGCGCTTCCTGGTGTACCATTTTCTGGGCCATTATCACTGCAAAACCAAATCATCGTATTTTCTGCTATTCCTTTTTCTTCCAAATTTTTCCACAACCTCCCTATTTGGTCATCTAGAGCTGTAATACAACCGTAATACAGTTTTTCTTTATTAGTCATTCCATAATATTTATTCTTATAATAATCACTTGTTACTACAGGTAAATGAGGTGTGTGAGGCCAAACTGTTGTAAAAAATGGTTTTTTATTCTTTACAGATTTTTCAATGAAAGGTAGTAACCTATCTATAATTACTTTAGTATCATCTCCATCTAAATTTTCAGTAGCTTTTTTTTCGTCTCCTACCCAATACGACGTGTTGTAATTTTTAGATTCTGTTCCTTTTTTTATGCTTGTCCAACCGTATTTTAATGATTCTTCTTCGTTATAAACTACAGGAGAAATCATTGGATCATAAGTTGGTACTTTTGATTCTGTACAAAAATACTCGTCGTAACCATGCATACTTGGTACACTATAGTGCTTAAAATGCTTTTCTTTGCCTCCTCTATTGGCATCTAGTTCTTTTTTTGTATGAATACCCAAATGCCATTTACCAAAGTGTGCTGTAGCATAACCTTCTTTTTTTACTAATTCGGCAAGGGTTATCTCATCTGTTTTCATGTGTCCAGAGTTTGCATCGGGAATTTCAATTCTATAAGGATTTCTTCCAGTTACAACACTAGCTCGTGTTGGAGAACAAACCGCTGAAGCTGAATAAAACCGATCTAAAATAACTCCCTTAGCAGCCAGCATATCTAAATTTGGAGTTTTTATCGTTTTATTCCCATTAAAACCAGCATCAAACCAGCCTTGATCATCTGTCATTATTAAAATGATATTTGGTTTTTCTTGGGCCTTTAATTTGTTTATTAAAATCACTACCAACATAGGCAATAGTAGGTTTCTTGCTAAAGTTTTAATTTTATAATTCATCTTATTTCTCAACTTTTTTATTGTTTTTTCTTTGCTTTCTTAATGCTATTTGGTGAGTTTCCTTATATTTTTCTCGCGTGTTGTTCATTGTATTAGCATAATTAGCTGTTTTTCGTCTTAACTCACTTAATAAGTTGGTGCCTTCATACTGCTTAATAAGATTATGCATTTCCTTAGGGTCATCCTTCAAATTAAATAACTGCTCAAAACCTGGTTGCTTATTTTTAAAGTTAATATCGGCTTCATTATACCCCCAAAATCCGCCACGATACATCCTAATGTATTTCCAATCTCCCATTCTAATACCCTCGCAAAAGGGATTATCACGTCCTGTAAAAAAATTTTCTAGAAAAAGTTCGTCTCTCCACCCTATATCTTCTCCATGTATTAAAGGTATTAAACTCTTTCCCTGCATAATTTCAGGAGATTTTATATTGGCATAATCTAAAATTGTAGAAGTTATATCTAGACTAGAAACAAGGTTAGTAATTGTTTGGCCTTTTTGACCTTCTAGCAAACGCGGATCGTAAATAAAACATGGTATTTTTGATGCCAAATCGTATAAGAGTGATTTTCCTCCCATGCCATATTCTCCCATTAGTAAACCATGATCACTAGCAAAAATAATGACTGTATTATCTGCTAATCCTTTTTCTTCCAGAGACTTCATCATATCACCAATAACCTTATCCATTCCAGATATTTGTTGGTAATAACGTATATGATGCTCTTTACAAGAATCTACATTATAGTCGTAAATATACGTTTGTGTAGCACGCCCTTTTAATTGATCAATCATATGTAACGGAATGTATTTATACGGATTTGTTGCTGTTTCTTCGGGTATTTCAACATCTACATTTCTGTATAACGTGTCGTAAAACGGATGCCCTTCTAATTTTTCGTTTTGATTGGCAGGTACTTTACATATTTGAGCATCCCAATTTTCTGGATGCATAGACATAATTTGACTTCCGTGAGGCACAGAAAAGCTTACAGATAAACAAAAAGGCTTTCCTTTTGGAGCTTTTTCAAGAAATTGCTCGATACTTTCGCCCATTATTGGTGTAATAATTTCTTCTTTTGAATTGGAGTATGCTTTGCAGTTTTCTAATTCTTTAGGAAAAAACTTAGACCATCCATCGTGTGCTCTCCAATAATCGAATTTCTCTGAAGCATTACCTTTAAACGTATAATATTCTACTCCAAATTTCCCTATAAATCCTGTATAGTAACCATTTTCGCGAAGTAATTCTGGGTAACTTTCTACCCATTGTGCCTCGGTTAAACTATAACTAGATGTAAAACCAATACCATTTACACGCTCGTGCATGCCCGTAAAAAAAGCTGCTCTACTTGGCGAACAACAAGGTTCTGCAATGTAAGTATTAGAAAAGCGCACACCATTATTTATTAATTTATCTACATTTGGAGATTTTACTATAGGATGCCCCATAGCACCAAAAGTATTGTCTCGCTGATCGTCTGACAATAAAAAAATAATGTTGGGTTTTACCTTTTTTTGCTGACCATATGAAAATAATGTACAAATGGTTAAACCTATAAATATCGTTTTTACTAAATTAGTCATCCTGCTTAATTATTAGTGGTTTTCTATGCCACTAGCATTTATATTCTTTTGTTTTTAAACAAAAATTAATTTAACTTTTCGTTGCTGTTTTTAGTCTTTAAATGTTATTTTAAAAGCAGTTGTATATTCTGAAACAACATATTTTGGCGCCTCTATTACTAACATATTATCCAGCTGTTTCCACTTTACTTTTTGCTTTACACCTACTTGTTTTACAGATTGAATTCTACTTGATAACTCAGGCTTTAACCCTAATGCTTTTATGTTTATTACACCTTTCGGTTTACCCAAAACAAAAGCAAAAAGAGTTCCATCTTTAGTTGTAAACCTAACATCATCTACACTTAATGGCTTAGCTTTTTTCTGCTTAATTTCACCATCGGCAGCCATTGTAGTTGTTGTGTTTTTTTCTTCTTTACCTTCTCCGTAAATATGCCAAGGTCTTGTATTATAAATGGCCTCTCCAAAAACATCAAACCAATGACCTAAGTCTTTTAAAAACTGAATTTCGTAAGCATCTAAAGATCCATCCGATTTAATTGGAATGCTTAATAACAAGTTTCCATTTTTACTTACAATATCTACCAAGTTCTTGATAACATAACCAACACTTTTGTAATTTTGGTTCTTTCTATAATGCCAATCTCCAATACAATCGTCTGTTTGCCAAGGCACCAAATCTAACAAATTAGATTTTTTGCGTTCTATATCTAAAACAACCGATTTCCGTTTTACAGAATCCATATGTTTTGCATTAATAACACCTTCTAACTTTCCGTTATGCCATTTTTTATTCGAATTGTAAAAATGAGAAGCCATACTTAATCCGTATTGCTCCAAAGGCAAACCATAATCATCAAAATAAAGAATATCTGGTTTGTATTTATCTACTAAATCTTTACACCTTAAAAACCATTTTAAGGCATAGCCATTGTCTTTTGGCGGTATAGTCTCAAACCAACTATCGTTAGTTTTAAACCAATTATCCATCTCTTCTTTTGTTTCAAAACCTGCAGGTGGAGCAAAATGATTACCAGGGTATAATTCTTGCGGATCGTAACCTTCCCACCATTTACCTTTACCATCCTTTTTGGTTGCAAACCCATCGTAACGCACACCTTTCATTGGCCCATCTACATCATAAGCATAAGCACGTTGGTACCAATGCCATGCATGAGATGAGTGGTTACTTACACCAAACCTAAGACCATGATTTATAGCTGCTTTTTTCCAACCGGCGATTAAATCTTTTTTTGGCCCCATATTTACACTATTCCATTCTTGGTATTTAGAATTGTACATATCGAAATTATCATGATGGTTTGCCATCGCTATAAAATACTTAGCACCAGCTTTTTTATATAATTTAACTAAAGCTTCTGGATCCCATTTTTCTGCTTTCCATGTATTAATAACATCTTTAAAACCAAACTCTGATGGATGACCATAATTTTTAAAGTGATAGTTATATGATTTACCAGCACGTAAATGCTTATCGTATTGCTCATACATTTTTTTAGCATACCAATCGCCATATTCTGGAGCACATTGTGGCCCATAGTGTGCAATAATTCCAAACTTAGCATCTCTAAACCAATCTGGACATTGATAATTTTGTAAAGACTTATAACTGGGTTGAAAATCGCCTTTTTCTATTTCTATTTTTTCTTGAGCAGAAAAAACAAAACAAGACACCAAAAACATTATTAATATTGTATTCTTCATATACCTATTTTCTAACATAATTTTAATGCTATACGCTATATAATTCACATACCATTATAATTTAGTTTAATATGAACCCAAATATTATATTTTTAATCTAAAAAACAGCCTTTTTAAACATAGCATAAACATAGCAATGACAATTTTATTGCTTTTTTTAACTTAGCATTATATAATATTATTTATATTTATATATCACAAAATCAACATTATACAATTACATCCAACCTATCAATGTCATTTAACCTTATAAAAAGCATCTTTCAAGTTGGATGCTTCTTACTAACTAACGTATTACTAGCACAACAAAGTTCTTCAGAAGTAAATTCTGCAATAAAAACAGATTCTATTCAGATTAAATTAAATACCGATTTAGAATATTTTACTAAAAAAAAGGATACACTAGAAATTGTAAATACCAGAATTAAACGAATAAAATATTACTCGAAAAAAGGCTTATATAGCAAAAGTTACGACGAAGTATGGCAATCGCTCCATTTATTAGAGTCTCCTAAATTTTTAACTCAACGCATAGAAATACTTGATAGATTAATTTCTCTTTACATAATTTTTGAACAAAAAGATAAAGCTTACAAAAATCTTGAAAAGTCTATAAATCTAGTTAAAAACAATAGTTTAAACGAAAAAGACAAGTCTAAGCTACTAGCCAGATTATATAACTTAGAAGCTTGGATAGAGATTAGACTGACTTCAAATTATGATAAAGCAGAAGCATTAGCGTTAAAAAGTATAGAAGCATACAAAAAAACAACAGCTATAATTCCTGACTATTCACAAATACAACTTGCTCATATTTATATAAAAAACGAAAAATTAAAAGAGGCTAAAAACATTCTCTTTAAGTTACAAAAGGATTACCCATTACCACTAAAACCAATACATGCTCTGTTACACGAACGTATTGGCCAGTACTATGACGCAAAAAAAGAACGAGATTCTGCCATTTATTACTTTAAAACAAGTTTAGCAGCTATTGATAAATTTGAAAATCATCCTGATAAGAAATTACAAGTAGCAAAAAAGCTATCAGAAAATTATTTAGCTATAAAAAACTACAAACTAGCATATAAATACTTGCTATTAACCTCCAATATAAACGACAAAATTTTTAGCTTTAGCAAATCTCAAAATAAAGAGTTGTTTGAAATAAAAAACAAATACGAGTCTCAACTACAAGAAAACAAAGAAGCCATAAAATCTCAACAAATTAAAATTTTAGAAAATGAAAAGGTATTTTGGCGACTAAGAGTAATACTAATTGTCTTATTTTTATTTAGTGCGTTTGGCTTTGTATTTTTCTATTTTAATCGACGAAGCAGAATTAAAATTTTAAATCAAGATTTTATCAATCAAAGACAAAAAGATGAAATAGCAAAGCAAGATGAAATTTTAGAGTTAAAAAACAAAGAATTACTAACTTCTGCTTTGCAACTTTTAGAGCGCGACACATTGCAAGAAGACATAAAAAAACAGCTTAATACCTTACATGTAAAAGGCGATAATATAGCTATAATAAAAGGTATAAAGAATGCCTTAAAAACAAGTACAACAGGAAAATGGAAAGAATTTCAAGCACATTTTACAAAAGTTAACGACTCCTTTTTTTCGTCTTTAAAAGTCCAGTATCCCCTACTTACTCCTACCGATTTAAAAATGTGTGCCTTTATTAAATTGGGTTTTTCTAGCAAAGACATGGCTCAAATTATGGGTATTACTGTTGAGGGTATTAACACATCTAGAAGCAGGTTAAGAAAGAAAATGAGTTTAGATAGAAAAGTAGTTCTTTCTGAATTTTTACAAAGTTTCTCGTAAAGCAAAAAAAAGCGCTAGCAACATAATATGCTGTTAGCGCTTCTTACTTATCTTTATTTAGTTTTTACTCTATTTCTAAAAGCTCCTTTTTCTTTGCTTTTTCTAATAACTCTTCATAAAGTGTTTTATACATTTGTAAGCGTTTTTTTTGATAGGCATTTGCTTGTAAAAATATGTTTCCCATATTTTCTTTATTCCAATCGTTCCATAGCTTAGCCAATTCTTTTCTTAATTTTGGAGATTTAGCTATTATATCATTGTCCTCAAAAGGATCTTTTTCCATATTAAACAACTCACTTACTTTACTTTTATTACGCTTTAAATACTTTCCGTTTTCTGTTCTTACAGCCCAAGCAGCGCCATCTTGCATTCTCCAGTATAAAGCTTCGTGCGGAGAACCTTTCTTTTCTCCTTTTAAATATGGTATTAAATTAACACCTTCTAAAGCATGTCCAGAGGTATCGCCATTACCCAAAGCCACTGCAGTAGCAGCAATATCTAATGCCGATACTAAACCATCAAACTCCCCTGTTTTTAAATTACCATTAGGCCAATGTACTAAAAAAGGCACATGAGATCCGCCTTCGTACATACTACCTTTTCCTTCTTTAAAGTTACCGTTACTAGCAAAATTTTCTCCTTTTTTTCTTGGCCCACCGTTATCCGACAAGAAGAAAATTAATGTATTGTCTAATTTACCAGATTTTTTAAGCGACTCTATAACAATACCAACACCCTGATCTAATTCATCAACCATAGCAGCATATACTCTGCGTTTTTTATCTTTTATAAAATTGTATTTCTCTATAGTTTCTTTTGGAGCTTCTAATGGTAAATGTGGTGCGTTATAAGCTAAATACAAACAAAATGGTTTATCGCTAGTTGACACAAAATTAGCTGCATCTTTACTTAATGCTGTTGTTAAATACTCATTAAACTCACCAGCCTTATTATTACGTGTTAATGGCCAGTAGCTTCCTTCATTAGCACTGTAATGTGGTTTACCGTTTTTAGGATTTATAAGATCCATGTGAGTCTTTACATTCTCTGGAAAATAAGAATGACCTCCAGAAAGAAATCCGTAAAAATAATCGAAACCTCGATTATTTGGATGAAACGTATCCGACCCTCCTAAATGCCATTTACCAACAACACCTGTTTTATATCCCGACTTTTGTAAGCGATTCGCAAATGTTTGCTCTGTTAATGGTAAACCGTTATACATATCGTAAAAAGAATTTGTAAGGTTTATTTCCATACCAAAACGCGCTTGATAGCGTCCTGTTATTAAACCCGCTCTAGATGGCCCACAATATGGATGCGTTACATAACCATTTTTTACAACTACACCATTATTAGCAAGCTTATCTAAATTAGGCGTTTGTATGTCTTTAGAACCTGTAAAACCTAAATCTGCATACCCTAAATCATCTGCTAGAATTACCAGAATATTTGGTTTTTCGGTTTGTGCAATTATAGTTTGAATTGAAAACAACATAATCAATCCTAAAAAAGTAGTACTATATTTCTTCATATTATATATATTAACTTTTCAAAATTGATAAAAAATGGTGTGACAAAAAACAACAAATGAACCAATGTACACTCCATTTGAGCTAAACATAGATTAATTTACTAATTTCCATGAACGTACCCAATTGTAAGTGGTTGTTCTATCTGCTTTACTACCAGACATACCTCCATCTGCAGGTACCGGGTTCCAGTCGTAAGTTTCTACAACCATTCTTAAATGCATAGGAATATTAAAATCTGACGGTGGTGTTACTTTTTTAACCAATTTTCCGTCTAAGAAAAATAAAATCTCATCTTTACTTTTCCACCATACACCGTAAACATGAAAATCATCATAAACTTTACCTCCTGCATCAGCTCCACCTTTACTAGTTCCTTTTACATAATCGCATCCTTCAGGAATGTTTCTGCTATGGGTATTAGAATTCATTCTTTGGTCAAAATTTTTCATCCAAGCTGCATCGTTTACAATTTCGCCTACACATTCTTGAATATCTAATTCTGTTGTTCTTCTATCGCAACCCTTAACACCTTTATTTTCATTAATTAACCAAAATGTAGACGACATAAAAGTTTTGTTAGCTTTCATTTCGCATTCGTAATAACCATACTTCATACCATTTCTAGAACCAACATAACCGCCTCCATGCGTAAATGTTTTTCCATTTTTAACAACATCTTTTTCCATTTTGGTGGTTGTAATTTCTAAAGCACCGTTTTTAACCTTTACATTTTCTGGAAGAAATAAACCCGGAGCTCTACCTTTCCATCCTTGTCCAGAACTTTGCCATTTGCTATTATTTAACGTTTTACCATTAAATTCATCTGACATATTTTTTACTAACTTCCACTTTGCTCCATTTGGTTTTGGATCTTCTCCTTTTTTAAACTGAGGTCCTTTTTGAGCAAAAGTTAAACTAGCCAACATAAGAAAAGTTATAGCTAAAGATTTTTTGACTGTTTTTTTAAACATGCGCATGAGTTGTATTTTTTAAGTTTGAAAATTAATATGAATACAAATTAATATCTACTGTATAATAATAAAAACCTAAAAACCATTTGTACTTAATATAAATACAATATTGCTCTTATTAGCCAATAATTATAGGTTTTTGGATTATTACAAAGCCCAATACTTAATAAAAAGCAACTATACTTTCACTCTACTTTTTAATAACACCAACGCGTTTAGCCCATTTTACCCATATTTTTGTCATTTCTTGTAATTTTTCTGGATATTGAGACGCCAAATTAAAACGCTCGGTAGGGTCTTCTTGTAAATTGTATAACTCCCATTTTTTAGCATGCTTATCATCTCTTGAAAAAGCTATTTTCCATACGCCTTTTCTATACGCTTTGTTTGTACCATGCTCAACAAACCACTCGTCTCTATCCAAACTTTTATTATTAAAAACGGGTAATAAACTAACGCCTTCCATTGGCTTAATTTTATTTCCGTTATATGTCTTAGGATATGTTCCTTTTGCTGCTTCTAATATGGTTGGCATTACATCAATAATACTTGCCACCTCTGTTTTAATTTTATCTTTTAATTTAAACCCATTTGGCCAATGCACAATAAAAGGTGTTGCAACACCACCTTGATGCCCCGACTTTTTATATTTTCTATAAGGCGTATTACTTAAATTTGCCCATGAGCCACCATAACTCATATAAGTTGATGCTGGCCCAGACATTACACCTGGTATATTTCCTGTAGATACTGTTTTGCCATCTAAAGTTTCGGTTACCTCTTTGGCATTCACCCATTTTTTAACGCCTTTTAAAAGCTCATCGCAACCTCCATTATCCGACAGAAATAAAATTAACGTATTATCGAGTGCGTTTTCCGTTTTTAGTTTCTCTAAAATACGTCCAATACCTTGATCCATATTATCAATTTGTGCTGCATAAGTCATCATACGTTGTAACTCCCATGCTTTATTTTCAATAATATCCCAAGGCTTAGCGTTTGGATTTCTTTTACTTAATTGCGTGTGTTTAGCAACAACACCTAAATTTTTCATTCTAACCAAACGTTCTTCTCTTAAAACATCCCAACCTTTATTAAATACGCCTTTGTATTTATCTATATCTTTTTGTAGAGCGTGCAAAGGCCAATGTGGTGCTGTGTATGCCACGTAAAAGAAAAATGGTTTGTCTTTCTTTTCTTTAAAATGTCTATTAAGACATGTTACTGTAGAATCTGAAATGGCATCGGTATAATAAAAATCATCCTCTACACTTAACTTTACAGTTTTATTGTTGTAAGTTAAAGTATGAGGTTCAAAATAACTGCCTGCACCTCTAATTGTTCCAAAAAAATTATCAAAACCTCTCTGATTGGGCCAATTGTGCATATCGTCTTTCGTACTAGAATCTGCTACATGCCATTTACCTGTCATGTATGTAGCGTAATCATTAGATTTTAAAACTTCTGCTATAGTTACCGCTTTTTCACTTAAATCGCCATGACCATTCCCAACCATACCACCAACACCTGCTTGATGAGGGTATAACCCTGTTAATATTGAAGCTCGTGTGGGGCAGCATCTAGCATTGTTATAAAACTGACTAAAACGCACACCGTTTTTAGCCAAAGCATCTAAGTTTGGGGTTTGTATTTCGCCACCATAACAACCAATATCAGAATATCCCATATCATCAGCCATTATTAAAATAATATTTGGCTTTTTTTGAGCAAATAGGTTTATAAAGGCTAAAAAAAGTAGCCCACAAATATTAAACTGAATTTTATGTATCATAATAAAATATGTTATTTATAGAAAAACTAATCGTCTGGATTAACAATATTTGTCCAATCTGGATATGTAACCCTATCTTGATCTTGAATTTTTCTCCCTCCATTTATTATAGGAGCTGGCGGAGCTTTATCAAGTACTTTTTGAAGGTTCTTTTTTGCTTTTTGAGCTACTAAATTACCTGTATCTAGTATAAGGTTATTTTTCTCGTGCAAATCGTTAGGAACATCGTATAAACTTCCGTCTTCATAAAGTTTATACGATTGGTTTCGAACAAACTGAGTACCTTTAAATTTACCCCAATAAGGCTGATATTGCCAAAACACCCAATCTCTTGGCATGCTAGTTTCCCCTTTAAGTTGTGCTAAAAAACTACGTCCATCAATAGGATCGTTTGCTTTAGGCTTAATATTAGCAGCATCAGCAATTGTGGTATAAAAATCTGTAAAATCTACTAAATCGTCACTTACACCTCCATTAGGCGTATGCCCTTTCCAATAGGCAACCAATGGTACATGTGTTCCCATATCTACCGTTCTTCCTTTAGCCCCACTAACATTTTGCCCTTTCCATTTAGATGTAATTGAAGCTGTTCCGTTATCTGAAGTAAACATAATTATAGTATTATCTAACTGGCCAATAGCTTCTACTTTTTTTACAATTTTACCTACTAATTTATCTAAATAATTTACCATAGCCACATAATTGGCTTTTTTCAAGATTTTATCTTTTGGAGTTTTATTAGCTGCCTGATCTTTGGGCTGGTTACCTATTGTATCTGGTGTTGGCACAAAAGGGCTATGCACCAAGACGGTAGGGTAATAGACGAAAAAAGGCTCATTTTTATTTTTTTCTATAAAATCACAAACAAAATCGGACATAATATCGGGTCCGTATTTATCTTTATTATCCTCTATAGTTAAAAATTTTCCATTTTGAAGCAATGGCGGACTCCAAAAACGCTCTCCTCCATTTACCCCTGTTTTTCTTGTAGTAACCTGCCATAAACACGACTGATCGAACCCTGCCTTTTGAGGCCTATCTTTATCTAAATGTCCTTCTGCTTTGTGATAAAGCCCGTTTAACTGCCATTTACCAGCAATAGCAGTTTTATAGCCTGCTTCCTGCATTAAATTACCAAAGGTTTTATCTTTAGGGTTTAAATAACCAAAATGCGTATAGTTTCTAAAATTATACTGACCTGTCATTATTTTTACACGTGAAGGTGTACAAATTGGTGTAGAATAGCAGTGATTAAATTTAATACCTTTTAAAGCTAAAGCATCAATATTTGGTGTATTATAATCTTGAGCTCCGTAAGTTCCAAAACAATTCCAACTTACATCGTCTGCCATTATTAAAATAACATTTGGTTTTCTTTGTGCATAAATTTGAAACATGAAAAAGCACACTAAAAACTTAAAAAAGTTAACTTTATTGATCATAAATTGGGTTGTTTTTACATTTTTAATGCTTAGCAATATCTTTTTCTAAATCTGCATCAAAACTCATCATACGATTTAAAAGCGCTTTGGCTTTATTAGGATTATCATCTATAACGTTTTTAGACTCTGATATATCTTCTTTTAAATTAAACAATTTGATTTTATCTTCTTCTAAGTTTGCTTTTCGCCAAGATGCTTTTCTGTATCCATTAATTAAATACTTCCAGTCTTGTATACGAACACCATCAATTTTAGTTGAATTTGAACCATAAAAATACATTTCTTTTCTTGGCGATTTTTTTGTTTTTCCTTTTAAAAAATCAGAAACATTATGACCATCAAACACTCTATCTTTTGGCATAGCAATATTGGCGTAACTTGCTATGGTTGGAAATATATCTAAGGCCGATACAATCTCGTCGCTTACTTGTCCAGACGGTATATCGTTTGGTGCCCAAATAATAGCTGGAACACGTTGTCCGCCTTCGTAAGTATCAAATTTACGTCCTTTTAATGGTTTAGCAGATCCATGACTGTTCGGTCCATTATCAGACGTAAAAACAACTAAAGTATTTTTATCTAATCCGTTATCTTTTAAAGCCTTCATAACCTCACCCACACTCCAATCTATTTCTTGAACAGCATCATAAAAAGGGGAAGTACCACTAGAACCTTTAAATTTCTCGCCTGCATAAATAGGTACATGCGGAAAAGCATGTGCAAAGTATAAGAAAAATGGTTTTTTCTTATTTTTTTCTATAAACGACACCGCTTCTTTAGTGTATCGTTCTGTTAATGTACCTTGATTTGTAGGGTATTCTACAATCTCGTTTCCGCGCATTAATGGTGGTTTATTCTTTAACCTATCTCTTGCTTCTTTAGCCGATTTTGTTTCTAATATATTAAGATCTTCGTGCATTTTAGCTAGCGTATAACCATCATTTAAAACAATATTTGGAGAAATATCTATACCAGATGCAATAGACATATTGTTACTATACGGTATACCAAAATAAGAGTCGAATCCCTGATTAAGCGGTAAGTATTGTTTATCGTGACCTAAATGCCATTTACCAACCAGAGCGGTTGCATAGTTTTTCTCTTTTAACAATTCTGCTATTGTTATTTCGTCTGTTGGGAGTCCTTTTTCATTTTTTCTGGGAAACAATACACCAGGCACACCTACACGTTTAGGCAATCTGCCTGTTAGTAAAGCTGCTCGAGATGGCGAACACACCGAAGAAGCCACATAAAAGCTTGTTAGTTTTATACCCTCTTCTGCCATTTTATCTATGTTTGGCGTCTTTAATTTATTGGACCCGAAACAACTTAAATCTTCATAACCCTGATCGTCTGTAAAAATGATAATAATATTTTTTTGTTGGGCTTCGATTTTAAAAACACTCGATAACAACACAAAAAAGGAAACAATACTTAATAATTTTCTCATAATTATATTATTTTTTTTGATTTTGCTCCCAGAGGAGGTTTGGTATAATAATTAACTCTTCGACTTTCTGTGGGTTTGCTTGAGCCTACTACATGTGCTGGTTGGCTAGTTATTGTATTTGGCTTAATTGTATTTGGCGTTTCTATTTCGCCTCCATAGGCTCCAATGTTAGAGCAACCAATGTTGTCTCCCATTATTAAAACAATATTAGGCAGGTTTTCTTTAGTTTGAGCAAAACCAATGGGAATCACAAAAAAAAGAATTATAGACATTAACAATTGCAAACTGTGTTTATACATATTACACTATTGGTTTTTTATATTATTTGGTTTTTTCCCTGTTTTAAACCACTCTACTAAAAGTAAATATTTTTTAGTTCTAGCTTCGCCTTCGTAACTTTCAAAAACATCTCCATTACCAAACATTCTTGGGTCTTCTTGTCTTTTTAATTCGTCAAAAAGCTCGTTATGCAACTTCGTTTTTAATGTTTTATACTTTGTGTTAAATGCCAAATTATTTAAGCATTCTGGGTCTTTCTTTAAATCGTATAACTCTTCTTGAGCCCTTTTACCGTAACACAATTTAAAAGGCAAACTAGAATGTGGTAATGTTTTGGTATACTTCTTTGTTGGGCTCTTATCTGTATCTCTATAATCGGCTTCTGGATTGCCACATGGCCAACGCTCTGGATGAAAGTTATAAGAATAAACAAAATCTTGATTATGTATACTACGCACCGGATATCCCCAACCATTTGGTCTGCTAGGGTCGTTTCTTTCTCGCCCTGTAATTACATGGTCTCTGTTTTTACTTGATTTATTATTAAAAATATCGACTAAACTTTTGCCTTCTATTTTTACCATACCACTTCCCTTTTCCTTAACATTTGCAATATCTAAAATGGTTGGTGCTATATCTGTAAAACTTGCAAAATTATTTACAACACGACCCGGTTTTACAATGTGTTTTGGCCATTTTACAGCAAAAGGTACTCGTGTAGCAAAATCGAAAGGATGCCCTTTATACCTAGGAAAAGGCATGCCATTATCTGACGTAACAATAATTAGAGTATTATCTAGTTCGCCTTTACTTTTTAAATAGTCTAATATTTTTCCTAAATGATTGTCAAAATGCTCTACCTCTACTGCGTAATCAAGAATATCGTGTTTTACAGCTTCAGAATTACCCCAAAAGGTTGGTAAAAAATCAATATCCGATAGTTTTTTACCATTTTTAACTCCAGATTTAAATTGATAACTTCGGTGAGGTTCTTTACAGCCATACCAAAAGAAAAAAGGAGTCTCATTAGGTTTTTCATCTAAAAAGGTTTTAAAATTTGCTGCATAATCTATTTTATTAATACCTGAAGCGGGCACATTTTTATTTTTAATAGCGTTGTATTCTTTTCCTGTAAGTGCTCTTTTCTTACCTTTTTTAAACATACCTGGTCCCCAACCTTTGCCTGTATAACCTGTTTTATATCCGTTTTCGCCTAAAACCTCTATAAAACTTTTAAATTTATCTGGCCAAATTGGTGTTAAATTTGCTGCATTTTCTATTTGCCAAGGGTTTCGTCCTGTTACCAATACCGCTCTAGATGGCGAACATTTACTGCTAGGCGTAAACATATTATTAAACAACAAACCTTCTTTAGATATTTTATCAAAATGTGGTGTTTTTAAAAACTTGTATCCATAAGCACTTGCATGAGACATATCGTCTGCAATGGCAAACAATATGTTTGGTTGTTTAGGTTGTGCTATTAATAACTCGTTTACAAACAAAGTTATAAGCAATAAGCCCTTTAATACTTTTGGCGTTTTAATACGGTTACTTACTTTTTTTAAACTCATAGGTTTTTATTGCTATAAAACTTTTAGTTAGGTTTATTAATTCTGCTTTTTTCGGGCTTGTTTATTTTTCAAATTTCTATTTAATAAACAAAACATAAGACTTCATATGTTTTAGTTAACACCATTTATGGCCTACTCTTTTTATATTGCTTAGTACTTTTTAAATACTATAATTGCAATTTACAGTCTAGCCATTAAAATAGCGTGCTTTACACTTAGTATAGACTTAATACACCACTTAATAAGACCATATATAAAACAAATAAACACGACGCATAGCTTGGTTTTCTTTTTTTAACCATAAAATAATTTACCTTTGCTTTAAGATAAAACTTTACTTTTTTGATAAAAAAACACAGCTTTTTTATACTAATTGCTCTTCCTATATTTTGGTATTTAATACATGCTAAAAATTACAATAGGTTAGCAAAACCAAATGTTACGTTTGTTATAGATTCTACTCGGTATTTATCTAAATTCGATTTTAACTATGTAAAATCTAAAACAAGTAAAATAGAAAACCATGTTGATGTTTATACCAAAGTTTGCAAATTAAAAAACAGAATACCCAAGGCTTTTATTTCTAAATTTTTAAGTAGCCAGAAAACAGTTATAGGAGACCAAGAATACTTAGACCCTAATAATTTTGATGCCTTTTGTTTTAAAGCATATAAAGAATTTCCCGCTTACAACTTGTTTACTTTTACTTACGAAAATGGTACCTGTTGTAAAACACTTTATGCGGTTACCACAGAAAAAAAATCGTTAAAAATTATTAACATGGGCGCTATAGCTTTTACAGGAGACGAAAGCGGATGGTTAGGCGATAAATACGGAAAATGGATTAGCAACGATATTATGGATATGATGACTATATCGTATTACGATGACGATTTTAACCCAAATAACAACAACTCTAGAATAGATACTACTTGGTCTATTATTAGAATAGATAAATTAGGTTTTTTTAAAGAATACGCCTATAAACGTGTAAGATATTTAGATGGCAGGAAAATTGAATAACTTTTTTTATAGCTATTATTAACCTCCATAATTAAAATAGGTAAAATCTTGCTTTCTCTGTTAATTATAGTATTTTCGTACAGATTAAAACTTTAGTATGTATTACTGTTGTGGTAATACTATTGTTAGGCATTATTAAAACCAACCAATGAACATTCCATTTTTTAAAGGTTCAGCATATAAATTTTGTTCAATTGAAACATTGAATTTAATAATTGAACACGAAAAATTAAGATTCACAAGAGGAGACCAATTTAACGACCCATATGAAGCTAATCCATATTTAGTACCTACAGAATGGTCTAAAATTGTAAAAGAAGACAAATCGAATACTGATGTTGTGAAAGCTCTTGCAAATGAAGCGTTTATTAGACTCAGTAGTAAAATTTACATTACCTGCTTTTCGAAATCTTATATTGACAAAACATCTAAATTAATGTGGTCACACTATGGAAATTCTCATAAAGGTGCGTGTTTTGAAATTGAATTTCCTGAACTAACTCAAGAGAATTATTCTGGAGGAGACCCAGTACCAATTGAAATCACTTATTGCAATTCATTAAGAAACGAAAGAGATTCTAGAAATATGGAAAGTGAGGATTTACCACTTTACCTAGCGACTTACAAATCTGATGTTTGGGAATATGAACAAGAGGTTCGTTTAGTAATTCATAAAGAAGGTTTTGACTCTAAAAAATTCAATGAAGTAAATGATGGAAAAAATATCGATGTTGTTCTTAATATTAATGAAATAAAAAAAGTAGTATTCGGAGTAAAATCTGACCCAAAAGAGATTATGGAAACTGTAAAACTATTTTGTGACAAAGGGCATTTACCGAATTTTCATAGATTGGACATAAATCCAATAACTTTGGAAACTTACGAATATGACCTCGGACTGAAAGAGGAAATATTAAAGTACAATGCGGAAAAATAACAATGCCTAACATGGTGTATAAAACATAGCTAATAAGCACTAAACCGAAAGGTTTGTGTATACTTAGAAAGACCGCCAAATTTTTAATTTGGCTTTTAAAAAGAGAAAAATTAAAAACAAAATATAAAAATTCGGCTCTGTGTTTATCCGAAAGGTTAGTGTCTTTTTGCACGCTACGTTTAATACACAAGTCCGTTACCTGCAAGTTGAACTAAAAATTAACAATTAGAACTAAAAAATAAATGAGTGGACTTTTTTTAAACTTTTATCAAGTAGAAATTGACTTAAAAGAAGTCTCTACAAAAGCGCTCAATTACTCTGACTATCAAAGCAAAGAAGATTTTATAAGTTTAAGAGATTCTAACGAAAAATGTACTTTTTATAGAGAAAATGACAAAATACTTGTTTGGAGTGTCAATGAGTTCAAAAGTGAGTTCAAACAATTACCTGATTTTAAAATCAATTTAGATGATAACCCGAAAATACTATCTCGTATTATTGAAAATGGAGTTATTGATTTATTGAAAGAAACTGATTCCTATAGAATTTTCAAAAATAAATACTCAAATACTTGGGAAATAATTTCTTCAAAAGATGTACTTCAAAACTCAATTAAAGGATTAGAGATTAATCGTGTCGTGCATTTTTCACCATACTTTTGCTATAAAGAAGAAAAGCTACTATTAGGTTTCACTTTATCTAGTTCATTAAAAAATAGATTTACTTGGTCTAAACAAGAATTTGAAAAAAATGGAATTGATACTAGTGGTTTAAAAGGAAAAGAAGATATAATTTTTGCTAATAGACAATCAATCAACCGATTTTTAGAATCGAGAGGTGCTACGGAAAATTATGAAACTACTAGAACTAGAGAGAATCAAAATTCTACTTCTTTTCAAATTATAAATAATTTTTACAATTGGCTAGAGAAGAGTAAGAATAAATTAGAACTTCCATTTGGATTGAATATATCATCAATATCTAAAAGGTATCTTCCATTTGAAAATGACATCATTAAATCAGAAATTATACATAAACCACAAAGGTATTTTTATAGTAATCGAAAAAACACTCAAGGTCTAAGATATTATGACCAAATGGTCAAAACTTATATGCCTTATTCTTTAGAGCAATACCAAAATAAGAATATCAAACTAGGAATAATTTGCCCATCTGAATATCAAGGAGAAACAGAAGTTTTTGCAAAAAAAATAGAATTAAAACTTAAAGAAGTATTTCATTTCAATAACTTAAGTTTTTATTTTCTAAAAACTACTGATTCAGACTTAAAATCATATGAACACGCTATTTATGACAAAGAGTTACTTGAATGTGATTTAGTTTATGTGATTGTAAACCAACTTCAAGAAAAATTACCAAATAACCTTTCTCCATATTATAAATGTAAAGCGAAGTTAATAGGTAATGGTATTCCAACACAAGATGTACAAATAGAAACAATCAGACAAAATCTAGGTGCATTTACAATGACTAATATCGCTCTGAACTCATACGCCAAATTAGGAGGAACAGCGTGGACTATAGAAAAAGAAGATAAACTAAAGGATGAGTTAGTTATTGGAATTGGTTCAACTATTTCAAAAGATGGACAATTCGTTTTAGGTATTGCTCAAATTTTTCATAATGATGGCAGGTATATGACAGGTAACTGTTCTCCTTTATCTTCATTTGAGAACTATGCAGAAAACTTAGAGAATCAATTATTTGAAACTTTAAAACCGCTAGTAGAAGAAATGAAAAGCTCAGGAACATTTAGGTTAATTTTCCATTTATTCAAATCTGCAAGTGAAAAGTATGAAATTAAAGCAATTAACAATCTTAAAGAACGTCTTTCTGATTACAATTTTGAATTTGCTTTAGTACACTTAGCCTATGGTCATAATTTTCGACTATACTACAATGATGGAAGAAACGATATTATGGCAGGTTCTTACATTCAACTTAGCAAGCACTCAGCAATTTTACATTTCGTAAAAAATAGTGATCTTCCATTAAAAATAGATATTGACAAACGATCAACTTTTACAAGTATGTTCTATATAGCAAAGCAAGTCTATTGGTTCTCCCATTTATCACATAGAAGTTATATGCCATCTAAGAGAACAGTAACAATAATGTATCCATCATTAATGGCTAAAATGACAGAAGAACTTAAAAAAGTTGATAATTGGGATTATGATAGATTAAAATTCGTAGAAGATAAATTATGGTTTATTTAAGAGAAATAATAAAGAATAATAAAACACAAATTTCTCAATATAATAATATTGAAACTGTAGCATATTTATATGCTTCATCTTCAATACAATCTACTGAAATAGAAAACATCAATTTTGAACTTTCGCCTGAAGAATTTATAGCATTAGATGGATACTTAAATAAATCTGATTCTTATGAGAAAATAATTTCAATTATCTCTAAACCATCAATCAAAGGTATTGATGCTTCTTCAAACATATTTAAATTTGCAGGATTATATTTAGGAGCAAAAGACCAATTAGAAGATAAACTAATTGAAAGGTTCAAAAGAGGAGATATAAAAGAGCAATTTTTTCTTAGTAAAATTGAGCCTTCTTTAAAAAACTTATTAATTGAAAATCTAAATATTGATTTAACAAACCCATTTTCTGTTTTAGTAAATAAATTGTTTGGAATTAATGATGTTTCAGAAAAAAATATAAATAATGCTTTAACGTCAATTATTAATACTGACCTTGATATACACGCTTTACTTTTACTAGAAGATATAGAAAATCAACTTTTAGAAGTTATGTTTATCTCTAAGAGTTCAGAGGAAGTTTTACGAGATATATTTTATAACTTTCCAAATGCAGTACAAAAAATCATCAAAGATAGACGAAAAGGTCATCCCGAATTTGAAATAAAAGATGAATATGATGTACAAGATATACTATATGTAATAGTTAAGTCATTTTTTCCAAATATGAGGGACGAAGATCCAATCCCTAAAGTTGGCGGTAAGTCTACAAAAATAGATTTAATACTAAGAGAAGAAAAAATTCTAATTGAAGTTAAAATGATAAAAGAAAAGGATTCTAACGAAACACATTTTATTGAACAACTAAAAGTAGATTTTGAATCATATCACAAATGTATTTGGCTTGAAAAGTTATTTTGCTTTGTATATGACCCATTTAAAAAGACAAGAGACATATCGAATTTTAATGATTTAAATGGTGAACGGACAAAAGGAGAACACAATTACAATGTGGAAGTTATAGTGGTAAACTGAAAGAAAACCAGCAGGTAGCAACGTGTATAATTAATGGCTAGTTCTCGCCTACTTACGAAAACCCTCGCGGATTTTCTATCTGGTGCTTATTTGCTAAATTAGGTGCTTAAACACGCGCCACTAATCTTATACATAAACGTTACCTGCAATTAAAAAAATATCGATTATTAATTAATAATGGACATCCGAAAAGAAATAATTAGAATTACATCAGAATATTTTGAAGACAAACTTGACTTCCAAAAGCTGTCAAATGCTTCCAAAGAATTTAAATCCATTTTGAATGTGATTTGTGGACAAGATTTGGATATCGAAGAGGGGAGAAAGGATATTGAACACGGAAATGGAAAAGCTCTTGGTACGTTTTGGGCTGCTCTATGCCTTGATGATTTGTTGAGAACCCGACAATTTATCCGAGGAATAGATAAAGCCATTAAAGATAAAAGAAAGAAAAAACCAATTCATATTCTGTATGCAGGAACAGGACCTTTTGCGACACTTATTCTTCCGATTATTTTTAGATACCAAAAAGAAGATATTAAATACACCTTATTGGAAGTAAATCCATTTACCTTTCAAATATTACAAAATGTAATTTCTAAATTAGGATTAAAAGAGTTTGATATAGACCTAGTAAATAATGATGCTACTAAATTTAAAATAGATTCTAAAAATGAACCTGATATTATTATAAGTGAAACAATGCAAAATGCATTGGCAAAGGAACAACAGGTTCCAATCTTTTTAAATTTAATGAGACAAGTAAAGTTGGATACAATATTTATACCCGAGAAAATCGAGCTACATCTTGGCCTTAAAAAAGCAGGTATCCCATCAGAAGAACTTCAAATAAAACATTTTAATAAAGTAGAGAAAGTATTTGAAGTAAGTAAAGAATCTATGTTTCCTCAAAAGCAATCAGAAAAGCAATCAATTATAAAAAATTCATTTCCAAAAAAGAAAACTGTAATTGAAAGTAAAAAGTTGAAAGGATTTAATCAACTTGTAATTATTACTGAAATACAAGTATTTAAAAACGAGAAAATTGTTATTAATGAAAGTGGTTTGACTACACCACTTTTTATTCAAGAGATCCCTAAAAATCTAAAGGATTCATTAATTATTGACACACAATATCAAATTTCTTCCGAACCAAAACTTGAATATAAAATAACTTTACCGAACAATGTATAAGTAGCATTAAAACGACCGCTTATACTAAACCGTTAGCATTCATTAAAAAAACAATACTAAAGAGAAAAAAATATGGGATTTAATATTTCAGGTTTAGCAATAAACAAAAATTACGAAAAAGAATTTGACCTACTACAAAAGGAATTAGGCTGGAATCTTGAAAAGCAATCAGAAATTGACTTTGAAACCGCTTCTTCAAATTGGACGGAAGATAGTATTTGTAATGTCTATTTTACCGATAAAGGAACTTTAATGTTCATTGGAATGGATATGTGTACAGAATCTTTCCCTCTTAAAAATGACAATACCCTAACATTTGCTCTTTCCGAAACGTCAATGGCATTCAATATAAATTATTGTGAAAATGGAGTTGAAAAAAGGTCAATAATGGAAATAAATGATGAGCGAATGACTGATGAAGGAGAAAAGCTTGAGGTGGAAGAAAAGTCTGAAGACACATCTGAAATTATTTGGAATCAAATTGAAAAAGTTATTGGAAAGAGATTTTGGGATATTGAGTCAGATGAAAAAGCTGTTAGATATGTATTTAAAAAAGCACAAATTGAAAAACCTTTAACCGCAGAAGTTAAAGTAAATTCACAGAGTATAACGAACGAGCAAAAGACTGATTCAAAAAAATGGTGGCAAATCTGGAAATAAATAACGAAATGCCTAACACCATGTATAATTAATGGCTTGTTCTCGCCTACTTACGAAAATCCTCGCAGATTTTCTATTCGGTTTTTATTTGCTAAATTAGTTGCGCAAACACTTACATACTAGATTGTTATTTTTAATTTAACTCAAATAAAAAATACAATTTGATAAAAAATATTCTTATGAAAATTAGTAAGCCTATTGACCCCAATAAAAGAATAGAAATTATAGATATTCTTCGCGGATTTGCTCTACTCGGAATTATTTTTATGAATATGAGTTTTTTTAGCGGTTATGTATTCATGCCTTTTGAAGAGCTAAAGCAGATATCGAATTTTGAGTTAGATAATAATTTATATTATTTTTTAGGTATTACTGTAACTGGTAAATTTTACACTATATTTTCAATTTTATTTGCTGTTGGTTTTTATATACAATTTAACAAAAACAGAGATAGTGCTTCAAATTTTTTAAAAACGTATCGCAGAAGGTTATTTATTTTATTAATTATAGGTATTTTACATACTTTATTTTGGTATGGCGACATATTACTTACATATTCTATTTTTGGTTTTATTCTTATTTTATTTCGAAATGTAAAACCCAAAAAACTACTTCGATGGTCGCTCTTCTTTCTCTTTTTACCATTTTTATTCGATTTTGCGCTTTTACCATTTACTGAAGCCCTGCAAGCTAACACCCCTGTAAACACAGATAAAGCACCAATGTCTCGCATTTACTATCCAGATATGTTAAATGCAGATGTTATTAATACTTTTAGAGAGGGATCTGTTATAGAAATATTCAAGTTAAATATTCATAATTTTATATGGAAGCAAATAAGCTATATACCAACTGGTGGCTATTTTAAATTCCTTGGTATTTTTCTTTTAGGTTACTACCTAGCCTCTATAGAATTCTTTAAAAAAACACCAAAATCTACAAAATTAATACTAACCATTTTAATTGCTGGCATAATAATTACTGTTGCTGCGAAGCTATTAGGAGGCAACCCATATGAGCTGCCTACACTTCAAAATATTCGTTATAAATTCTTATCATTAATTGGTCAACTGCTCATTAGTATATCTTATATCATGGCAATAATAAAAATTGCCCAAACGGTTATTGGTAAAAAAGTATTTAAATACTTGATACCCGTAGGAAGAACAGCTTTGAGTAATTATCTTATACAAACGGTTTTAATGGTTGTCATTTTTTATAATTTCGGGTTTAGTCTATTTGGAAAAATAGGGTTAATTCCAACGTTCTTTATTGCATTAATTATTGTCGCTATTCAAATATTTCTAAGTAATATTTGGTTAAAACACTATCGATTTGGACCATTTGAATGGGCTTGGAGAAGTTTAACTTATAAAAAACGCATAAAAATTCGACATTAAAATTTATAAAATTAAACTTATAATTTAACAAAA
Source organism: Postechiella marina (assembly GCF_039538365.1). Taxonomy (NCBI): domain Bacteria; kingdom Pseudomonadati; phylum Bacteroidota; class Flavobacteriia; order Flavobacteriales; family Flavobacteriaceae; genus Postechiella; species Postechiella marina. Next base: position 413,115 of record NZ_BAABCA010000005.1, read on the forward strand.
GGTAACACCTAGATTAAATGAATCCCCCCTTTATAGAAGAAAAAACATATACAAAAAAAAACTTTTCGCATAAAGCACTCGAAAAAGGAGAATATGAATTATGCACCTTTTTAAATTGTAATTTCTCTAATTCTGATTTATCGAAAATTAGGTTTATAGACTGCGAATTTTATGACTGCAATTTAAGTTCTGCTTATATACTACAATCAGGATTCCAAAATGTACTTTTTAAAGATTGTAAAATGTTAGGCTTACAGTTCGATAAATGTAACGACTTTGGCTTTTTAATAACAGTAGACAGCTGTCAATTAAATCATTCGTCATTTTTTAAACGAAAGCTTTCAAAAATTTCATTTAAAAAAACTAAACTTCGGGAAGTCGATTTTACAGAAAGTGATTTAAGTTCGTCTATTTTTGACAATTGTGATTTACAAAATGCAATATTTAAAAACACTAACTTACAAAATACTGATTTTAGAAGTTCCATTAACTTTACAATTGACCCTGAAAACAACAAAATTAATGGAGCAAAATTTACCTTAGATACTGTGGTTGGACTTTTAACAAAATATAACATAAAGATAGAAGCTAACATATAAAATAAATCTAGAACAGTATTGCTTACCTAAAATATAGAAAATAATAATTTGAACTTTTATAAAGTAAAGCCACCACATAACAACCTGTAAAATTAATTATTACATTAGTACTTAAAATTAAAGGGCGTTACTTTTTATATCCCAACCTTTGTGTATCATCAGAAAAAAGAAACCGAGTGAATCCAAAAATATTTAAACCAAATAGCAAATTAGCAGACTTTGTAAAATGCTATTGGACTTTAGAAAGTTCTTTAAAAAATACACCTACAAGAAACACTATTGTTCCAGATGGAACTATGAAATTAATTTTCCATTATGGCGATTTATATTGGCATCATCCTAAAAATGGAAAAAGCTTTTTGCAACCGAGATGTTTTTTAATAGGTCAGCTTACTAAACCTTATGTTGTTGAGCCTAAAGGTGAAACAGGAACTTTTGTAATTCGATTTAATCCTAATGGTTTTTCACCTTTTACCGACATTCCTGTAAAAGAAATGGAAAATAAACCTATTGCTGTAAAAAAAATATTTGGTAAAAAAGGAGAGAAATTGGAGCAAGAAATTATAAATGCTAAAAACACCCACGAACGAATAAACATAGCAGAAACATTTCTGTTGGAGTTATTAAAAAGTAAAGAGGTAAAAGACAGAATTATAAACTCAACCATAGAAACAATTACGAAATACAAAGGACAAATTTCTGTTAATGAACTGTCTAAACACGTTAGTTTAAATAGGAGAATATTGGCTAGAAAATTTTCATCAAATGTAGGCTTAAGCCCAAAACAACTTTCTAAAATTGTTAGGCTTCAAGCTACATTAAAATCACTTTCACAAAACGATAAGACAAAATTAACTGATTTGACCTACGAAAATGAATATTTTGACCAATCTCATTTTATTAAAGATTTCAAAGAATTTACAGGAATTACACCTAAAGAATTTTACGGAGAGGATTTAAAAATGTCTTTAATTTTTGATTCTTAAAAAGCAGTGTTGTCCCATTTTTACAATTTTAAGTCTCGAACTATTCTCAATTTTGTAGAGAACTTAAAAAATGATAAATATGAATACTTTAAATCCAGTTTGTTGGTTTGATATTAATGTGGCAAACCTAGAAAGAGCTAAGAAATTTTATGAAACTGTTTTTGCTATTAAGTTAACAGACCTACCTATTGAATGGGGAAAACAATCGACATTCCCTTTTGAAAACAATGGAGTAAATGCAACAGGAGCACTGGTAGAAAAAGAAAACTATGTTGCTAATGAAAACAATACTGTTGTTTATTTCGCATCTAATGATTGTACTACTGAAGAAATGAGAATTGAAAACGCTGGAGGAAAACTTCTAAAATCAAAAACAGCAATAGGAGAATTTGGATTTATCTCAATATTTCTAGATACCGAAGGAAATACAATTGGTCTTCACTCTAAAAAATAGGCGAACGCAAAACAAGATATAAAAGCAATAGCGGTTTGGGTGTAAACTCGAATCGCTATTGTATTTAATACCGTATATTGCTTTTAGTAAACTACCTTTAATTTACAGGTTACTAAACACATAAAAAATGTTTAAAAATAAGACAATTAATCAACCTTTAAACAGAGATAACCATTATAGTCTATTAAACACTCACGGTTTAAATACTAATGTATTTACACAACACGAATTGCCTCAGGAACACGCTGCCACTAAATTTGGTGAAAAACCTAATGAATGGTTAGTTTTATTAAATATAAAAAGTATTGATGAGTTTAATTTTTGGGATGCAGGAACTTTAACCTATTGCATTCATAAAAAAGATTTGGAAATAAAGGAGTTTTTAAAAATCTATACAAGTATTGAAAGCAGTTAAAAATGACTTCTTATAATTTTATAGTTTATTACTATGCACCAACAAACCATACATACAGCCTTGTAGCCAATTAAAAAAATAATATGATTAGAATAAAACTATCTGAAGAAAATTTTAGTATCAATGATGTACCTTTTTCTTTCCCAATAGAAATTAAGCTTTTAAGTAAAGTACTTTCTGCCACTAAAAGAAAAACAAAAACTAAATATAATACAATCTACACCTGGGATGAATTGGGAATACTTGCTTACTCAAAAAATGGTAAATCAATAGAAAGTTTAACATTAGAATTAAAAAAAGAAGATTTTAAATTTAGTTCAAAAAATAAGTTTCAAGGACATTTTCTTTTCGACCAAGAAGAGATTTTAACATATTATAAATTAAACAAAACCAAAAGAGTTAAACTTTTTAAAGGTGATTCGTCAGGAGCTCTAGTCTTAAACAATGTTAGTGTTTGGTTTGCTTCCAAAAAAAATAACATTGAAGCACTTGTAATAAAGGCTTACGAGAGCTCTTCGCTACCCAAAATACCAAAGAATAAATATGCGATTAAAAAATTAGAAGAGGAAGAAATCACGTTTCTAGACTTCGGCTTTAAATTAGCAATTATTCAAGAACTGATGTATAACAAAGAATTGATTAAACCCAAGTTTGATTTATTTGAATTTGTTCTTTGGTATCCAAAAAGAGATATTGACCTTGAGGAAGAAGGCTATGAACCAATTGAAGAAGTTACTCAATATTTTAAGGACTTACCGATTCCAAAAAGATTAGCATCTGAAATAACAGAAATTTATCAGGATGGTGGAAATGACATTTATATGCAACTTCTACGATTTGGAGAAGGTTGGGAAAATTATTGGGACATAGAAACTGCAATGGATGCAAAACAATTCCCTAACTTAAAGAAAACCGTATTATGTTATGCCAAAGACACTGTTATTGATGAATTAAATAATATGGGAATTAAATCAGAATGGATATAAAAACAGACCAAATAATATTATATACATCTTTAATTTTAGGCTGAGATACTCAGATTAAACATATAAAACAAAAGCACTCTAAAATGTATTTTTAGGGCGCTTTAAGTTTTTAAACTGTTTATAATTTACTTCAGTTTAATTTTGTAAACAATGGCTGCATCACCTTCTGCTGGTTTTTTCTTAGGAGAAGTTACTTTTAGTCCTGTTTTAGAAATAGACCATTTTATACGCTCTTTACTCCCCAAAACACTAACTGACTTTATCTGCATACCCTTTGCTTTTCCTGCAAACGTTTTTAAAATAACATCTTGCTTAGCTCCTGGCCAACCTAATTGAATGGCATACACCGTTTTTTCTTTTTTGGTGTAACGAATATCTTGCGCATTTAAATCGTTTAAACCTGCTTTTATAGATCCGTAAGCATTCCAATCGTCGTTAGGATTTCTTTTTAGTTCAGTTGGTCCTTGTCCAAACTCTACAAATGGTCGTGTATTATAAATAGCTTCTCCATATAATTTTAACCAACGCCCTATACCAGCCATAGCATTAGCTTGTTCTTCTGGTATTATACCTTCTGCCATTGGCGCAGCTGCAAGAATCATTACTCCATTTTTACTAACTACTTCTGCTAAAATTCTAATGGCTTTTACAGGATTTAGCGCAGTACGTTTATCTTTATTGTAACCCCAAGAGCTTCCTAATTGAAAATCGGTTACCCATACAAATGGCATTATATCTTCCATGGTGGCTCTTTCTACATTTACAACTGCTAAATCTGTCGGAAAAAAATCGCCTTTTGTATTTACAACAACCTCTTTATTAAGTGTAGCTGCTTTATTAAAGTAGTTTGCTAAAAATTGTTTACGGTACCCTTCTTCTACATAACCTTGAGCAAAATCCATCCAAATATAATCTGGACAATAAGCATCTATAACTTCATTTAATTTACCTAACCAAATGTCGCATTCTTCTTTATAACTTGTATTACCATACAAAATATCGTATTTACCACCTTCTGGAAACTCCAAAGTTTTATAAGCTTTAGCGTGCTGGCTTACTGGACGTAACACACTGTTTTCTCTCTTAGGAAAAAACATCATATGAAAACCATGATGAAAGGTTGTCATAAATTTTAAATCGCGTTTTTTAACCTCCAAAGCCATTTCTTTAACAACATCTATTTTTGGCCCCATAACCTTAGAGTTCCATGGGTTTACTTCGCTTTCCCAAAGTGAAAAACCATCGTGATGCTCTGCTATTGTTCCAATAAATTTAGCTCCCATATTCTCGAACATATCTACCCAACGTTTTGCAGAAAATTTTTCTCCTTTCCACTCTGGAATAAAATCATGGTAATGCTTATCTCTACCATATGTTTTTGTGTGATAATTGTAAACATCTTTCCCCCAATTCTTCTTACGGTCGTGCTCATACATAAAACGCCCATACCATTCATTTCCGTTTGCAGGCACATTATAAACCCCCCAATGAAAGTACACGCCCAATTTGGCATCTGCAAACCACTCTGGTGTTACTTTATGTTTATTTAAACTCTTCCATTCTGGTTTAAACGTTTCTTGTGCATTAGTAATAGTTACTAACATTAAAAAGACTAATAAAAATGTAAACCTTTTATTTTTCGTCAACATATATTTAAGTTTTGTTTATTGTTTTTCTTCTACCCATTCTAATTTATCGATACTTACGCCCATGTCGGGATATACAACACTAGAAATATACCACTGCCCATCTTCATCTTGAAAAATTTCTGGAGCATGAGATTTTAATACTGTTATTTGTTTTTCGTTATCTACACCAAAATTAGTAATGTCTTTTGATGCAAACACATGCGCATTATTAGTATAAGCTCCCATTAAGCTAACTCGATCCCATTGCCCTTTTTTCCATGAACACACAAAAAGATAAAATGTATTATTATGAAAAATAACAGAAGGAGATTCTGGATCGAACGCATTTGTGGTTAAAATCGTTTGTGCCTCGCTCCATTGAATTAAATCTTTTGAAGTTCGCATGCGAACACATTTTTCTGAGCAATATGTCATATAATAAATCCCTTTATAAAGTATTAAATTAGGGTCGCGAGCTCCTTTTTCCTCATTAAACAAACTCCCCTTAGGTGTCCAATTATAAAGATCTGGAGAAGTAGCCAAACGCATTGGACTGTGCCCATAAACCATATAATATAAATCTTCTTTTTTAACAATATAAGGTGCATGATTTGCTTCTATTTCTCCAGGACGTTCCTTAGGTGTTAGAATTTTTTTTAAATCTTTATAATGATGCTTTTTTACACTTTTTTTAAAATGTTTTACCGAAGAAATTGCATGAAAAGAAGCATATTCTCCTTGATGAATATTACCTAATTCAGGATTGGTATACGGATGCGTAATTCCAAAAATATGCCAAAAACCATCTTCTCCTTTAACAAAACAATGATCGTTAGGAATCCACCTATCATACCACTTACCTTCTTTTAACAACTTTGTATCTGGTCCAAAAAAATAATCTCCAACAGGTTGATAAATTTTAACATAATTATGCTGTTGCTTTGGTATTAATATTTTATTAGACTGACCAAAAGCCAAATGAGACAAAATAATAAAAGGTATAAATAATAAAACTTTAAATTTCATAACTTTTATTCCTTGTTTAATTGGTTTGTTTCTTTTAGAATTCTATTTTTTTGACTTTTACTTAAACCTTGTCTAAATAAATCATCATATTTTGGTATAACATGATGTCTTTTCATTGACTGATCATCAATATCCTGGCTTAAATCACAATCGAAACGCAATAAGATAACGTGGTTACGTTTCCAGTCTCCATGAGGTCTTGCAAAGTGAGACAATCCCCAAGTAATACCTCTACCATTTTTTGTATTGGTAAAAGCATCTTTTATAAACGGACCCGCAGCATTAGGCATCATTTCTACAGTTGATGCAATTTCAAAATTCACCCAATCTTTGGCATATTGAATAGTATTACTTTCGTTACCATCGCGAATAGTAAATGCCCCAACGCCTTCTTTAAACGGAAACAAAGTTGTTTCATGTCCAGAGTTCATTATTGGGTTTAGCGGGTGTTTTTTAAAAGGTCCTAATGGATTATCGGCTATTGCTAAACCATGCATTCGAACCATTTTTGTAGTATCAGATTTTCCAAAATCTGATTTATAATATAAATACACCTTGCCATTATGAACTAAAGGAAAAGGGTCGTGAACAGAATGTTGATCCCACTCGCCTTTTTCACCATTAGGAATTACTACTTTATTTGTAGCTATCCAAGGGCCATCTGGCGAGTTTGCATACGAAACTGCTACAGGACAATAATCTCCCCCATTTTTTCCGGGAGCTTCAGAAAATGCTTGATAATACAAGTAATATTTACCTTTCCACTCTAAAATATCGGTTGTCGTTACCGATCGATGTCCGGGATTGGGCTTTTCTGCTCGTGGCACCGCAACGCCTTGCTCTTCCCAAGTAAAACCATCTTTTGATGTTGCAAAATAAATATCAGACAAATCCCAATCTGCAGAAGGAATGGTGTCATTACTTTCGGATGCGCGAGGAATACCAATTGGAGCTACCGAGGTTTCTCTATGCGTATACCAAACGTAATATTTACCATTGGCAAATATTACTTTAGAAGGATCTCGTCTCGAAATAGTTCCATCACCATCATTATAGTCAAACCCTTTAAGTTTAGTATATCTAAACTGAGTATACAACTCATTGCTTTCTGGTCTTACTCCAAAATATGCATCATAATTTCTTTTCATAGCAGCACTTAATGGGCGATTTGGTTTTTCTTCGGGCATTTGGTAAGGAAATGCGCCTTTTTGTTCTTTTTCTAGAACTACTTCTTTCTTATTATTACACCCAACTATACTTATTAAAAGAAGTATTAAAACAACAATATTTTGCTTTCTCATATTTTATATTTTTTATCTGATATTAATTAAATATGGTATTTTAAAAACCTTTTATTACCAATTATAATTACACACTAACTTCCTTTATCTATAAAATGCTAAAAACACCTGTATCTAACACTATATTTTTAACTTCTTATTTATTCTTATTATCTCTTTTCCCTATTGGCAACAAATGTTTTTGTGAAAAACCATCAAAATAATATGGATAATTATCCCAAGGCGCCTTTCCCATCATTCTTGGGTCGTTTGTTTTTGATAGGTATGTAAAAAGTTCGTTCTTTAATTCTTTACACAAACTTTTATTAATTTCTTTAAACGCCACATTGTTTAGTTGGTATGGGTCTTCTTTAACATTATATAATTCTACATCTGGACGTTTCCCTACGGTAATATTAAAATAATAATCTGCTGCAGTTTTATCTTCCTTATCTAAAATATAGGTTCGCGACGGACTTTTATCTATATCGCCATAAAATCCTTGATGTGGTGAGTAAAAATCGGGATCACCAGCAGGCCATCTATCAGGTTCAAAATTCATAATATATAACCAATCTCCTTTTCTAATGGTGCGTATAGGATATGTTAATCCTTCTTGTCTACAATATGCGTGACGCTCTAGGGCAGTAAAGACCTTATCTCTACTTTTATCTACTAAACCGCTTTTATTAGAAAGTAATACATTTAAAAAACTCTTGCCTGTTATTCCTTTTGGAATAGTAATACCCGCAGCTTCTAATATAGTTGGAGCAAAATCGATAAAACTTATAAAATCGTTTACATTATTCCCTCCTTTTAGTTTATTTCCCCAACATACAGCCAAAGGCATATGTGTTCCATAATCGTAACATGTTCCTTTAGCTCTTGGAAAAGGCATGCCATTATCTGCAGTAACAATAACAATAGTGTTTTCTAACTCTCCTGCATGCTCTAAAGCTTGTAGCATTCGCCCTAAATGTGCATCAGACCATTCTATTTCGTTATAATAATCGGCTATATCACTTCTTATTAAATCGTTATCTGGCAAAAAACCAGGCACTTTAATTTTAGATATATCTTTACCTGCCTTTATGCCATCTCCAGAATTATAAGCCCTATGTGCTTCGTGAGAGCCATACCAAAAAAAGAATGGTTTATCTTTTACTCTCTTTTCCATAAAAACATTAAAGTTGCCAGAATAGTCTTTTCTATTTATATATTTAGGAGCATTTAATTTTACAGCATTTAACTCTTCTGCTAATGGTTGTTTTTGGTATGGCTCTTTATGGCTTGCAGGCATATAACCTTTACCTGTGTAACCTGTTTCGTATCCGCTTTTTTTAAGTAAACTAGAAAATGTGGAAAACTGTTTTGGCAATCCTCCAAATAGTAATCCTCCTTCTTCTATCTCCCAAATATTTCTACCTGTTAATATAGATGCTCTAGATGGCGCGCAAGACGAGGCGTTACAATAGGCATTGTTAAATAAAACACCACTTTTTGCAATTCTATCAAAATTTGGTGTATTTACTTCAGCTGTTCCGTTAATAGACGTATGTATAAAAGATTGATCGTCTACAATACAAAACAATATATTTGGGCGTTTTTCTACTTCTTTTTTTACTGTTTTTTTTGTTTGACAACTATGCACCGAAAAAAATAAAACGAAAATACACACCCTTGAATATATATTTAAAAATACAAATTCTCTATACTTAGATAACATCTTATAACTCATTGTAGCATGTATTTTACATCTATAAAAAATACGATATAATATTTTGTAACTTAGTAAAGATACAAGTCATTTATTAAAAAAGATAGTATTACATGAGTAGCAAAAATTTAAAGACAGACTTAACAGAACACTTAACTACATTGCTAAACAACTAAAAAACAATTAATTAATCAAATTAAGTGTTTATAAAAAAAGAATATATAAACAATACTTTAAACCTTTTGTTACCTTATTTTATGTTAGATTACAGTAAAATCAAAACAGTATTCGCTAAATTTGAGAAAGTAGAAATTATATATATCACCATTGTTTACACCAAATAACAACTCCCTTTTTGCTATAAATAAAATACAAATTCTCTTTGTCTTTACGTTACTTTCTACACAAATTTTAATTGGGCAAACTATTTCAGATAGGTCTTTTGCTATTGCAGAATTTTCTAAAAAAGAAAGCATTATTTCTGTTTTAAAAAATGATTTTTCTAAAAAAAACTTTGGCATGTCTATTAAGGTGATAAAAAATTCTGAACTCGAATTACAACTAGATCAAGGACATTTAAGTTTAAAAAAATTCTTCGAATTATTAAAAACTTCAATAAACCGAAATGAAAACAACATTTTCCCTTTGTTTATTAAATATGATGGAAATGACGATAAATTAATTGGTTTACTCAAATCGGTTTCCTTATACAATAAGTGCTTCTTTAAAAATCAAGGAGAACGTTGGCCAGAGATTAAAACAATACAAACTCTAAAAAAACCATTAATTATTTTTAGCAGTAATTCTGCAAGCAAAACTTTAAACAAGGCATCTAATCATATTATAAAATATTCGGCATTTAATACAAATAACAAAACGAGTATAGATTCTCTAATTTGTAATGAATTTTTAAGTGTTAAACATTTTACAGAACAAAATATAATTAAAAATAACATTACAAAAAACTGGAATAACCTAAATCTAAATGCCTATAGTATAAACTATTTACTACGCTCTTGGAAAATAACAGGTAAACGTCCTAATTTTATTTTTTATTCTTCTTTAAAACGAAATGGCACACTATTTAATTTAACAAAAATTATAAACGAAACCCCTTTTGTAAAAGGTAGTGTGCAAAACGAAACCCATATAGTAAAAGATATTAATTGGGCACATAAAAGAAAAACGTTTACAAATAGATACTTTAGTTTCCCTTACGAAAAAGGAAAAACATTAGAGCTTAAACCTTTAAAAGAGGGTTACAGCTTTACACCAAGCTCTATAAAAATTTCTGATAAAACAAATTTAAACAAAAGCTTTAATTTTAAAGCTGAAAAATTAGATCTCACAAAAAACTTAACTGCTTTTTATAAGTTTAACAATAACCTTAAAAACGAAGTACAAGACGAAAACCTTAAAGAAAACAAGACAAAATTTATTAATGACATAAACAGAGGTTATGTATTAAAAATTGACAATAAAAACGTTATTACTTTAAAGGAAGTAGACCATTATAAGATTGTAAATTCCAGTTTTACAATAGCTATAGATTTTAAATACAGTACAACAAACAATCAAACAAATTACTGCATACTAGGTAATAACCAACAAGGCTTTAGAAAAGGGCTACATGTAAATATACTTGCAGGAAAACCCGCTTTTGGTTTTTACACCAATGATTGTAAACCTAATTACACCGTTGCTCCAGAAAAATGGTACCGTTTGGTTGTTAAATACAACTTAAAGCAACAAATACAAAGCATATTTATTGATGGAAAACATATTGGAAATGCTGCGAATAGACCATCATTTATTGGTTCTACAAATTTGCTTTTAGGTCATGGTATTAAGCAAAAAAATTATTTTACAGGATATTTAGATAATTTACAAATTTGGAACAGAGCTTTAAGTGATGACGAAATAAAATGGATTGCAAATAACACGCTTGTGCTTAAAGCAAAAACAGAAAACGAAAATAGAACTATCATATTTTTTATTAGTCTTGCATTATTAGCACTATTACTTTTTTTGTTTTTCAAATTGAAAAAAAATCAAAAAAAGAAAGACTTAGCCAAACCTATTTCTAAGCATCATAACAATAAGAACATTACACTTTATTTGTTTGGTAAATTTAGTTTAATTAATGCCAAAGGAGTTGATATTGCTAACACCTTCTCTCCTAAAATAAAAGAATTATTTCTTCTTGTTTTACTACGCACATTAAATAATAAAAAAGGCATAAAAACTAGCGAATTAACAGGGCTTTTGTGGGAAGGATTTCTTCCAGACAAAGCTGCCAATAATAGAGGTGTTTCTTTTAATGCTTTAAAAAAAACCTTAAAAGATATTGATGATATTAATGTGGTTTACAAAAATAAACTCTGGAAAATTGAATTTAGCGACAAAGTTGATATAGACTATGCTTATGTGTTAAACTTTATAAAAACTAAAAACACCAATTATCAAGATTTTTTTGAGAAAGTAAAAAGAGGTGAGTTTTTATATGAAATAAAAAAAGATTGGCTCTTAGAAGAAAAATCTACGCTAAATTTTGATATTCTAGATTTGCTAATGCTGTACTGCAAAACCTTGTACAATGCTGGAAAAACAAATACTGTTTTAGAAATTACAACTTATATTCAAAACATAGACAACATTAATGTGCAAGCACTTTATTATCAACTAAATTCGCTTATTAAAATGGGTAGTAAAAGTAAGGCTATTTACCTGTTTGATAATTTTTGCGAAAAATACGAATTGGTTAACACTGTAAAATTCAAATATAATTTAAAACAGTTTTTACAAGAAGATATTGAAAACATTTGGGAATAGCTCCATTATCTTTTCCACACAATATGCTACAAATAAATTTCTTATTTAATCGACCACATATTTATATTATCAAATAAAATATCTGCCCCAGTTATTGTTGGTCCAAACTTATTTAAATTTAAATGATTAATACCTTCAGACTTTATTTGAGCAATTTTTCCATCTACTTTGCACTCTAAAACTGCTCCTTTTTTTGTTATTATGACATGATACCATTTATTGTCTTCAAAAGTGTTTTTAACAACCGTTTTTTTAGAATCTAAAAGAGCCTTTAATTCAAGTTTCTTTTTTGGGTTGTCTTTAATTTGATTTCTAATTTTTAAATCCATAGTTCCTGTTTTATCATCTTGTACAGTAAAACTATTTTTAGAAAAAGACACTCTACATATATGTCCTGCCCACACAGATTTGCATGCCATATCGTCCATTACAATATTAAACCGTTTTGCGCCTCTAAATTTAAAATCGAATTCTATAACAACATCTTTATAATTAAAATGAACACGAGCTGTAGAGCCATGTCCAGCTCCTTCAATTTCTTTTGTTACCCATTTACCCTTATTAATAGTAAAAGCACCATTAAACTTCTCGTGTACCGTCCAATCTCCTAACCCCTCTTTTCGCTCAAAATCATCAGAAAAAAGTAAGTTTCCTTTTTCTACCTTTAAAGAGTTAATAACTTCTGACTGACCAAAAACACCTATAGACACACACAATAAAACAGTTATTATAATATTTTTCATTTTTACGATTATTTTTTTGTTCGTTTAATTTCTTTCTACTTTTAATACATAAGCAAAATTACAAGGTTTCTTCTTTGGAAAACGCACATGCATACCTGCTTCATCTATACTCCAATTTAATTTTTCTGAAGTTCCTAGAAGATTTACAGATTTAATATCGTCTGGATAAAGTTTACCATATAACCCTAAACTACGTATAGTTAAATCCTTTTCTGGCCAATCCATACAAATAGCATACAAAGTCTTTCCTTTTTGAGTAAAACGAATATCTTTAGCAGTGTATTTTGGAATTAACTCTCCATGATTTTTTCCTTGCCCATGATGTCCAGGGTTAGTTACCTCTGTAGGTCCTTCTCCAAATAAAACCCATGGCATAGTACCATAAATAGCTTCACCATTTATTTTTAACCAATTGCCAATAGCGAACAATTCCTTTTTTATCTCTGGTGCAAATGTACCATCTTCTTGAGGCGGAACATTTAGCAACATTCGTCCATTTTTACTTGTCATATCTATAAGCATATCAACCAATGTACCTGCACTCTTCACTTTATTTACAGGGTTATAAAACCATGTGGAACGCCATTCAAAATGACGTTGCATATTAACATCAGACATCCAAGGATCGTACTGCAAACCAATTAAATTACCATCTTCTAAATCTCTAACTCCAATACCTACAGGAATATCGTGTGTTTTATAAACAACCTCAACCTCTTTTCCCCATTCTAGACCTTTATTAAAAAAATGACTAATCATTTTTTGTTGGTATGACTCTGGTGCGCTTATTAATTTATTGGACGCATCGGGTAACTGTCTACCTTTATGCATTTGCCCTCTTAACTCTTTAGGAACTGTACCTCCAAAACCTGTATCAAACCAAATCATATCGGGTTGATACTTGTCTACAGATTCTGAAATTCGCGCATACCAAGCATCAAAAATCTCATTACCAACTCGCCCTTTGTTTAAAGTAGCATACATAGCATTATCTTTTGTAGGATCTAAATACGTTTTATTTTCTTTAGAAATTTGTCCCCACATTCTGCTCCAAAAATTGCCTGTATGATAGCTTGCAATAACAGGCATACCTCTTTTACGTAACTCTTTAGATAAATCTCCATAAATATCTACTTTTGGTCCTTTTTTAGTTGAGTTCCAATCGGTAATATCACTTTCCCAATTCACCAAGCCACTACCATGCCATGCTACCGGACCTCCAAATTGAGCTCCAGCTTTTTGCATTACATTAACCCAATTTTTAGCATCAAATTTTTCGCCTTTCCATTTTTCAATAGCCTCTAAACGTGTAATTTCATCCTTTTCATATTTAACCTCAACCGTTTGTGGTCCCCAATGACAGTATATTCCAAATTTTAAATTGTCAAACCAATTAGGTGTTTGGTGTTTACGTAAAGACGTCCAGTTGGCTTTATAATGATCTGGCAAAGTTTTGTAAACTATTTTAGTTGTTTTCTTAGTATTACAAGCCATTAATAAAATAGCGCAAAAAAGGGGTAATATTGTTTTATCTGTCTTCATTACTTTAATATTTTATTTAAGAAAGGTATAATGTTATTTTACACCTAAAACATCATCAACCATAGTACCTATAGGTATTTTAGTTACACCCAAAAGTTTTCTAGCATCTACAATAGTATCACCAGTTTGTTTCTGCCATTTTACTAGAACATTTTTATACCTATCAACCAGATTTTGATATGCGCTATTTTTTGCCAAATTATGTACCTGATCTATATCTTTTTCTAAATTATACAACTCTATAGCATCTGTTTTATTACTAGCAAAATAAATATCTTGTAAAGGCGATAATTTATCTTCTTTTTGCAATTTCACCATGCTTTTAAAAGAGAGAGTCCTTTTTGCATAACCATTTGCTGTAAAAGGAATCTCTGGATAATAATGATAAATAAATTGATGTTTCTTTGAAATAACCGAGCGTGAAACATCAAAAACACCTCCCATCCCATCTTTTGTGGCAAATAAGAATTCTCGTTCTTTCGTGGATAAATCTATAAGATTTAATCCCTCCATAGTTTCTGGAATAGGTGCTTTAGCAGCAGCTAAACATGTTGGAGCAATATCTATAATACTTGCTAATTCTTTATTTATTGAATTCGATTTTATATGATTTGGCCAGCGAATTATCATAGGAATTTTAAGACCCGTAGACCATAATTGTTGTTTATGCCTAGGCAGAGTTGCTCCATGATCTGAAGCTAAAATAACCAAGGTGTTTTTATCGAGACCTTCGTTCTCTAAAGCTTTTAAAAACTTACCTACTTCAAAATCTACATGAGAAACCGCATCCATACTTGCTGTTAATACAGAACGAACCTCATCTGTACCTGCATAATAAGGAGGAATATTAATTTGAGTAGAATCTATATCTATATTATTTTCTTTAGCCCATGCTCTACCAGGAATAAAACCGTGTTTTTTGCCCGTTTCTATATTTGCATAAGCAAAAAACGGTTGATTTTTTTCTTTTTTACCCCATTCGCCTCCTTTAAAATAAGTAGCAATATTTGTTGGATCTATAATTTGAAGATGATTAAAAACCTCCTTACCACTTTCTAGATTATTTTCTGGTTTGCCTCTATCAAAATTTAAATCGGTTTTAGCTGTAGCACCATATAATTTATTATACATTCTATTACCATTACTTTTAAAGTTTACATCAAAATAACCAGCATTTCGCATAAGCTGAGTTAAAATGTGATACCCTTCTGGCAATTTATTAATATAATTACTTCTATGGTTTGGCGCTCCAATAGTTGAAGCATAACACCCTGTAAATAATGTGGTATGGCTGGGGCTACAAACTGTAGCTGCTGCATACGCCTTTGTAAACAACATTCCTTCACTTGCCAATTTATCTATATTTGGTGTAGTTACAAGGGGATTTCCATAGCACCCAAAATTTGGATCTAAATCGTCTAGAAAGAGAATTAAAATATTTGGCTTTTCTACTTTTTTAAACTTCCCTTGTGTTGTATTACATCCTGTACATAAACATAAAAAAAACAACAAATATGCTAATTTAATTTTCATTGTAAACGACATCTAATTAATTTCTAATGAAGTTGTTCTTGGTCTAATCTTTTCTTGAATTTTCCATACTTCAGCATAGGCTTTCCCTAATGTCACGCAGTATTTATCTGTTTCTATAATATTTTGATCCCAAGCATTATACAAACTTTTAATTTCTGAAGTTATTTCAGCATACTTTCTGCCAGCTTCAACTATACCAAAATAAGACATTGGCAACTTTTCCATACCTAAAGTAGTTTTCATTTTTAATTGCCTTTTTTTCAATACTTCAACTATTTTTAACCCAATGTTTTTTCTTTCTGCCAACAAACTATTATACTCCTTATCTTTAGAAAGTTGTTTTATAATTAAATGCTGCTCTTTTGTATAATATGGCTGATAATATTCATGTGATTTTAATGACGTATATGCATCAGTATCATTTATCCAGTTTCTATAAATAGCATCTAAAGAATCTACCAATTTGGGGTATTTATAACTTAAATTTTCAGACTCAGTTCCATCATTTTTTAAATTATATAATTCCCAAGGATAGTCATCCAAATGTAAAATTGCTCCATCTCCACCGTTCGAAACAATTTTCCAATCGTTAGCAATTAGCATTCTACCTCCTTGAAAATAACCTTTAAAATTTTCACGTGTTACACCTTCATTATAAAAAGCGGGGACCAAACTTTTTCCTGATAATGGTCTTATTTTCCACGACGTTTTTAATTTTCCTTCTGCTGGTACTTTCCAAGTTTCACCTTCAGGATAGGTAGCTTTTGCCAATTCTAAAAAAGTGGGCATTAAATCTGTTAAATTTCCCTTTTGTTGTGTAATTACTCCTTTTTTTAAGTTTCCTTTTGGCCAACTAACAATAAATGGTGTTACTTGCCCGCCATTAAAAGTAGAACGTTTGTAGCTCTTAAAAGGTGTATTTGAAGCATTTGCCCATTCAACACCTAATTTTGCCTGAGAGTTTTTTAATCCTGGCTTATTATTTGGACTAACACCATCCCACATATGCCCTTCTGCATTTCCGCCATTGTCCGACAAGAAAACAATTAACGTATTTTCTCTTTTAGCTGTCTCTTCTAATTTTGCTATAAGTTTTCCAATATTCTGATCCATTCTATCAACCATAGCAGCATAAGTTGCCATGGTTAAATCGGCAATATCTTTATTTTTATAATTTGCCCAAGCTGTTACTTTTTCATCTCTTTTTGTTAGCTTCCAATTAGGTGCTACAATTCCCATTTTTTGTTGACGTAGAAACCGCTCTTCTCTTAACACATCCCAGCCTTTTAAATATTTACCTCTATATTTTGCTATATCTTCTGGCCAAGCCTGAAGCGGATAATGTGGAGCATTATAGGCTACATATAAGAAAAAAGGCTCGTTATTATTTTCTTGGGCATCTAAATAGTTAAGAGCTTTATTAGTAAAAGTATCTGTAGTGTAAAAATTTTGTTTTAATTCCGTAGGAAATGATTTCAAAACCTCAGCATCTTCCATATACTTTTGTTTTGCTCCAGGCTTAAAATAGTTAAATGACCCGCTTACGGTTCCCCAAAAATGGTCAAAACCTCTTTTAACGGGATGCTCTTTTCCGTGCCATTTCCCTGTCATTAATGTTTTATAACCTGCTTGTTTTAACATTTCGGCAATGGTTACGCCATTAAGCATTTGGGTTGGCGGACCAACACATCCAGCTTCTATGGGATATAAACCTGTTAACAAAGATGCTCTTGAAGGTGCACATTTAGAACCGTTTATAAAATGGGTAAATCGAATACCTTCTTCTGCTAATTTATCAATATTTGGAGTTTGAATTTCACCTCCATAACATCCAATATCTGAATAACCTAAATCATCAGCAAAAATTACGACTATGTTTGGTCTTGATTCCTGAGCAGAAAGTAATTGGCTCGAAATAACAATTAAAAAAACAACATAAAACCAACTCTTTTTCAATAATTTAAAAACCATAATGTTTAATGCTTTTTATTTTTTGAAGCTCTCCTTTTAACTGGCTGATAGGGTTCTTTACCTGTTCCAGGTAATTCTTCTGGATTTATAGCTATTTCTTTAATTTGATTTTCCAATTCTTTTTCAAGTTTTGAAATCGCTTTTTTATATTTTGATTTCCCTGCAACATTAAATAATTGATTAGGATCTTTTTTTCTGTCAAAAAGTTCTTCAGGATGATCTTTAATTTTTAAATAGGTATATCTTTTGGTTCTTATTCCATAATGAAATGGAGTTGACCAATAATTGTAAAATTGTGAAGTTCTCCAATCTTTTGGTGTTTTTTCACCTTTTAACATAGGCAATAAACTTTTACCTTGCATAGATTCTGGAATATTAACACCTGCCAAATCTAATAATGTAGGTGCTATATCTACATTTATACACAAATCTTTATTTACAGATTTAGGCTTAATCATTTTGGGATATCGAATTAAAAAAGGCATTCGCATGGACGTTTCTAATATTAACCTTTTATCGTACAATCCGTGTTGCCCAAGCCAATAACCTTGATCTGAAGTATAAATTACAACCGTATTTTCTGCTATTCCTTCCGCATCTAAATAATCTAACACACGTTTTAAATTATCATCGTTTCCACTTATACAGCGAATGTATTTATGAATTTGATGTTGGTAAGCAGCACGTATTTTATCTTTATCACTATTAGGGTTATGCTTACCCATAGCGTCTGGTGCTTTATCATCTTTGTGTCTGGCATAATATCCTACATCGTCCATTCCATACAGCATATGAAACTTACTTGCTTTAACAAACTCCTTTTTTAAATTTGAATTGCTATTTCTAATATCTTCATATAATGTTGGAGGCTCTGGAATAGTAACATTTTCTAACAAATTATCATATCTTTCTGCATGTCCGTAATCGTGATGTGGCGCTTTAAATTGAAGACTTAACAAAAAAGGTTTTTCTTTGTCTCTATCTTTTAGCCAATCCATAGCTATATCGGTATACACATCGGTTGAATAACCTTCTTTTTTCCAAGTTCCTTCGGTGCCTTTAAATGTTGGATTGAAATACTTACCCTGTCCTTTAACAGTCATATGTTTTTCGTAGCCTTTTGGATTCGATTCTAAATGCCATTTACCAACCAACCAAGTTTGATAGCCTGATTTTTGAAGTAAATTTGGATATTGAGGAGCGGTTTCTTTTATCGCTCCTCCTAAATATACCACCCCATTTTTATGACTGTATTGTCCTGTTAAAATTGATGCCCTACTTGGCGAGCAAATAGAATTATTACATGCAAAATTATCGAATCGCATACCTTCGTTAAACAACCTATCTATAGTTGGCGTTTTTGCAAAATCTTTTAAATAAGAATTGTATGCTGAAATGGCTTCAAAAGCGTGATCGTCTACCAATACTACTACCATATTTGGTCTAGAATCTTGAGCAAACAAAGACTGCATAGCCACTAAAAAAAGTAAAATATTATTTAATTTAAACAGTCTTTTCATCATTACCTTTAATAATAATCCCAAAAATCTACAGGATAATCGTTATACTCTTTATAGTCATTCAATTCTATAGCTTTAGCTCTCATTTCCTTTCGCATTTTTTCTAAAATGTCTTTGTATTCTGGTAAAAATGCCAAATTAGTTGTTTCCCAAGGGTCTTTTTTAAAGTTAAAAAGTAAGGTTGCTTTACTTCCTGCTATAAAGTCGCCTTGTTGTTTATCGTTATCTGGTGCTCTTACAAATTCTATTAATTTATAATCTCCTTTTCTGTAAGCTCTTTGGTGCTGTCTATAAGCATGATACGTGTAATCTCTAACCTGCGCTTTTTTTCCATCTATAACAGGCTTTAAACTTTTACCTGTAACAGATTCTGGAATCTTTACATTAGCTATATCACAAACCGTTGGATATATATCGTGTATGTAACTAAATGCATCAAAACGTTTACCGTTACCTTTAATTTTTCCTGATATTATAAATGGCACATGAATACCGTCTTCATCGTACACGTTTTGTTTACCAAGTAAACCATGATTACCAACGCCTAAACCGCTATCTCCAGATAAAACAATAATAGTATTATCGTACTGCCCAGTTTTCTTTAAAGATTTTATTACACGCCCTATTTGATGATCTAAATGAGTAATAATCGCATAATAATCTGATAAATGTTTTTTTGCAACTTCTGGAGTTCGTGGCCATGGAGCCAAGGCCTCATCTCTTATAGTCATGTGTCCATTATCAAAAGGATGTTGAGCCATATATGATGGTAATAACTTCATCTTCTTTTCTGGATACATATCTTTGTACTTTTTGGGTGCTTGACGCGGATCGTGTGGCGCATGAAAAGCTAAATACATAAAAAATGGTTTCTCACTATTGTTTTGAGATATGTAGTCGATAGCTTCGTCTGCATAAATTTCGGAAGTATGAGGACCATCAAACTCATCATTTATAGGTCCTCGTTGCTCTCCTTTTTCTACAGGTCTTTTTACAATTTTTCCTTTTTCGTCATATTTAAAAATATAAGCATCTTCTTTTTTATATTTCCCATCTTTTCTCCATTTCCATAAAGGCATTCTGTAATGATCTGTTAAATAAATACCACGACTCATAACAGAAGCACCGCTGGTAAACATTCTTCCTAAAGACTGGTTGTCTTGATGCCACTTACCTACAAAATGAGCATTGTAGCCTGTTGCTTGAAAGGTTTCTCCTATTGTAGTATGCGCTTTGGGAATAGTACGTCCAATTCCTTTTAAATCGAATAATTTTCTTCCAGATAAAAGTTGAGCTCGACTAGGCATACAAGTTCCTCCATTATAAGCCCCCATCAAATAAGTATTTGTAAATATTATTCCTTCATTAGCTAACTTATCTATGTTTGGTGTTTTTACATCCTCTCCTGCTAGTGCGTGTATACCAGAATACCTATGGTCATCGGTATAAATTAATAATACGTTTGGTTTTTTACTTTTCTGCTGTGCAAATAACTGACTAGAAACCACTAGTGTTAAAATGCATACTCTTAATATTTTAATCATTTTTAACTAGTTTACATTTATTTTAATAACCTCTTCTCTTTCATCTTTATTACGAAGTGAAAAAGAAACATTAGTCATGTCTAAATTTTTAATATGTCTGGCAAACAAACCATATGCAGGTGTAGCACCTAATTTTGTAAACTCTGGATACTCTTCAATATTTTCTGGCACTACAACTTTAGCATCTTCTTTTGTTCCGCCTCCAGGCAAATTAATTTTAATATTTTCTATAGAAATATGCCCTAAATTATGATTTGGAGTTCCTGAGAAAAAGAATCCTGTAGCTGCTTTAACTCTTAAATCTTCTTTATTAGTTACTTTGGCTTCAATATTTCTAATAGTAACATTATTTATACTTCCTACTGGTTTTCTATCAGCATTTCTATAAACTAAACGACGCTCACATAAACGGATAAAGATTGGCATTTCTACATTTTCCATTTTAATATTTTCTATTAAAATATTATCTATGTTTGCACCATCTGCACTTAAAATTTTAATTCCACCTCCAGTTGTATCATGAACATAACAATCTCTTACAGTAATGTTTTTAAAATCTCCCATAGATTCTGTTCCAAATTTTATAGCGCCCCAATTACTTTTTAATTTACAATCGTAAACTTCAATATTCGTAGTTGGTTTTGGACTCGTAGATTTAAAACAAATAGCATCGTCTCCGGAGTCTATAGTTGTGTTTCTAATTACGCCATTGGTACTAGAGTCTATGTCTATTGCATCATTATTCTTATTTGCATGGCTATGAATATCAATCCCATTAACCTCAAAATTATTACACTCTAAAAAATGTAAGGTCCATGCTGCAGGTTGACGTAAATGAATATCAATAAGTTTTACATTTTTTGATCGTACCATTCGCACCAAAAAGGGTCTATTAGATGTTCGTATAGTGCTACTTACATACTTATTAGTTTTAGACACTAAACCAGTTAAATCTGGTTTTGCTAATGTAATCCCTAACTTTTTTACCGTTGCCTTAATGTTTTTAGGGGTAAACATTTCTCCCTGGCCATTAATAGTACCTTTTCCAGATATTATAGTGTTTTCTACATCTATAGCGCCTATAAAGCATTGCCCCCTATATTGCCCTGTTGCATCGATAAATGGTTCTACCGGAGGAAAATCGTTAGGGTTTGTACTTGCTAAAAGCGTTGCGCCTTCTGCAACTTTAAAATTCACGTTATCTTTTAATAAAATAGTTCCAGATAAATACGTTCCATCTGTAACTAAAACCGTACCGCCTCCTGCTTTATTACAATCGTCTATAGCTTGTTGAATAGCTTTAGTGTTAAGCGTTGTTTTATTACCTACTGCACCATAATCTCTAACATCCCAAACAGTTTTAGTTTTGCACGACACTAAGGATATGATAACTAGTGAAAATAAATAGGTTTTAATTTTTCTCATCTTAAAATACTTTTCTAATTTATTGTATACATACAAATAAAAGCATAGTACGATTAAAAAGAAGGTAAAGAAAAGGGGTAAGAAAAAGGTTAAATTACTATAAAGCCCATATGTTGCTTAATTAAGCATACAATCTTCAAAAGAGACACTAAGGTTTTCGTTAAGTGTTTCTTTATAATTTAAAACAAACGTTTTGTATCTATTAAGAGCCAATTGTTTTTCATTTAAACCTAATAAAGCGGTAATTTGATACTTTAAAGCCATCTCTGATAACGGATCGATACTTAACCATAACCTAGCACTTTTTCTTAATATTTTCCAATGCTTATTATTTAAAGCTGTTAGGCATAACTCCCTTACTTTCTCTAAATGTTGCTCGTTAAGTTGTAAAATAATATTATCGAAATTTTTATCTTTTAAAGGTCTGCATAGTTGTAGGTTTTTATAGGGGTAATTTACAACCAAATTAATAGAATGATTATTATAAAAAACAGTATCGACAAAAACACCATCTTTAATATCAAACTTCCATTTTCTGTTCTGATAATTTAAAGAAAGTCCATCGAAATTTTTTAAAATTTTTCTGAGACGATGCATGTTTGTGCCTCTGTTATTTTTTTGCTGCGAAACGCTCTCTGTTTCCCACAAAATATCTGAAAGTTCTGCAGAACTAATATATCTTTTTGTAACACGAGGAAAGAGTAAAATTAAACTAAATAAACGCACCAAAGTTGGTGTAAACTCATGCGAGACATCTTTTCCGTCTTTATTGAAAGCTCTAAATTTATCGAATAAAAATATAGCATTTTTAACAGGAAACTCTTTAGGCACAAAACCACTAACAACCTCTACTTGCTTACCTTTCTTTTTTAAACGAAAAAACAAAAATACAGCCATTAAAAACAGACCTAAAAGCACTAAATAGATTACATACCATTTTGAGTTAGCAGAACTATTTAAAGATAATTTATCTACTTCCAACTGGCCTTCGTACACTGTTTTTATTTCTTTAGATGATAATACTTTACTCCAAATTGCAAATTGACTCATTTGCCCATTAAAAGTATCTCCCCATAAACTTTTTCCTATTTGTATATAATCTTCTTTACCTGTATTTCCTCCTACCGGCTTACTATCAACTAACTCACCATTAATATAAAAATTAACTTTATGGTTGTAATTAACTGTAATTGCTAAATGTACCCAACTATTTAAATCTCTTTTAGGTTGTGTGCTTTGGATTTTAAACATCATTGGCACACTAAACCACATGCTTTGAGTTGTAGGCTTATAACGTAAAGAAAAATCTGTATTTCCTGCAATGCCTACCACTCCAGGTTTTACTATTGGTTTTACCCAAGAGGCTATGGTTATTTGGTTATCAAACTTTAATTTATCTAATCTTAAAAATGAGGCTTCGGTTTTAAAATTAGCGACAAAGCCTTTAACAGAATCTTTAATAAAATCGACATCTTTAG
Organism: Postechiella marina; assembly: GCF_039538365.1. Lineage (NCBI taxonomy): Bacteria > Pseudomonadati > Bacteroidota > Flavobacteriia > Flavobacteriales > Flavobacteriaceae > Postechiella > Postechiella marina. The sequence continues at coordinate 436,794 of NZ_BAABCA010000005.1, forward strand.
CCAATTTAATTATTTTTGGCGAGGACGAATAATCGGTAAGACTACCCTGTAATGGCAAATATGCCAACAACTTATGATATAAATTTGTTTGAAGCAAAGAAGCCTCGTAATCCTTTTTAAAATAAGCTTCGGGCAAAACTGTATTCCAAATTTTTAAACGGTCTAAACTTCCTTCTGCCTTAACTCCGTAACGGTCGTTTCCTACAATAAACTTTGCTCTTTTACGCTTCCACCAATCTGAAGGCATATTTTCTTTTAAAACAAGATCTCCATTATAATATATTTTTAACTCACCTGTTTGAGCTATGCTAAAACCTATATGCTGCCATATATTATCGCTTAACAAGCTAACTGTATTAACATCTTTCTTTAAATAATAATTAAACTGAAGTTGACGATTAGATAAATATCTAAAATAAAACAAGTTTTCTTCACCAAATAGTGTACCTGAGTGCACATCTAGTTTTTTTGGCAAGAACCAAAAACTAACAGATAAATCTGATTTCCTTCTGTTATTTTTAATAGTAAAAGTACTATCTGCACTTAAAATAAAATCTACAACTCGACCACGAACAAAATCTTTGTTATTAGATTTTAAATTGTGTGTAACATGCTCACAAAGTGCGTTTAAATCTTCAGAAAAAAAAGGTTCGAATTGAGGTGTTTGTGCAAATAGTTTTATAGTTAAAACGGTAGTGAAAAATAAAATTGCTTTAAACCTCATGTATAATCAATATGATTTCTGTATTTAATGATTGCTAAAAATAATGCTTTTTGTTGAGTTTATATGATGTTATTTTATCGAAACACAATTAATGCTTTCTTATTAAAATGGCATCTGCTTTATTGTACCAAGGGTTTTTAAAATGTCCGCCCTTAAACTGAAAAACTTTACTATACGCCCCTGTTAATGTATTATACCATTGATAGGTACCTGTTTTAGCAAAAAATGGAGATTGCCAATTAATTGATGCTTGGTAATTATACTTAGGCAAATACATTAAAAACACGCCTTTATTATTCGTTAAAGTATAGCCACTGTTATTGCTTTTTGTGTCTGGAGAAAAATCTTGAAAAGGATATTTTTCAAAAAAACTAACAAAGTGTTTATAATATTCGTATTTAGGTTTTAATAAGTTATTTGGCATATTATTAGCATCTGGTATCATAACATACCACGATGTTCCTTGCCAATAATAAGTACTGTAAGTTCCTGAGAAATTGATTAAATAATTTCTACGCAAGCATATTTCTGGAGATATATAATCTCCTGGAAACACCTCAAAAGGAGACTCGGCGTAACCTCCATGCTCTATATTAAATATGGGTTTATTAGGAAATGCCTCCCTAACTTTTAACATATCGTGGTAAATAGTAGCACTCCAATTTTGTGCCGAAATTATATCTACAGACTCTGGGTTTTTAATGCAAAAATCGTATTCATGCACCGTTAGCAAGCGTTTATAAACATCTAGTTTTCTTATACGCTTAATACGCTCTAAAATATATTTAGGAGAACAACGCTTTCTTTCATAAGCTTCCTTTGCTACATCCCAAACAACGTTAGGGTATGCTTGATATCTTTTAATAATATAATCAAAAAACATATTATCTGCTTCTGTATTGGCATCAGGCCAAGTTACTAGCTTATTCCAAACATAAATCATTAAATGCAACGAAATATTTCTATCATTCATCATAGCAATACTTCTATCCATTTGCTTGAAGTAGTCTATATTAAGTAAACTAAAATCTGGATTTTTGTTAGTTCCTAAAAATGGATAAATGGACAAGTCATCGCTGTAATCATATTCAGGGTAATCTTTTAATTTAGGATCTCGTTTCCACTTAGCACCAAAAGAATATACTGTTGTTACAATTTGGTTAAATTTATTCTTTTCTAAATCGTCTAATAAGGCTTTTGTATTGGGCGCGTCTTTTTTGTTTTTATAATCTAGCGCAAATAACCAATCGCACTCATAAGCCATTTGCATATATGGAGTACCATCTTCATAATAAAAATGTTGAGGGTTTTCTGGTTTTACAACAATGCCTCCATGCTTGTTTTTATTGGTTATTGGCGCTACAAAAAAAGTTCCTTTTTTATTATTTAACTTTTTTATTTTGGATTTTGTTTCGTATTTCCATTGTCCTGTTTTTGATGAAGAAAACCTAACAACCCACATATTGTCTCCATTATAAAAACCTGGTAATGTTAATTGCTCTCCTTTTTCGTTTGTGAAAATTGCATTAAAGTCTACAATAAAAGGATTCTTCATGGTTGGCTTAGCTACAAAAACAAAATCGTAAACTTCCCACTGTTCTATATTTATATTTTTTAAATACGATGTATTATTATTTGCTGCAAATAATTTAATTGCTAACAAAAACAACAAATAAAAAAGTGCTTTTTTCATATCAAAAAATCTAATTAATTTAACTGTTTCATTTTCACATAAAAAGCAGAAAAAGCTTCCTTATTAGTGTTTATAAAATGAGCTTTTAACTGCTGTGGCCCCTGAGATAACCTGACTTTAAATATTATATTTTTTTTAGAACTATTTAGCTTTTCTTCTAGATGTAAAGCTGCTACATCTACGGTAGCTTTTTCTATATTAAGTGATATACTCGATGGTCTAGATACATACCAAGGGCTATCTTTCCCTAATGTTTTTACTGTATCTGTAAACGCTAAACCAGACTCTTCTGGCCATCTAGATAATGATATTTCGTATTCGCCCGTTTCCTGCACATCAATCATCCAATAACCATCATTAGCTAAAGCTGGTTTTTTACCGTGCAAAGGATTTCTAATATAAGCTTGATTCCAAGCTAAAGGTTTGTTCGAGTGCAAATCGTGTACTGTAAACGAAGTCGTTTTAGATTTTTCTCCTCCTACCTTATAAGCTTCATATTTACTAAAATCTTCCGATACATATTGCCACCATTTTTCGTAAGCTTTTCTCATTTCACTCACTTTTTCGGGGTTTTGAGTTGCCACGTCTGTTTTTTGACCTATGTCTTTTTTTATATGATAGAGTTCTTTCCCATCAATTAATCGCCATTCATTATCCATCACAGCACTCATTTTCCATTTTACAGGTTGTTGTGTCTTATTTTTATCTACTACAGCATAACGATTAGTCCATTTTTTTGTTTTTCGCTTAAATAGAGGTTTTAAGCTAACACCATCAAACTGAGAATTGGTTGTATTTTTTAAATCGCACAAATCCATTAAAGTAGGTAAAACATCATAATTCATAGTTAACTCATCTACAGGTTTACCTCCTTTTAAACCGCCATTATTCCATTGTATAAAAAACGGAACACGGTGTCCACCATCGTAAGCAGAGCCTTTTAAACCTTTCATACCAGCATTGTAACCTTGTTCGACTCCTTTCACAATTTTATAACCTGCTGCTGTCCCATTGTCTGTTAAAAAAATTAAAATAGTATCATCTTTTATACCCAAAGATTTTAATTTTTCATCCAGTATGCCAACATTATCATCTATATTAGTTATCATACCATAGTAAGCCTTTTGCTGCTCATTTATTGCTGTTTCATTTTTATAAATATTATAGTATTTTTCGGGAACATTTAATGGCCCATGTGGTGCATTTGTAGATATATAGACAAAAAATGGTTTGTCTTTTTTTCGTTCAATAAAATCTATAGCTTCATTAAAAAACACATCGGTACAATATCCTTTAAATTTTTCTGGCTTACCGTTACGCATATAAGTATCATCAAAATAATCATTATTCCAAAAATCTGGAGTTTGCCCTATACCTCCAGCGCCATGGCATACACTTTCGTCAAACCCTCTATTTTCTGGTAAATATGGATAAGCATCACCTAAGTGCCATTTTCCATAAATACCTGTACTATAACCGTTATTTTTAAAAATTTGAGGCATAGCTACAAATTTTTCTCTTAAAATATTACATCCTCCTATAGTATGCCAAACACCTGCACGATGCCCTTCGACTCCAGATAATAATCCCGACCGACTGGGAGCACAAGTGGTTCCGCCATGAAAATTAGTTAGTCGTATACCATTATCGTGCAAATTATCTAAATGAGGTGTTTTTATAACCTTATTTCCATGCGCTGCTATATCTCCATAACCTTGATCGTCTGTAATTATAATTATTACGTTTGGTTTCTTTTTATTTTGAGCTACTAAACCTAAAGAGAATAAGCATAAACAAACCATTGTAATATTTTTTAAACTAGCCAAAATCTTCATTGATAATCTTGATTATATATTGTTTTATTCTTTTACTTGCGTATTACAATCTTAACTTTTAGAGGTTCTTTTCTTGTTAGTAACATTTTTACTCTTATAATACTTTAAGCCTTTTTTAATAAACATTTTAAAAAGACCTTTTTTATTCTTATCAGAATTTAATGCATAGTAACACTATTAAATCTCTTGTAAATGTATTTTCTTTTAAAGAAAAGCGACATTACAAATGGTCGTGTTTATGTAGTATATGTTCTTTTATAAAAGCTACAACATTTAAAACCTTTAAATTAAAGGTTTTCTACAAGTTGTATATAACTATAATAGACACCATATTTTTCTTTACCTTCAATAAAATCGGTTACCAAAAATGTTTTTCCTTTTTCTAAATTCACATCAAAAACAACTTCGTGATCGTTTGCTTTTATCTCCTTTTCATGTATTTGATTAGCAATACTTATCCTCACTTTTTTTGGTGAAATAGACTTATAAGAAAACCATTTTTTAGGATTTTTATTTGGTATGCCTAAAATTGGCCCCGAGCATTCTTTTGGCCATCTTCTGCATGAAATTCGGTATCTTCCGTCTTTTTCGACATTTAAAGCATGGGTATTATTTTGATTTTTTAACCCCTGTGCAACTTGTTCACTTTTCCAAATGGGCTTATCCTCTCCTATTGCATGCTGAATTGTAACTTTTACTTCTTCTTGAGCCAAATTACCTATTGTTGATGATGGAAACTGATTATACTCGTCATTTTTTTTAGTTACTTTTAAAAAGGTTTCGTTATCCTTAAGTAACCTTTTAACAACATCTGGGTATTTACACGCTATGTTATTTAACTGTTTTTTGTCTGTTTCTATGTTATAAAGCTCCTTACCATTAACCAATCGCCATTTCCCATTTACAATACAAGATATTTTAACATCTGTTGGTGGTCGCCAATCTTGATTGTTATGAACAAAAATACTTCTATCTTTTAGCCTATCATGCTTCTTTTTAAAAAGCTTAGATAAATCTACACCATCTAATTTATTATTTTTTGGTATGTTTAGATTGCATAAACTTGCTAGTGTTGGTATTAAATCTACATGAGCTGTAGTTTCATTAATGTCTTTACCTCCATAAATTTTTCCATCTTTCCAACGAATAAAAAATGGAACACGATGTCCTCCCTCTACTTTATCGCCTTTTCTACCCCGAAGTCCCATATTATAGCCTCTTTTACCATCGCGACTTAAACCTCCTGTAGCACCATTATCTGTCATGAAAATTAAAATTGTATTATCTGCTAATTTATTTTTCTTTAAATAAGCTTCAAGTTTTCCAAAATTTTCATCAATGTTAGCAATCATACCAAAAAACTTAGCATTAACTATTTCTTTGCCTTCCTTTTCCTTATATGGTTCTACATATTTATCTTCTACATAATGTGGCCCATGTGGTGCATTGGTTGGTAAATAGATAAAAAATGGCTGATCGTTATTTTTTACTGAATCTATAAAGTTGATAGCTTCTTCAAACCAAACATCTGTACAATAACCTTTAAACTGTTTTGGCTTATTATTTACATAATACATATCGTTAAAGTAATTATTGCCCCAATAGTCTGATAATTCGCCTACACCACCTGCTTTGTGATGAATAGCGACATCAAAACCACTATCTGTTGGACGCACAGGATAGTTGTCGCCCAAATGCCATTTACCAAACATGCCCGTTTTATATCCGCTTTGTTTAAATATATCTGCCATGGTTACCCCTCCAGACAAAGCATCTCTTCCTTTATAAGTTGCCCAAGCTCCATTATTAATAGGATAACGACCAGACATAATAGCACCACGTGTAGGCGTACAAACCGGACTTACGTGATAATCTGTAAATCTAACAGATTGCTTATAAAATTTATCTATATGTGGTGTTTTTAACCATGGATTGCCATGGCAGCCTAAATCGCCTATACCTTGATCGTCTGTTAATACCAAAATAACATTTGGCCTTTTCTTTTCATTATGCTTTTTTTGAGAAAATCCAGAGAAAGAAACCCCAATAATTAATATTACTAATAACTTTATATTCATCTTAAATTTATAATCGTGTTTATTCTAACTTTCCAATTTCACGAGTACCGCTTCCCGTTTTTATTCCAACATTTAAATCTCCATACTTTTTACGTGCTTGTTTTGCTAAAAGCATAATTTCCTTTACTTTATCTTGATTGTAATCTATAACATTATATTGCTCTCCTGGATCTCTCTCCATGTTATAAAGTTCTAATTTTTCAACCGTTTTTTTTATTCTTTTACCACCAACACCATCTTTACCCGGCTTGGTATTATAAGAATTCCAATCATGTGGAAAAACAAGTTTCCAATTACCTTTACGTACAGCGTTTAAATTATTTTTTCCATAATAATAAAGAATAGATTTTCTTGGCTCTGATTTAAAATCGCCTTTCCAGAGTGAAGTGATATCTACACCATCTATTTCGTTTTTAGATAACTTACCTTTAGATATCGCAGCAAACGATGGTAATAAATCTATGGCGCAGCCCAATTTATTACAAACAGTACCTGCTGGAGTTTTTCCTGGCCAACGAATAATAAATGGCACACGTTGGCCACCTTCCCAACTTGTTGTTTTCCCTTCTCGAAGCCCACCAGATGAACCTGCATGGTTTCCAAAGTTTAACCATGGTCCATTATCGGTAGTAAAAATAAAAATGGTATTATCTGCGACTCCATTTTTTTCTAAAGCTTTGGCAATTTCTCCTACCGACCAATCAATCTCCATCATAACATCACCATATAAACCTTGCTTACTTTTACCTCTAAATTTATCTGAAACACCAAGAGGAATATGTCCCATAGTATGTGGCACATAAACAAAGAAAGGTTTATGTGATTTTCTGTTAATAAAATCTATTGCTTTTTCGGTATACAACGTTGTTAGCTTGTCTTGATCTTTTAAACTAGTTATTTCTCCTATTTTTTTGTTTCCCTCAATTAATGGTAATTCTGGCATTTTAGAACGCTTATTTTCCTTAGGTCATTTATGGCCTGTAGCGCTATTATGTGGCCACATGTCGTTTGAATACGGAAGCCCAACATACTCATCAAAACCATGTTGTAAAGGCAAAAACTCTTTTTGCCAACCTAAATGCCATTTACCAAAAATACCTGTTGCATAACCTTGGTCTTTAAACATTTCTGCTATAGTATACTCCTTTTTATTTAACCCTACTTTATGATGAGGAAATAATGCACCAGAAACCCCTATTCTATTAGGATAACATCCTGTTAAAATACCTGCTCTAGATGCACTACAAACTGGTTGTGCTGAATAAAAATTAGTAAAACGCATCCCTTTGCTAGCCAATTGATCTAAATTTGGCGTTTCGAAACCTGTGGCTCCGTAACAGCCCACATCACCATAGCCTTCGTCGTCAATAAACACTAAAACAACATTGGGTTGAGTCGTATCTGTATTTTGTGCGTTAAAATTGAAAGCACATAGAATCGTTAATATTGTAAAAAAATAAAACTTCATCATAATTTATAAATTGATTAATAAAATTTAGGCCTTACCACAAATTCTCGCCATAAGCCCATCCTTCTCTCACATCTTCTTTTATATAAGTATTTAACTCTTTATGATTAGTGATTTTCATTTTTTTAGCATTATATTTTATCTTTTTATTTGCGCGTTGCGCTAAAGCACCTAACAAAGCTACTTCTGTAAGATCTGCACCATACTCGAAACTAGAACCTGGTTTTGGCCCATTGTTTCTAATTGCCGAAATAAACTCTGCATGTGGACTTTCATCTTTTATTCTAGCTATACTTTTATTCCATCCTTTTGTTTTAAAATCATTCCACGCTGCTCCTGGCATTAAAATTTTAGGATTGTATGGTTTACCATCTGTTAAAACAGTATTTTTATCTCCAACCATTAACATACCGTTATTAGGCAAATTTTTTAGTCCCCATTCTGGTCGATTTTCTGGTTTTTTACCTCCTTCATACCAATTTAATGTAACTGCAGGTTGTTTTCCTCGCTTAGGAAATTCATATTTTAAAACAGATTGATCTGGACCAAAATCGCTAGGAACAGGGCTTAACTTAGCAAAAACAGGCTCTACAGATGTAGGCATTCCTAAATTTAAAGACCAAAAAGGAGCATCTAAAGTATGGCAACCCCAATCGCCAAGCATACCTGTGCCTAATTCAAAATGATGCCTCCAAAACCTAGGTAAATAAAAAGGGCTATAATCTCTTCTTTTTGTTGGGCCTTGCCACAAATTCCAGTCTAAAGTCTTTGGAATTGTTTTACCTATTGGAGGATAATTATCGGGTTTACAAAACCACCCTTTTGGACTAGGGTCGAACTTAGGACCATTAAACCAAGCATGAATTTCTTTAACCTCTCCTAGCAAACCTAAATCGTACCATTCTTTTACACTTCTAATTCCATCTGAGGCATGCCCCTGGTTTCCCATTTGCGTAACCACTCCGTAATGTTTGGCTGCCTTTTTTAAAGTACGAAGTTGCCATATATTGTGAGCTAGAGGCTTTTCTACATAAACATGCTTCCCCCTTTCCATTGCTGCCATAGTTGCTGCAAAATGGGTATGGTCTGGGGTTGATACAATAACTGCATCAATAGCCTTATCCATTTTATCTAGCATGACCCTAAAATCTTTAAATCTAGGAACATTTGGTAACATTTTATAGGCTGTAGCTGCTGCTTTATCATCTACATCACAAAAGGCTACAATATTTACATGAGCATGAGCTTTTCTTTCACCTTTTGGTTCCAAACCTTCTTTAACTCTTCTATTATCACCACGAATACCTAGCATTTGCGTCCAGTTATTCATCCCTCTTCCTCCTACTCCTATAACAGCTACATTAACAACGCCATTAGGCGAAAAACTTAATAAACTTGGCAAAATAGCTACTCCTGCAGCACTTATACCTGTGGTTTTAATAAAATTTCTGCGAGATAAATTTTTCATGGTTAATACATTTAGTTTGGTTGGTTGTTTTTTTATTTAATATAAGTTTTTAAAAATGCTATATTATGCTGTAACTCTTTTATTAAAACAGACTTTTTTGCTGTATGCTCTATAATGTAATTGCCTTTAAATTTTTGCCTATTTAATTCGTTAAAAACGTTTTCCCAATTAATAATACCAGTCCCTAAAGGAACTGGTTTCCCTTTAGAACTTGGTTTATTAACATCTTTAATATGCAGCTCGGTTATTTTTCCTTTTAATAGTTTTAGGGATGCAGTAACATCTAAATTAGACCGTTTCCAATGCCCCACATCTGCGCAAACACCTAAATATTTACTCCTACCTATTAAGCCTTGTTTTACGTTAGCAGGATTCCACCAGTGCCTTTTAGGCTTGGCATGATTATGTATAGAAGCATAAATTTTGTATTGCTTACACAATTTATCTATTGTTGCTATTTGATCTTGAGCTGGCTCTGTAATTATGGTTTTAATTTTCATGTCCTTAGCGAATTCGAAAAGGTGAATCCAATCCTTCTCTTTTTTCAAAGAAATAACACCATAACTCACCACTTTTACCTTATACTTTTTAAGCAAAGCCTTAAGTTTTACAAGCTGACTTTTGGGCATTTTATAACTTGTTAAAGTACTATCTACCCTGCTAAATCTTTGTTTAGGAAACATCTCTATTTTCTTTAAGCCTAAAGCAGATATTTTCTCTAAAGTTTCTTCTAAAGAATAATCTTTAAATGTCCATGCTTGACTTCCTATATTTTTCTGAGAAAAAGCAATAAAAACCACTGTAAACACTAGCAAAAGCGTACAACAGAGTCTCTTATTCATAATAATACATCATTACTTATTTAAGGACATTATTTTCTTTATCTATACGGTTACGCTGTTTTTTACTTAAACTACGTTTAAAATAATCTTCTGGTGTATATTTTACTCTAGGCTCCTTCATTTCTGGATCGTGTAAATCTTGACTTAAATCGCAATCAAATCTTGTTAGCATAGAGTGAAATTGACCTTTTCCTCCTAAAGAAATAAAGTGAGCCATTCCCCATGTAATACCTCTACCATCCTTAGTATCTGCAAAGGCATCAGGAACGTATGGTGCTCCTGCGTAAGGCATCATTTCTGTAATTGAAGCTATTTCGAAATTAACACCATCTTCGGCATATTGTATGGTATTATGCTCGTTACCATCTTTATAAACCATTGCAGCAATACCTGTTTTAAAAGGAAATAAAGAGGTTTCGTGCCCAGAAGAAATTACAGGGTTTAATGGGTGTTTTGTAAAAGGACCTAAAGGATTATCTGCAGTGGCTAAACCTTGCATTCTTATCCAGTCTCCTTTTTTACCAAAATCTGATTTATAATATAAATAAATTTTACCTTTATAAACTAAAGGATATGGGTCGTGAATTGAGTATTGATCCCAAGCGCCTTCACCTCCATTTGGAATTACAATTTTATTATACGGTGTCCAAGGTCCATCTGGAGAATCGGCATAAGACACAGCCACAGGGCAATCGTCTCCACGCTTACCACTAGCCTCCATAAAACCTTGATAGTATAAATAATACTTACCTTTCCACTCTAAAATATCTGTAGTTGTAACAGCTCTCCAGCCAACAATAGGTTTTTCTGGTCGTTTAATTGCAACACCTTGCTCTTCCCAATTAAAACCATCATTACTAGTGGCATACCAAATTTCTGCTAAATCCCAATCAGACGAAGGTATAACATCTGAACTTGCAGCTGCTCCTCGTGGTGGTGTTGGTGTGTTTCTATAAGTATACCAAACATAATATTTACCATTGTGCTTAATTACTTTTGAAGGATCTCTTCTACTTATTGTTCCATCATGATTATTATAATCGAAACCTTTTACATCTGTATATTTAAACTGCGAAAACAATTCGTTTTCTTGAGGTTTTGGTGCAGGATACGCATCGTACAATCTATTTAATGCACGACTAAGCTGCATATTAGGTTTTTGCTTTGGTAGTTGATGCGGAAAATCTTTTATAGGTTTTTCTTGTTTAGCTTCTTTTATCGTTGTCTCTTTGTTTTCACACGAAAATAAAACGAACACAAGGCCTAATAATACGAAAATGTTTTTCATTATTTTTTATATAGTTTAGTTAGTTGCTTATTCTTAAAAATACGGGATTATTAACTAAGAATAAATAAATCTTCTATTTTTATAAAATTATAAGAAGACGTATTACCAAAAATACGTAAATAGCATCTTTTGACGTCTAAAAAAACATACACAAACATTATACAATGTATAGTTTTTACTTATATTGTAGAACCAAAAAAGTATATTGCTACAAAAATACACATATGCACAAGACAAAACATAAAAACCTAATAAACAGAGTTTTAATATTTAATTTGTTTATATTTTGTCTAGCTTACTCTAATTGTTATTCTCAAAAAAAAGAAAGCAAAAAAAACATTGACTCAACAACCTATTACACTAAAACATCTAAAACAGCTATTAGAGAACGCTCTTTATTTCCTGAAAAATCTTATGATAGACTTACAAAATGTTATTCTTATTTTAGCAAAAAAAAGGATTTAGATAAAACACTGCTTTGTCTTGTAAACCTTTCGGACATTCAAAAAGAATTAGGAAAACTTAGTTTGTCTTTCGAGCATTTATGGCAAGCACAATATTTAGTTAAAGAAACCGACAATTATTCGTATAAAGCTATAATTAATAGAAAACTGTCTTACTTATACGATAATTTTAATAAGGATAAAGAATCTCTATTTCACCTTCAGCAAGCTTTAAATTACTCAAAAAAAATAACATCTAAAAACAATCAAGACAGCCATCAACTAAATGCCAACTATTTAAACTTGGCAGCTCGCGAACGCCAATCTGGAAATTATGATGAAGCTTTAAAATACATTGACTCTTGTATTTTTACTGATAAAATGATTAAAAATACCAGTTACAGTTTACTTGCAGCCCAGGTAGAACGTGGTTTTTTACTTATGAAATTAGAAAAAACCACTGAAGCAGCTCAACTTTTAAATCAGGTAAAAAAGAAGTCTTTAGAAAACAACTCTAAGTTTAAAACAAGAATATATTACTCTTTAGGCGAATTAAAAACAAATACAAAAGAATACGATAGTGCTATTTATTATTTCGAGAATAGTTTAAAAAACATAAAGACATCAAACGCCAACAAATCAATGTCTCCATATATCTTAAACAAACTATCAAATCTTTACTATTTAAAAAACAAACCAAAGAAAGCATATAAACTCATAATTGCTGAAAATAGGATAAAAGACAGTTTATCAGAAATTAAAAACAGGGTTTATAACGAGCTTTTCGAAATAAAAAATACGTATTTAGAATCTATTAGAAAAAAAGACTCTTTATTAGAGCAAAAAAATAATATCATTGAAAAGAACGAACAAACACAATTCTGGTTAAAAATAATTATCTTTTTAGTTATTCTTTTAGCTGTAGGTATGATACTTATGTCTAGAATGCGACTAAAACTAAAGAAAACATTACTAGATAAGACTGAAACAGAATTACAATCTAAAATTCAAAAAGAAAGAAGTAAAGCAAAAATAGAACTTAAAAGTAAAGAGCTTACTGCTTATGCCTTGCAGCTTATAGATAAAGATAGTGCTATAGACGAATTGCTAAAGGTTTTAAAAGAAAAATCGCCTTCTTCATACAAATCGCTTAACAATAAATATAAAAAAGGCGCTGAAGATTTATGGGATGAATTTAACCTTCGTTTTACCGAAGTTAATTCTGATTTTTATAACAGACTTAAAGAAAAACACCCTAATTGCACTCCTACAGAGCAAAAACATTTAGCACTAATAAAGCTAAAATTCTCCACTAAAGAAATGGCTAGAATACTAAACATAGAACCACATAGTGTACATATTTCTAGATCTAGAATACGTAAAAAAATTGGTTTAGAACGAGCAGACAGTCTAGAAGATTATGTTGCTAATTTATAACTCTACTCTAACTCGAATTTAAAAACTGTAGCTAGATTATTCATATCTACATTTGGCATGGTTAAAAAGAAATCTCCTGAAGTTAACTCCCAATCAACCTCAACATCTGCCCCTAATAGAGATATCTTTTTAATTGGCGATGGCGCAATGTTACGGTGATAACCGCCTATTGCTCGCATAGAAATTCGTTTTCCGGGTTCTGGCTTACCTAAAAAGAATACATACATTGCCTTTTTATCTTTTGCTACCGTAAAACGTACATCGTTAGCTGTATAGTTTACCGTCGCAGATTGCCCACCATGATGTCCATCTCCTGCACTGGCTGTTCCATAACCAAAAATAATATGTGGTCTTGTACCGTAAACTGCTTCTCCATGTACTTTCATCCAATCTCCAATTTCTTTTAAAACACTACGCTGCTCTTGGTTTATAACACCATCTGCTCTTGGAGAAACATTTAAAAGCACTACACCATTTTTACTCCAAACATCAATCATATTACGAATAACTAAATCTGCTGTTTTATAAGGGTGCCCTTCTACATACATCCAACGACTTTTACCAAGTGTAATATCTGTCATCCAAGGTGTTGGCCAAGAATCTCTTCGTCCACCTTGTTCGTAATCTAGAATACTATAATCTAAAGATAAATCTTCTTGCTTGTGAGCTGTTACTACTTCTTTGTTATGTTTAATTCCATTATTAAAATGATGAGCAACCATTTCTAATTTTTTATCCTCTGGAATTAAATTTAACCATGAGTCGTACCATAAAATATCTGGACTATATTTATCTACAACCTCAACAACTTGATCTAACCAGTATTGATTAAACTCACCTATGGTTTCAAAATTACCAAACAACTTACGCAATTTAGGGTCTGTAGTTGATGTTGGCAAATCTGGATGATATACATAATGGCTATCGTAAGCTGTTTTCCATGCTTCTGGTTTATTAGCATTTCGTTGTCCATTACGTGCATGATGAAACGTTGCTATGGTTTTTAGACCTCTTTTTTCTAAGGATTTGAAAATGTCTCCTAAAATATCGCGTTTGGGTCCCATATCTGAAGCATTCCATGGGTTTACTTCGCTATCCCACATGGCAAAACCATCATGATGCTGCGCTACAGGCCCAGCAAATTTAGCTCCTGTATTTTTAAACAATTCGGCCCAATCTTCTGGATCAAAATGTTCTGCTTTAAACATAGGAATAAAATCTTCGTAACCAAACTCATAAATACTACCATAAGTTTTCTCGTGATGTCTACGAATAGCACCTCTATCTTTATACATATTGTGAGGGTACCAAGCACTACCATAAGCAGGTACACTGTATGGCCCCCAATGAAAATACATACCTAATTTAGCATCTGCAAACCATTCTGGTGCAGCTTTGTGAGTTTTTAATGATTCATGATTTGCAGTATAGCTTTTTTTATTGGTCAAACTTTTTTGTCCAATTTCTTTATTACTAACACAACTTACCGCTGCTATTGCAACAGTTAAAAACATACACTTATATTTATTTATTTTCATTTTACTATTAATGTTTTATCTTTTTATTTAAACTGAATTAATTAGCAACACTTTAATATTTGCTTCTTATTTGATTATTTTTATATATAACAAGTTTAATGTACTTGTAGCCAAAATCTTAACACATAGCTACATTTAAACCAAATAACTATTAACAGTTACCATGCAAACAACTTTTTTGGAACCTTAAATTTTAGGAATTATAGCCAAAGGAATCTTCATTTTTTTATCATCGGAACCACGCGCAAAATTACTAATGGCGTAACTATTTTGTTTAGACCAATCGCATTCTACGCGACCATCACCTAAAACAATTTGCCCTAGTTTTTTTCTAAATAAATTAACTAACTCTTTGTATGCTTTGTTTTCTGCCACATTGTTTCTTTCCAACGGATCCTTTCTTAAATCGTATAATGCAGGACTTATATCGTTAATATCACAAGTTAAGGCCCACTCTATATTTTTATTCATTTCAAAACCTCTAGGTTCTTTTCTATTTGGTCTTGTTTGCATAGAAAAAGCAAAATCTTTTGTTCTTATATAAGCACGAGGTCCACATACCAAATTCATTTCTCCTAAAATATAATCTCTCTTATTTGTTCCGTTCATAACATCATCTAAAACAAAACCATCTAGAAACTTATATTCCTCATTTTCTACATTTACTCCTGCAGCATCTAGTATAGTTGGTGCAAAATCTACAAACTCGACTGCATTTTTATTGATCTTACCTTCTGGATATTTTATTTTATCTGAAGAGACCACAATAGCTGCGTTGTGAATGGATTTATCCCAAGGGCCAAATTTAGATTCTATTCCTTGCTCACCTAGCTGCCAACCATGATCGCCAACCGTAAAAACAATTAAGAATTCTTGATTATTCTTTTTACAATAGTTTTTAAAGGTTTTTACAGCGTCTCCAATTAAATAATCGCCAAAAGCACAAAAAGCATAATAATCTTGAATAGCTTGCTGCTTATCTCTAGCTTTCATGTCGTGAATTTTCATGCCTCTTAATATTTTTTTTAGCTGCTCTGGAAGTTTCGAAGCTTCAGCCTCATCATAATCTGGTATTTTATATTTTTTATTTTTAAACTGATCTCTAAATTGTTTTGGAGGCAATACAGGCGTATGAGGTAAGTGAAAACCTAGACTAACCATTTGAGGCTTACTAGAATTAGCGCCTTGTACTGTTTTACCCCATAGTGTTTTAAACGGAGTATCTTGATTATTTAAATAATTTTTAAACTCTGCTAAAATATTAGCATCTACAGTTTTATTTGCTGGTTGCGGGTTTTGGCCTCCATAAATCAAATCTTTCATACCTTGCGTATAAGCCCTAAGTATATCAAACTCCTTATCTACTGCCTTTTTTGTTGCTATCTCTTCTGCTGTTAACCCTTTCCCTTTTCTGTAAATTACATAACTTTTCTCTGTACCATCTTTATAAACTACACTCTCTTTACTTCCTGTTTTTCTTCTAGAACCATTAATGTATTCATAATTACTTTTAGTATACAAATCGCCAAGACCGTTTGCTTGTAAATCATGTTTAAAGTGTACTTTGTAATCGTAAATTCCAGAAGGATGAAAACCTTGTTTTCCTTTCCAACCATAGATATACGAATCTTCTTTTCCAAAAACAGCAGTTCTATATCCTTGCTTTCTTAATATTTGAGGCACAGTAGGTGTTACAAAATCTGGTTCTTGGTGGGTTTGTTCGAAAGCATAATGTCCGTTTCTAAAAGGGTATCTTCCTGTTATCATGGCACCTCTTGAAGGTCCGCAAGCAGGAGAATTAGTAAATGCATTTACAAACAATACGCCTTCTGATGCTAAAGCGTCTATGTTTGGAGAAGACACGTAACCTAATGCACTTTCTGCTTTTCCCGTGGTAGCTTTATTAAAACAATTTAAGGCATCTGCCCTATGATCGTCTGTAATTATCCATAAAATATTTGGTTTTTCTTGCCCTCTAATATTACTAAAAAGACAACTTAAAATGACACCAAAAAGCAAGCTATATTTCTTCATAATTATTTTTTATTTCTATTAAAAACACGCATGGTAACACTAGCTATTTGGCCACCATCTGTATTAAACAATACATTTATTTTATTATTTTCTTTTAGTAAACTTGTATCTACAGGAATTTCTAATGTGCCATAAAACCTATTGCGATAAGTTTGTGGTTCGCCTTGGTAGTTATCTGGAACCTTAATTTCTGTTTCGTTTATAGTAATTAAAGGTTTTAATTCTTGACCATGATCGCGTGCTATACTAACTCGTAAAACAGCTTTACTTTCTGTATCTATTTGCAGTTGATTAAAAGTAAAAACATTGTTATCGCCTCCTTTTATTTGTTTATAATACTCCTTAGCGTAATATTTAATCTCTTCGGTTTTGTGAGTTAATTTATTTTTTTTCTTGAAAGTATACTCTAAAATTACTGTAGCTTCTTCTGCTATTTCTATGCTTTTATTTGTTGCATAAACTGCTTCATCAATAACACCTGCTTCACCATTTATTAAATGATAATGCTTCTTTTTTATACTAACCAACGGATTGTCATTACTACCCTGTAAATCAATATTTAAAATGTTTTTTTCTGGCAGTAGGTTATTAGCAATTATATACACTTTGTTTTTGTGCACATAAGCATCGGTTTGTATATCTAAATTATTATCCTGAATGTCTAAACGTTTACCTTTTACATCTGCCCATAGCTGATAAAATTTAATAAAGTCTGTATACACCCACTTATCTCCTTCTTCGCCTTCTGCTTCAAACTGCTGACGAAGCAAACGACTTCTGTAGGGGTTGCCGCTTGGATGTTCTTTTCTTCCCCATTCACTTTTAAGTGTAAAAAAAGGAATTGCTAGAGCTACGCTTTGCGGATGATCCATAAACGTTATTAACATAGAATTCGCACTTTTAACATACAGCCAATCTCGGTAAGGTGTCCACGGATCGAACTTAATTTCGTGCGCCTGCACCGAATATTCTGTGATAATAAGTGGTTTTAGTTTTCCAAACTTCATCATAGCATATTGCTCCAACATATCTAAAGTAGCTTCAATATTACTGCCTTTTCGCCATCGTTGTACCACATTGCCTTCTCTTTCTACCTTACAAGGAAAATCGTAAAGATGAAACGACCAAAAATCCATATCATCTCCTGTCAAGTCTATAAAATGCTTCCATCTATATTCCCAACGTTTAAAATCGTACATTTCAAAATAAGGAAAAGCACAAGTAAAACCACCAACCAACACATCTGGATTTTCTGCCTTTACTTTTTTAGCTACGGTAGAATGGAATTTTGCTAATTTACCAATAGCTTCTAATTCTACATCTTGATTACCTGCATCTTTTGAAGGAATTAAGTCCCAATCGGGTTCGTTTATAACTTCCATATATTTAGGTCGAGGTTCTCCCTCTCCTCCATAATATTCTTTAATATATGTTGCAGCGAATTCGCCAGATGCTGTTCCAAATGGATTTTTAGTAGTATCGTCTTGAGACAACGCTAAACCTAATTTGTTTTTATTTCCATCTGGCCAAAACGGATGAAATTGAGATACAACCAACATGTTATTCGTTCGGTTTTCTAAATACTCAAACCCTTGCGTTTCCTTTTTCCATTTATAAGTTTTAATATTTCTTTTCGCAGATTCTCGCATTTTAGAAATATCTGGATACCCAGGGCGTTTATCATCTTGATAAGTCTCTTTTTTAAGCGCACCACTTAATCCGCCAGATTCCCGACCTAAATAAACATCGTACTTTTCTAGAAAATCGCTTCTAAGATTAGGCATAACATTATCTCCTCCCCAATCTGACGCTTTTAAATCGGCATGAACAGTTATGTATTTTTCCCTATCAAACTCACCAATTCCATTAACCACATGGTTTGTGTTTAACTTAACTACTATTTGAACAGCTTCTTGTGCAAAACAAACCACATTAACACTCATTAATAAACAGAACGTAGCTAATTTTAATATTTTAAATAGAAAAGGTGCATTTATCATTTATAACATGATCTAAAATTATTTAGCTTTTAACTTATTGGTTTCGGCTTCGTTTCTTTTACGTTGCTCGCCACTTAACCCATGTGTATAATGAAACTCTGGGCTATAATTATAATGGTGATCTTTCATTTTTTGATCATCGACATCCAAACTTAAATCACAATCAAAACGTGTAAGTATCGAGTGTCTCCAATTACCGCCAGCATTAATAAAATGAGAAATACCCCAAGTAATACCTCTACCATTTTTGGTGTCTGTAAAAGCATCTGGTATAAATGGACCAGCTGCTACAGGTAATAATTCTGTAATAGAGGCAATTTCGAAATTTACCCAATCTTCGGCATACTGAATGGTGTTATGTTCTTGCCCATCGCGTTGCACAATAGCTGCAACACCTTTTTTAAACGGAAACAACGTTGTTTCGTGACCTGAATTAATAACTGGGTTTAAAGGATGTTTTGTAAAAGGGCCTAACGGATCTTCGGCAATAGCCAATCCTTGCATTCTTATTTTAGATGGTTTTAGTTCTGGACGCTTATCAAAATCACCTTTGTAATACAAGTATATTTTTCCATCGTGTACTAATGGATATGGATCGTGAATGGAGTATTGATCCCAAGAACCTTCTGGCCCGTTTGGAATTACAATTTTACCTGTATGCGTCCAAGGTCCATCAGGAGAATCGGCCCAAGCCACAGAAACAGGGCAAAAATCGCCACGTAAACCACTAGCTTCCATAAAAGCTTGAAAATACAAATAGTATTTACCTTTAAATTTTAAAATATCTGTGGTGGTAACAGAACGCCAACCTGCCTCTGGTTTTGGAGGTCTAGGCACTGCAATGCCTTCTTCTTTCCATGTAAAACCGTCTTCTGAAGTAGCATACCAAATGTCGGACAAATCCCAATCTGCAGAAGGAATAACATCGGTTGCTTCTTTAGCTCTAGACATACCTACGGGTTTTACAGGCGATTTTCTTCCTGTGTACCAAACGTAATATTTTCCATTTTCGAAGATAACTTTTGAAGGATCACGTCGCGTTATTGTTCCGTCGCCTCCATTATAATCGAAGCCTTTTAACTCTGTATATTTAAACTGCGTATATAATTCGTTTTGCTCTGGACGAATAGACGAATACGCATCGTAATTACGCTCTACAGCAGCACTTAGTGGTCTATTTGGTTTTTCTGATGGGATAAAAAAAGGAAATTCTTCTTTTACTGATTCTTCACTTTTAGTTACAGTTTCTGCTTGCTTTTCTTGACAAGAAAACAATATGGTAGAACATGCTACGATGCTTAATAGGTACTTTTTCATATTAGTTAGTTTAGTGTGTTATTTTAGAGATGATGTGTTTAATTTTTTATAATCACTACCTGGCGTCCATGCAAAATGTTTAGGTGTCCAGTTTACTCCAGGAACCCAAGCTTGTCCACCAAATTCATAAGCGCCTAAATCTGGTGCTTTTCCTTTAGTATTGTTCGTGATGTTTTTAATTTTTAAACCTTTATCAATTACCGAAGCATCTTTAAAAGGCATAAACAACTTACCTTCTTCAACTAAAAAAGGACGTTTAGCGTATTGTTCGTTATTTTTAAAATCGTTATCGGCTTCTTTTCCTTTAAATTCTTTCTCGTCAACTCTATATTTTTTTCCATCTCCAGAATCCCACCAAGGGCGCACATCAGAAAAATTATTATATAAAATATTATCTTCTACATTGGTTTGAACACCATTTCTCTTTGGCACCCAAGAATTTATTACTGCTTCTTCAGGCTTACCTACATTCCAAAATGTATTGTTATAAATTTCATTTTTTATGGCGTTCCAATTAAAATGTAATCCTGCCCACTCAACATCCCAAACTACATTGTGGTGCACTATGTAACCAGCAGCATTATTATCTAAATAAATACCAGTTGCTTTTTTACCAGCATGATTATCATCTGAATACGCATCATGAAACCAGTTATGATGCACTTCTATGTTTTTAGGAATACTTCTTCCGGTAACATAAAACAAGCCTCCATCGGCTCCAGAAATTAAACACTTTTGCACATGATTGTAAGCAAACTCACTATCATCTCCGGTAACTTTAACACCATCTCTTGCAGAGCCATAAAATGAATTTCTAATAATTTTATTTCGAGCCCCAGAGCTGTTTAATAAATGTGCGTGTATACCAATGGTGTTAAAATATTGTACAATATTATTTTTTACCGTTGTGTTTTCTGCATCTCTATCAAGATATAAACCATTTAAAGTACCGTGTTCTAAAACACATTTTTCTATACTGTTATGATACCCTTCTAACACCTGGATAGCTGCATCTTTTAGTGCTGCACCGTTTAAATTGGTTATTAGTTTTTCTGCACCATGTTTTACCATGCAATTGGTTATTTTGTTATGATTTCCTTTTATGGTTATCATCCCTCCAAAAAAGTTAAGACCTTTTACATGAATATGGTTTTTGTAGATTTGAGCAGTATGACTTCTAGTAGCAACTTCAACGATATCTTTAGTTGGTTTTTCGCCATTAGGCGCATAAAAATAGAGTGTTTTGGTTTGTTTGTCGTAGAACCATTCGTTTGGAGCATCTAATACTTCTAACTTATTCATTAAATAAAAAATACCACGATGCCCATTCTCTAACCTTTGCGGGCTATGTGTTTTTCCAAAAGGCCACTTATCTGGTAAGGTTTTAAAATGAACGCGATGTAAATTTGGAGTATAATTTGTAATGGCTCGTTCCCAACTGCAGCCACTATGTGCACCCAAATAATGGATAATTCCACCTGTCCAATCTATATTCGGGATTTCTAAATTACTGATGTATGACATTGACCAAGTTCCTTTGGTTTTATCAATAAATTTAGCGTCTAGAGAATATTCATTATCATCACTATCATTTGGCCAACGTGCAATTTGCATTTTTTTATGATTGTAATAAACATTATTACCATCGCCCAAAACCATATTTACGTTATTTGCTTTGTAAATGTTTCCAGAATACGGTTCCCAATTTGCTATAGGCTTTGTAGCCGATATTATGACAATATCATCTTTATACCTTGTAAAAATGATGGGCTTCTTTTTAGTGCCTGAATTTTTAGGTGAAATATTTTCGTAATATGTACCTTCATGAATATAACAAACATCTCCTGCTTTCAATACTTTTGAAGCTTGTGCTATTGTTTGAAACGGATTTTCAATAGATCCATTTCCTTTAGATGTATTAGCTCCATTTACATGGTATTCTTTAGCAAAAGCATGACATGAAACTACCAAAGAGCACATGACAGAAAGTATTTTAAACTTCATTTTTATTATTTTAAATTTAACTTATAATCATGAGCACCTGGAGCAAAATTGCTATGAAATGTTTTAGTTCCTGTTCCCCATTTTTCCCAATCAATTTCTACACGATCATCGCCTAAAACAATAGATGTAAGCTTGTCTCTCATTTTATTAGCAATCTTTCTGTACGCTTTTTTAAAGGCTACATTGTTAATTTCTTTAGGGTCTTTTGTGGTGTGGTACAAGCTAGCGTCTATATTTTCGTAAGGTGCATTTATTGCCCATTTAATATTTTCTCCTTTTTTAGTTTTTCTAGGTCGAATTTGCATAGAAAACACATACTCTTTAGTTCTTATATAAGCTCGTGGCCCTGTTGCTGCATGACTTTCGCCAATAATATAATCTCGTACAGGCGCAGTTCCATTAGCTATGTTTGCCATATCCATACCATCTAAATACGCATACTTTTCAGATTTTAAATTAGCTCCACCATCGGCTAAAATTGTGGGCGCTATATCTACAAACTCTGCATAATTATCAACCACTTTTCCTGCAGGAAATTTCTTTTTATCTGAAGACACAATAACAATTGGGTTGTGGCTATCTATATCCCAAGGTGTACATTTAGAAACCGCTCCGTGTTCATTTAACTTCCAACCATGATCTCCGTGTACATACACAACCGTCCAGGGTTGATTTTTAGATTCGCTATAGGTAATAAAACCATCTACAGCTTCACCAACTAAAGCATCTCCATAGGCACAGAACGCATAATAATCCTGAATCATTTTTTGTTTTTCTTCATCTGTAAAATGGTCAGATCCACCGTGGTTAAAAAAGCCTTTAATTTGCTTCGGAATCAGTTTTAACTCTTCTTTAGTTAATACAGGTACTTTATAATTTTTCTTTTGAAAACGAGCTCTATAATCTGCAGGAGGTAATACTGGTGTATGCGGAAAGTTATACCCTAAATGCACAAATAAGGGCTTATCTGGATCAATGCCTTTTACCGTTTGAGAACCTACCGTAAACTTCTCATTTTTATTGTTTAAATAATCTTTTAAAACGATATTGTATTGTCCATCTCTGTTTTTTCCTGCTGGTTGCGGACTAACACCAGAAAGTATCATACCTTTATCAGGGTGCTTTCCTTTTTTATCGTTGTAGTGACGAAAAATATCGTATTTCTTATTCATTGCCTCCGTCATGCCTTTATACTTTGGTCTTTGCGCTTCTAAATCTAAAGAGGCATACAAAAATGTACCATCTGGTTCTACAAGAAATTCTGCACTTTGCAATGGTCTTTCTAACTTTTCTCCATCAATGGAACGAAACCAATCTTTACCCCAGTCTGTAAGACCTTCTTTATGCATTTTTTTAAAACTAATATCGTTTTGATAAATTTGATGTGCTTTAGTTTTACCGTTTTCAAGTGTTTTTAAACGTACGCCCAATTTACCAACATGAAACGTTTGGTAGCCTTCACTAGCCATTTGCTCTGGTAAGGTTGGCTTGAAATGTTCTGGTGTATTGTTGTAATATTCAAATTGATAAACTCCAGAATGCCAAGGATAACGCCCTAGGTGCATTGCCGATCGAGAAGGTGCACACACTGCAGAATGACAATACGTGTTTATAAACGTTGTTCCCATTTCTGTTAACTTATCTATACTTGGCGATTCTACGTAACCAAGTTCACTCATTTCTCTATTGTGTAATATCTTATTAAATGCTCTTACTGCATCGTAACGATGGTCGTCTGTAACAATCCAAAGAATATTAGGTTTTTGTTGTTTTTCATTAGTATTGGTATCTACTTTAACATTAAACCCCATAGCTCCCAATAAAATGGCACCTATAATGGTTAATACTACATATTTTGCTTTCATAATATATTTTTAAAAATCATTACAAGTTATTTAAACCTCTTTACATAACCTTAATTTGACTTTTCTTCCATTTTCGTAAAAACCTAGAAATCAAAGGTTAAGTCAATTTTAATCATTTCGTCATCGTTACCGAAAATCATTTCTTTATTACTAGTAGGCCCCATTTCTCCAATTTCCTTAAACTTAGTTCCTATAGGTGAAATGTTTTTAACAAAAGAAATATCTCCACTTGGCCATTTCGTATCGTCCGATCCTCTTAATGCTTCTGTAGGTTTATCTGGCGTAAGCATACGTAAAAAAGTATGTGTATTATGGTTGTACACACTAAAACCGTTATTATTGTTACCACGAATTTTTGCCCAATATAAACTAGAGAAATACCCTTTAAATTCTGGGTACACATATCCAGACTGCCCTGTAATTGTGTTGTTATAATCGTTTTCCCAAACCTTTAATTTTGTTCCTTTCATGCGGTTACGCCAAACCCTGTATGGCCCATCTCCCAACCATTTCATTCCTGCTACTTCTTTTTCGGGAAAAGAAAATGTAACACCTTTAAATCCTGTTGTTTTTCTAGTGCTACGCATACCTACATTTAAATCGACTAACCCATTAGAATGAATAGTCCATTTCAAATATTCCTGAATCATCTGGTCATTATCTTCCCAATCCCAATATTTTCTTTTGGCTTTCATAAGCGCCTTTATTTCAACCTTTTCTTTAGAATTTGTTACAGAAACATGATCGACTTCATTTTTACTATCTAAAAGAATAGGACCATTTGATAACGGAATTAAAACGCCATTTTTAACAACCTTCTCAATTAAGCCTGTTTTAGCAGAAAATGTTAATTCTAAATCTTTTGTTGAAACATTAATTTGAGAATCGTCAGTGCTAGTTGTTATTTCTGCGTTTCCGGAATAAATTATTTTGTTTTTATTGTAAGCCTTAGGAAGTTTAACAGGATAAGACCAAGTAAATAATTCCATACCATGTTGGTCTGTAGCTGTTAAATAAAGAGCATCTGCATCAGTCCAGTTTTGCGGTAAATTAACATGAAATTTTCCTTTATGCTCTGGTGCTATTGAAGGTAGTTTCACGAGGCTTTCAGAAATCACCTGTTCTTCTGCAGAACCTTTTGGACCATCAAACTTAACCCATTTTGCTCGCATAGTACAAGCATCTAAATTTGTAAAGTGATAACGGTTTTCTACCTTGAACATGCCATTAAAACCTTCTCGAATATATCGTTTTTTTATATGAATAGGAGACCATACTTCTTTTACTGTAAAATAACTGCCTTCTTTTTCGCCATAAGGTCCCACAATACCATCTGGAGCGTGGTTTCCATCGGCATCTAACACACCGTTTTTATCTGTTCTAACTACTGCTTCATCTGCAAAAACCCATAAAAAACCTCCAGCAGACATATGGTCTGAATACATTCTTTCCCAATATTCTTCTATACCTGCGCCATGTCCGCCATCATATAAACCATGTAAAAACTCGGTTGGAAAATAGATTTTATCTTTTGCATAACCATCATTTGCAAACGTATGGTAAGGCAAATAATGAAATGTGTTTGTTTTTCTAAAAATTCCCCAAGGGTGAATCACCTCACGTTTTTGAATGTCCCATTTAGCAAATTCATCATCCAATTCGGTATTCCAACCTGTTTCATTTCCGTTATCCCAAATTACGATAGATGGATGGTTAACATCTCTTACTATAAGCTCTTTTATCAATTTCTTTCCTACCTTGGTGTCTAAGTAAGGCGTATGCCACGTACAAAGCTCATCGAGTACAAATAACCCCAAAGAATCGCAAGCCTCTAAAAAATGAGTGTCTGGCGGATAATGAGACATACGTACCGCATTCATGTTCATGTCCTTTATCATTTTTACATGCTCAATACTTAATGCTTTTGAAGTTGTTCTACCAGATTCTGGGTAAAAAGAATGATGATTTATACCCTTAAACTTAATTTGCTGGCCATTAACATAAATACCATCACTTTCTCGAATTTCTACGGTACGGAAACCTATGCGTTTTGTAAGGCTATGTAATTGATTTCCTTTCTTATCTAATAAATCTATTTGAAGTTGATACAAATTGGGACTTTCAGGGTTCCAAGTTTTTATATTATTTGCTTGAGTTGAAAGTGATATTTTACCTTCTTTATTTTCAATACTTATGTTAGTTAATTCTTGAACCAACTCGCCATTTAAGTTAAGAAGTTTAGCTTTTACCGAACTTGCTTTTTTTGATGCTGTAAAAATATCTGCCTTAATGTTTCCATTTGCTTGTGCATCAATAGCAACACGTTCTATAAACTGCTTTGGCAAAATTTCTAAATACACCGGACGAAAAATACCGCCAAAAATCCAGAAATCTGTATTTCGTTCAGCAGAATTTATAGATTTGTTAGCAGACATTTTATTCACCTTAACCTCTAGTAAATTTTCTTCGCCATATTTAAGAAGCTTAGAAACAGCGTACTTAAATTCATAAAAAGCACCTTGGTGAATTTCGCCTGCTAATTTGCCATTTATTTTTACCTCACAGTCGGTCATAACACCTTCAAACACAATTTTTACTTCATTGTTTTTCCAATTCGCAGGCACATTAAATTTGTGTTTGTACAAACCATGCTCGTCGTGATATTCTTTTTTTACTTTGTAATCTCGACCGTAATTATAGTTTCCAAAACCTTGTAATTCCCAACAAGAAGGCACACCAATTTTTGTCCATTTTTTACTATTCATTCCATCTGAACAATAAAAATCCCATGCTACGGTATGGTCTTTATCTGTACCAGATAAATATTTAATTTCTGTTCTTGTTTGCGCTTGAATGTTTTGAAACAAACAAATAACAAGCGTAAATAATGCTAATTTAGTTATGGTTTTCATGTTTTGGTTGGTTAAAATTGAAAGGTTAAATCTAACGCTATTAAATCGTCATCATTTCCAAAATAATGCTCGTTGTTACCCTGTGGCCCCATAGAATCTGAGTTTTGAAACTTAGTACCTATTCCAGGGATATTCATAACAAAAGAGATGTCTCCTTCTGGAAAATCGGGATTTAATCTCGTTTTATCTTTCCCTTTTTTTCTGTTGTCTTCTTCAGACTTTTCGGGTGTTAACATTCTTAAATATGTGTGTGGTGTTCTGCAATACACATTAAATCCGTTATCGTTTTTTCCTTTTAACTTAGACCAAGTTAAACTCGAGAAAAACCCTTTAAACTCTGGGTAAACAAAACCCGATTGACCTGTTATGGTATTGTTATAATCATTCTCCCAAACTTGATATCTGGTACCTTTCATTCGGTTTCTCCAAACACGATATGGGCCATCTCCAAGCCATTTCATACCTGCAACTTGGTCTTCTGGAAAAGAAAACGTAATACCTCTAAAGCCTTTTAAATTTCTATTGCCTTTAAATTTCACATTCAAATCTAATAAGCCATTAGCATGTATAGTCCATTTTATAACATCTGAAGCATATTCTTTTACCGTAGACCAACTTGGAGAATATTTGGTTTTCTCGTAAATAACATTTATTTCAACTTTATCTTTTGTAGGAACTACAGCAATTTTTTCAATTTTATCTTTCTGATTTAAAATAATAGGTCCGTTATTTAAAGGAATTATTTTATCTCCCTTTTTAACCTCTAATAATAAACCTGTTTCTTCAGAGAATGTATATGTTACATTTTGTACTTTAACATGAATTTTACTGTCTTTAGTATCTGTTTTTATAGCCGATTTAGCAACTACAGCTACTTTAGGACTATATTTATCTTTTGAAGTTGATACCGGATAACTCCAAGTAAATATTTCTTTACCATGAGCATCTATTGCTGTTAAGTGCAAAGCTTCTGCGTCTTGCCAATTTGCTGGTTTTTCTACTGTAAATTTTCCTTTTGTTAACGGAGATAAATTAGGCAATTCTACTTTACTTTGAGAAAGTACTTCGTAATTATTCTCATCATTAGGACCATTAAAGGCAATCCATTTAGCAGTCATCGATACCTGATCTAAATTGGTATAATGGTAACGATTCTCTAATCTAAATACGCCATTAAAATCGTTATTAATAAAACGTTCTTCAATATAAATTGGCGACCAAACTTCTTTAATAGTAAAGTAACTCCCTTCTTTTTCGCCATAAGGCCCAACAATACCATCGGCAGCTTTTCTGCCTTGTAAATCTATCTCATTATTTCTATCGGTACGCTCAATACCTTCATCTGCGAAATCCCATAAAAACCCACCAGCACTTAGTGGCAAGTTCCACATTATATTCCAATAATCATCTAATCCTGCGCCATGTCCGCCATCAAATAAACCGTGTAAAAACTCGGTAGGGAATAATATTTTTTCTTTTGAATACGAATCGTTTATTAAGGAATGGTAATGGCTATAGTGAATGGTATTTGTTTTATTAAAAATACTCCAAGGATGAATAACTTCACGATTTTGAATATCCCATTTTGCATAATCGTCATCCACTTCAGGGTTCCAACCTTGTTCGTTACCATTTGCCCAAAGTATAATGGAAGGGTGGTTAACATCTCTTACCACGGTTTCTTTTACAATTTTACGAGCCACTTTAGTGTCTAGCATTGGGTTGTGCCATGTACAAATTTCATCAATAACAAATAACCCTAATGAATCGCAGACGTCTAAAAAGTGAACATCTGGCGGATAATGTGCCATACGCACCGCATTCATATTCATATCCTTCATTTGCTGCGCTTGCTCTATACTCCATGCTTTTGATGTGGTACGACCAGATTTTGGGTGAAAAGAATGACGATTTACTCCTTTAAATTTAATGCGCTCACCGTTTACATAAATACCATCTGCTTCTAGAATTTCAACAGTTCTAAATCCAATACGTTTATTTATACTATGTAGAACTTCTTTCTTTTTATTTAGAATTTGAATAGTTAAAGTGTATAAATTAGGAAACTCAGGATTCCATGTTTTTATAGTCTTTGCTTTAGTCGATACATTCCATTTACCATTACTTCTTGAGTTTTCTGTAACTGATAAATCTTGAATTTTATTCCCATTAGCATCAGATAGAACCATTTTTACTGAAGCTGCCTTTTTTGAGGTTGTAAAAACATCTGTATTAATAACACCACTTGCTTTAGCATCTATAGCAACACGTTCTATATTATCCTTCGGAGAAACTTCTAAATAAACAGGTCTATATATACCACCAAAAACCCAAAAATCTGCATCGCGCTCGGCATGATTTATAGATTCGTTGGCAGAAACCTTGTTTACTTTTACTTCTAATAGGTTTTCTTTTCCATAGTTTAATAGTTTGCTAATAGCATATTTAAACTCGTAAAAAGACCCTTGGTGAATTTCTCCTGCTAATGTGCCATTAATTTTTACTTCGGCATCTGTCATTACTCCTTCAAAAACAATCTTTACTTCATTGCCTTTCCATTCCATAGGCGCAAGGAACGTATGCTTATATAAACCATACTCTTTGGCACGAGTTTTTACATCATCACTCCCGTAATTATAAGCACCAAAACCCTGTTGTTCCCAACAAGAAGGCACTCCTATTTTGGTCCACTCCCCACTTTTCCTTCCTTCAGAAGCATAAAAATCCCATTCTACCAAGTTGTCTTTATCTGTACCAGATAAATATTGAATTTGAGTCTTTGTATTCTTTTGCGCAAAATTTACCTGAGATAATAGTAAGAAAGCTACTAGAATTAATTTTAATTTCTGCATTACTAGTTTAATTAAAGTTGAAATAATTTTTGGCATTATAGTAGCAAATATCTTGCACCATTTTATTAAGCAAGTCCATATCTTTATTTATTAAGCCATTCTCAACATCATTACCTAACAAATTACATAATATTCTTCTAAAATACTCATGCCTTGGAAAAGATAAAAAGCTTCTAGAATCTGTTAACATACCAATAAAACGACTTAACAAGCCTAAGCTTGACAAGGCATTCATTTGATTTTCCATACCTATTTTTTGATCTAAAAACCACCAACCAGAACCAAACTGAATTTTACCAGGAATGATTCCGTCTTGAAAGTTACCAATCATAGTAGCAACCACCTCATTTTGAGACGGATTTAAATTATAGATAATAGTTTTGGTTAGTTTGTTTTCTATGTCTAACCTATTTAAAAATTTAGACATAGCAGCTGCACCGTTTACATCGTGAATAGAATCGAAACCTGTATCTGGACCTAGTTGACTTAATAATCTAGTGTTATTATTTCTTAAAGCACCATAATGAAATTGTTGCGCCCAACCCTTATCGTTATCCATTACTCCCAATTCGTAAAGCATTGCAGATTTAAATTTTCTAATTTCTAAAAGATCTAGTTCTATCCCTGATCTAATCTTAAAAAAACTAGTTTGAATTTCTTCACCAGTATAGTGCTCTGCATAAAATTCTTCTATTCCATGATCTGATAATTTACAACCTAAGCTAGCAAAAAAGTCATGTCTTACCTCTAGAGCATTTAATAAA
Organism: Postechiella marina; assembly: GCF_039538365.1. Lineage (NCBI taxonomy): Bacteria > Pseudomonadati > Bacteroidota > Flavobacteriia > Flavobacteriales > Flavobacteriaceae > Postechiella > Postechiella marina. The sequence goes on from NZ_BAABCA010000005.1 coordinate 467,356, forward strand.
TCATTAAAAGTAGAAATCTTTATTTCTGAAACTGCTGCCAACTTATCTATATATACATTAAAGGCTTCTGCATCTTCTACAGCCATTGCTTTGTCTGGTCTCCAGGTAGGAAATACTTTTGTTTTACATGTTGAAGCAGCTATTTGTTTATGATACACTAATGAATCTATAGGATCGTCTGTAGTGCATACCACTTCCACATTCATCATCTCCAAAAGCCCTTGAGGCGTAAAATGATTCATTTTTAATTTATCGTTTGCTAAATCCCAAACTTCTTTTGCTGTATCTCCATTTAAAATACCATTGTAGCCAAAAAAAATTTTAAGCTCCATATGCGTCCAGTGGTACAATGGGTTTCTTAAAGTATGTGGAACCGTTTTTGCCCAAGCCTCGAATTTTTCCCAATCTGTAGCATCTCCAGTACAATACTTTTCAGAAACACCATTGGTTCGCATAGCTCTCCATTTATAATGATCCCCATATAACCAAAGTTCTGTAAGGTTTTTAAAATTCTTGTTCTCTGCTATTTGTTTGGGACTTAAATGACAATGGTAATCTATAATTGGCATTTTAACAGCACTTGAACTATACAACTCTTTGGCTGTATTAGTCTCTAATAAAAAATCGTTATCTAAAAAAGGTTTCATTTTATGTAGTATAAGCATAATTACTTCGACTCAAATCTATTAATACGCTTTTATTTTTTTAACTTTAACGCTACTTTAACGGTAGCTATAACGGTTATAACATATAAATACAAACTACATAAGTATAAAATACTTTAAGTAAATGCAGCTAAAAAATCATCAAAAACAAAGTATTGTAGACAACATAAAAAAAAGCAATACATTTAAAAATGCACCAACAAGCATTGCATTATTGCAGTACTTATTTAATGCAACCAACGACGATGTGCATTTAAAAGAAGGTGTTATTGATATTGAATTTTTTGGAAATAAAGAAAGCACAGAAAAAAACACCCCAAGAGTTAGAGTTAATGTCTATAACCTTAGAAAAAAACTGACTGCTTATTATACAAATGAGGGTAATAATGACAATTGGCGTGTTATTATTGATAAAGGCCAATATAAGGTTAGGTTTGAAAAAACACCATCAAAAAACATACTCCCTAAACGTATAAATTGGCCACTTCTTTTACCTTACCTTGGACTGCTTACTGCTATTATTATAATATTTTACTCCAACAGAACTCCTAATCCCTCTGTAATTTGGGATAAATTCCTTTCTAAAGACACTCCAACAAATTTATTTATTGGCGATCACTTTGGTGCTACGGGAAAAACTATTACCAATAATATGGGGTGGACAAGAGATTTTAGTATAAATAATGTTGAAGAATTTTATAACTTATTAGATACCAAGCCAGAACTTAAAAATGAAATAAAACCAGCTAATTACTCCTACTCCACAAGAATGGCTGCTTTAGCAACTCAACAATTTCAACAATTTTACCAGCACTACAACAAATCTTTTGACATTCGATTTACCACTCAAACTTCAATCTCCGAAATAAAAGAAGGTTATGCTATTTATGTTGGACCTACAAAAAACAAAAACCAATTTATTCACTTTTTTAATGAAGGAAACCCATATTGTAAGATTAAAGACAATTTTTTAATTATAGAACATCACCCTTTAATATCTAAAAGCGAAATAAAAATTAATAACACAAACCACAGAGAAGAATATGCTATTGTATCTAAATACCCAAGTATAAACAACACAGAACATTTTGTATTCTTTTCTCAGCACGATATTGGTGTTAGTGGCACTGTTGAATATTTTACAAACCTAGATAGTTTAACAGCCTTTAAAAACAAACACTTAAAAAACAGCGAATATTTTACCGCTATTTTTAAAGTAAAAGGACAGGATAGAACAAATACTAATATTAAGCTAGAAATGGTAGTTCCTTTTTAATTTTGAGTTATTTAATTTCTATTGAAAAGTAATACAATTCTTGTATACATGGCGCCATAAACACCATATTACACAACCTTTTATCTTACCATAAGAAACAACTACTTTTGCTCCCCAATATAATTTTCAATAGAAGGTACCCAAGTTCTATTGTGCTTTTCGACTCCTTGAAAATTAAAAAATCTAGCTTTAGAATTAGGTTCCATTTTTTTTGCTCTTTCATTCATTGCTTGCGGATCTGTTTCTGGCCAAAAACCAGTATCTAACCGCAGCATTAAGGTTTCAATAGCAGACAGCCATTCGCCACTACTAAACATACAGTGCCCCCAATTATTAACATAAGCACTTCTAAATAGTTTTGAATATCCTTTTTGCTTCACTAATTCTTCGTAGCCTTGTGTTAATACAGGATAAACTAAGCCATCACCACTAGTATGGATTCTAAGTAATGGAACTTTAGGTTCTCCAACATGTGTTCTACCTGGTGCACTCCAATATTTAATAGCGATAGGATCTGATTTAATACGCGGTGCCGCATTAATTTTTTCAAAATCAGTTAAAAGATTAATTCCTGCTTCTTTATATAATAGCTTAACAGCAGTTTTGTAATTTTTATTTCCATTGTTAAACAGTTCGACATAATCAATTCCTTCATTAGATCTTAACTGTCCTCCTCCTGCCCTTTCAATCATTGAGGTCCCTTTAGTTTTTAGATTTGGAAGAAGCATAGCCATACTATAATACATACTTTCTTGTAACGCATGTAAATCTGTTATATCTGGCTTATCCACTATAGCATTTCCTCGACCACCCCATGCAGGCCACTGACCAATAGTTATAGCCAAAGCAATACGAGCACGCCCTTCTGGAGTTTTTTGTGCTTTATCTATTGCTTTTTTCCATTTAATACCTAATTCTTCCAATTGCTCATTCTCATAATTAAATAGATTTACTATTGGTAACTCTGGCGCTATTAATGACTGCATAACAAACAAACCATCTAAATGCATATTTGCCATCCATTGGCTTGTGGCTGCACAAGCAGCAATTCCGCCATCAATTCTATCCGAATATTTTTCTACCATAGAAAGAGTAACCGTACCACCTCCAGAACAACCAAGTTGAATAATTCGTTTTGGTTTTCCAAAAGCTACTTCAAATAAATCAAAAATTGTAACAAAATCATGAGCTTCATGTGCTGGATCATAGCTTTTACTTCTATCTTTTCTACGATGTGTCCCAGATAATGCATAACCTTTTTCTAACAACAACATACTCAAGTATGAATTAGCTTTATTACAAAAATCGAGATCATTCAATAATGTTCCGTTCCATTTTTTTGGCACACGAATCATATATTCCGTTTGCCTAATAGGAAGTGTTCCTTTCAGCTCTCTATAATTAAGCTTAACCAAATTGCTATCTAAAACGTCTTTAACTTTGGGTAAATTCCAATCGTCTGTCGTTGTCTGCTTGTTTTGTCCATTAATATCTTTTGCCAATAATATCAATAACATTATTAAAGTCCTACTTAGCCACTTTTTCCTATTTTTTAATTTCATAATTCTAACTTATAAATCTATATTCAAAATCCTCCTTACACATTTAATAGATACAACTTTTTAATATTTTAGGTGTCCAACAACTTCATATTAAAATAGTCTGTTTTTCTATTGGTTAAATTAGCTTCTCTTAATAAAAGCACCAAAAAAAACTATCTTTAAACGGTTTTATACATGTTAAAAACACAGCTTTATTCTATTACACTAAAGCTATCTCTACTTCCTTTTTGTTAATTTAGCTAACATGAAAAACACCCATGACATAAAAGCAATTGAGACAGCTTTTGAAAAAATAATAACCAATAAAGTTTTTAAAAGATCCTCTCTTCAAGAACGGATATTACGCTATCTAATTAATGAAGCGCTTTCAGGAAAAGATGTAAAAGAGCATTCTATAGGTATAGAATTGTTTCAAGATAAGTACACTACAAACCAGAATAACAGTAGAATTCGTTCTTATGTATTTTATCTACGAAAAAAGTTAGATGAATATTATAAAGGACAAGGACGTAACGAAACCATTATTTTTAATATAGAAAAAGGGCAATACAACTTAACATTTAACAAAAATTCGCACCTTATTAATACAACCAAAAATAAAAATGTTAATAGTTTACCAAAAAAAACAGTCCTCTACTCTTTAATAGCAACCACTGCACTAATAGCAATACTTTTTCTAGCTACAAAATTTGCTAAACCTTCTTATATATGGACACCTATATTTAACGGAAAAACCATTTGTATTGTTGCAGATAATTACATGGTTGCAAATCAATTTAAAGACCAAGAAAATATGTTTTCTTCAATAAAAAACGTAAATAATGAAGCAGATTTATCTCTCTTTATTAAAGAGAACCCAAACCTAAACTTAAAAGCAGCTAATTTTACAATGTCCAGTAAAATGGGCCCTTTTGGAATCCATTATTTAAACCAATGGTTTAGGGCATTTGATGAGAATTTTGATATTCAACTAGAAAGTGAAACTCAATTTTCTGACTATAACAAAGCAAATATTATATACATTGGACAAGCCAAAAACATGCAGGCTAGCCAACCATTTTTTTTACGTGATAGTAAAGCATTTGAATTATTGCTTGATGGTTTTCTTTATAAACAAGAAAAAAAAGCTAAACGTTATGTAGCTTCGTATGATAAATTGACTAGTCTAGAATACGCTATGGTTTCGTACCAGAAACTTGATAATGGCAAATTCAACATATTTTTTATTTCAAATCATGACATTGGAGTAATGGGCATAATAAAAATGTTTACTTCTAAAAATAAACTAAAAGAGTTTACAAATCAGCTTCCATCATCAAACTCGCAATTTAATGCCTTATTTAAGGTAACAGGTCTAAAACGAACAGAAATAGAGTGCGAACTTGTAGAATTAGAAATTTTAGAATAATTCTATATTTTACTTACACAAAAAAGCTATTCTTGAAAGCTTTAATACTCTATAGGGATAGCAATATTACCATTAACATCTCCATCGTAAACCGCAACATAAAGCATTTTTGGTTGCCCTTTTTCGTTGGTTAAAACAAAAGGACGTTCTACACGTTTAGGTTTCCAAACAGTACCATCTGTTAAGGTAAATTCTTTTTTCATAAATATTTTCCTTTCATCGGCTTGCCAATCAAATCCATTTTTAGAATTAAAGAGAGCCAATTCACTTTTACCCATAACATGGCAAACCATATAATATTTATTTAAAACTTGATCGAACCACATACAAGCATCTTCTGTCTGCACCTCATCAAAAACAGGTTTTGAATTGAAATTAAAAATACCTTCTGGAGCATCCGAATTACCAACTAATTGAATTCTAAATGTTTTTTTTCGATTAACATCATCGCCCTTCATTATCATCAAATATTTATTATCATGATAAACAACCGCAGGGTTTACAGCTATACTTTTAAACTTAACGCCATCTGGCTTTACAACAACATTTTCTGATCGTTTAAATGGTCCAGAAGGCTTATTTGCCACCGCTACACCTATACATTGTTTGTCTCGTATTCTAGATCTGTTATTTTCAAACCATTGGTTATCTGGATACACCATGCCTTGTCCATCTTCTTCTAAAAGCGTTTTAACATCATTAGCTATGTAGTACAAGCAAATTTTGCCCTCTGCAACAATAGCGTAAGGGTTATGAGAGTTGTTAATATCCCAACCACCTTCTTTTTTATCTTTTAAAACAACATTTACAAATTTAAAAGGGCCTTCGGGTTTGTTTGAAACAGCATGAGCTATTTCGCAATGCGTCATCCAACCTTTATGTTCGTATTTCTTGTTCCATCTAGAATAGTATGCGTGATATTTCCCTTCCCATTTTACAACGCTTAACCCCCAAACATAGTAACCATCTTCCACAAGAATTTGTGAGCTTAATGCATTATTTCTAAAGCTTTCTACTTGCTTATTTGACAACGGTTTAAAGCTTAAATTTTTATAATTTTTTATTTCTGGCGTATTTACAGTTTGTTGTAACTCTTTGCAAGAACAAAAATTAAAAAGAATGATAATAATAAAGAGGCTTCTAATTTTCATAAAATAATTCTGAATAATATATTAAGCACTCAAAATTAGAAAACAAACACACTTTAAAGCATCAAGATTGGGTAAAAAATAAAAACAAATGGTCTAATTTATATTATTAATTCTCTAATTTAGAATAAGCTATCAACAATTCTCCATTTAGCATTCTCCCTAACAACTTACCTGCAAAATTAGCTTCTGTTATGCCATTATCTTTTCCATCAAATTCTACAATCAAGTCTTTTCCTTTTCGTTTTATTTTAGTCACTTTACAGCCTTTACCAAAATCAACAACTTCTGATGCTCCATATCGCAATGATTTAATATCAATATCCTTTTGAGCATTAAACCCTTGCTCGCTTTGTATAAGAAGTTTGATATTTTTTGTGTTTTTATCCAGCTTCTTTTTATTTAAAAGTTTTATTCTTTTATGTATTGTTAATGGCACAATAATGTTTTTAGAGCTATGATTATCTTTTGCCAAATCGTCTCGTTTTGGCACATCTATCACCGCTAAAGACAGGTGAGATGCTCTACCGTACTCATCTTGTAAAACATGAGGACGCTCTAATTTATACCAATTGGTTTGTGTACCATCTTCATAAGCTGTGTTATGTGGTGTATAAGCGGTTCCAGGGTTAAACTTCCAGTGTATGCCATCTGGTGAACGCAAATAAATGGCTCTATAATCCCAAAAAGCATTAATCATCATATGAAACTGCACTTCATCCTTCCATATCACAGGATCTTCATAATTAGATCCCCTATATTTTTCTGGAATTATAGGATTACCTTGAATAGGCTTACTTAACACTTTATAAGGGCCTAATGGGTTCTTATCTTGACTCCTCATTATTGCTCCTGCCTTTGTTACAAATAAAAAGCGACCATCTTCCAACTGAACTCCAGATAGGTTTCTATAAAACCTATACGATCGACTTTCTGATTCACCAGAATTCTTCCAATCGACTTCTATAACTCCCAAGCGTTTCCATGGACCATTCATAGATTTTGATGTAAACAAAGTAGCTTCCCAATTAATTAAAGAATACAACATAAAAGTACCATCGTTAAGCAATACAACATCTGGGTTATGCCCTAAGCCATTACCAAATTTATAAGCTGTATCTTCCTTAACTAAATATGGGCCAGTTGGCTTATCTGAAACCACATGAGCAACAGTAGAAAATGGCCATTCCCAATGCCCTTTAGTTGCATTAGCAGGCCAACGTGTAACACACATATGGTATTTTCCATCTTTATCTTTTACCGGTCTTCCTCCCCAATAACTCCACTCCGGATCTTCAATACCGTTTTCGGCATCTCGCGGTAAAACACCATCTGCTCCCCAAACATTAGATGTTAATTTATTATGAATAGGCATTGGCAATATTAAATCGCTAAAAGATGCTCCAAAAACTGCTTTTACTTTCGCTTTCGCTGATATAGAAGCTTCACTTTTATTACCACTATAATCGTGAGCACAAACAATATAGGAATTTTCAACACCTTTTGAAGGTGTATAATCTATAAATGAATTTTTAGTAAGCTGACGCGCTATTTCTTGAAGATTTTCACCCTTTGAATCGCCTCGATACACAGTGTAATATTTAACATCGTTATCGACACTTTTTTTCCAATTAATTTTAACCTCTGTATCAAAAACATTTGTGGTTAAGTTTGTTGGTGGCTTAGGCTTTACCTTATCTATTTTTGTTATGGTAACCACAGGAGATTTTGATGATTCTTTCCCACTAACCCGAGTTACTAAATAATGATATTGTTTACCATTAATTAAGTTAGTGTCTGTAAACTCTAAAGACTTTAAGTTATTTGCTATTTTTATATAAGCAGCTCCTATCTTTTCTCCTCGATATACATTATATCGTGCCATTTTAGTCTCCATGTTATCCTCCCATTTTAATTTAACACCAGTAGAAACCACTGTTGCATTTAAAATATTTGGGCCATTAGTTTCTGGCGCCTGTACACTTATGTTCACATAGTTTAAAAACACTTTTACACCTTCGTTAGAGTATAAAGTTGCTCGAACAAAAGGCATACCTCCTTCGGCATCTTTCTTTTTAACCTTATACACGCCTTTAAAATGCTGAACTTTTAAATCGCCACCCATAAGCGCTTTTTTTTCGGCTAAAATCCTTTCGTTTTCACCAAATACTAAGCTTAATGTAACTTTAGCATTACAATCGTATTCTGAATCTGCACCAAAGCCCCAATTCAATATATCACCTTCAGATATTTTAGAATATGCTGATATATTATTTAAAATATTAGACTCTATAATACCAACTGGAACCGAACTATACATTCTCCCTTTAAACAAAGCCATTCTACTATCTCCCGTTAATTTAGATGGGCCATGGCTATTATTCCAATGTGGAGATTGCAATCCTTTTCGCCACGAACCCGCAGGTATTAATTCGAAATTACCATCGTTTACGTTTTCTTTAGGAGAGTTATCTCCAAGCAAAACTATTTGAGCTTCAAGCACATTACTTAACACCGCCAAACCAAGACACAAGGCAAGTTTAAAAAACTTCATCATTATAATTTATAGGTTATATTTATTTTATTAAAAATACAGACAAACAAGCTTTTAGACATATAAACTATATTAAATTAAGTTTTTTAGCGGTTACTTAAAAAGTTAATTTAAATTAACACCCCTTATTATTACTGTGTTTTGATAGTATTTCTTGTTTCTTTACTTTTACAATTATGAGCCCACACTTAGATACATCTATTATTAAAACATATCTTTTAAAAATATGCAATGATCGCATGTTTGAAAAATCGCCTAGAAATGTTAGATTATTAAAATTTTTAGTAGAACAAGCCATAAAAAAAAGCGATGTTAGCGAGTATATTGTTGGCACAGAACTTTTTCAAGACAGTTACACCCCAGAAAATAAGGATAGTAAAGTAAGGGTTTATATGTACAACCTGCGCAAAAAGCTAAAAGAGTATTATGCAACTTCTGGTAAAGATGATAATTTAATTTTTATTGTAGAAAAAGGACAGTACAACTTAAAATTTCAAGAACGAAATACGCAAAAAAATACTAAATTAAAGGCGACTATTAATAAAAAAATATTATGGGGAGCTAGTATTTTTACACTGCTACTAACGGTTTTATTTATTTCTAAAAAAATATTTAAAGAAGACCTTTATTGCTGGAATGATTTTTTTAAAAGCTCGTCTAACATATGCGTTATGGCAGATCAAACCATGATATACAAAACTGTAGGTTTAGAGCGTTTTGCTACTATGAATTTTTACATAAACAATAAATCTGATTTTATAAATTATGTTGAAAAACACCCTAACGACTCTATTAAATTAGCCAATTACACTCTACTCTCTAAAATGGCACCTTTTTCTGTAAAAAACCTTACTGAATGGTTTTTAAAACATAACAGTAATTTTTCGCTACGATTAGAAAGCAGCTTTGAAATGGACGAAACCAGAACCAATAATTTACTGTATATAGGTCAATTTAAAACCATGGGAACATCTAAATCTATCTTTTTAAAAGATAGTCATATTTTTAAACACAATACAAATGTTAGTAACTTTGTTGTTGTTAAAAACGGAAAAGAAAAAACATACAGTTATAAAATAAAAGAAGGCATATCGTATGAATATGCTATGGTGTCTTATAATGCTCTAGAAAACGGTAAAAAAGCTCTGTTTTTTGTATCTAACAACGACATAGGTGTAATGGCTACTGTAAATAATTTTATGAATAAAAAATGGCTGGCAAATTTTTATAAAAATTTACCAGCCAATAAAAAATATTTTAATGCTTTATTTGAAGTAAAAGGTATTAACAGAACAGAAATTGACTGTAAACTTGTTGATTTTGAAGCTTTAAATTAAGAAACAAACGCAACGCTTATACTTCTTAAACTGTTATTTAGTTTCTACAACAATCTTAGCGCTTCCTAAACCTTTAGATTTTGCATTTAATGTTATTAACCCGCTTTTATTAGAAGACTTTAAAATGGCTAAGCACATACCGCTAAATGCTTTTCTGTGGTTGGCTTGAAAAGACTCTAAACTAATTTGGTTACCATTATCTACAGCTTCTAAATTTCCTGCGCCTTTTACAGAAAAGAACACTTGGTTATCTGCATTAGGACATAAGTTTCCATTTTTATCTTCAATTCTCACCGTTACATAAGCTAAATCTCTACCGTCTGCATCAATAGTTTCTCTATCTACAGACAAAGTAACTTTTGCAGGCTTTCCTGCTGTAAAAATTTGTTCTTCTTGAACCACTTTTCCATTTTTATAACCAACAACTTTTATGTTCCCAGCTTGATATGGCACCTCCCAAGATAAACGATATTTAGATTGAAACGTTTTTGGTTCGTATCGTAAAAAATTAACTTTCAACTCGGTTAAATCTTTTCCTTTAACTTTTTTACCCATAGATTTTCCGTTTACAAAAAGTTCTGCAGAATCACAGTTTGTATAACAATATACTGGTATATTTTGCCCTTCCATACCTTTCCAGTTCCAGTGAGGTAAAAGGTGAATCATTGGCTTTGTTGTCCAATGACTTTGGTATAAATAAAATCTATCTTTTGGAAATCCACACAAATCTACAGCTCCAAAATAAGAACTATGTGATGGCCAATCTCCATTCCAATATCCATTAGTAGAGTTGTCTTTACCTCCATAAGGAGTTGGTTCTCCTAAATAATCAAACCCTGTCCAAATAAATTCTCCCATATTATATGGGTTTTGCTCTTGAAAATGAAACTCTACATCTGGCGGGTAAGCCCATGGAGGACCTATTAAATCGTAACTCGTTACATGTAACGACTCGTGTGTTTTATACTTCTCTATTGGCAAATGGTATACACCACGACTACTAGTACAACTTGATGTTTCTGATCCATACATTGGTAATTCTGGAAACTCTTCGCGTACCCATTCGTATTTTGTAGGCTTATAATTTATACCTGCTATATCCACTTGTTGAGCAAAATTAAAAGTATATGGATTAGGAAAATTATTCATTCCCATTGTAGTAGGACGTGTAGGATCTATTTCTTTGCAATAGTCACTTAAACGCTTTGCAACTTTCCAACCGTTCTTTTTATCTTTTTGCTCTATAATTTCGTTACCAGTACTCCACATAATAACAGATGGATGGTTGCGGTCTCTACGAATCATATCTTTAATATCGCGTTCTGCCCACTCATCAAAAAACACATTATATCCATTTGGTACTTTTTCCATTTTCCAAACATCAAAAGCTTCATCTAAAACCATAAGTCCTAATTCGTCACACAGTTCTAATAAAGTACGAGATGGCATATTATGACTTGTTCTAATGGCATTAACGCCCATATCCTTCATTATCTGAAGTTTTCTCTCGTCTGCCCTTCTATAAATAGCTGCTCCTAAAGATCCGTTATCATGGTGTAAACACACACCATTAAAACGTACTTTTTTATTATTTAAAAAGAATCCGTCTTTTGTAAAAGCTATAGAACGTAATCCTATTTTTGTTTCATAAGTATCTACTACTTTTCCGTTTTGATTAATTGTAGTAACTACTTTATATAAATTAGGAGTATCTGTATCCCAACGCTGTGGATTTTCTATGTTACACCATACATTTGAAGTACCCGAAGCATTGGCAGCTACTTTTATATCTTCTTTTGCAGATGCTACTTTTTTACCATCAGGAGAAAAATAATCATGATTTACAGTTACATCAACAGGTAATATGGTTTTGTTAGTAACCGTAGTTTCATTTTGAACCACAGCCAATTTTTCGGTTACTGTTGGCGTTGTAATATATGTTCCCCAATGTCCAACATGCACTCGCTCGTCTACCTTTAACCAAACAGAACGGTAAATCCCAGCTCCTGGATACCAGCGAGAAGACAAATCTTCTGGTTGTAAACGCACAGCTATAACATTATTAGATCCATCGTATTTTAAATGTTTACTAATATCAAACTCAAAACCAATATACCCGTAAGGTCTGTTGCCTACAAACTCTCCGTTTACCCAAACATGGGCATTATACATAGCTCCTTCAAACTCTACACGTACTACCTTACCTTTGGCACTAGCATCCATTTTAAAGTTTTTACGGTACCAACCTGTACCATGAAAAGGCAACCCTCCACAACGTGCATTATATTTTTCGTCAAAAGGCCCTTCTATAGCCCAATCGTGTGGTAAATCTAATTTTCGCCATTTAGAAGTGTCAAAATCTGGTTTTTCGGCACCTTCTGCTTCAGCATTAAAAAATTGCCACGACGCATCAAAATTTGTTGTTTGCGCATGCATTTCGGTAATTGCTACTACCGAAATTAACAGCGTTAAAAGAAATAGTTTCTTCATCATTTAATTAATTTTCAATATGAGTGTTTATTTAAGTTTACGATATTAAAGATTTAATACATATTCTATGATGACATATGTTCTTTTTTATGAGCCATACCGCTTATTTACAAATTTATTAGAAACACAAAAACCAATAAATAGCTGACTACCAAAATATAACAGAACTATACAATATATTAACAAAAAAGGAGAGTATTAAACTAATACTCTCCTCTTGAAAAAAAAACTAACTATTTACTACTAACTATTATTTTGAATTTAGATATAATAATCGTCTTAATACCTGAGGCTCGTCCAATACTATTTTATTGATTTTAGACTCATTAATATTAAAGTTATAATGCTTTTCGCAATCTTGCATTAACACTATAGAGTTTAATATTAATAACGCTTGAGGTCCATCTTTACAAGTATACAAGGCCTCTGTCATTACAGATACCGGATTTGCGCTACCTGTTAAGCCTAAAAATTCTGCTGCACGAACTCTGTTTACTAACTCACTATCGGTATTAGATATATTTTTTATTGTTGGTGCTAATTCTTTTGCTTTCGCTCCAAAACTACTACTTGCTATAAGTGCCCAATAACGGTCCCAAGTATCTTGAGAGTTTAAGCTTTTTTCTAATTTAGATTTTACTTTATCAAAATCTAAAAGGGCATAATTGGCTATTTTAGAATACCTTGAAATATCTTTTTTGTGTAATTGCCCATAAGCTACAGGATTATTAAAGGCATTGTTAATTAAATAAAATTCTGGGTAAAAAGATAAATCTGGCATACTTTTAATGCGTTTATTTAAATTACACCTTAGGCTTTTTAATGTATTTTTATATTCTAATTTACCTGCTAAATTATTTGTTTCGAACGGATCTTCTTCTACATTATAAAGTGCTTCTACCGCTTTAGGCTCAAAAAATTGAGACTGTACAGCATTTAGCTTATTGTTTTTATACATCTCTATCCATTGCTGATACCCCAATTGTTTATACCTGTAGTTATTCATTAAGCCATCAAAATTAAAAGGCTCGTAATTTCTAACATACTTATATTTTCCTTTACGTACAGCACGTACCATATCGTATTTCTCATCCATTCTATTAGTATAACTAAAAGTTTCGTCGCGCTTATCTAATTGTTTTTTAGAAATATTTTTACCCAAAAATGGTTGTCCATCAATACCTTTAGGAATTTCTACACCTGCTAGATTTAATACAGTTGCTCCAAAATCTACAAAACTTACAAAAGCGTTTGTTCTTGTTCCTGCTGCTACTGGCGATAAATTTTTGTACTTCTCTGGTATGCGTACTACTAAAGGCACATGCACTCCTGTTTCTTTTATATACCCTTTACTTCCTGGTAAAACACCACCATGATCTCCGTAATAAAAAATAATTGTATTCTCGTAAAGCCCATCTTCTTTTAATTGCGCAACAACCTCTCCTAATTGTCCATCCATTTCTTGCATTTTATCGTGATAGCGCGCGTTGGTATATCTAAATAAATCTGTTTGAGGATGTACCGGAAAAATAGCCATAGAAGCTTGATTAGCTTTTGTAGGTACTTTTACATCATCTTGTGTAAAATGTAATCTGCTTTCGTGCGTAGTCCCTATGTTAAAAACATGGAAAAAAGGTTGGCCTTTTTTTCTATCTCGCCACGTTGCTTTTTTAGAAGAATCGTCCCAAACATTATCTGCTTTAAAAAGATTGTAATCTTCTTTAGAGTTGTTTGTAGTATAATAACCAGTTCTTTTTAAATAAGCAGGAAACATCTCTACACCATTAGGCAAAGGTACTTGCTTTAAATTTCTATGATAATGAGTTACCAAACGTGGTCCATAAGACGAAGCAATTAGAGTAGACCTTGCTGCACTACATACTGGTGTATTTGAAAATGCATGGTCGAAAACAACACCATCTGTGGCTAATGCTTCTATATTAGGGGTTTCTACGCCATACTTTTCGTCAAATAATTTTAAATAATGTTTAGAATTATCTTCTGAAACTATCCAAACTATATTTGGACGTTCTTGACTGTTTGTTTTTTTAAAACTAAAAAAAACTAAGCCTATTACTAATAATGATTTAAACTGTAAAAATTTTAAATTAATCATGTTATTCTCTATATTAATACTACCTACTTATTTTTATTCTTTAATGCTATTTCTTGTGCTTTTTGCCTTAATACCTCTTGATAATCGCCCGTTAAAAAAGGTTTCTTCTCTTCAGCATTTGCTTTTCTATTAAATAAAACCGCATACTTCTTGTAATCATGTATTTCTAAACCATTAGATACTAAATGGTTATACTTTTCGTCGTACAACTTACGCATAGTTTCTAATTGCTCTTTATATTCTGGTTTATTTACACAGTTATTAAGCTCCAAACGGTCTTTGCCTATGTTAAACAGCTCTTCTGTTGGCTGCATACTTTTGTTTGCATATTGCCAATAAATATATTTCCAGTCTTTGGTAACTACAGTTAATGCTTGAATTTCGTCATTACCCCACATATTGGTTAAAGCTATAGACTCACGCTTAAACTCTTTTGCATTAGACATTAATGGAATTAAATTTTCTCCATCCATGTTTTTAGGCACATCTATACCTACATAACTTAAAATAGTTGGTGCCATATCTATATTTGCTGTAACGTTATTTAGCTTAACACCTCTTTTATTTTTTGGCAAACGCGGATCGTAGATAATTAATGGTGATTTTGATGCTTCTTCGTATGGTAACACTTTACCTCCAAAATTATGAGCCCCACAACTGTAACCATTATCACTTGTAAAAATGATAATAGTATTATCGTCAACCCCTAATTCTTCTAACGATTTTCTTATCATACCTAAAGAATAATCAACACCATGTATAAGTTGATTATATCCTTTTATAGCTTCTTGATATGTATCTTCTGTTTCTCTCCAAAAATTGTAAGCATTATATTGTCTTCCAGATTTTGCTTGTGGCGATAAATGCGTTGCACTTTCCGCACCATAATTAGCTGGTTTTTTATATGTTTTATCTTTATAAACGTAATCGAAATATTTATCTGGTGTAAACGGTAAGTGTGGTGCTTTATAACTTATAGACATACAAAATGGTTTGCCTGATGCTTTTGCAGATTTTATAAAATCGTGAGCCCAAGCTCCATAAGCTCTAGAACTATGCGGATATTCTTTGGCATATTGAGCTATTGTTGGGTTTTTGGATGTTTTGTAATAGGTTTGCCCAGGGCCACCACCCCAAACATCAAAATTATCTATAGGTAACACGTCATTTGTATCTTCTTTCCAACTTTCGCCATTAGATACTGCAAAACCAAATTTACCCGCAAAACCTGTATAATAACCTGCTTCTCTTAAAATTACAGGGTACGATTTTTTAAATTTCTCTGGTTTTAATGGACCATGCATAAAATTACAACCCGTTTTATACTCGTACATACCCGTCATTATTGTTGCTCGGCTAGCCATACAAATTGCTGTTGTGTTATAATGGTTTGTAAACATTACACCATCTTTAGCCAAATTATCCATGTTTGGTGTAACAACCTGACTGTTACCGTAGCATCCCGTTGCAATACTTGTTTGATCGTCTGATAGTAGAAAAACTATATTTGGTCTTTTTGGTGTTTCTATACTTTTTTCACCCTCTTTCTGCTTACAGCTAAAAAAGCTTAAAACACAAAAAAACACTAATGCTAAAGATTTGTATAAAGTCATAATTATTATTTATAGATTTATCAACCTTGTAAAGGTCTTAAACTACTTTGCTAATTTCGGCAAGAAACTAACAAAAAATAGCAATAAATGACTTTTTTAGTATATCTATTATCTACATCCAAACTAACACATCGCTAGTAATAGGAGGTTATAGACATAAAACAACTATACAAACACTATACTTTTAAATAAAAACAAACTTTGTAGTGCAATACCTTTTAGGCTAAAATTATTGTAATTTATTTAAATCCCTTCCT
This sequence comes from Postechiella marina, assembly GCF_039538365.1. NCBI lineage: Bacteria > Pseudomonadati > Bacteroidota > Flavobacteriia > Flavobacteriales > Flavobacteriaceae > Postechiella > Postechiella marina. The sequence continues at coordinate 483,782 of NZ_BAABCA010000005.1, forward strand.
AATTTAATACTTGGATCTTGGTCTGCATCTACATAGTTTTTAGGTTTATCATAATGCTCCTTCTTTGCCTGCACCCTATTTAATGGCACGAATTTCTTTAATTTCTGTATCTCTTTTTTATAGTTTTTATTATTAATTAAATTTTTAATTTCCAAAGGATCTTTAACAACATCATACAACTCTTCTGTACCTGATAAATAACTTATATAATGAAGTTGAGGAGTAACCACCGAAGTACCACTTGCTGACACTGTAATACCTGGATAGTCCCAATTTGATTTAGTATTTTTTAGTAATATTGAAAAATCGCGACCTTCAATATTTTTCTTTTTAGGCAAATTACATAAGCTTACCAAAGTAGGGTACATATCTAATAAACTAACCGTTTTATTACTAATATGTCCTTTTTTCATACCTGGAAGCTTTACTAACAAAGGTGTATGCACTACTTCTGCCCAAAGCGTACTTTTCTTATAACGCATTTTTTCGCCTAAATGCCAACCGTGATCTCCCCAAAGCATAACTATTGTGTTATCTGCATGCCCGCTTTTTTCTAGAGCATCTAGCACCATACCCAAACAAGCATCAGCGAAAGATATACTTGCCAAATACGCTCGTGTTGCCTCTTTTTCTAAACCGTGTTTTTTAACCCACTTATACTCATCGGTTGCTTTAAATTCTGGCAATCCTTTTTTGTTTAAAATATCGTCTAAATCTTTCTCATTAACTTTTGGAGCTTCAAGTTTATTTAAATCATACATATCAAAAAACTCTTTAGGAACAAACCAAGGTAAGTGTGGTTTTATAAACCCTACCGACATAAAGAATGGTTTATCAAAATCGCGTTCTAATTGATTTTTAGCCCAATCTGCGACTGCATAATCAACCGTTTCTTCAAAATTATCTTTTGTAGGCCCCCAACTCAGTTTACAATTCTTCTCTTTAAAATCTGGGTTTTTAACACCGTTTATAATTCCCGATTTACCAGAGGTTACATATTCGCTATCTGCCTTATCGTTATTATAGCGTCTTCCTCTTGCAAATTCATCATAAGCCCAAGCTCCAAAATCTGTGAATCCATTTTTTGTACCATGTTTATGAAAAATTTTACCATTAGATAAAGTATGATAACCATTCTTAGAAAAATATTCTGGAAGTGTCGCATTTCTTTTAACAACATCAGAAAATGTCATATCATGCCCATTGCCATAAATTCCTGATGTACTTGGCAAAAAACCAGATAGGATAGCCGATCTAGATGGCCCACAAATTGGCGCAGCACAAACTGCATTTTTAAATACCATAGCGCCATTGTTATAAAACTTATCCATATTTGGCGTTATGGCTTGTTTATTTCCTCCTAAAGGCCCTATCCAATCGTTAATATCATCTATAGCTATAAATAATACATTGGGATGTTTTTGCTTAGACTGAGCAAATAAACTTGTGGTTAAAACTAATGTAACCAATAAAAAACTAATTATACTTCTCATTTTAATAACAATTAATATTCAAAATCTACAAAACGTAAAGCGCCTGTTGGCACACTTAATTTTATTGCATTAGATATTTTAATTTTTTCGTTAGATAAAATATCCACACCTTTAATTGGTTTTTTTCCATTAAAAGAAATGGTTGCCTCTCTTTCTTGCGGATCTAAATATCCTGGATCTAATAAAATAACACGCACATGCTTTTTATCTATTTGTATAGCACTCCAAGAAGCTCCTTTTACAACTATTGGCAATTTTGCCTTGCCTTTAGCAATAATATTTTTAAACGTATCTTGATATGTTTTAGCAGAAACAAATTCGTTATTTAAAAATCCTTTTTTACCATTACTAACAGTATACAACACCTTATTTTTTTGAAGCTTAGTCGCTGTTTTAAAAGGGGCAATAGGCACCATACCATGTGGCATTTTAGGTAAATAGTTAGTCCACCTATAATCTACACCCAAAGCAATTTTAGAATAATCGTTTTCTGGAATACTCGCTCCTGCCCAATGCATTTGCGCAACAGAAAACACAGCATCGTCATCATCCATTTTATATTGTTTTAAATTATGATGATTATCTACCGAGTGTATTAAATGAGCGTCGACATCTTTTATTAAATGCCATGAGTTTATAGAACGTATATCTTCTTTTTCTACAATAGGTAAAACACCAGATTTCATTAAAGCATACAACACTTCCAGTCCTGGTTTTTCTATAAAAGTACCTTCAAAATTAACTCCAAATCTACCGCCATAAGCAGCCATTAAAACTCCTTGACGTAAATATGGAGAAACAGAACGTTGCCCTCCAGGACTTAAAGGTCTCCAGCTTGTTGGGTTATCGTCTATTAATCGCATTGCAAAATCATCAATATAACCTCCAGAATGCATACCAATTCTCCCTGCTAAATTAACATCTTGCGTTCTCGAACTGGTATCTTCTGAGGCGGGAACAAGAATATCGCTATACTCACCCGAAAAAAATAAGTTTTTCCATGGCGATAAATTATTAGTTAAGGCCCAAAACATATTCTTATACCTAAAGTACAGTTTAGCTTTATTATGTTTTCGTATAGCTTTCGCTAATCGAGGAATATATTCTTCTACAAAATGAATAACTCTTGGGTCTTTTACATCATCCATTTCGGCATAAATAAAACCATAACAAGTTTTGGGTGCTACTTCTAAAATAGCCTCTAAAGTTTCTATTCTAGTATAAAATGGGTCGTTGCCATGACCAGCCCATAACACAAAAGGTTCGTTTTTAGCTTCGTACAACTTAGCCCGTTCAATAATTTCTTCTCTAGACAAATTGTACTTTTTTCTTTTATCTTTCTTTAAAGCACTTTTTCCTATTTTAGCTACTAAATCGTCTCGATTTGTATTTTCTGACCACGTGCCACGGTTGTCTATAAATACAATATCGTTACCATTAAGCTTTTTAACTTCGCTTGGTAATTCATGCTTACTAATCATCATCCAAGGCTTGTTTGATTTTTTTTGATAAGAAGGCATTTTAAAATTAAGTACATCCTTATATAGCTTTACAACATTGTCTTGTACCTCTTTATACCTCCCTATATTATCATGGTTTTTGTTAAACCAATTTTCATTTTTTAAATTATAGGCGTATACACCATTTCCTCCTCCAAGATCTCCTATTGTAAATAAGGTGTTGCGCTTTGCATCAAAAACCATATCAGAATATGTGTTGTTTTTATACTTAACACCTGCTTTGTGTATGGGGTTACCTTTTAAGTCTAAAACATACAAAATGCTTCCGCTTTTCATTACTACTTCATCTTTAAAAGGCTTTAATATTTCGCCTTGTGTATGTGCATAACGCTGCGTATCTTTTTTATTTGCAATGTGTTTACCTATTACATTAAAATTAGCATCTAATGCTATATAAGTAGCTTTCCAAGATACATCGCCAAACATTAAAATATCGTCTTTTCCATCTTTATTAATGTCTGCAATTTTAAAATCTGTAAGCATGACTTTAGACATCTCTTTTAAAGGTGATTTTTTTTGTGATAACGATTTTATTATTTCTTTTGAATTTGAATCTATAATTCCGAAAAACTCCCATCTAAACTTATCGTGCCCATAAGTCATTACAAATAGATCTTCTTTATTTTTGTGAATAAAATTACCCGACTCTATTTTTCTAACCGAACCATCAATTTTAGTCTCGGATACTAACTTTCCTTTAGAGTTTAACTCATACAATAAATAGTTATTACCTCCTACAAAAATTTGAATTTCATTATTATTTACAACAGCTACTTCTGTAAATCGCACTTTATAACCTGGGTTAAACTGCCATAATAAATCGCCTTTATAATTCCAACAATATATATTACCATCTCCGCTTGCAGCTAATAACTCATCGTTTTTATCTCCAGTAACATCTTCTGCTATAATTTTAAACATTACTGCTGCAGACAATGGCTTATACCTCCAAAGTTCTTTTCCTGTTGTAGAATATGCAGAAACGACTCCGTCTAATTCAGAAAAATAAAAAACCGATTTTCCTTTCGCCTCTCCTATTACACCATTTCTAATTCCATTTCCTTTGGTTGCAAAATTTTGAGCAGATCCATAAGCAAACAGCATTAAGCAAACTAGTAAGCTTATTTTTTTAAAATCAATCATATATATCATCTTTATAATGTGCTTATAAAATTTCCCTTTTTTAAAAGAAGTATTATATATATGCGTAAATCAATTGTATTTATTAGTTAATTACTGCTTGTATATAAAATATATAACAAAAAAAATCCAACAAAACTGCTGGATTTTTAATATTATAAAACGAGTAAGTTTAGGCGTTAACTACCAACCTAAAGCCTTCGCCATGTATATTTAGTATTTCTACTTTAGGATCTAATTTTAAATACTTACGTAGTTTTGCTATGTAAACATCCATACTACGAGATGTAAAGTAATTATCGTCTCTCCAAATTTTTGTTAATGCTAGTTCTCTTGGCATTAAATCGTTTTCATGTAAGGCTAATAAACGTAATAATTCGTTTTCTTTTGGCGATAATTTTACTGGATCTCCACCTTCGTGACGTAAAAAACGTAATTTAGAGTTTAAGTCGAAGCTTCCTATTTTAAACTCAAACTGTTTGCTGTCTGAAATTGTTTCTGTGGCTTTACGCTGTATTATAGCTTTAATTTTCATTAATAAAACCTCGCTATCAAAAGGTTTATTTAAATAATCGTCTGCTCCTACTTTATAACCTTTTAAAACATCTTCTTTCATTGCTTTAGCAGTTAAAAATACAATAGGCACATCTGTGTTTTTTTCTCTAATTTCTTTAGCTAAAGTAAACCCATCTTTATAAGGCATCATAACATCGAGAATACACAAATCGTAATCGTCTTTTTTAAACTTTTCGAAACCTTCCATACCATTTTTGGCATGTACGACATCGTAATCGTTCATGGTTAAATAATCTTTAAGTACGGTTCCAAAATTCGGGTCGTCTTCTACTAATAAAATCTTTTTATTTTGCTCTTCCATTATTTTAAGATATTAGTGGAAGCTTTATTGTAAATGTGCTTCCTTTTTCTTTTTCACTTTCTACTGTTATATAACCGTGGTGGTCGTCTACTATTCGCTTCACGTACGCTAAGCCCAGTCCATGCCCTTTAACGTTGTGTATGTCTCCCGTGTGTTCTCTATAAAATTTTTCAAAAACACGCTTTACAGCAGCTTTACTCATTCCGCTACCATGATCTTTTATTTTTAACAAAATATTGTTTCCTACATTTTCTGTATAAACTTCTATTTTAGGTGCTTCTGGAGAATACTTAATGGCATTATCCAGAATATTAACTATAACATTTGTAAAGTGTGTTTCGTTTGCTAATACAGATGTGTTTTCGGCTTCTAAGAAAACTTTAATATAACCCGCTCTATCTTCTACTATTAATTCTACATGTGTAATAGCATCTTCTACTAGCTCATGAAGCTCTACACGATCTTTACTTATGTTTAGTTCGTTTTTCTCTAATTTAGATATTCTTAATACATTTTCTACTTGCGCATGCATACGCTTGTTTTCTTCTTTTATCATCCCTAAGTAACGAACAACTTTTTCTTTATCGTCAATTATTTTAGGATTTCTTATAGCATCTAGAGCTAAGTTTATTGTTGCAATAGGTGTTTTAAACTCGTGCGTCATGTTATTGATAAAATCTGTTTTTATCTGACTTATTTTACGTTGTTTTACTAACTGATAAAGCGAACTACCATATGCTATAATAATAACTAAAGTAAATACTACAGATAACAATATCATACCCATTACAGAAGATAAAATAAATTTTTTATCTTCTGGAAAATTAACTAAAAGCTTGTAAACGCTTCGGTTATTTTCGTCGTAAAACATAGGTACACTGTGGGTAGAACCATTATCTATTTCGAACCCTTCGCTATGCACTTTTGTTGCCAAATCTTTACTATAAACAGCAAACTCATAGTCTATATCAATGTCGTTTTCTTTTAGCTTTCTGTCTAATAAATCTCTAATTTCTTTTTTAGTAACACGTTTATATATAGGTATTGTTTTGGTATAAGCCTTTAAGTTTCTATTAAAGTAACTTCGCTCTTCACTTTTTAAACGACCACTATTTACAATGTTTAAAATAGGGTTTCTTATAATATCTTTATCTAAAGCATTATTTCCTTTGTAAACTTCTATTTGAGAACTGCCTATAATGTTTTTAATATCAAGACTATCTAAACCAATGTCAAAGAGCGACGAAGACAATTTATAGTCTTCTTCTAAAATTTCACTTTTATAAATAAAAGTTTCTTTTGTATTGTTATTTTGTTGATAAATAAAAAGTTGAGAAACTGCAGCAGAGTCTCCTCTTTTCTCATTATCTAAACTCTGATATTTAGAAAAATATTTATCTGTTTCATTCGTTTGAATAGTATTCGAAACATTACTTAAAGTCTTCTTTACATTAAAGGTAAAGCGCTCTTTTTCATTCTCTACAGCATCATTAATAAAATAGGCCTGCACAAAAATAATTCCAATAAGCGACAGGCTCATCAAAATTATTAATAGGGCGAATACTCTCTTGTTCATTATTCAAATTTAACATTTTAACATTTAGTAGGGTTGCCTTTTAACCTTACATTAACAAAAATGTTAAAATTTGAAAATTATTAAAGTTTATTAAGGATTTGTTGATGAATATGAAGCACTTGTTTCTTAGTCTTTGCCAATACCACATTATCTATAACAAAATGAGAGTTTTTAATTTTTTCTTCATCACTCCATTGGTTATTTATAATAGCTTCTACCTTGTCTTTAGTTGTATTGTCTCTAGATAATACACGCTTTATTCTTATGGCTTTAGGTGCGGTTACGGTTATAACTAAATCGCATTGTTTATTACCTCCGTTTTCAAATAAAATAGCAACTTCTTTAATTACATAGGGTGCATTTTGCTTTAACGCCCATTTTTTAAAGTGAGAAGCTACTTTAGGGTGCACAATGGCATTCATTTTTTGTAAATACGTTTTGTCTTTAAAAATAATACTTGCAATTAATGGCTTATTAAGAGTTTCATTTATATAGGCTTCGCTTCCAAATAACTGTATAAGTTTACGCTTAATTATTTTAGAGCGTAACATGAGTTTTTTTGCTTCTATGTCTGCAATATAAACAGGTATGCCTAATGCTTCAAACTGCTTAGCAACGGTTGTTTTACCGCTACCAATACCTCCTGTAAGTCCTACTATTGTCATTATTTTAAAATTATAAATTCGATACGTTTCTGACTCAATTTAACATGCTTAACGCGCTTTGGAGATTTTTTTATCTGTGGTATTAAAAACGATTGGTTATCCTGTACCATACTATAATCGCACGATACTATAAAATCGTTACTTTTTACACTGTTAAACCTATCTAAACTGGTATAATAAGTAACATTAACCATTCTAGGAAAGTACTTTAAAGACAAACCCTCTGGCACATTTACTAAGGTTACAGGTATTTTTAAAGTGCCCTCTGTAAACTTTTTTACATTTGCAGACAGTAAAACAGATTGATTGGAAAATATTAAATTATTGTTATCTTGAGGCAAGATTAATTTTATTTTTTCTGATATGTTAGTTTTTACATCATTTAAAACAAACTCTTCGGTTTTAATATGCGTTATTTTTGACGCTAAAGCATGAGGCCCAATAACTTCTATAGAGTCTGGAGTTAATTTATAATCATCATCCATATCAAATCCTTGGGTAAATTTGATACTAGAATTAAGCTCTACCGGAACTTTCTTAACTAAATTTACATCGTACTTAAACAATAAGGTATCTGGTTCTATATTTAATAATTTCACCTTGTCTCCAAATTGAGAACTCTCGTACAAATACGCTCTAGATTTACTCCAAATATATTGTCCTTTTTTATTATCGACTTCCTTATTAAAATCTATGGTAATTTTCGGATTAGAAAAATAGTATTTAAGCCATTTAAAACCATGCGTTTTTAAGGTAATTTTTAAGGATGAATTAGAGTCGTTTAATATAATATTTTCTGGAGGAACATTTATTTTATTAATGCCAAAAACCAAAGTATTAGTATACTCTTTTGATAATTTTGTAAAAATTAAAATAGTAAATGCAAATAGTAAAAACATTAAGAAAACATGAATCCTTCTGCTTTTAATCGATTTAGACAATTCTGATTTTAATTTCTTTATCATTTTAGCTTAAAAAATAATTTAGGAAAATGTGTTTTAGGGTCTTTATTAAAAACCTGTATAGCTAACGTAGATTTTAAAAACCCGTAACCATAACCAAAAAACTGTACACCTATGGCTATTATAGATAAACATGCTACTGTAATACTTTTTGTAGATACTAAAGCTAGTAAAAAGGCTGCTAAAAAGTAAAAAATATAGACTATTAAAAATAGTTTTATTTTTAATAAAAATAAAACTATAGCACATAAATAACCTAAACAAAACAAAGTAGGAAACCAATACGTTATCTTTTTTGTTTCTGGGTGCCATGCATTTAAAATAGGCCTAACCATACCAAATTTATTAACTTGCGTATAAAATTTAGACCACGAAATTCTGCGTTTATGGTACACATAAGCTTCTGGTATTAATTTGGTTTTGTAACCTAAATTCCAAAGTCGGATAGATAAATCTGGATCTTCACCAGGGTGAATAGTACCAAACCCTTTAGAGTCTTCAAAAGCTTTTTTAGAAATCCCCATATTAAAGCTTCGTGGCTGAAAAGTATCTACACTTTTTTTATTTCCTCTAATGCCTCCTGTGGTTATTACAGAGGTCATCGAGAAATTTATAGCTTTTTGCAAATCTGAAAACGACTCGTGTGCTGCATCTGGCCCACCATAACAATCCACATAATTGGTTTCTAAACTTTTAATGGTTTCACTTAAATAGTTACTAGGTAAAATACAATCTGAATCTAAAATAATAAAGTAATTCCCCTTAGCATTTTTCATTCCATAATTTCGAGAATCTCCAGGGCCTGTATTTGCTTTAAAATAATATGAAATATTTAATTTATTTTTAAAAGACTCCACCACTTCTTTTGATGTAATAGTAGAGCCATCTTCCACGATTACAACCTCGTAATCGACATTGGTTTTCATGTCTACTAAGCTTTGTAAAAGTTCTTGTGTTTCGTCTGGACGATTGTATACTGGTATAACAAATGAAAACTGTAATTGCATATCACAAATGTAATTAATCCTATTACAATAATTAGCAAACTTGCTGTGGCTTTTAAACCAATTTTTATTTTTAATCTATACTATAAAACAACTATAAAGACTAAAATAATATAAAATGCAAAAGCCACTTTTTTACAAGTGGCTTTTGTGTTATTATGTAATAAAATGTTATTCGTCTTCTCCTACAAAAGTACTCATTACAGCATCACTAACCCCCATGTTACTAAAACCACCATCGTGAAATAGGTTTTGTAAAGTAACGCGCTTTGTTAAATCGCTAAATAAAGATACCGTATAGTTTGCACAGTCTAAAGCTGTTGCATTACCAAGAGGCGACATTTTTTCTGCGTAGGCTATAAAACCATCAAAGCCTTTTACTCCACTACCTGCGGTTGTAGGTGTTGGAGATTGAGAAATGGTATTAACACGTACGTTTTTATCGCGTCCAAAGAAATACCCAAAACTACGAGCAATACTCTCTAAATATGCTTTATTATCGGCCATATCGTTGTAGTCTGGAAATACACGTTGTGCAGCCATATAAGTTAAGGCAACAATACTTCCCCACTCGTTCATAGCATCTGCTTTATAAAGTGTTTGCATAACTTTATGAAAAGACATTGCAGAAACATCTGTTCCTTTTTGTGTCCATGCATAATTTTGATCTGTATAATGCTTACCTTTTCTAACATTAATAGACATTCCTATAGAATGTAAAACGAAATCGATTTTACCACCAAGAATTTCCATAGATTGCTCTACAAGCTTTTTTAAATCTTCTTCTGATGTAGCATCAGCAGGAATAATTTGAGATCCTGTTTTTTCTGCAAGCTCGTTAATTTGTCCCATTCTCATGGCAACAGGTGCATTTGTTAAAACAAATGTTCCGCCTTCTTCGTGAACTCTTTCTGCTGTTTTCCAAGCTATTGAGTTTTCATCTAAGGCTCCAAAAATGATACCTTTTTTTCCTTTTAATAAATTATACGACATATCTTATCTTTTATTATTTTAATATGGCTTATTCCTACCATTAAAGCTGGCAAAGTTATGAAAACTTTTCTATTCTATTAGTAAATCGGTAGTAGTAATAATTACTCCTTTTATATTAACCCAATTCCCAGTTTTAAAAGTAATTACTCCTAATTTAGCATGATAATATTTTTCTCCTTCTTGTGCATTAGTTGGAGGAAAAACATAACGTGGAATGCATTCGCCATTAACCATAACACAATCTATATCCTTCAGACTCACCATTAATAAGCGACAAACACAACAAAAGATATATTAAAAAATGTTTTTTTAGCATACATAACACAAATGTAAAAAGCACTAATATACAACTAATTAAGCAACTCTTTTGCATGTGCAATAGCAGATGATGACATTTCTATACCGCCTAACATTTGTGCTATTTCTACCACACGATCGTCATGATTTAATTTAACCAAATTAGTAGTAGTAACCTCATCTACATCTTCTTTATAAACTTTATAGTGAGAATGCCCTTTTGCTGCAATTTGTGGTAAATGTGTAATCGAAAATACCTGCATGGTTTTACTCATTTGCAACATGATATCTCCCATTTTATTCGATATTTCTCCAGACACTCCTGTATCTATCTCATCAAACATAATAGTTGGTAACTGGATATATTTAGATAAAATAGACTTAATAGCCAACATAATTCTAGATAGTTCTCCTCCAGATGCTGCTTTTTTTAATTCGTTAAACTGTCCGCCTTTATTGGCCGAAAACAAAAATGACAATTCATCTTTTCCGTTTAGTAAAAAGTTTTTACCATAAGATGCCTTTATTTTAAACTGAGCATTAGGCATACCTAAACTAGATAACAAAACATTTAATTGTTTAGATAACTCTGGAATTGCTGTTTCTCGCTTATCGTGTATTGTTTTAGATATAGTATTAAGAATTTTAACCTTCGCAGCAATTTCATGCTTTTTATCTTTAATAGACTCGTCAAGGTTTTCTGTAACAGAAACTTTTTCTTCTAACTTGTTTTTAATATCTATAAGCTCTTCTACATTGGCAGCCACGTGCTTTTGCTTTAAAGTATGAAGTATTTGCAACTTGGCATTTACAACCTCCAAACGGTTAGGGTCTGCCTCTAAATCGCCTTGTAACACATCTATTTCGCTAAAAACATCATCTAACTCTATAAAACTACTGTTTACTCTATTATATAGATCTAAATATTTAGCTGATACACTCGATAATTTTTGAAGGCACATTTTTAAATTATTAGTCGTAGCTAAAACCCCTATTTGCTCGTCATTTAATAGTTGATACGCCTCAGAAAGCCCATCTTTAATACCTTCAATATTATTTAAGGTTTCGTATTCTTCTTCTAAACTTTCTTGTTCTCCTGCTTTTAAATTAGCATCAACCAATTCTTTTAATAAAAATGAATTGTAATCGTATTCTTTAACAGCTTCAGCTTTTAAACTAATTAAACCTTGAAGTTCTTTATTTAAAGCTTTATAAGTTTTAAACTCTATTTTATAAGCTTCTAAATCTTTTTGATTTTTAGCTAAAGCATCAATAACCAGAAACTGAAAATCGTTACTCGTAATTTCTAAAGTTTGATGTTGAGAATGAATATCGATTAATTTAGCGCCTAAAATTTGTAAACTAGATAGTTTTACTGGCGAATCGTTTATAAAAGCTCTCGATTTACCTGAAGGAAGAATTTCTCGTCTTATTATAGTTTGCTCTTCGTAATCTAAATCTTCCGATTTAAACAAGCCTTTTAATTTATAATTAGATACATTAAAAACAGCTTCTATAATACATTTTGTCGATGTATCTTTTAAGCTACTTAAATCTGCGCGTTTACCTAAAATTAGAGATAAACCACCTAAAAGAATAGATTTTCCAGCTCCTGTTTCTCCTGTAATTATAGAAAATCCGTTATTAAAATCTACTTGTAAAGTATCTATTAACGCGTAGTTTTTTATGGTTAGTGAGGTTAACATGTGTAAGTTTTAAGTGTTAAAAATTTAATTAACGATTTTGCAACTTAAGCATCTATTATGTAAAACTTAGTATGTTTTACTTTAGAATTTAATATTTCTCCATTTTGCAGAATGCATAGGCGCAACTTTCTGCAACGTTTCTTTTACGCTAGCAATATTTACATTGGGTCCGCCAGAGAATAATTGTTCTATCTCATCGGCTTTAGCATCAAAAAAAGTTCTTAATAAAAAAGAGTTTGGCCTTCTACTATTCATAGCCTGAAACAATTTTAAAGTAGAAGCTATATTACTTTTTCCTTCTTTAACATTATTAGACATTACATCTAAGCCTTCTCTATGATAACTATAAACAACACTTCTAAATTCTTTAAAGGTTGGCGACAAAATGTTATCTACAAGAGTAAATCTGCTTTGTAAACCGTCTTCTAGTTTCCAACCTCTAAAGTTACCTTGTTGCGAGTAATTTGTAATGGCTTGTGCTTGTTTATAATACTCTAAACCTCCTTCTTTAGAAAAAGAATCGGCATCTAAACCTAAGATCATATAAACATGAAAAGCTAGAACAGATATTAAATTAGACTCGTATTGATCTTTATTAAAAACCAAATTTTGAAACTCTAAATAATTAAAAGAGAAATCTTTGTCGTTAAAATTATAAATAGGTGTACTATACGACGAACCAAAAACAGGACGCGAAGATTGTATTTGAATTGTACCTTGAAACGATTCGCCACTGTAATTAACAATGGTAATGGTCATATTGCAATCTATTTCTTCTTGTGGCGAAAACGTTTTGTTTGTCCATTTTGTATTATTAACAAACTCTGTTAATTGTTTTTCTAAAGTTTTAAATATTTGCTGGTTTTCGCTTCCTGTTTGACGGGCATTTACAACCACGCTACAATTTAGCTCTTGTGTAAAACCACAAAAACTACTAAAGCATAATATGAAAATTATTAAGTAGTTACGCATCAATTTTCTTTACAATTTCGTTTAATAAATCTAAAGCCACTTCGGTTTTAGATTTTAGCTCAAACTCGGTTATATTATCTTTATTATCAATAAAAGTAACTTTATTAGTATCTGTTTTAAAACCTGCTCCTTTATCGTTTAACGAATTTAAAACAATTAAATTTAAATTCTTTCTTTTTAATTTTCCTTTTGCATTTTCTAATTCGTTATTAGTTTCTAATGCAAAACCAACTAAAAACTGATGCTTTTTAGCAGCTCCTAAAGATGCTAAAATATCTTTTGTTTTAGTTAACTCTAAAGTTAACGTTTTATCTTTCTTTTTTATTTTCTGAGAAGCAACTTCTTTAGGCGTAAAATCTGCCACTGCTGCAGATAGTATTGCAACATCTGTCGTATTATAATACTCGTGCACAGCATCGTACATATTTTGCGCGCTAACTACAGGAATAACTTTTATTAAACTATGATTTACTTTTTGATGTGTTGGTCCAGAAACTAAAACAACGTTGGCACCTAAATTGGCTGCTGCTTTGGCTATTTCAAAACCCATTTTACCGCTGGAATGATTACCAATAAAACGAACAGGATCTATAGCCTCGTAAGTTGGCCCTGCAGTAATTAAAACTTTTTTACCGCGTAGCGGAAGCTTATTTAAAATATCTTTTTCTATAAAAGATACAATATCCTTAGGTTCTGCCATTCTGCCCTCGCCTACCAAACCACTTGCTAACTCACCACTAGCAGCAGGAATCATAACGTTTCCAAAGGCTTTTAATTTTTCGAAAGAGTTTATGGTTGATGCGTGCTTGTACATATCTAAATCCATCGCTGGTGCAAAATACACAGGACATTTAGCAGATAAATATGTTGCTAATAATATATTGTCGCAAACACCATTTGCCATTTTAGACATGGTATTGGCAGTTGCAGGAGCAATAACAAAATAGTCTGCCCAAAGGCCTAAATCGACATGGTTATTCCAAATGGCATTATCATCATCTTCATTTGTAAAAGATGAATGCACTGCATTTTTTGATAGTGTAGATAAGGTTAAAGGCGTAATAAAGTCTTTTGCAGATGGCGTCATTACTACTTTTACATGTGCGCCTGCTTTAATAAATAGCCTAACCAATGAAGCTGTTTTATAAGCGGCAATACCACCCGTAATACCTAACAGTATGTTTTTGCCGCTTATTATGCTCATATATAATTATTCCTGAGTACCAGCCTCAGTATTTCTAAAATAAACTTTATCTGTTAACCATTCTTGTACTGCTAATGCGTGAGGTTTAGGCAACTTTTCGTAAAATTTAGAAACCTCGATTTGCTCTTTGTTTTCAAAAATTTCTTCAAGACTATCGTTGTAAGTAGCAAACTCTTCTAACTTATCAATTAATTCTTTTTTAATTTCTGTGTTTATTTGATCTGCACGTCTTGCTATAATAGAAATAGACTCGTAGATGTTTTCTGTTGGCTCATCTATTTGGTTTCTATCGTAAGTAATCGTGTTAACCGGAGCATTGGTTTTTTTTAAATCCATGATAATTTATATTAACTTTTGGTACTGTAAACTTTTAATTCTTCGTCTAACTCTGAAGCCATTTTATCGGCATCTTCAACATATTTAGAAGTAGCATAGCTTTTTCTAAATGCATCATAATATTCTTTTGCTTGTTCTAAACGCGCTTTCTTTTTATATTCTACACTATTCATCGCTTGCTGATAAGCTGCATCAAACTTATAAAAAAAGGCATCTTCTCTTAAAGAAGAACCTGGAAATTCGAATATAAAATTATCAAACGATTTTATAGCTGCATTAAAATCTTTACTATACTGTGGCGCTATATCTCTATATTGCTTAGCTATAGCAAATGCCTTTTGCTGTAATTTAAAATCTAACTCGTTAACTATTTTGTTTGCTTCAGAAACATATTCAGAATTTGGGTATATGTTAATAAATTCTTGCATTTTCTCTATAGCATCTCTAGTTTCTTTTTGGTCTTTAGTATAAACAGGAGATAACATATAGTAACTCTTAGCACTTAAAAAAGCTGCTTCTTCTTTCTTTTCACTTTTTGGGTAACTAGAAACAAAGCGTTCAAATTGATAACCTGCTACATAATAGTCTTTCATTTTAAAAAAAGAACTAGAATATAGATACATTAACTTTTCGGCTTGTGGTTTGCCTTTATAGTTTGGTACTATTTGCGCAAAAAGCTTATTGGCTTTATCGTACTTACCTGCTTGATACAGTGAATCTCCAGCTTTAAATTTATCTGCAATACTTTCAGATTTTAGTAGCTTTTGGTAATCGCTACAAGAACTAAAAACTGCAGCTAGTATTAATATGTAAAAAAGGTTTTTCATAAATTTCAAACAGAATGCAAAATTAGGTTAATAATATGGATATTAAAAATATTTTTTAGGTGCTAAAATAAATGTTGAAACATAGTATTAATAAGGTTTAAGTAATATTTAACTTTTTAGTAATTAAAAGGTTTAAACCTTAGATTTTTATTAGGTTTATCTAAATCTTTTTTAAATCTAAAAGTTTTTAACAAAACTATTTATTTTTTCTTTTAATTCTGCCGATGCTGGTACAACTGGTAATCTTACCGTATCTGTACAAAGGTTTAAGGCTTGAAAAACTGCTTTAATACCTGCTGGGTTATTTTCTTCAAAAATATAATCGATAACATCCATCATTTTGTAATGAATATTAAAAGCTTCTTTGGCTTCGCCTTTTATACCTAAACGAATCATATTAGAAAAAGCATCTGGAAAAGCTTGCCCAATTACAGATATAACACCAGATCCGCCAGCTAAAGCAACTGGTAAAGCTAAATCGTCATCGCCAGAAATAATTAAAAAATCGTTTGGTTTATTTTTAATTAGTTGTAAATATTGAGACATGCTGTTACCTGCTTCTTTTACAGCTACTATATTTTTAAAATCGTTAGCTAACCTTAAAGTAGTGTTAACTTCCATGTTTTTTGCAGTACGTCCTGGTACATTGTAAAGTATTATGTCTACAGGGCTAGCTTGAGATATTGCTTTAAAATGCTGATACATGCCCTCTTGTGTTGGCTTACTATAATAGGGAGAAACAGATAAAATAGCGTCTATATTAGATAAATCTGTCGATTTAATTTCTTCTATAACTAGTGCTGTATTGTTTCCTCCTATTCCTAACACTAAAGGTACGCGACCATTATTTGCTTTTACAATAGTTGCAACTACAGCTTTCTTTTCTTCTTTTGTAATAGTTACACTTTCTCCTGTTGTACCACAAATTACAAGGTATTCTACACCATGGTCTATATTGTAATTTACAATGTTGGTTAAAGCATCATAATCTACACTTAAATCTTGGTTAAATGGTGTAACTAAAGCAACTCCAGTTCCTAGAAACTTACTGTTCATTTTTAATCTTATTTAATATAGTTAAGTATTTAAAAACTTCATTTTCAAATACATCAAATTCATTTATACCCGTTTTAATTATTAAATCGTTTAAACGCGCATCGGTTTGTAAAATTCCAATTTTAAATTGAGCATGAGATAAAACTGTCATCATTTTCAATTCTACCTTTTCTTCAGTATAAAAACTTATTAAAGCATCAAATTTTTTATTTAAAAAAGATTGCAATTCTACGTGCTTAATATTCCCTTTCCATCCAAAATCTTTTGGAGTAAAGCAGGTTTCCCAAGCTTTAAAATCTTCTTTTTCATTATTCGAAAACGCTATGATTTTCAATCCATTAGACCTCAAATTGAGACGATTCGCTAAATTTAGAAAAACTTCAAAATTGTCGAATTCATCAACGTTTACAATAACTCCAAGACTTTCAACTTTTCTGTTATCAACATTAACTTCACGCTTAGATAACATTTTGTTTAAATACTTTTTATTAGATTTTTCTTTAAAACCCTTTAAAATCATTTACTTTTATACTTTGCACAAAGGTAGCAAAAGTACACTCAAAAAATCAGTTAATAATAATGAGGTTTACATATTTATTTTTTTTGTTAAATATTTTATTTTTTACAAGTTGTAAAAAAGACAAATTAACACTTACCAAAGTTGTTGGTAAACAAATTGAAATTACAGATAGTTTAATGCAAAATGAAGACATCGAAAATTTTGTTAAGCCCTTTAGAGATCACATTCAAAATGATTTAGATAGCGTTTTAGCTTATTCTAAAAACACTTACTCTAAAGCAGAAGGCGAGTACAACACAGCTGTAGGGAATTTTATGGCAGATGCCATATACAAACAAGCTAATATTATATTTAATAAGAGAACTAGCAAAAACATAGACATGGTTTTACTAAACTATGGTGGCATTAGGTCTATTATACCCAAAGGAAATATTACAAAGAAAACTGCTTTTAATATTATGCCTTTTGAAAACAGCATTGTTGTTGTAGCATTAAAAGGCACACAAGTAAAATTACTTATAGAATATTTAAGTAAAGATAAGACAGCACACCCTATTTCTAAACTTAAGTTAAAATTAAATAAAGACTATAGCATAAATAGCGCGACAATAAATGGCGAAAACATTGATGCTTTAAAAACATATTACGTAGCTACTAACGATTATTTATATAACGGAGGAGATAGCATGACTTTTTTTAAACCTAACGACAGCCTTTACGAGTTAAATTATAAAATTAGAAATGCACTAATAGATAATTTTAAAACTGTAGATACCATTAAACCTGTTATTGATGACAGATTTACACAAATTAAATAATTTTTATGAAACGTAGAGATTTTATACAACAAGCTGCAACAGGAACAGCATTAATAACTCTTGGAAGCTACGGACTACAATCTTTTAGCAATACCATAAATACCTCTAAAATAACTATTCTGCATACCAACGATGTACATAGCCACATAGACACTTTTGGCAAAGACGAAGGTAGAAACTCGAATAAAGGAGGTGTGGCAAGACGTGCTACCTTAATAGAATCTATTAGAAAAGACAATCCAAATACATTATTATTGGATGCCGGAGATATTTTTCAAGGCACCCCATATTTTAATTATTATGGAGGCGAATTAGAATTTAAGCTAATGAGCAAATTAAAATATGATGCTGCTACTATTGGTAATCACGATTTTGATAATGGTATTGATGGGTTATATGCACAATTACCACATGCTGAGTTCGATTTTATTACTGCCAATTACGATTTCTCTAACACTGTAATGAACACCCACACTAAACCCTATAAGGTGTTTAAAAAAGGAGGTCTAAAAATTGGTGTTTTTGGTATTGGTATTAAACTTAATGGATTGGTTGACAAAAAAATGTACAAAGAAACCAAGTATTTAGATCCTGTAGAAATATCTCAAGATATGACACGCATACTTAAAGAAAACGAAAATTGCGATTTAATAATATGCTTATCGCATTTGGGCTACAACTACTCTAAAAATCCAGATAAAATATCTGATATAAAACTAGCACAAACAACAAAAGATATCGACTTAATAATTGGAGGACATACCCATACATTTTTACCTAAACCTACTGTTATAAAAAATGCTGAAGGCAATAATGTTTTGGTTAATCAAGTAGGTTGTTACGGTATTAATTTAGGAAAAATAGACTTTTATTTTGATGCTGATAAAAATAAATCTGCAAACGGAACTTCTATTGTTGTATAAATAAAGAAAAAGGGATAGTTATTTCATTTTAATTCGTCTAAAACTCCATAAGATAAATTAAAATGAAAAAACATATTCCTTTAATATTAAGAATTATTGTTGCTGTAATACTTATACAAACCTTACGTTTTAAATTTTTAGCACATCCAGATAGCGTTTATATTTTTAATAAAGTAGGCTTAGAACCTTACGGAAGAATAACTATTGGCGTATTAGAATTAATTACAGGCATTTTATTACTAATACCAAAAACCGTTTGGCTTGGTGCCTCTCTAACAATTTGTATTATTGGTGGTGCTATTTTTATGCATTTAACACAATTAGGAATAGTAGTAAATAATGATGGAGGTATACTTTTTGCAACAGCGGTAATAACATTTTTACTTGCTAGCTACCTACTGTTTTTACACAAAAAAGACATTCCTTTTTTAAGCTAATTTTTTTATTTTGTAACCATATAATTCATCTCTTCTCGAGGTGTATTTTCTAGTTTCGCTTGTTTTAAAAAGAAGTAATAAGCTAATAAAGACAAAGCACCAGCAATAAAAGCCAACAAGTTTTTTTGTGATATGTAAATAAATGCCACATCAATCATTTCTGAAAAAACAATACACAAAGTGCCTAAAAATAAAAACAAAGACTTTCTATTATCTCTGTAAAAATAGTTTAATAACGCTATAGATAATAAAGTAAAAGTTACCACATTATAAACAAGCTCTAAATAAAAATCTGCATTAACTTTTAAATTAGGCTTAACAATTACTTGAACCACGTATATTAAATAAGTTCCCAATACAGTTAAAACACTTAAATGCATTTTATGATGCTTTAAAACGTATTTAAAATCTAAAGATTTACAAATTTTAATAGAAAAAGCTATATAGCCTAATATATACAGGGTATTACCTACATAATACTCCAAATTATCTAACCAATCTAACTCCTTATTAGTTATAAAAAAAACGGTCATACCAATAAAATCTGCTAGAGTAAAGCAAGCCAAGAAAATTACAAAATAAGTTTCTTTATTGCGCACACTTAAAAGATATATTAAAGCGATAACAGGAATAATAAAACCATCTAAATAAAATGCCATAGTATCATTATCGGTAAATTCGTAGAAAGAATACCCAACAAAAAGGAACAAAACTAAGCCTATTAAGGCTTTTATTTTTAACATGATTACATTTTATAAATCTCCAACAAATATATGGTTATTTCTTCAAAAAACTAAAAATTAGTGCTTTTTATCGATAAAATATGTTTTTTATCTCAATTTAAGTAAGAAATCATGCTCCGAAATTAAAGAAATCCCCAACTTATCTGCTTTATCTTTCTTACTAGGTCCCATTTTATCTCCAGCAACAATATAACTTGTTTTAGACGATATAGAACTACTTACTTTCCCTCCATTATCTTCTATTAGTTTTTTCAATTCATTTCTAGATACTATTTCAAATACACCAGAAACCACAACAATATCTCCTTCCAATTTATTGGTTTGTCCTTCAAGTTTCTCTGCAGATATTGCTAACTGCACTCCAGATTGTTTTAATTTTTCTATCAACTCTCTGTTTTCTTCTTGCGCAAAAAACAACCTAACACTTTGTGCTATTTTTATTCCTATCTCATCTACATTAACCAAATCTTCCTCACTTGCAGCAATTATAGCATCTATATTTTTATAATGCTTTGCTAATTTTTTAGCTACTGTTTCCCCTACATACCTTATACCTAAAGCATATAAAACACGCTCAAATGGAATTTTAACAGACTCTGCAATACCTTGAATTAAATTATCGGCACTCTTTTCTGCCATTCTTTCTAAAGGTATAACTTGCTCTTTGGTTAAATCGTATAAATCAGAATAGTCTTTTATTAAATTCTCTTTAACCAATAAAGCTACGGTTTCTCCTCCTAAACCTTCAATATCCATCGCTTTTCTAGAAATATAGTGCTGAATTCTTCCTGCTATTTGTGGGCTACATCCTGAATAGTTTGGACAAAAATGTTTAGCATCCCCCTCCTCTCTTACCAATTCTGTTCCACATTCTGGACAATGAGTAATATAGTCTGTAGTTTTAGAATCTAATGGTCTTTTTAAAAGATCTACACCTATTATTTTAGGAATAATTTCTCCTCCTTTTTCTACAAACACATAGTCGTTTACACGTATATCCAGTTTTTCTATTTGATCTGCATTATGAATAGATGCTCTTTTTACAATTGTACCAGCAAGCTCTACTGGTTCTAAATTTGCAACAGGAGTAATTGCTCCTGTTCTACCTACTTGATAAGAAATACTATTTAATTTTGTTGAAACCTGCTCTGCTTTAAACTTATAAGCCATTGCCCAACGAGGTGCTTTAGATGTGTATCCTAACTCGTCTTGTTGATGTAAATTATTAACCTTTATAACAACTCCATCGGTTTCGTAAGGTAAATTATGTCTTTCGATATCCCAATAATTTACAAACTCTAAAACCTCATCTATAGAGTTTACTAATTTTGCTGCATCTGGCACTTTAAAACCCCACAATCTTGCTTTAGATAAACTTTCAAACTGAGACCCTACACCTAAGTTTGTTCCTGTTAAATTATACAACAAACACTCCAATGGGCGTTTTGCAACCTCGCCACTATCTTGTAACTTTAAACTTCCAGAAGCTGTATTTCTAGGGTTTTTATAAGGTTCTTCGCCTTGCTCTATACGTGCTTGGTTCATTTTTATAAAACCATCAAAAGGCAAAACAATTTCGCCTCTTATATCAAATTTATCTGGGTAATCGCCTTTTAATTGAAGTGGTACAGATTTAATAGTTTTTATATTAGCTGTAACATTATCGCCTTGAAACCCGTCTCCTCGAGTAACTGCTTTTACTAACTTTCCGTTTTCGTAAGTTAAACTAATGGAGGCGCCATCGTACTTCAATTCGCATGTATATTCTATATTACCATCTACCAACTTTTTAATGCGAGTTTCCCAATCTAGTAAATCGTCTTTGGAGTAAGAATTATCTAGAGAATACATACGATGCTCGTGCGGAATGGTTTCAAAATTTTTAGTAACCTCACCACCTACACGTTGTGTTGGTGAATTAGCATCAAAAAACTCGGGGTGCTTTTCTTCTAACCCCTGAAGCTCTTTTAGTTTCATATCAAAATCGTAATCTGATATCGTTGCATTATCTAATACATAATAATTGTAATTATGTGTACGTAATTCATTTCTTAAATTTTCAATTTGCTCTTGCACTTCCATACTTAATTCTTACTCCTTATTATTTTTAATTTACACACCACACCTTTATAAGATTTAGAATAATTACAAAGTCCATTCGCCTTTAATCATTCTATCTTTTTTAAAAATATCTTGCTTTAGTTTTATATTTTTAAAATGAGATGTACTTAATAAATGTATCATTTCTTTTCCGAGGTATTCGTTTATTTCAAAAAACAAACACCCTTGTTTATTTAATTTCTTTATTGCAAAATCTGTAATAACCTTATAAAATTGTAGGGGATTTTCGTTTTCTACAAATAACGCCAAATGTGGCTCGTTTTCTAAAACATTGGGTTGCATTAACTCTTTTTCTAGGTTACGAACATAAGGCGGATTAGAAACTATAATATCAAATGTATGAGGTTTTAAAACATACTCTGAATATGGCCTATCTAAAATACTAGCCTCAACAAACTCAATATTTACAGCATTTAACCTAGCATTTTCTTTGGCTACTTCTAGCGCTTCACTACTTACATCCAAAGCAAACACTTTAGCATTTGGCAAGTTTTTTGCCAAAGAAATAGCTATACAACCACTACCTGTACCAATATCTAAAATTTTCACTTCTTTTTCTTTGCCAATACAGTCTTTAATAACCCACTCTACCAATTCTTCAGTTTCTGGCCTAGGTATTAAAGTGTTTTTATTCACTTTAAACATTAAACCATAAAACTCGGTTTCTCCTAGTATATATTGGATAGGGTTTTGCGCTTTTAACAACTCTAAAGCATCTAGTATAGGCTCAGTCTTTTCAATCGATAAGTTATAATCCATAGCCAAATCAATTCTAGCTATTTTATAATACTCATCCAATAGCATATAAAAAAAACTATCAATTTCTTCTATAGGATATAAAGCGCCAAGCTCATCTTTAAATCTATTCTGAATTGTTTTTAACTTCATTTTACACTAATGCTTATTAATAAATTACAAGTTTTTAAGCATCCAAACACCGCAAGAATAATGCCCTGTATTACCTAAAGCACCATCTATATATCTAAAACCTAAGCGCTCGTACAAATGTAATGCTGCTTTTAACTGAGAAGCAGACTCTATATAACACTGCTTAAAACCTTTTTCTTTTGCAGATACCATACAAGTTTCTAGCATCTTTTTACCTAATCCCAAGCCCCTAACTTTTGGAGAAAAGTACATTTTTTGAATTTCGCATACATCATTTTCAAAATCTTTTAATGGTTTAAATCCACAACCACCATACACAACACCCTCATGCTCTACAACATAATAAACATCATTAGTATTTTGATAAGCCTCGTACATCTTTGAAGTTTCTGGATCTGTATACGCAGTGCCTTCTAACGGAATTTTAAACTCATGAAAGCAAGCTCTAATAATTTGCTCAATTTCAAGATTGTCTTCTGCCTTAATTTCTCGAATAACAATAGTATCTTTGTTCACTTTAAAACTACATTTTTATAGTAGTGAAGATACATTAAATCTAAAAATTCAAAATGAAACGCCTTATAATCTTATCAACAATATTACTTACTTTTTTTAACTGTTCGGTAAGCGAAAAACCAGAATTTATTAACATAAAAAATATTAAAGTAACCGAGTCTAATTCTAAATTTATTACAATTACTGCAGATGCTTTGTTTTTAAATCCAAACGATATTGGTGGCCAATTAAAAACCGATGCTATTAAAGTAATCGTAAACGATACAGAAATGGCATCTATTTCTACCAAAAGCTTTAATGTTCCTGCTAGAAACGAGTTTTCCATCCCTCTAAAAGCCAGCGTACCAACAGATAGTATTTTTAGCAACAAAAATTTAGGACGATTAATTGGTAGTTTATTTAGTAAAAAAATAAAAGTGCAATATAAAGGCGATATAAAATATAAAGTTTTTGGTTTTTCTCACGCATATCAGGTTGACCAAACAGAAGACATAAAAATTAAAATATAAGCTTGAAAACTCACGAATTTTACATAAAACGTTGCTTAGAAATTGCCAAAAACGGACTAGGAACTACCCGACCAAATCCAATGGTTGGTAGTGTTATTGTTTATAATAACCAAATAATAGGAGAAGGTTACACTAGTAAATATGGAGAAAGCCACGCCGAGGTAAATGCTATAAACTCGGTTGCAAATAAATCACTCTTAAAAGAAGCTACCATTTATGTTACCCTTGAACCTTGCTCCCACTACGGAAAAACACCTCCATGTAGCGACCTTATTATAAAAAATAAAATACAAAATATTGTAATTGGTTGCATTGACGACAACCAACTGGTTGCAGGAAAAGGTATAAAAAGACTAAAAGAAGCAGGACATAATGTTACCGTAGGCATTTTAGAAAAAGCATGCAAAACACACCACAAACGCTTTTTTACATTTCATAACAAAAAACGACCGTATATTATATTAAAATGGGCACAAACTACAAATGGTTTTATTGCACCAGAAACTAAAAACGAACAAAAACCTGTTTGGATTACTAATAAAAATTCGCGACAATTAGTGCATAAATGGCGTGCCGAAGAGCAAGCTATTTTAGTAGGCACAAATACGGTTACACAAGACAACCCATCTTTAACAACTAGAGACTGGACAGGAAACAACCCTACTCGAATTATTATAGATAAAGACAATAAACTAAACCCAACGCTTGCTGTTTTTAACGCTTTCGCGGATACCATTATTGTTAATAAAGACACTATAGATTTTTCTAATAATATAGCCAGTCAAATTTGCAACCTGCTATTTAGCAAAAACATTTCTTCTGTTATTATTGAAGGAGGAAAAAAAACCTTACAAACTTTTATTGATGAAAATCTTTGGGATGAAGCCAGGGTTTTTACTGGTGAATCTGAGTTTAAAAAAGGGATTAAAGCTCCTAAACTTACAGGGAGATTAAGTAAAACAGAAAATATTAAGAACGATATTCTTAAAATATATAAAAATGATTAAAACAATTATATTCGATTTTGGTAATGTATTTATAAATCTAGATATACCAGGCGCTATTGCTAAAACATACAAAAAACTTGAAGTTAAAGAAATACCCGAAGAAATAACAGCTTTTAATGGCTTATACGAACAAGGCCTTATATCTACAGAAGAATTTATTGAATTTTATCTTGAAAATTTCCCAAACTTATCAAAAGAAGATGTTATTAACACTTGGAATTATATACTTAAAGATTTCCCAGAGCACAGACTTGACTTTTTAAAAGAAATAAAAGCTTCTAAAAAATACAAACTAATTCTTTTAAGCAATACAAACGACCTACATATAAATTGGATAAAAGAAAACGTACCTTATTACAACGATTTTAAAGCTTGTTTTGATGCCTTTTATTTATCTCACGAAATTAATTTAAGTAAGCCTAATAACGATATTTACGAATTTGTTTTAAACACAAACACACTTAAAGCAAACGAATGTATATTTATAGACGATAATAAAGATAATATAGAATCTGCTAAGAAACTAGGCATTAACACTTGGCATTTAAACCCCGAAACAGACGACGTAAGCCAACTTTTTAAGATAAATAATAACCTATTTTGATTTTTCTACTTCTTAGCATACTTGCATCTACTTTAATATTTATAATTTTTAAAAGCTTTACAAAATACAATGTAAATACTTTTCATGCTATTATAATTAATTATGCAATAGCCTGTTTTACTGGAGTATTAAATTACGACGCTCCAATTTCTATAGCCAACATTATAAATGCCAAATGGTTTTTGGGCGCTTTATTTTTAGGCTTTTTATTTATATCTATATTTAATGTAATGGCTTTAACTGCACAACGTAACGGGTTATCTGTTGCATCAGTAGCCAGTAAAATGAGTGTTATTATACCTATAATGTTTGGGTTATACGCCTATAACGAAAGCGCTAATGCTTTAAAAGTTATCGGAATTATTTTAGCCTTAGTTGCTGTATATTTAACATCTATTAAAAACAAATCCATAGGTTTTACAACTAAAGGCTTATGGCTTCCCTTAACCCTTTTTTTAGGCTCTGGTATTTTAGACACCACGCTTAAATACATAGAAACAACACATGTAGCAAAAAACGGAATTCCTATTTTTTCTGCAACTATATTTTTTATTGCAGGCTGTATTGGTGTTATTACTCTAGGAGCAAAAAGTATTAAAACTAAAATTAACTTTAACTACAAAAGTGTTGTTGGCGGATTTGTTTTAGGCATTGTAAATTATTATTCTATTTATCTATTACTAAAAGCTCTACAAGTAGACTCTTTCGAAAGTTCCACAATATTTACAATAAACAATGTAGCTGTTGTTATGCTTACAACTCTTTTAGGCTTATTGCTTTACAGAGAAAAACTCTACATCAAAAACTGGATAGGTATTGGCTTTGCAATTGTATCTATAATACTAATTAGCATTTCTTAAAACCATGGAAAAAGACACTTACAACACTATAAACGTAGCCAGCAAAGAAACTTTATACAAAGATAAAAACAGTAAGTTTTTTGGATATGCATTTCCTGTTTTTACAGAAGATGACGTAAAACCTATTATAGAAACATTAAAAAAACAACATCACGCTGCAAGACACTGGTGTTATGCTTATCAAATAGGAACCGAAAAAATTGCATTTAGAGCAAATGACGATGGAGAACCTAGCAATTCTGCGGGGATGCCAATTTATGGTCAAATTCAATCCTTTAACGTTACTAACATACTAATAGTAGTGGTACGCTATTTTGGCGGAGTAAAACTAGGCGTTGGAGGTTTAATTAATGCTTACAAAACATCGGCGCAACTTACATTAGAAGCTTCTAAAATTTTAGAAAAAACCATTAATATTAATTACACTATCTCTTTTGAATATAAAAACATGAACAAAGTGATGCGTATTATTAAAGAGAAAAATCTTAAAATAATAAGTCAGAAACTCGAATTAAGCTGCGATATTAAAATTTCTGTTAGAAAAAAAGATGCTAAAAGCACTTTAGAAGTTTTTAATAACCTCTACGAAATAACAATAAAAGAAGCTTAATCTAATTCATCAATAACATCTAGTATGTATTTTGGTGCACGCATTGGTTTATTCGTTTTAGTATCAATAAACACCAAAACAGTGCTTGCTGTGGTTAAAATATCTCCAGCTTCATTTGTTATTACATATTCAAATTCAATCTTGGCAGACGGTTTGTTTTTGAGTTGTGTTTTTACATTAATTACATCATCATAACCCACTGATTTTTTATAGTTTATATTCAAAGAAACTACAGGTAACATAACACCGTTTTCTTCCATGCTTTTATAAGAAACACCAAGTTTTCGCAACCACTCAATACGTCCCATTTCTAGATATAATGCATAATTACCATGATAAACTACCCCCATTTGATCGGTTTCACCGTATCTCACTCTTATTTGTATTTCGTCGAATTTCATAGCTGTAATTAATATTTTTTTTGTAGTTTCGATTATCGTTTAAACATGCGGAAAAATTTCTAAAAAATCAATAGAAAATCATTTTTTTTTTAAGATTTTTGTTCACATATTTGCAGCGCAATTGGGGGAAAGAAAATAATTCATATTCACCTATCAAATTAACTAACAAAACAACTATAAATTAGAATTAATGAGTGAAACTGCGCAATCGGTATGGAATAATTGTCTAGAATTCATAAAGGATAATATCCAACCGCAAGCATACAAAACTTGGTTCGAGCCAATAAAAGCAGTTAAACTTACAGATAACGCTTTAAGCATTCAGGTACCTAGTAAATTCTTTTATGAGTGGCTTGAAGAGCATTATGTTAAAATACTAAAAGTATCTTTAACTAAAGAACTTGGAGAGAAAGCCAAACTTGTTTACATAATTAAAATGGAAAACACGTATGGCAATAAACAACCTTTCACAGAAAAAATTCCTAGTTCTAATAGAACATCTGTAAAAGCGCAAGATGTAGATATTCCGTTTAACAATAAAAGTCCAGAATTAAGAAATCCATTTGTTATTCCTGGTATTAGAAATGTAAAAATTGAATCTCAGTTAAACCCTAATTACAGTTTCGAAAACTTTTTAGAAGGCGATTCTAATCGCTTAGCAAGAAGTGCTGGTTTAGCTGTTGCTGCAAAACCAGGAGGCACATCTTTTAATCCGCTATTAATTTTTGGTGGTGTTGGTTTAGGAAAAACACACTTAGCACATGCTATAGGTGTAGACATTAAAGATAAGCACCCAGAAAAGACCGTTTTATATATTTCTGCCGAAAAATTTACGCAACAGTATATAGACTCTGTTAAAAAAAATAATAGAAACGATTTTATTCATTTCTATCAAATTATAGATGTCCTTATTATTGATGATGTTCAGTTTTTATCTGGTAAATCAGGAACGCAAGACGTGTTTTTCCATATATTTAATCACTTACATCAAAACGGGAAGCAAGTTATTTTAACAAGTGACAAAGCTCCGGTAGACATGCAAGATATAGAGCAACGCTTATTATCTCGATTTAAATGGGGACTTTCTGCTGAATTACAAAACCCTGATTTTGAAACTCGAGTTTCTATTTTAAGAAACAAATTATATCGTGATGGTGTGGAAATGCCTGAAGATATTATTGAATATGTTGCTAAAAACATAAAAAGCAACGTAAGAGAACTTGAAGGAGCTATTATTTCGTTAATTGCTCAATCGTCTTTCAACAAAAAAGAGATTACAATAGATTTAGCAAAAACAATTGTAGAAAAGTTTGTTAAAAACACCAAGCGCGAAGTCTCTATAGACTATATTCAAAAAATTGTGTCAGACTATTTCCAAATGGATGTAGACACATTACAATCTAAAACGAGAAAACGTCATATTGTACAAGCTAGGCAATTAGCTATGTTTTTTGCAAAAAAGTTAACCAA
Organism: Postechiella marina; assembly: GCF_039538365.1. Lineage (NCBI taxonomy): Bacteria > Pseudomonadati > Bacteroidota > Flavobacteriia > Flavobacteriales > Flavobacteriaceae > Postechiella > Postechiella marina. The sequence goes on from NZ_BAABCA010000005.1 coordinate 512,837, forward strand.
AGCTTCTTTAGCTAGTATTGGTTCTCAAATAGGAAAACGCGATCACGCAACAGTATTACATGCTTGTAAAACTGTAGACAACCTGTCGTCTACAGACAAACAATTTAGAAAATACGTAGAAGACATTACCAAAAAACTATCTGTTTAAAACACATTAGTTATGACTAAAATTCTAATGGTTTGTTTAGGTAACATTTGCCGATCTCCATTAGCGGAAGGTATTTTAAAATCTAAATTACCAAAGAATAAATTTTTAGTAGACTCTGCTGGCACAGCAAGCTATCATGTTGGTAATTCTCCAGATGTACGGTCTATTGCTGTTGCTAAAAAATACGGTTTAAACATTTCGAATTTAAAAGCACGACAATTTATTGCTGATGATTTTAATGTGTTTGATTATATATATGTTATGGACACTTCAAACTACAACAATGTTATAGCATTAGCTAGTAATAAAACCGACAAAACTAAAGTAAATTACATACTTAACACGGTTTATCCCGATCAAAATTACGACGTACCAGACCCCTATTATGGAGGTAACCAAGGTTTCGAAAACATATACAAAATGCTAAACGAAGCTTGTACTATAATAGCTAAAGATTTAATTTAACATTAATCTTTTTAGTATTTTTAACATTCAACCGTTACTTAACAACTTTGATTTATGAACACCGAAAAAGGAAAACTTTATCTTATACCAACAACTTTAGGAGACAACGAGCCTTTAGAAGTGTTACCTATGTCTGTAAAAAAAATAATAGAACTTACTGATACTTTTATTGTTGAAAACGAAAAAACTGCTCGTCGTTTTATAAAACGCATTAATTCTAGTAAAGTACAATCTAATTTAGAGATTTTTCATTTAAATAAATTTACAGACAGTAGCATATTGCCAGAGTTTTTAGAACCTTGCTTACGAGGTGTAAACGTAGGATTATTATCTGAAGCCGGTTGCCCCGGTGTAGCAGATCCAGGTGCAGATATTGTAAAACTAGCACATGAAAAAGATATTAAAGTAGTTCCGTTGGTAGGACCGTCGTCTATTTTAATGGCCATGATGAGCTCTGGAATGAATGGTCAAAGTTTTTCTTTTAATGGTTATTTACCTATTGACAAGAGCGAACGCAAAGCAGAAATTAAACGATTAGAACGTTTATCGTTCGACCATAATCAATCCCAGATATTTATAGAAACTCCTTATAGAAATAATAAAATGCTCGAAGATCTATCGAATATTTTAGGCGGTAACACCAACATATGTGTAGCTTGCGATATTACTTTACCTACCGAATACATAAAAACATATACAGCCAACAATTGGAGCAAAAAAAAAGTAGACCTCCACAAGAGACCTACTATTTTTATAATTCATAAAAGCTAAAAAACTATTAAATAGTATTTGCTTTAGCTTTTTTATTTGGTTTAAGAAAAGAAGTATCGTAACCCGAAAATCTTTTCATGTAATAACGTACCGTGGTACCATAACCATCAGCAAAGTTATCTAAACCATAACTTCTTAAATACTTTTTTACACTTCCAGGACCTGCTAAATGCGCTGCAGCTAAAATACCAGACTCGGTAACAACAATGCCATTTATGCGTTTTCCAACAAAATTCTTTATATCACGACGCAATATCCATTTATTTCTTTGCGCATTTGCAATAAAAGCTTTTTCTTGAAGTTTAGGGTTCTTTAAAAACTGATCGGTATTGTTTATACCAATTAATTTTAAAGTTCCTCGTCCAAATTGGTATTTCCCTAAATACCCATAAGTGTTGACAGTAAAATAATTACCACCAGATTCTTTAAAGGCCAACGCCTCTTTAAAACCAACAAAAGATTTTCCTAAATATGGAGAAAAAATTTTGTTTCCTTCTTTAGATGCCAAAGTATTATCTTTAATACCTCCATCAAGACTTACCGTGTAATTTAATACTAAGCCTTCTGTTGAATACTTTTTTAAATCTAGCTCTTCGTTTGACGAAAAAGACATTAACAATAAAAAAACAATTGATAATGTTAGACCTAAAATACTTGTAATATTCTTTGTCATGGTTTCTAAATTCTTCAGTGAAATTACAATTTTAATTCACTTGAAATTTTGAGCGTGCAAAAGTAAGCATTATTACGTTTTTATCAAAATAAATCGTTAATCAGCCAATATCAAATGTAGAATAGATGAAATACACACCCTTTTTTATTAATTTCTAGAGTTGGAAAAGGTATTTTTATCATATTAAAAAAGCTAAAAATGGTCTTTAAAAAAGGAGAGTTTGTTTTAATATTACTTAGGTTAACATCCAAACTTAAGTAATATTGCCTATATCTTGGCATGGTATTTACCACCTGATTATCAAGACCTTTATACCCTTCGACACCAGACAACATGCCATCAGCTCCATACCCTACTGCTACATTTAGCCACTTTGGTATTTTACTTTCTTTAAAGAAAGCGTGAAGGTTTGTACTTAACCAATAAGTTTGGCCATTATAGTCTTTTAAAACTTGTTCTAAAAGGTTTTCTCCAAGCTTATCTGGTCGCATTTTCGCATATTTTGTATGATGAAAAGAGTACTTTAATGCTATACGCTGCTCTTTCCATAGTAATTCTTGACCAATATAGAGCCCAGTTCCTGTTCCATTTGCTATTATATCGCCCCAAGAAAACCCCCATTCTTTAGAATGTCCATCTAACAATTCTACAGCTGTTAAAAAACCAAAACCTAAAGTACCACCATAAATTAATTGATTTTTTTTGCTTACTCCGCTCCAATTTAATAATTGAGCGCCATGTTTTCCCATTTGATAAGATGTAAATACATGTCCAAGTTTATCCATTTGCATCCACTCACTATTATCATTTAAGGTATGGAATTTAGACCTTTCATAATCTGCATACCATAACTGATCTAGAGCTAAAAGAGTTAAACCTGTAAAAGCAGTTTCAGAAATTATAATTGCTTTTTTTCGTTTTACATTTAGGGTATCGCTTGGTGTTAAAAACGAGCTAAAAGAAGACTGCGAAAAAGAAGATGCAGATATAAAACTAAATAAAATGATATAAGTAAACCGAAAAAAACGCACTATTTATTAATACCTTGAGAAGACAAATAACTTTGATATGCTCTCGCATTAGCATTATGCTGAGATAATGTTTTAGCGAATTTATGAAATCCAAAACGTTTAGCATCAGCTGCAAAATATATATATTTATGTTTTTCGAAATTTAAAACTGCATCAATAGCAGATATATCTGGCATTGCAATAAGTCCTGGTGGTAAACCTCTATTTTTATAAGTATTGTAAGGAGACTCTATGTCTTTATGTACATTTAAAACACGCTTTATAACTGTATTTTTATACTTAGGTAGTTGATATGCAGCAAATTTTAATGTAGGATCTGCTTGTAATGGCATACCTATTCTTATTCTATTCATATATACACCAGCAATTCTTGGTTGCTCTGATGCTTGCTTAGACTCTTCGTAAACTATAGACGCCAATGCAATAACTTGATCTCTAGATAAACCTATAGCTTTTGCTTTTTTATTTCTTGAATCGTTCCAGAAACGGTTATACTCTACAAGCATGCGGTCTCTAAATTTCTCGGCAGATGTATTCCAGAAAAACTCGTAACTATTTGGTAAATACATACCTAAACATGTGGCTTTATTAAAATCGTATGTTTTTAAAAACGTCTTATCAGTCATTGCCTTTAATAACGATACACTGTCTGCTTCTATCTGCATACTAATACGCCCTGCTAATTTTTCTAGCGTTTCTTGATTATTAAAAGACACCTTTACTGGTAAATTTTTACTTCTAATAGAATTAATAATATCATTATTATTCATGCCTTTAGTAATAGCAAACCGTCCTGCTTTAATATTTGTGGTATACTTTTTTTGTTCTGCCAGAGCATCAAACTTATCTATATCCAATAAAAGAGGTTCTAACTGTTGACGCACCTCTTTATAAGTGGCGTTAGATTTGACATAAATAAAAGCTTTTTCGTTATTAAACGCTGTATTAGCAGTAAACATAGTTGAATAAACAAAATATGAAAATGCTGCTGCAGCAACTAGGCCTAAAAGCGCAATGGCTAGAAGTATTTTTTTTATATACATTTAATTATTTATAAGCTGAAATAAATATTCGTTTTTAAAAGAACCTTTTACATAGTTCCAGTCTTTTTTTAATCCAATTTGCGTAAAACCATTATGAGCAAACAGTTTAACACTAGCTTTATTTTCTTCGGATATATTACAATATAATTGATGCAATCCTAAATGCGAAAAACTATAATTTATAAGTAATTGTAGCGCTTCTTGCCCATAACCTTTATCTCGATTAATTTTATCTTTTATTAAAATACCAACACCTGCACGTTTGTTTTTAAAATCGAAATCGAATAAATCTATAAGGCCTAAAGCTCTATTTTTATAATTTGAAATAACCAAACGCAGTTGCTTAACCTCGTAAATATCTTTATGGGCATGCTCTAAATACTGTTTAATTAAATATCTAGAATATGGTGTTTGTGTGTTGCTTATTTCCCATATAGATTCATCGTTTTCAATAGCATAAATAAAATCTAAATCTTCGGGTTCTAGCGCACGTAAAAAAATATGTTCTCCTTTAAGAGTTATCATATACTACCTTTAAATACTAGTTTAGCAGGTCCAATAAGCCAAATATTAGAATACGCATTATTGTCTTGAGCATCGAAAGACACTTGTAATTCACCACCTTCAACATTTAAATTTACAAGATTACTAGTCGTATGTTTTGTAGCATGCATAGCAATAGCAACACCAGTTACACCTGTACCACAAGACAAGGTTTCGTCTTCCACCCCACGCTCGTAAGTACGCACTCTAAAAGTCTGGTTATCAATTTTTTTTACAAAATTAACATTACTACCTGCTTCATTGTATGGTGCTCCGTACCTAATTTTAGCGCCAATCGATTTAATATCAAAAGTATCAATATTATCTTCAAATTGTACATGGTGTGGCGAACCGGTATTTAAAAATACATGACTTTTATATTTTTCAACCTTATCAACATCTCCCATATGTAATTTTACAATACCATTGCTAATAGTGGCATTATGCACACCATCTATAGCTTCAAAAGTTGTACTATTATTAATTATTCCCAATTGCTTCGCAAAAGCAACAGCACATCGCGCACCGTTACCACAAAAGCTTTTACTAGCATCGGCATTAAAATAAATCATTTCAAAATCTAAATCGGCATGATTTTCTATTAAAATAAGTCCGTCTGCTCCTATTCCAAAACGCCTGTCACACAACTCTGTAACACGTTTTGTATTATTTTTATTGAATGTTTGTTGACGATTATCAATCATCACAAAATCATTTCCTGTTCCTTGATATTTATAAAAAGTCTGTTGCATATATAAAGCACAAAGATATAAAACTTATACCATATTTTTGATTGTTAAACGCACGTTAAAATTGACGTTAAAAATCGTTAAAACATAAAATTGAATTCAATAAATAAGTAATTTTAATTGTTATTAGAAAAAAACATATTAATAAAACGATTATAATAACTGATAAAACAGATAATTAAAACACTTACAAACATGAAGAAGATTTTATCATTAGTACTAGTTTCTGCATTGGGTGGTGCATTAACACTTGGAGCTTATAAATTATTTATAGAAGACCAAAAAACAATGGTAGTTAATACTACTGAAACAAAACCAGCTTTTATACCTACAAATAATACCGTTTATAAAGCATACGAAACCCCAGATTTTACTATAGCTGCAGAAAATACAGTTAACGCTGTGGTGCACGTAAAAAATGTAACATTAAGTTCTGGCCAATACTCTTTACAAGATTTATTTTCTGGCAGAAGCACGCAACGTGCACAAATGGGAACCGGATCTGGTGTTATAATTAATGCCGATGGTTACATTATTACCAACAACCACGTTATAGATAAATCTCAAGAATTAACGGTAACATTAAATAATAATAAAACGTATACTGCTGAAATTATTGGAACAGATAAAAAAACAGATATTGCTCTTTTAAAAATTGATGCCGATGGAGATTTACCTTTTGTAACCTTTGGAGACTCTGACGATACAAAGATTGGAGAATGGGTATTAGCTGTAGGTAATCCTTTTAACTTAACATCAACTGTTACTGCAGGAATTATTAGTGCTAAAGCACGTGATTTATCTGGTAATAGTACCCAATCTTTTTTACAAACAGATGCAGCTGTAAACCCTGGTAATTCTGGAGGCGCATTAGTTAATACTAACGGAGAGTTAGTAGGTATTAATACTGCAATTACATCGCAAACTGGCTCTTATGTTGGCTACTCTTTTGCTGTACCTAGTAATATTGCAAGAAAAGTAATAGAAGATATTATGGAGTATGGCAATGTACAAAACGGAATACTTGGTGTACAAGGAGGCACATTAAATAGTAGCGCAGCCGAGCAAATAGGTGTTGATGATACAGAAGGTTTCTATATTGATAGCGTAGTTGAAGATTCTGGTGCTGAAAAATCTGGATTAACTAAAGGAGATATTATTAAAGAAATTGATAATGTAAAAATCTCTAAGTTTTCTGATTTAAGCGGACACTTAGGTGCTAAACGTCCCGGAGATACGGTTTATGTTACTTTTTCTAGAGATGGCAACTTAAAAACTATACCTGTAGAACTAGTAAGAAACGAAACTTTTATTATGCCATTGGTTGGTCAAGTAAAAAATGCAAAACCAAAGGAGTTAAAGAAAAATAATACGCCTAATGGTATAAAAATTATGAAACTAAATAATGATTATGCTAATTACTGGAGAAAAAATGGCGTTAAAGAAGGTACTATTATTACCGCTATTAACGATCAAAAAATTAATTCTGTTGATGATGCTCAAAACATTATTAAAAACCAATCGCCAAACGAGCCATTGCGTATAGAATTAATTAACGAAAATGGAGAAAAAGAACGTTATAACTTTAGATAATTGTAATTAAAATATTATAAAATTAACTAGCCTCTTTAAGTAAAATTAAAGAGGTTATTTTTTTTAATTAATAGCTTACGAAAACGTTTGAAATATAGTACTTTTGCAAAAAAACAACTACTAAACTAAATTTTTAAACTATGAGTTTTAATAAGACTTATGAAAATGAATTGGCTTTTCAAGCAGACAGAAGAAGGGCTACTGTAGAATTTATAAAAATTGTGAGCGATATTTGGTACGATAAGTCCATAGAGCTAGTACTTTTTAGAAATCAATTAATAGATAAAAATGTAAGTCAAATTCTTAATCTTCACGAATACGCTGGCAAATTTGTACAAAAACCCATTTCAATTTTTGACTCGGTAGAATTGGCTCAAGCTATTAAGGCTTTAGACTTTCCGCCTGCTAAACTAGATATAGGTAAACTAACTTACGAGTTTCATTTAGAAGATAATTTACATAACAGCGCTACCGATTTTATTGCTTCTAAATTAAAAGATGCTAATAAAAACGGAAATATAGAGCCTAAAGATGTTGTTCTTTATGGTTTTGGTCGTATTGGTCGCTTAGTAGCCAGAGAGCTTATGGCTAGAACTGGTAAAGGGAGCCAATTACGATTAAGAGCTATTGTTACCCGTGGCGATATTACAGAAGATATTTTAAAAAAGAGAGCTTCTCTGCTACGTAACGACTCTGTACATGGCGATTTCTCTGGTACAGTATCTGTAGATATCGATAATAAATCTCTTATAATCAATGGTACAACAGTAAATATTATTTCGGCTAAAGCACCAGAAGACATTGATTATTCTGCGTACGGTATTACAAAAGCTTTAATAATAGATAATACTGGAGCTTTTAGAGATAAAAAAGCATTAAGCAGACATTTAAAATCTAAAGGAGCGCATAAAGTATTACTTACCGCTCCTGGTAAAGAAATACCAAATATTGTATACGGTGTAAATCATAAAGAACACAACCCAGATAAAACTAATATTTTTTCGGCTGCATCTTGTACTACAAACGCCATCTCTCCTATTTTAAAAACTATTGAAGATTCTTTTGGAGTAAAAAGTGGACATTTAGAAACCATTCATGCTTATACAAACGACCAAAATTTAGTCGATAATTTTCATGGCAAGTACCGTCGTGGCAGAGCTGCAGCGCTTAACATGGTAATTACAGAAACTGGAGCAGGAAAAGCAGTAGCTAAAGCATTACCAAGTTTGGCTGGTAAATTAACATCTAACGCCATACGTGTTCCGGTGCCTAATGGGTCTTTAGCTATTCTTAATTTAGAATTAGAAAAAGAAACCTCTTTAAATGCTGTACATTCTATAATTAAAAAATATGCTTTAGAAGGTGACTTAGTCGAACAAATAAAATACGAATTAAGCGACGAGTTAGTTTCTAGCGATATCGTTGGCTGCTCTGCCCCATCTATATACGATAGTAAAGCCACTATTATTCGTCCAGATAACAAAAATATAGTTTTATATATCTGGTACGATAACGAGTATGGCTATAGCCACCAAGTAATTCGTTTAGCAAAATATATAGCAAAGGTAAGACGCTATACTTATTATTAATAAAATAGATAATCTAAAATACATTAAGTTTCGTATATAAATTAGCCTCAATTATTGAGGCTTTTTATTATTTAGTATAATAACTAAACAATATTTTATAAATTCGTAATCCAAAAACAACCTATTTTAACGATAACCTAAATGAAATCTATTAAATATCTTACAAACCTAGTTGCTATTTTTATCTTTTCGTTTTCTTTGTCTGCGCAAACTAAGCCTGTAGAAGAAAATGAGACACTTTCTTTAAATAGCGGAACCATAGATAGTCAGTTTGAATTTATTTTTAAAAAATCTGGTAATTTTAAAGGTACAAATGGTCAAGCTTATGAAGCTGTAAAACAAGCATGGTTATATACTTTAAAAGCTCACACCTTAGATTCTTTAAAAACGGTACATAAAAATTTAAACGATACTCGTGCTATTGTTAAATCTCAAGCTAAAGAAATCACCGATTTAAAGTTAAACCTTTCTAATACTCAAAATAGCTTAAACCAAACTGATGCAGAAAAAAATAACATGGCCTTATTTGGAATGCAAATGAGCAAAGTAAACTATAATATGCTAATGTGGAGTATAATTGGTAGCTTATTAGCATTACTTATTTTCTTTATTTACAAGTTTAAAAACAGTAATTCTATAACTAAAGATGCCAAACATGCCCTTGCTGAAATAGAAGAAGAATTTGATGAACACAGAAAAACAGCTTTAGAACGCGAACAAAAAGTAAGACGCCAACTACAAGACGAAATAAATAAACAAAAAGGGGTCTAAATAACCTTTTGTTAAACACAAAAAATCTGTAATTTAAAAATTACAGATTTTTTTTTACATTATAAGTAACATCTTCAAACATAAAAACAATTAAATTATCTTTGCGCATCTAAAACTATAGATTCATGCGAATAGATATTATTACCGTTTTACCAGAGTTGCTTAAAAGTCCGTTTGAAGCTTCTATTTTAAAACGAGCCATTGATGCGGGTTTGGTAGAAGTTAACTTTCATAATCTGCGCGATTATACTAGCGATAAATACAAATCTATTGATGATACCCAATTTGGTGGCGGAGCTGGTATGGTAATGATGATTGAACCTATTGATAAATGTATTTCTCACTTAAAATCGCAACGCGACTACGACGAGATTATATATATGACGCCTGATGGCGAAACATTAAAACAAGGTATTGCTAACCATTTATCGCTAAAGGAAAACATTATTATTCTTTGCGGACATTATAAAGGTGTAGACCAACGTGTGCGCGATCAATTTATAACTAAAGAAATTTCTATAGGCGATTATGTTTTATCTGGAGGCGAATTGGGCGCTGCTGTTTTATGCGATTCTATAATAAGACTTATTCCGGGTGTATTAGGCAACGAAACTTCGGCTTTAACAGATTCTTTTCAAGATAATTTATTGGCTCCTCCTATTTATACTAAACCTAGAGAATATAAAGGATGGAAAGTTCCAGAGTTACTCTTTGGAGGTAATACACCTAAAATTGAAAAATGGAGAGAAGAACAGGCCTACTTAAGAACAAAAGAAAGACGACCTGATTTATTAGACGATTAGTATTTTAAATTCTATATCTTTTGCCTCTTTTTGCAAAAAATATAACTAATAGGCAAACCTTGAAGGAAACACCATTTTTTTTTACTTAAAACGTTTAACTTACAACTTTTTATGTATATTTGCACCCAATTTCGGGTTAACCTCTGGCGAAAATCGTGAATGTTGTTCTGAATCAATAAATTAAATAAATATAAAGATATGGAATCTTTAATAAAATTTGTTCAAGACGAGTTTGTAACAAAAAAAGATTTTCCAGAGTTTAGCGCTGGAGATACAATTACAGTATTCTACGAAATTAGAGAGGGAGAAAAAGTTCGTACTCAGTTTTTTAGAGGTGTAGTAATTCAAAGAAGAGGATCTGGAACTGCAGAAACTTTTACAATTAGAAAAATGTCTGGTACAGTTGGTGTAGAGCGTATCTTCCCTGTTAACTTACCTGCATTACAAAAAATAGAAGTTAACAAACGTGGTAAAGTACGTAGAGCACGTATCTTTTACTTTAGAGGTCTTACTGGTAAGAAAGCTAGAATTAAAGAAGAACGTCGCTAGTAATATACTAATACAGCGAAAGCATAAAAAAGCCTTGACCATGTCAAGGCTTTTTTTATTAACAAAAGTTAACAAGTGTAGTTTATAACACGTTGATAATTAATTTGTTAAAACATACATTTAACTTTAATATTTCTCTATCTTTACAATAAGATTAAATACAACGTTCATTATAAATAATTGTTTTTTAATATTTTAAAGTTTAATTGTAAATAACTTATAAATATGATATAGCTGTTAGTTATTAATGCAAATGCAAAAAGAACTTAACACAGTTTAAAAAAGCTTGAAAAAAATTATACCAAGTAAAAGGTATACTATTTTAAAGCCAATCTAGTCGTTTTTGTATTACTCAAGTAATATATAAAATGCTAAATATCCAGAAAAACAATTAATAAGAGGCATTTTCGTAATAGTTCAATACATTTTGAAAATTACAACAGAAAATGTTTCATTGAAATAATACCACTTAAATTATGCTGTTAAAGTGTATTTAACCAGTTTAGTAGAGATACTAGATAATTAAAGTCTTATTATTTCAAAAAAGCCATATCAAAATAGATAAAATTCTATAGTGATATGGCTTTTGTTTTTTTTAACTTTCAATGTATTTTAGTACTAATTTCACTATTGCTTAATCTTTTTTTGGTTTTCTGTTAAAACTGCTATAAAACACTTTACTTCCTTTAATAATAACACTAAATTAAATATCAAATTTTGTATATTCGCATGGCTAAAAATTAAGCTACTCTTTTAAGGCTTTTTTGGCTCTAATAACAAATAAAAAAACAAGAAACGAATGTCTAAAATTATCTACACGAAAACAGACGAAGCTCCAGCTTTAGCAACACGATCATTTTTACCTATTGTAAAAGCTTTTGTTAATTCTTCAGGAATAAATATTGAAACTAAAGATATCTCTTTAGCTGCAAGAATTCTAGCTGTTTTTCCAGATTTTTTAAAAGAAGAACAACGCGTTTCGGACGATTTAGCAATACTAGGAGAATTAGCGAAAAAACCTGAAGCTAATATTGTAAAATTACCAAATATTAGTGCTTCTATACCGCAATTAAAAGCAGCTATAAAAGAATTACAATCTCAAGGTTTTGCCATACCTAACTATCCAGACGAACCTGCAAACGATGCAGAGAAAGATGCTAAATCGCGTTACGATAAAATTAAAGGTAGTGCAGTAAACCCAGTATTAAGAGAAGGCAACTCAGATAGACGTGCTCCTAAGGCTGTAAAAAATTACGCTAAAAACAACCCGCACTCTATGGGGGCTTGGACTAAAGACTCGAAAACACATGTTGCCACTATGCAAGCTGGAGATTTTGCACACAACGAGAAATCTACAACTATTAGCGATGCTACTACTGTAAGTATAGAACATACCGATGTTAACGGAAATGTAACTATTTTAAAAAATAATATAGCCCTTTTAAAAGGTGAAATTATTGATGGTACAGTAATGAGTAAAAAAGCATTACTAGCCTTTTTAGAAACAGAAATTGCTGACGCTAAAGCTAACAATGTACTGCTATCGCTACACATGAAAGCCACTATGATGAAGGTTAGCGATCCAATTATATTTGGTCACGCTGTACGGGTATTCTTTAAAGATGTATTTGCTAAACATGGTACTGCACTAGAAGAAGCCGGAGTTGATGTAAACAATGGTTTTGGTAATTTATTAGACAGCATTAAATCTTTACCAGAAACAAAACAAAAAGAAATTCAAGAAGATATAGACGCTGCTTTCGCAAATGGTCCTGCTGTTGCCATGGTAAATTCAGATAAAGGTATTACAAACTTACATGTGCCTAGTGATGTTATTATTGATGCCTCTATGCCAGCAATGATTCGTACTTCTGGTCAAATGTGGAACGCTGCAGGGCAACAACAAGATACTAAAGCTATTATTCCAGATAGTAGCTATGCAGGTATTTATACAGCAACAATTAATTTCTGCAAAGAGCATGGTGCTTTCGATCCTACCACAATGGGAACAGTTCCTAACGTAGGTCTTATGGCTCAAAAAGCAGAAGAATATGGTTCTCACGATAAAACATTCGAAATTCCATCTAACGGAACTGTTAAAGTTGTAGACGCAAACGGGAACACATTAATAGAGCATAATGTTGAAACTGGAGATATTTGGAGAATGTGTCAAGTTAAAGACGCACCTATTCAAGACTGGGTTAAGCTAGCAGTAACAAGAGCTAGAGCATCAGAAACTCCTGCAGTATTCTGGTTGGACGAAAACAGAGCTCATGATGCCGAGTTAATAAAAAAAGTAAATACTTACTTAAAAAACCACGATACAAACGGGCTAGATTTAAGAATCTTATCACCAATTAAAGCAACAATTTTTACTTGCGAAAGACTTAAAGATGGTAAAGACACTATTTCGGTTTCTGGAAACGTTTTAAGAGATTATTTAACAGATTTATTTCCAATATTGGAAGTTGGAACAAGTGCTAAAATGTTATCAATAGTACCATTAATGAATGGTGGAGGTTTATTTGAAACAGGTGCTGGTGGTTCTGCCCCAAAACACGTACAACAATTATTAGAAGAAAACCACCTACGTTGGGATTCTCTTGGAGAGTTCTTAGCGCTTGCTGTTTCTTTAGAGCATTTTAGCCAGGTAAACAACAACCCTAAAGCCAAAATATTAGGAGATGCATTAGATGATGCTACAGATAAATTACTAGAAAACAAAAAAGGCCCTTCACGTAAAGCAGGAGAGTTAGACAATAGAGGTAGTCATTTTTATATCGCATTATATTGGGCACAAGCACTAGCTAACCAAACTAAAGATGCCGATTTAAAAGCAGAGTTTACAACAATAGCAAAAGCGTTAAAAGATAACGAAACTATAATTGTTAAAGAACTAGAAGAAATTCAAGGCAATCCAATTAGCATTGGCGGTTATTACGAACCAAACGAAGCTTTAATTAACCAAGCCATGCGACCAAGTAAAACCTTTAATGCCATTTTAAATAACTAAACGTTTTTAAAACTAGCATTTATAAATAAAAAATCCCATATACTATTTAGCAACAAATAATATATGGGGTTTTTTATTTGTATAATTTGGGCGTTACATTTTTCCGTATAACTACAAAATGTCGGGCTATCCGCTATATCTTTTTCGTATTTTAAAAATGGTAATATATTCTGTAATTATTACTAAATTAAAAAGTAATACAATCATAAAACATACCATTTAATACAAAAAAGGATGTCGCTTCTATCCCTAACGCAACTAAAAATTGTACTTTTGAATTATGGATTTTACAAAAACAACAGAGCAAGATTCCAAGTATTCACATTTAGAAAAAATGAGTCTTTCTAAATTATTAGAAAACATAAATAACGAAGACAAAACAGTACCAATAGCAGTACAAAAAGCTATACCACAAATAGAAGCTTTAGTAAATCAAATAGTAATAAAACTAAAAGAAGGCGGTCGTTTATTTTATTTGGGAGCAGGTACTAGTGGTCGTTTAGGCATTGTAGATGCCTCAGAATGTCCTCCTACATTTGGAGTATCTCACGAACTTGTTGTAGGTTTAATTGCTGGAGGCGATACAGCTATTAGAAAAGCTGTAGAATTTGCCGAAGATTCTACAACACAAGGCTGGCAAGATTTACTAAAAAACAACATCACAAATAAAGATGTTGTTATTGGTATTGCAGCATCAGGTACTACTCCATATGTTATATCCGCACTAAAAAAATGTAACAAGAATAATATTATAACAGGTTGTATAACATGTAACCATAATAGCCCGTTATCACAAACAGCTAAATATCCAATAGAAGCCATAGTAGGCCCAGAATTTATAACCGGTAGCTCTAGAATGAAAGCAGGCACAGCTCAAAAATTAATACTAAACATGATAACAACATCTACCATGATTCAATTAGGACATATCAAAGGCAATAAAATGGTAGACATGCAATTAAGTAATAATAAACTAGTAGATCGAGGTACGAAAATGATTATGTCAGAATTAAAAATTAGCCAAACCGAAGCCTTATCACTATTAAATAAATATAAAAACGTACGAATAGCAATTCAAAATTATAACCATGGAAAATAAAACAGACAAAGTAATTCTTTTTAAAGGTATAAAAACATTAATCTTTGCAGTATTAAGCTTATTTATGGGTCCTGTGTTATTAAGCTTTGCTTTTAGTAAACCAGACGATAAACTTTACATCCCGCTTTTAATAATTGGGTGCCTAATATGTGCATTTGCTGTATTTCTAATATTTAAAGGCCTTAAGCTAATTATGAATAGTATGTTTAAAAAAAATTAACTCAATTCTTATTCTATTTAACTTTTAGGAATTCTTTAGGAGTTGTTGGGTTATATCCAAACTCTAAATCATCAAAATATATATTTAAGCCCTTTAAAATATAATTTATAATCGCATAATGATGTATCGTATGACTATTTGCTTGTGCTAATAAAGCACTAAAACTATATAATATTTCTATCTGCCCTAAACCCAAGTCATCAATTACTTTTACGTTTATTTCATCCTCCTCAATACAAAAACCTACAAGATTATTTATCACTTCTTCTAAATAACATTTAGCCGAATAACATTCACATTCTACCTTTTTATTTCTAGATCTTTTAGTTAAATCAACTCTAAAGTCCTTATCATAGTTAAAAATACAAGTATAAAAATCAAGTATATGCCTTATATGCGAACCAATACTAGATTTATAAGGAAGTACAGAATTATTAGATAATTGATCATCCGATAAATTATTCAATAAACATTTAGTCTTTTCAAGAGTTTTTAAAGTAGATTGGATAATTATATTCATGCACACTAAAATAAATAAAAATATTAAACTTAGAATTATTAATTTAAGTCTAATTAAAAAATAAACCTTACAAATATTAAAATAAAACAAATTAGCTAAAGCAAAGTATTAATCATATACTTTGTATAACCAATATCCCACATTAATAGTAATAAATACAAGAAAAACAAGCTTGCCTGTATATTATTAGTCAGTAGCCCCCATAGATAAGTTTGTATTAACATTTCCTTCGTATTATAAATAGTATAAAGTTTTACTTTAAGTTGAGTATATAACAAAAAAAAATCCTCAACAAATAAATGTTGA